>JAAXHG010000086.1 GCA_012270995.1 Vicinamibacteraceae bacterium | reverse complement strand
GACGGCTGGGGCTTCCGATGCCGTGTTCACGTAACGTCTTGTGAGATCGTGATTTACGGCTGTTCCGTGTAGTCGTTCCCCTCGTTGCATCCCTCGTTCTGAATCCGACGGCCGTGAACGGTGAGCTACGCCTGCGGAGTAACCGTTCGGTGAAGCCGGTATGGACACGGGAGCGGGCCAACCGGACGCTGGCGTTGTCGACGGCCAGCACCGGTCGATGTCCCTGCGCAGGGAGGGCGCCCGGACCGGATCGGCTCGCTGTTCGACGGTGCTTGCCCGACCAGCCGCAACGCCGGATACCGGCAGGACCGAACGCTTACCCTGCGGACCTGCGGACCTGCGGACAGTCCGCGGTGCAGACACTTCCCCCGTCCTGGAGTACACTCGCCGGCCCCCACCATGAGGCCGGGCGCCGTCGGCGCAAAGCCGACAACCGGGAGAGTATCGACCGCTCCGGCACAGAGGGGCTGATCGGCTGGGGGCGATGGCCTGCGGCCGGATGCGCGGTTAGTATTTCGTCGAAACAGCCACGATCCCGAAGCACATGACTAGCGCACGGTATCGAGGAAGCCATATACGGCTCATCATCTGTGACGGCATGCCACCTGGAAGGAGTAGTCGAGGCTGCTGCCTGGCGACGAACGGCGAGCATCTTCCCCCAAAGTACACGAAACTGGATCAACTCCAGAAACCCAAGCCGGCCGGCACATGAGGAACGGAGCCGCCGACGCCCCGCCGGACCCCGGCGGGGCCGCGTCGCGGGTCGCGACATCTTGCGGCCGCCCCTGCGTTTCCCTGGATATCGAGGTCGGCAGGGACGACAGGATTCATGCCCTCGGGGCAGTGCGGGCGGATACCGGCCGCAGTCTGACGCATTCAGGCGGCGGTCTGGCCTCCGCGCTGGAGAGGCTGGACGACTTCGCCGAAGGCGCGTCCTTCCTGCTGGGACACAACCTGATTGCCTTCGACCTGCCCCACCTGGCGGCGGCGAAACCGGCCCTCCGGCTTCTGCGACTCCCGGCCGTCGACACGCTGCGTCTCAGCCCGCTCGCCTTCCCCCGCAACCCCTATCACAGTCTCGTCAAGCACTACCAGGACGGCGGTCTCAAGCGCGGCCGGGTGAACGATCCCGAACTCGACTCCCGCATTGCGCTGAAGCTCTATGGCGACGAGTGCGAGGCGCTGGCGAAGGCCGCACCGGACCTGCTCGCCGCATGGCACTGGCTGTGCACCCCCGAGCCCAGGGACGTGGACTGCGCCCTGGACGTACTCTTCTGCCAGCTTCGAAGGGCGGGGCGGCCGTCGCAGACGGAGGCTGGGGCGGCGATCGGCCGGCGGCTGGAGAATGCCGCCTGCGCGACGTGGGCCCGCGAGGTCGTTGCGGAAGCGGACCAACTCGGCTGGCCGCTGGCCTATGCCCTGGCATGGCTCTCCGTCGCGGGCGGCAACTCGGTGATGCCGCCCTGGGTGCGCCACCAGTTCCCGGAGGCCGGGCGACTGGTGCGCCGCCTCAGGGACACCGCCTGCACCGATCCGGCCTGCGACTGGTGCCGGGAGCGGCATGACGCGGGCAGGGAACTGAAACGCTGGTTCGGTTATGGCGGTTATCGTCCCGAACCGGCGGATGCCGACGGCAGGCCCATGCAGCAGGCCATCGTCGAGGAGGCGATGGCGGGGAAACATGGCCTGGGCATCTTGCCCACCGGGACGGGGAAGTCGCTCTGCTACCAGATCCCTGCACTGTCGCGCTACGACAAGACCGGAGCGTTGACGGTCGTGATATCGCCCCTAGTCGCGCTGATGGCGGACCAGGTGGCTGGGCTGGAGCAGCGCGGTATCGGCTGCTGCGTGACCGTCAACGGGCTGCTGTCGATGCCGGAGCGGAGCCACGCGCTGGACCGGATCCGGTTGGGAGACGCCGGCATCCTGCTGATCTCGCCGGAGCAGTTGCGCTCGCGCTCCCTGCGGCGGGCCCTGGACCAGCGCGCGATCGGTGCTTGGGTGCTGGACGAGGCGCACTGCCTGTCGCGCTGGGGCCACGACTTCAGGCCCGACTACCGCTATGTGGGGCGTTTCATCCGCGAGAAGGCAGGTGACGGATCGATACCCCCGGTCCTGTGCCTGACCGCGACCGCCAGACCCGATGTCGTCGGGGACATCGCCCGGTATTTTCGGGACGAGCTCGGTATCGAACTGGCCGTGTTCGACGGCGGCGCGGAACGAGTCAATCTCGCCTTCGAGGTGATCCCGACCACGGGAGGAGAGAAGTTCTCGGACATCCTTCAGATCCTGACGTCGCATCTGCAGCCCGACGCGCCGGGCGGCGCGATCGTCTACTGCGCGACGCGGCAGCAGAGCGAGGACATCGCGGAGTACCTTCAGTTGAAGGGGGTCGCCGTGGACCGTTTCCACGCGGGCCTGTCTCCGGAGACGAGGAAGGAGGTGCAGCGCCGCTTCATCGCCGGCGAGTTGCGCGCGATCGCGGCCACCAACGCCTTCGGCATGGGTATCGACAAGCCGGACGTGCGGCTGGTCGTCCACGCCGACATACCGGGCTCACTGGAGAATTACCTACAGGAGGCCGGTCGCGCCGGGCGCGACCGCGATCCGGCGCGTTGCGTCCTTCTCTATGCGGCGGACGACGTCGAACGACAGTTCGGCATGTCAGCGCGCTCGCGTCTCACCCGCGAGGAGATTCACGGGATCCTGAGGGCCCTGCGCAATCTCGACCGGAAGAAGCGCTTCGACGGCGACGTGGTGGCGACCGCGGGCGAGATCCTCGGCGAGGACGATGAGAAGGCATTCGAACGCGACTCTGCGACCGACGACACCCGGGTGCGTACCGCCGTCGCTTGGCTGGAGGAGTCGCGACTCCTCACCCGCGAGGAGAACGTCGTCCAGGTGTTCCCGTCCTCGCTCCGGGTGAGTACGGTCGACGAGGCCGAGCGGCGGCTCGCCGACGCAGAGATCGCGGAGGCGTATCGCAGGCAGCTCCTGCTGATCGCGGAAGCTCTGATCGGCGCGGGCGCCGACCAGGGGGTGAGCACGGACGAGCTGATGGGGATCTCGAGCCTGAGTCCGGAACGCTTGCGCGGCGCCCTGTACGACCTGGAGCGGTTCGGCATCGCCAACAACGACACTGCGCTGACCGCGTTCGTCCACACCGGCGTGGACCGCTCGTCGCGGAAACGCCTCGAAGAGGCGGCCGCATTGGAGACCGCTCTCATCGCCCACATGCGGGAGGCCGCTCCCGACCTCGGCAAGGGAGACAGCTCGTCACTCCATCTGCGTATCGCCGCCCAGGTGCTGCGGGACCAGCGTCTGGCCGATCCACTGCCGGAACGGCTGTTCCGGATCGTCCGCGGCATCGCCTTCGACGGAAGGGGCGAGGACGATGGCGCCGCGGGCAGCCTCACGGTCCGCAAGCGGGATGCGGAGACCGCGCGGGTCACGCTGCATCGCGAATGGGGCGCACTGGAGAAGACCGCCGGCATACGCCGCGAGGGGGCGGGCCGCCTTCTCGAACATCTGCTCGACCGCCTGCCTCGTGGCAGCCGTGGCACCGATCTCCTTGTCGAGACCACGCTCGGGAAACTCCTGCAGGCAATCGAGTCCGACCTGGTACTCAAGAGCACGGTGAGGAACCCGGCGAGGCTGCTGGACCGGGCCCTGCTCTGGCTCCACGAGCTGGAGGTGATCCGCCTCAACAAGGGGCTGGCGGTGTTCCGCCCGGCCATGACGATCCGGCTGGAGCAACGGGACCGGCGCGGCTTTTCCAGGGCGGACTTCCAGCCCCTTGCGCTTCACTACAAGGGACAGGTGCTGCAGATCCACGTCATGGTGGAGTTCGCCGAGCGCGGTCTCGCCGCCATGAGCGAGGCGCTACGTCTGGCCATGGACTACTTCGCGCTCGGGGAGGAGGAGTTTCTCGCCCGCTGGCTGCCGGGTCGGGACCGGGAGATCGGCCGGCAAACGACGCCCGTGTCCTGGCGCGCCATCGTCGAGAGCCTGGGGAACCCGGTCCAGCAGCGAATCGTGGCCGACGAGCGGGAACGGACGAACGTGCTGGTCCTCGCAGGCCCCGGCTCGGGCAAGACGCGTGTTCTGGTGCACCGCATCGCCTGGCTGGTCCGCGTCAGACGGGAGAACGCCCGAGGTATCCTCGCGCTGGCCTACAACCGTCATGCGGCCGTCGATATCCGCCGGCGGCTCACGGAGATGATCGGCGACGACGCGCGCGGCGTGACGGTGCTCACCTGCCACGCGCTTGCCATGCGCCTGGCGGGCCAGAGCTTCACGGGCCGGTCGGAGCGCCCGGACGACGCGACGTTCAGGGACGTGATGCGCCGTGCCGTCGCGCTACTGCGCGGCGAGGAATTGTCGCCGGAAGAGGCGGACGAGCGCCGCGAGCGTCTGCTCGCGGGCTTCCGGTGGATTCTCGTCGACGAATACCAGGATGTCGGTCTGGAGCAGTACGAGTTGATATCGGCGCTGGCCGGCCGGACGCTGGAAGACGACGCGGGCAAGCTCACACTGTTCGCCGTCGGCGACGACGACCAGAACATCTATGCCTTCAACGGGGCGTCGGTGGAGTTCATCCGGCGCTTCGAGGCCGACTACGGGCCGAAACCCATCTACCTGACCGTCAACTACCGTTCGACGGCCCATATCGTCGCGGCGTCCAATGCGGTGATCGGGACCTGCGCGGACCGCATGAAGGCTGGGCATCCCATCCGTGTCGACCGCGCGCGCGAGAGGGACCCGTCGGGCGGAGAGTGGGCGGCGCTGGACCCGGTTTCGCGCGGGCGGGTGCAGATTCTGCCGGCCGGAAGCACTCCGGTCGGCCAGGCGCGCGCCGTCATGGCGGAGCTGCTGCGTCTCTCCAAGCTTGCGCAGGAATGGGACTGGTCGCGGTGCGCGGTCATCGCGCGCGAGTGGGAGTATCTGGTTCCGGTGCGGGCGTTCTGCGAGGCGCATGACCTCCCGGTACAGATGGCGAACGAGGACATTCCGAATTTCTGGCGCCTGCGGGAAACTCGGGCGTTCGTCGAATGGCTGCGCGGTCGTGAAACACGGATCGTCGACGGCGTGTCCCTGCGCGGGTGGGCCGACGCGAGGCCCTCCGATCCCTGGCACGACCTGCTGCGGCAGGCGGTGGGGGAACATGCGCTGGAAACCGGCGGCGGAGAGACACCCGTGGACCATTTCATCGAGTGGCTGGCCGAGTGGGGCCGGGACATACGCCGCCGCCAGCGGGGACTGCTGCTGCTCACCGCCCATCGCGCCAAGGGGCTGGAGTTCGATCACGTGGCGGTCCTGGACGGCGGCTGGGACCGCGTCGGCCGCGACGAGGATCCCGACGCACCGCGCCGGCTGTACTATGTGGCGATGACGCGAGCGCGGCGGACGCTGACGCTGGCGAGGCTCGACGGCTCCCGGAGCTTCGTTGCCGAACTGGCTGACCATCCCGCCACGATCCGCCGCGAGCCTGCCGAGCTTCCCCCGTGCCCGGAGCCGGTGGAGTATCGCCATGTCCGGCCCACCCTGCAGGAGGTCGATCTGGGGTTCGCCGGGCGCAGCCGTGCCGGCGATCCAACGCACGGCGCCATCGCCGCACTGTCGATCGACGATCCCCTGGACGTGCGGGTCGGAAAGGACGGACGTTGGACGTTGCTGGACCGGGCCGGCCGAACCGTGGGACGCCTCGCCGGGTCGTTCAGGCCGCCGTGCGGGTCATGGTGCGGGTCGGCGAAAGTGTTCGCGGTCGTGGGCTGGAGCCGGGAGGCGTCGGACCCGAAATACCACGACGCCATGAGATGCGATGCCTGGGAGGTGGTCATGCCCGAACTGGTGTTCGAGCCGGATAGGTGAACGACCTCGGAACAAGCAACGACAACCCAAAGGCATCCTACAGTACGGCTCGCATCCGCTGCGTTTCGCCAGCGGCCGGAGCATCATGCCGTCGGTCGAGTTGGGCGTGCAGCGCATGTGGTTGTTCGTGATGAAGGCGGGCCAGCCTTTCGGGCTGGCCCGCAAGAGCGCTCCCGCACGGTCGGCCGCGGCAGTCACCGAAGGCCGGAGCGGAGCGGAGGACCGCGAAGCGGTTGACGGCCGCGGTTGACCGTGCGCTCCCGGACGCCAGAGCTTGCCCCGCGGTCGATCCTGCCGAGCGAGCGGCCCGGCGGGGGGGCGCATCGACGGCGGGTCGGAACCGGCGCGGCGCGGCCGTGTCTCCGTCCGGGGGTCGAGGGGGCGATGCCCCCCGCCAGCCCGTGTAGCACACGGGGTATGCTGGCTCCTGCCCACTATCTTGTGATCAGGAGCCAGTTTCCGTCGTTTCTGGATCGCTCGCTGTTCTCCTCTATCCGTGCGCCCGATCCGTCCTCTCTTCGCGTCCGGATTCCTCGTCGCCGCTCTCCCGGATCTCCTCGTTGTCGCCGATCCCGCTCGATGTGCCTTCCCCGCTCGGATCCGTACCGCTGTCCTTGATGCCCGTGACCTCCAGCCTTTGCTCGTTGCGAGTCGTGTGGTCGACCGGGGAGGCAGGATCGGATCGGGTGCAGCGTGGTCAGGGTGCTGCGGTTCCGGCGAGTTCGTGTTCCGCTGGTTCCACGGTCGGGAGATGCTGAGGGTGTGTGGCGTCGAGGTACTCGGCCCAATCGTCCATGAGCGTCCGCCGCCGCTCGAACAGGTCCGACCTTGCGTAGGCCGCCTCCACCTTGTTGCCGACGACGTGGGCCAGCGCCGCCTCGACGACCTCGCGCGGGTGGTCCGTCTCCTCGGCCGCCCAATCGCGGAAGCTGGATCGGAATCCGTGCGGCACGGCGGCGATCTTCTGGTTCTTCAGCAGCCCCGACAGCGCCATGTCGTGCAACCGCTTGCCGCCGATGCTCGGGAACACGAGCACGTTGCCGCCGCCGTCAAGCGTCCGCGCCGCGTCGAGGATGTCCAGAGCACGCCGCGACAGCGGGACCCGGTGCTCGCGCTTCATCTTCATCCGCTCGGCCGGGATGGTCCACACGTGGGCCTCCGTGTCCATCTCGTCCCACAGCGCCCCGCGCACCTCGCCGGACCGACCCGCCGTCAAGACGAGGAACTCGAACGCCAGCCTCGTCCCGGTCCACGCCCGCGACGACCGGATCCGTTCGACCGCCGCCGCGACCTCGCGGTGCGGCAACGCTCGCATGTGCTGCACCAGGTCGCCCTGCGGGCCGAGCGCCGGCCCGATGCGGTCACACGGGTTGTCGTCCCGGTGGCCCATCGCCACGGCCCACTCCATGACCGAGCCGATGCGCTGGCGGACCCGCCGCGCCGTCGACGGCCGGGCGTGCCAGACCGGCCGCAGCGTCTCGACCACATCGGCGCTGGTGACCTCGCCCACCGGCAGGTGGCCGAGGTGCGGGACGGCGAAGCGCGTCAGGCTCGACAGCCAGTCGCGGGCGTGCCGCTGGTCGCGCCAGCCCTGCCGCATCTGGTTCCAGACCCGTTCGGCCGCGTCCGCGAAGGTGGGCATGCTCTTGAGGCGGTGCTTCTCGGCGAGGGGGTCGCCTCCGGCGCGGGCGAGGCGGCGGTTGGCGAACGCCTGGGCGCGGGCCTCCTTGAGGGAGACGAGTGGGAAGCCGCCGAGACCGAGTTCGCGGCGCCGGCCGCGGATGGAGAGCCGCTGGACCCAACTGCGAGTGCCGGTCGGCTGGACCTCCAGGTACAAGCCGTCGCCATCGCAGTACCTGCCGGCCTGTGCTACGTTACGGACGAAGGCGGTGGAGAGTGCATGCCGGGGATGCCGGCCGCGAGGCTTGGTCTTGGGCGGTCTGGCGGTGAGCGTCATGGTCTACCAATATTCCCCGTATCAGAAGGCGGAAACAGCGGCATTCTACAGGACGGAACGAGACCCGTCAAGACCCGGCAGCGCAGTAGTAATCAGCTATTATTCAGCACTTTACGGACCTTCATGGACGGCGACGGACGATGCTGGCCGGCCGGTTAGGGGCTGTTGGGGCTACAGCCCGCTCGAGCAGATCAATCGCGACAACGTCGGCGACCTGCGGCTGGTCTGGACGCGCGCGCTCGGGGGCGAAGGACGCCAGCAGGGAACGCCGCTGGTCTACGAAGGCGTCATGTACACGCCGAACCCCTACGACGTCATCCAGGCACTCGACGCCGCGACGGGCGATCTCATCTGGGAGCACCGCCGGGAGGTGCCCGACGACGCCGCCGACTACATGATCGCCAGCCTCGTGGGCATCAACCGCAACATCGCCATCCACGACAACCTCATCATCGACACCAGCACGGACGACTACGTCTTCGCCCTCGACGCGGCGTCGGGCGAGCTGGTCTGGGAAACCCGCATCCTCGACTACCGGAAGAACCCTGCCAACCAGACCTCGGGGCCGATCATCGCGAACGGCAAGGTCGTGTCGGGCCGGAGCTGCGCGCCGCTCGGCGGGCCCGACGCGTGCGTCATCGTGGCCCACGACGCGGCCACCGGCAGGGAGCTGTGGCGGCGGCGCACCATCCCGGCGCCGGGCGAGCCCGGCGACGAGACGTGGGGCAACGTCCCCTTCGAGCAGCGGCGGCACGTCGGGGCCTGGACCGCACCCAGCTACGACCCGGCCCTGAACCTCCTGTACATCGGCACGTCGGTCACCTCGCCGGCCCCGAAGTTCATGCTCGGCGGCGCCGACCTCCGGCACCTGTACCACAACTCGACCCTCGCCCTCGACGCCGACACCGGCGCGATCCGCTGGCACTACCAGCACCTCAACGATCACTGGGATCTCGACCACCCGTTCGAGCGGCTGCTGGTCGACACCGCCGTGGCGCCGGATCCGTCGGCCGTGAGCTGGATCAACCCGCGCATCGAACGCGGCGAGGTGCGCCGGGTGCTCACCGGCGTTCCGGGCAAGACCGGCGTCGTCTACACGCTCGACCGCGCCACCGGCGAGTTCCTGTGGGCCACGCCGACGGTCACCCAGAACGTCATCAGCAGCATCGACGGCGCCACCGGCACGGTCTCGGAGAACCCGGAGGTCGTCTTCCGGACCGAGGGCCAGGAGGTGCTCGCCTGCCCCACCCTCGTCGGCGGCAAGGATTGGGAGGCCGGGGCCTACAGCCCGCTCACGAACGCGATGTACATGCCGCTGCGCAACGCCTGCGCCCGGATGATGGCCACCCGGGACGGCATCACGTCCACCCTCTACGCGCTGGCGGTACGCGACCAGCTCGCGCCGGGCACCGATCAACTGGGCGTCGTCCAGGCCATCTCCGCCGAGACGGGCGCGACGCTCTGGAAGCACGAGCAGCGGGCGGCCACGACGTCGCTGGTCACCACCGGCGGCGGCCTCGTGTTCGGGGGTGACATGAACGGCCGCTTCCGCGCCTTCGACCAGGAGACGGGCGCCGTGCTGTGGGAGATCAATCTCGGCTCGTCCGTCACCGGCTTTCCGATGACTTACGCTGTGGACGGCCGCCAGTACGTCGCGGTCGGCACCGGAACGTCCGGCACGTCTTCACGGTTCCTGCGTCTGACGCCCGAGCTCCGCCCAAGCGCCGGCAACAACCTGTTCGTGTTCTCGTTGCCATAACGATATCGGTGGTCCGTATCAGTCCGAATCTGTCGAAAACATGCGGGGTTTTCTGCACAAAGTGGGGAACCACCCCGCCTCCGGCGTCCGTGCCGGTCCGGATCGATCCGCCCGAATCCGAGACTTGATTGTGGTCTTACCGTGGGTGTACCATTTCAGTCCAAGGGGGGCTGATGCAATGGAAAGACTGACAGCCA
>JAAXHG010000006.1 GCA_012270995.1 Vicinamibacteraceae bacterium | reverse complement strand
ACATCGGTGCAATTTGCGGGCTAGGCGGCTCGCCAGCTCCTCAGCCTGTCAGGCGAAACCAGCGGGCGAACACGCGTTGGACGGCAGGACTGAGCCTCGTCCTGCGCCATTGGTTCGCGGCCCTCTTGAGCACCTCCGTCTGGGTCGGATACGGCAGGATCGTCGAGGTGAACTTCGAGAGCCCCAACCGATGCGTCACGGCCAGCGTAAGCGGCGCGATCAGATCGCCGGCCCCAGCCGCCACCACCGTTGCGCCCAGCACGCGATCGCTGCCTCGCTGGAGCAGGACCCGCAGAAACCCCTCCTCTTCGCCATCGAGCAGGGCGCGATGGTTCTCCTCGAGCTGCACGTCGATCACGTCGACGTCGATCCCACGCCGCTCCGCCTCCTGGCGGTCCAGCCCGACGTGCGCGACCTCCGGCGACGTGTACGTACACCGCGGCACGACCAGCCGGTCGGCACGGGCGCTCGGGAAGAACAGCGCGTTCTGGACGACGACGCCGGCATGGGCGTCCGCCAGGTGAGTGAACTTGGGCGCCGGCGTCACATCGCCGGCGGCGTAGATACGGGGATTCGTCGTCCGCAGCTTCGCGTCGACCACGATGCCGGCCGCGTCGCAGCGGACACCGATCTCCTTGAGGCCCAGGTTCTCGACGTTCGGCGTCCGCCCGACGGCGACCAGCAGTTCGTCGCTCGCCGTCTCCCGGCGCTCTCCTTCGCTGTCCCTGTAGACCAGACGGACACCCGCGGCCGACGAAGACACTTCCTCGATCCGCGCACCAAGGGCGAACTCGACCCCGTCCCGCTGCAGAGATTGCTCGACCAGAGCAGCGGCGTCCGGGTCCTCCCGCGGCAGGATGCCGGGCAGAACGTCGAACGTCGTCACCCGGCTGCCGAGTCGCGCGAACGCCTGGGACAGCTCGCAGCCGATCGGGCCGGCGCCGATGACGGCCACTCGCTCGGGCCGATCGGTCAGAGAGAAGACCGTCTCGTTGGTCAGGTAGTCAGAGCGGTCGAGTCCGGGAATCGGCGGCGCCTGGGGGCGCGCGCCGGTGGCGATCACGGCCCGGCGGAAGCGGAGTTCCCTGTCGCCGGCTGCGCCGGTCACCGACACGGCGCGATCGGACAGGAATCTGCCCTCGCCCAGATAGACATCGACTCCGGCGTCACGAAAGCGCTCGGCCGCGTCGTCCTGGCTGATCGCAGCACGGATCCGCCGCATGCGCTCCATCGCGGCACCGAAGTCGCCCGCGCGATCGGACCCCGGCGCCCCGAACCCGGGGTCGGCGCGGCCGGCCTGCCATCGCCTCGCCGCTGCGATCACGCCCTTCGAGGGGACGCAGCCGAAGTTCAGGCAGTCGCCACCCATGAGCCGGCGCTCGACCAGAGCCACGCGGGCACCCAGACCGGCGCTCGCGATCGCAGTCACGAGGCCGGCGGTTCCCGCCCCGATCACGACCACGTGATAGCGGCCGTCGGGTTCCGGGTTCGTCCAGTCGGCGGGCGCCACCAAGGCGCTCAACGCCTGATCGTACCGGTCCTCCGCGAGCATCTCCGGTCTGCTCACTCTCCCACCTCCTCCTTGAGCGCCCGTCGCGCGATACGGGTGACGAGCACAATCACCGCGACCGTGGCGAGCAGCCCGACTCCCGTGGTCACATGGGTTCCCCAGCCCCGCTCGTCGCCGACGCCGGCAGCGATCTCAGCCAGATCGCCGACCACCTTGCCGTAGTACACGTACAGCAGGGTCGCGGGGAGCATGCCGATGAAGGCGCCCGCGTAGTGCCCCAGCTTCACCCGGGTCAACCCCAGCGCGTAGTTCAGCAACACGAAGGGGACGATCGGAGTCAGCCGCAACAGCAGGACGATCTTGAACCCCTCGCGCCCCACCGCCCGGTCGATCGCGGCGAAGCGCGGTTCCGCCGCGACCCGTTTCTCGATCGCTCCGCGGAAGAAGTACCTGGACGCGATGAAGGCTCCGGTCGCCCCCAGGCACGCTCCGACGAACACGAGCGCCGTGCCTTCGGCCAGACCGAAGATCGCACCGCCGGCGACCGTGAGCAACGAGCCCGGAATGAAGGCGACGGTCGCCACGGCGTAGCCGACCACGAAGACGACCGGTCCCCACACACCGAGTCCGTCCACCCAGGCGCTGAACTCGGGGAGGTAGCCGGCGACCCGGCGGCCGAACAGCAGCAGGGCGGCGACCATCAGGACGATGACCGCTCCCTGCAGCGCAAGCCGCGCCTTCGAGACGCCGGCCGGTTTCCCGGAGCCGGCAGCGCTCCCCGCCGGGAGGGTGCCCCGACCTTCGGTTTCACTCATCGAGAGCTCTCTTCCCTAACACTGGTGCTCAGTACCGGCGAGATCGAAGACGGTCTTGACCGGCGTGTACACCTCGACCGGCAACTCCACGAACTGCGTATCCCAGCCGGCCATCGATCCGTTCCACAGACCGGGACGCTCCAGCGCGGTCAGCTCCCGGCCGCCATGACTCTTGCGAACAACGAAGCTGGCGTCATGGTCGACGTAGTCCTCCAACCGGTACGCCTCACCGGCGGCCCCGCGCGCGGCGCAGACCAGGAACACCGGATTGAAGTGCGTGGACCGGGCCAGGATCGCCGCCTGTTCACCGTCCTCGATGTCGATCTGGGAGGTCTCGACGATCTGAAGCCGCACTTCGCAACCAGCTTCCTGAACCCAGAAGGGGCCTCCGCCGGCCGTGCCGACCGCGGGAACGACGCCGCAGACCCGGGCCGGCCGGTCCGAACGCCGCGCCAGTGCCCGCGCCATCCCGGCCAGGATCCGCATGGCGCGAACCGCCGCGCCCTGGCTCGGCTCGGGCTGCACGTTGTCGATGTTCTTCACCGCGATCAACTCGAAGCCCCGATCCGCCAGAGACTGGAGGTTGCCGAGCAGTGCGCCGTGTCCACCGGGGCGCAACAGCAATGGCGCTTCGGGAACATCCGCCACCCGGAACGGCCCCCCATCCGCGTCGACCGCGACACTGTCCGTCGCCGGCGACTGGTGGGAGAGCGAGACGTCGAATCGGCAGGCCAGCCGCCGTTCGAGTACGGGCAGGCGGTTGGCGAGGAGCGCCTCGAAGGCCGGCCGGTGATGGACAGCGACCGAGAAGTGCACCGCCACGGAGCCGCCGCCGCACAGCAGCGCGGCCGCCTCCACCAGGTGCTCATCCAGCGCGGTCCGCTGCTCGCCATCGGCGTACCTGTGAAACGGGATGAGTGCCTTGGGTGCGTCGCCGTACCGGTCCAGCAACTCGGACGGACCGCAGTCGAACGGCAGGTGGCGCCGGGCCTTCTCGAAACGGGCCAGGACCGGGTCGGTGGCGGCAAAGCCGCCTGCCTGGGCGCGCCGAAGCTCCGCGAACAGCCGCGATGCTGCCCCCGACGCCGGGACGAACCGGATCAGCCGGCCCGCCCTCGCAGCGGATCGCCCCTGGTCGGCCAGGCGGAGGGCGTCGGCGCCTCGAGGCAGAGGGAGGATGCCGTCGCCGACCACGGCCGGACGCACGAGCCTGGTCTTCGGCGGCGGATCGCGCAGAAACGCCAGTTGCCGCCGGGCCTCCTCGACACCAATGCCGTGCGCCTCGAGCTGCTCGTGGTCGGCGACAGTCAGGCCGTCCCGATCTGACGCCAGCCCAATGAGTTCCGGTGCTGCCGTCATCATGCTGGACCGCGATCAATCTGCGCCGCGCCGTCAGTGCTCACGCGACTCAATACGAGAACGTCGGCAACTGCTCGAAACATCCCGCGATGGTCGGCGCCGCCCGGTCCCGGTCCGAGAGCAGCGGCTCCCCGACCGGCCAGTCGATCCCGATCTGGGGGTCGTCCCAGGCAATCGAGAGTTCGTCGTCCCGGTCGTAGTAGTGGTCGCACTTGTACTGCACCTCGGCGCTCTCGCTGATCACGCAGAAGCCGTGCGCGAAACCGCGCGGAATGTAGAGCTGGCGAAAGTTGTCCTCCGACAGGACGCAGCCGGTCCAGCCCAGGAACGACGGAGAGCCGCGCCGGACATCCACGGCGACGTCGAAGACTTCGCCCCGGGTGACGCGCACGAGCTTCGTCTGCTGGCGGCGACACTGAAGGTGAAGGCCGCGCAGCGTGGCGCGGCCTGACCGGGAGTGGTTGTCCTGAACCCACGGCCTCTCCACACCCGACTCCGCGAACGTGGACGAATTGTGGCTCTCCAGGAAGAAACCGCGGCCGTCCCGGTAAACGGCAGGTTCGACGATCAGCACACCAGGCAATCCGGTCCGATGCACCCTTGGCGGCGCGCTCAACGTCCCTCCTCCAGAACGAGGCTGAGGTACCGGCCATAGGCGTCGTTCGTCGTTTCCGCCAGCCGGGCCAGCTCGTCCGCCTCGATGAAGCCCATGCGATAGGCCACTTCCTCCAGGCAGGCGACCTTCAGGCCCTGACGTTCCTCGAGCGCCTGGATGAAGTTGCTGGCCTGAAGCAACGCCTCGTGCGTCCCCGTGTCGAGCCAGGCGACGCCGCGACCGAGGAGTTCGACCTGGAGCGTGCCCTCCGCCAGGTAGAGGCGGTTCAGGTCGGTGATCTCGAGTTCGCCGCGCGCCGACGGCTCAAGCGTCCGCGTCAGCTCGACCACCCGCTCGTCGTAGAAGTACAGACCCGGAACCGCATAGGGCGACTTCGGCGCAGCAGGCTTCTCCTCCAGCCCGATCACCCTCTGCTCGTCATCGAACTCGACCACCCCGTACCGTTCCGGATCCCGGACGCGGTAGCCGAAGATGACGGCGCCCGGCGAGGAGCTGTTTCGATTCGCGGCCCGCTGGAGGACCCGGGCCAGGCCGTGGCCGTGGAAGATGTTGTCGCCCAGCGCGAGCGCCGCCCTTCCTCCGCGCAGGTGCTCCGCGCCAATCAGGAACGCCTGCGCGATGCCCTCCGGCGCCTCCTGCACGGCATAGGAAAGCTCGAGGCCGAGGTCGCTGCCGTCGCCCAGCAGGCGCCTGAAGGCGGCCTGATCCTGCGGCGTCGTGATGATCAGAACCTCACGCACACCCGCGATCATCAGGCTGGACAGCGGATAGTGGATCATCGGCTGGTCGTACACCGGCAGCAACTGCTTGCTGACCGCGCGCGTCACCGGATGGAGCCGTGTGCCGGCGCCGCCCGCGAGCAGGATTCCCCTTGGCGGACTCATGTCACCGCCGTCAGGCGGGCCTGCGTACCCATCCGGGGCCTGGACGCGCCAAGGGCCACCGCTTCGCACCACTCGCGGTGCTCCAAATACCAGCGCACCGTCTCGCGCAGACCGGTCTCGAAGCCGTGCCGCGGCCTCCAGTCCAGTTCGCGCCGCACCTTCGAGGCATCGATCGCGTAGCGATGGTCGTGACCCGGTCGGTCTTCGACGAAGGTCACCAGTTCCCGGTAGCTCCCGATCCCCCTGGCGGCAAGCGCGGCATTTCGTTCGGCCGGGAACTCCGCCTCGACCGCTTGACAGACAGCCTCCACCACTTCGAGGTTCGTTCGTTCCTCGTCGCCCCCCAGGTTGTAGCTCTGGCCGGGTTCGCCACGCCTCAGCACCGAGAGCAGACCGGCGCAGTGGTCGTCCACGTGCAACCAGTCCCGGACGTTTCTGCCCTCGCCGTAGATCGGCAGCGGGAGTCCCTCGACCGCGTTCAGGATCATCACCGGAATCAGCTTCTCCGGATACTGGTACGGGCCGTAGTTGTTCGAGCAGTTGGTCACGATCGCGGGCAGGCCGTAGGTTCGCCAGTAGGCACGCACGAGGTGGTCGGCCGCGGCCTTGGAAGCGGAGTACGGCGAACTCGGGTCGTAGGGCGTCTGTTCGTGGAACCGTCCTTCGTCGCCGAGGCTGCCGAAGACCTCGTCGGTCGACACGTGGATGAACCGGAACGCGGCTCTCTCCTCCTCGGACCCACCGCTCAGGGCGCTCCGGGCCGCTTCGAGGAGTTCGAAGGTGCCGACGACGTTCGTGCGGACGAAGTCGTCCGGGCTGTCGATCGAGCGATCCACGTGACTCTCGGCCGCGAAGTTCACGACCGCGGAGGGCCGGTACTCGGTGAAGACCCGCCCTACCGCTTCGCGATCGGCGATGTCTCCCTGCACGAACCGGTAGCGCGGATCGTCCTCCACCTTCCTGAGGTTGAGCAGACTACCGGCATAGGTCAGCTTGTCGAACACGACAACGCGACTGTCCCGACACGAACCGTCGGCCAGGGCGTTGGCGGTGAAGTTGCTGCCGATGAAGCCGGCGCCGCCGCAGACAAGCAGGGTTTCGCCTGAAGCCAAGAGACCGGACTCCGTCTCAGCTTTCCGGGTTCGACGGCATCACTGCCGGGTTCTGCGGCAGCACGGCCGCCGCCGCATCCAGGACCACGCCGTGAAGGCGGCCGTTGGTCGCCACGACCCCGCGATTCCCGTCGAGGGTTCGCCCCCGACTGAAGTCGAGGTTGCGTCCGTAGGCGTCCGTCACCGCGCCGCCGGCTTCGGAGACCACGATGAAGCCCGCCGCGTGGTCCCAGATCTTCTCCCGATAGGTCCTGGACGACGGCAACCGGAGGTAGATCGAAGCATCGCCCCGCGCGATCGCCCCGTACTTGCACTGGCTGTCCATGCGAACGGGAGGGGCCGTCACGCCGAGCCGCAGAGCAATCCGGGCGTGCCGATCACGGTCCGAGTGCATCGCTTCGGCCGACTCGCAGAAGGCAGCGTCGCCCGACGCGGCCACCGCGGAAACGCCGATCCGCCGCGCCGTCCCCCGATCCTCGTCGAACGGTAGTTCCCACGCGCCCCGGCCGCGGGCGGCGACGAACAGGCAACCGCGGCCCGTGTCCGAAGGCAGGTTGGGGCAACCGAGCACACCGCCGACGACCGCGCCGTCTTCCATCAGGCCCAGGGCGATCGCGTACTGGTCGCCGCGCAGGAACCCCTTGGTGCCGTCGATCGGATCGAGGACCCAGAACCTCCCGCTGGCGCCTCCCGCATCCGAGCAGCGGTCGATCGCGGCTCGCACGTCGGCGGCGGTGACATCGGGCAACTCGGACCGGACGGCGTGGGCGACCTGGTCCAGGACCTCCCTCCCTCCGGGAGCGCCCAGAGCCTCCGCGGTCTCCTCGCCGACGATGGCCTCTCCAGGCGGCAGCGTCAGGCTGACCAGAGCCTGGGCGGCGTAGTCGGCGACGGTTACCGGCGACCGGTCCTCCTTGGTCAGGAAGGACCCCTGGAGCGATTGCTGAAGACGCCGCGTCACCCGGCCCGCAATCCGCACGGACTGAACCGCGGCCGCCAGTTGACCGTAGTTCTCCTTGTCCAGGTGATCGCCTACGTGTTCCACCCGGCAATGATACGGGCAGCCGCCACGCATGCCACACTGTCAACTTGACGATTCGTCAGAAAGATGAGGCTGCACTCATCGCGGAGGCTGTCGCAGGCTCCGAGCGTGCCTTCCGGACCCTGGTCGAGCGCTACCAGCGCCCCGTCTTCAGCCTGGTCGTGCGCATGGTCCGGGACCACGGGTTCGCCGAGGACGTCACCCAGGAGGTCTTCGTCAAGGCCTGGCTGGCCCTTGCCCGCTACGACCCCCGGCGGCGCTTCGCGAGCTGGCTCTTCAAGATCGCAAGCAACGCGGCGATCGACCACCTGCGGCGAAAGAAACTGCCCACCGTTCCGATCGAGAGCGGCGACCCGGATCAGTCCTCGATCCTCGACCGGCTCGAGGACGAGCGAGCGGAGGCGGCGGACACCCTGGTCAAACGGCACGAACTGGCCGAGGCCCTCGAGGCGGCAATAGCGGCACTTCGACCCGAGTACCGGCTGGTCGTGCTGCTCCGGTTCAAGGAGGAACTGCCCTACCGGGACATCGCGGAAGTCACCGGAATGCCGCTGGGAACCGTGAAGACGAACCTCCGGCGGGCCCGCCGCGAGATCGAACAGCGCCTGCGTGCGGGAGGCGTGGTTTGAAACCGCGGCGATCTTCGCATCGTAGGGCGAAGGGCATGGCGAAGGCCGCAATGAAGACGCCGTCGTACAATCGGCCGTGCCGCGAGGACCGAACAGGCAGTTCCAACACCCCAGATCGCCACCCGCAGAAACGAACGCGCTACACATGAACATGCGGAACCGAATCGACCTCCGGACTCTCTTCCAGTCGCTTGACGATCCCATCCCGAGGGAAGGGTTCGTCGAACGGGTGATGCGGGAGGTGGCGGCGACCCACCGGCCGATTGAGGAACAGGCGCCGCGGTTGCTGCCGTTCCGGATGTCTCGCCGGGCCCAGGCGTGGGCCGGCGTCACGGTCGCCGTGGCGCTCCTCCTGCTCGGCGGCGTCACCCTGCTCGTCCCGTCGACCTGGCTGACCATGCTGAGCGCGTTGGAAGCGACGCTCTTCACCGCAGTCTGGATGCTGACCTGGACTGCCGGCGTCCTCGCCGAGAGCCTCCCGTTCCTGAGCGGAGCCGTGCAGGTCGGCGAGGCTCTGGACCTCATTCTGCGCACCCCGCAGGTCACCGCGGTCGTCGCCGTCGCGACGCTGCTCAGCCTGACGGCGGTCTGCCTTCTGCACCGGTTCTCGTCGAGACCGGGCGGACCCCGCCGGGTTCGCGGAGGACGATCCGTCGCCTTGCTGCTGGCGGGTGGACTGTGCTGCACCGGCCTGGCGTTCGGTCAACTCCAGGAAGACCAGGAAGCCCAGGAAGAAGCAAGCGCGGCACTGGACGAAGCCCGGGAGCGTCTGGACCAGGCACTCGAGGAAGCCGGCGAAGACGCCCGGGATGCGATCGAGGAGACGATCGAACGGTTGGACGATCTCGAGCGTGACCTGAACGGGGACGGGGAAGTAGAAGTGCTCGTCGACCTCGACAACAGGGTCGCGTTCGGCAGCACCGTGCGGGTCGGCGAGGGCGAAGTAGTCAACGACATCGTCTCGATCGGAGGCGACGTCAAGGTCGACGGCCAGGTTCGCGGCGACGCGGTATCGGTCGGCGGCGAGGCGAAGATCAACGGCCGCGTGACCGGCGAAGTGGTCGCTATCGGCGGCAATGTGGAACTCGGCCCCGAAGCGGAAGTGTGGGGCGACATCTTGACGGTCGGCGGCAGGGTACGACGGGAAGACGGGGCGTCCGTGCTCGGCGAAGTATCCGAAGTGGCCTGGGACGACTTCGACTGGAGCTTCGGCGACGACTGGTTCAACGGTTGGGACGGCGACTGGTTCCCAGGTGTCGGCGACCGGCCGCCGTTCTTCCGGCTTGGCAAGGTGTTCGAGTTCGTCCAGTCGATCGTCTTCACGATCCTGCTGATCGCGCTCAGCGGCCTGGTCCTCCTGATAGCGCCGAAGGGAGTCGACCGGGTGCGAGCCGCCGCCTCGTCCGAACTGTGGGCCATGTTCGCGGTCGGCCTGGGTGTGGAGGTCTTCTTCCTGCCCGTCTTGATCCTGGTCAGCCTGCTGCTCACCGTGACGGTCATCGGCATTCCCTTCGCCATCCTCCTCTGGCCCGCCGCGTTGATCGGTCTGACGGCGGCCTTCGTGTTCGGCTACACGGGCTCCGCGGCCGCGGCCGGCGACTGGTGCCGGAGACGCTTCCAGGGCGCCGGCCAGGTGGCTGCCGGCAGCTTCGGCGCTCTGGCGCTCGGCGTCCTCACGATCCAGGCGCTCGCGCTTGTTGCCGACCTGCTCGGCTTCCTGGGTCTGCCCTGGTTCTTCCGCGCCATGTTCCGAATCCCGGGGGTGCTGATCTGCTACCTCGCCTGGACGATCGGCCTCGGGGCCGTCTTCATGACCCGCTTCGGCAGGTCCGACTACGGAGTTGCGCCCGCTTCGGCGCTACCGCCGACACCTCCCCCCGCGCACGACGCAAACACGGACGCCGACACTCCGGCCGATTCCGAATCGTCGGAGGGTATCGACGACGCCGACCCCAAGCCGCCGCTACCGAAGCCGCCCGCCGAGTAGCGGCGCGAGGCGAACGCCTGGATCGTAGTAGTCTCCACCCATGCCGGCCCGCGGGCTCGCCAGTCTGGTCCTGCTCGCAGCGCCTCTTGCCGCTGCCGCGGCCGCCGAGGACTTCTCGCACTCCTGTCAGCAACTGCGGGACAGTTCGAACCCGTACTTCGGCACCAGGCTCGCCGACGAGCTCCGAGCCGAGCTCTCCTCGACCGGGTCCAACCCCGAGACCCTGGCCCAGCTCGGTAGCGAGCTGCTTCGGCTCGGCGACGCCCAGGGAGCGATCCAGCACCTGTCCGCGGCGACCACGACGTTAGCCGCCTCACCCGAGGTCCGACCGACCATCCCCGAGTGGAACCTGGCCCTGGCCCATCTCCAGCGGGCCGAGGACCTGAACTGCGTCCATCACACAGGCGCCATGGCGGCGGCGGCCGACCCGGTCGCAGGCCAGGGGCAGGCCGGTCGAGCCCGCCGTTCGGCGGACAGTTGCATCCTGCCGCTCGTCCCATCCGCGGTCCACGCCCGCCCCGAACACGCGCGGGCGGCAGGCGATCTGTTCCTGGCCATGCTGCAGGAAGGGCGGCCAAGCGGTACCTGGAGGCACCGGGCGAAGTGGCTGCTCAACGTCGCGCGACGGCTGTCCGGCGACTTCCCCGAGGGCGTCCCCGACCACCTCCGCATCGACGAGAGCGTCTTCGTCTCCGCCCGGTTCCCGGGCGGGCGCTGGCGCAATCTCGGACCCGAACTCGGAGTCGACGCTCTCGACCTTGCGGGCGGCGCGGTCGTCGACGACTTCGACGGCGACGGCGTTCTGGACCTGATCACCTCCACGTGGGACCCGTGCGGGCCTCTCCGAGCGTTTCGAGGCGACGGCCGCGGCGGCTTCGAGGACACGGGCGAAGCCTGGGGCCTCAGCGGCCAGCTCGGTGGGCTGAACCTGATCCACGCCGACTACGACGGTGACGGCCGCCTCGACCTGCTCGTGCTGCGCGGCGCCTGGCTGCTGGAAGACGGCCGCATCCGCAACTCGCTCCTGCGCAACGAACTGGGCGGCGAGGCCGGGCGTTTCGTCGACACCACCATGGCCGCCGGCCTGGCCGAACCGGCGTACCCAACCCAGGCCGCCGCCTGGGGCGACTACGAC
>JAAXHG010000185.1 GCA_012270995.1 Vicinamibacteraceae bacterium | reverse complement strand
CACGCATCCCCACAGACTACGGCATCCCCACCATCAACCCGGAAGAGCCCAATGGCATAGCGACCCTAACTAAACTAAGGTCGAAGCAATGGCAGAACGGCACCTTTGACCCCCGCTGGCGCGGTGCTGAACTCGACCCGGACGCCAAGGCCAGGAGGGAACGGGAGGTCGAAGCGAACCCGAACCTCTACAGACCTTGGGCCGAGTGGACGCTTGAGGGGTTTCAGGCGCGGCTAACGGAGATCGTCAAGAGCAAGGACAAGAACGCCGGAGCAAAGAAGGCGCAAAGGACACGACGGGACGGCGAAGACGCACTCGACTCTCACATGCACGCCAGTTTTCTGCTGATCTTCACGCCCGAGCTGCATCTCCAGCAGCACCGCTTGGCCGAGTACCTGGAGCAAACGGAAGTGCGGCGCCCGGGGAACTTCGATCGCGTCTTCGTCATGGGTTACGCACCGAGGGATGACAACCCTGTGTTCGAGGTTCGCCTGATCGACATTCAATCCAGATCGTCCGTAAACGAGCATGGGAGAGGTCGCCACCCCGGGTCCTGACGGGCGGCGTGAGCGGACACGACATACGTGTCAACGGCTCGATCGCGAAGCGACACCTCCATACCGACGCAGGATGTCCGCCGTTTCCTCGGATTCTCGTTCCCTAGCCCGGTCCAGGGGCGTAAGGCCGTCATCGTTCCTCGCGTTCACTTCGGCGCCGCTCGCCAACAGCATTTCTGCTATCTCACCAGAATCTACCCACGCGGCCTTGTGCAACGGGGTCGAACCGCGGTCGTCGCTTCGATTGACCTCAGCGCCATGCACCAACAGCAACTCCGCCACTTCACGCGAACCCTCTTGAGCGGCCCAGTGCAGCGCGGTCCAGTCGTCATCGTCCAAGGCATCGATCTCGGCGCCGTTCGCCAGCAGCAACTCGGCTACTTCGGCAGCATCCCCCTCTTGAGCGGCCCAGTGCAGCGGAGTGGTGCCACTGAGGAAAGTCCCAGCGTCGACTTCTGCACCAGCCGCCAACAGCAACTCAGCTACCGCGACCGAGTCCGCATGAGCGGCCTCGTGCAACGGGGTCTCTCCCACTGAGCCCCTCGCGTTGACCTCGGCGCCAGCCGCCAACAGCAGTTCCGCTATAGCAACCGAATCCCCCCTTGCGGCCTCGTGCAGGGGGGTGTCGCGGTTCGGCTGCCCGTTCAATTCGTTAGTCGTCCACCGTCTCCGTGTCGGAGGCTCTCTCGCACCGATCTCGGCCCCACTCGCCACCAACATTTTGGCTAACCTGAGAGAACCGGCGCGAGCGGCGCGGTCCAGCGGTGTCTTGTCGCGCTCGTCTCTTGCATCGACTTCGGCACCACTTGCAAGCAGCACCTCCGCCACAGCGACCGAGTCCTCGATTGCGGCAAAGTGCAGCGGGGTCAAGTCCTGGTGCTCCTCGCATTGACCTCGGCGCCGCTCGCCAGGAGCCTCGACGCTACTTCCCGAGAGTTCGCGGCAGCCGCCACATCCAAGGGCATCACGCCATCGTGGCTTCTCGCGTCGACGTCGCCGCCGCTCGCCAACAGCACGTCTGCTATCTCGCCAGAACTCTCCCTCGCGGCCCTGTGCAAGGGAGTCCAGCCGCGTTCGTCCCTTGCATTGACATCGGCACCGCGTTTCAGCAGCCACGATGCGGCCTTCGCGTTGCCCTGCGAAGCAGCCCGGTGGAGATCGGAGGAGCCATTCTCATCCGCAGCCGAGGGATCGGGCGACCTCCCCAACAGCTCTTTGAACTCGGCCAAGGGAAGCACGCTCTGACGGTAGTAGGCGTCCCCCACAACCACCGCCACGAGCAACAGCACGATCGTAGCGACACTCACCCATCGAAATCGCGCAGACAGCCCGCAGCTCGCGGCTGAGGCTCCCACCGACCCTGCGGTCACCGAGGACGCGCCGGTTCCGGACGCGACTTCTTTGCCGAGTCCGGCCGAGTGCCCGCTGCGACGGTCTCGGCGGGACGACCACATACCGACCCACTCTGTGACGCTACCGGGCCGGTCTGAAGCAACGACCGCAAGACCGCGGTCCACTGCAGCGAGAAGCGCCGCCGAGTATCCATCGGAGCCTTCTTCGCCAAGCCGCATCAACGGGTCCGGCCGCCCCTGGACCAGCCGGTTCATGCGACGGGTGGCCTCCGTCGGCGTCTCGCCCGTGATCGCCCGGTAACAGAGGGCCGACAGGCCGTAGACGTCGGTCCAGGGGCCCTGTTCTCCATCGCTTTCGTACTGCTCCGGCGGGGCGTAGCCGGCTGATGCAACCGCGGTCAGGCTGCGCGAACTCTGACCCAGCGCCTGACGGGCGGCGCCGAAGTCGAGCAACACGGGCGAACCGTCCGACTTGCGCACGTAGACGTTGGACGGCTTGATGTCCCGGTGCAGGAACCCGCCCGCGTGAACCTCGGCAAGGCCATCGGCGAGCGGCAGGACCAGCCGTTCCAACTCGTCTTCCGGGAGCGAACCGCGACGCTCCAACAAGCGGCTCAGCGGCTCGCCCTCCTCGAAGTCCATGACCATGTAGGCGGTACGGTTCGCTTCGAAGAAGTCGCGCACTCGAACGAGGTTGCGATGCTCAAAACGGGCAAGCGTCTTGGCCTCGTCGAGGAAGCGGGTCCGTCCCCACTCGAAGTCCGGCCGCTCGGTCGGCGACTTCGGTTGCACCGTAGTCCCGTGACGGACCGCGAACTCGTTCGGCAGGTACTCCTTGACCGCCACGCGATGGCCCAGCGCAGCGTGCTCAGCCAGGTAGGTGACACCGAAGCCACCGACGCCCAGGACCTTGAGCAGGCGGTAGCGACGCAACCCCGTGCCCGGCGACAGGGCCTGCCGGTGCTGTTCCGGTTCGTTCAATCTGAACTCCGCGTATGGCCGGCGCGAAGACGCCGCCGCAAACGTGCCGCCAAGGAGCGTGATGCCCGCTGCCGACGGGCAGCGAGGACCGAGATGTTGTCGCACGCTTCGCCGCCGCGCCGTCGCGCGTTCTTGACAAGCCTCTCCAGAGCTATCGAGAGATCGGACATCTCGAACACGGCCTCCAGTTCGTGGTCCGCCACATTCTCCCAAAGGCCGTCGCTCGCCAGCAGAAAACCGTCCGTCCGGTCGAGTTCCTGGCTGGCCACCTCGACCTCCGGCGGTTCTTCACCGCCCAACGCCTCGTAGACCGCGTTCTTCCGGGTGTGCGTCTTCATCTCTTCCTCGCTGATGCGACCCCGCAGACGCAGCAACTCGACCACCGAGTGGTCGGTCGTCCTTCCGCTCAAACGTCCTTGATGGAAGCGATACAGGCGGCTGTCACCGACGTGGGCCCAGACCGCGCGCCTCTCGGTCAGGTGTAACAGGACGCATGTACTGTGGGGCGACACGCCGCGCTCCGCACCTGCAGCGTTGATCCGCGCGTGCGCGGCGACGGCAATCGAAACGAGCAGGTCCTCGGCATCCACGGCATCCGACGACTCGAACGACTCCCGAGCCACGTCCACCACCGTCTGGGCCGCCAGCGCCCCGTCTTCGTGACCGCCCATGCCGTCCGCGAGCACCAGCAACAAGTCGTCGTCGCGGCGCAGTGTCAGCACCCGGTCCTGCTGCTCCGTCCGTGCCCCGATGTCCATGGAACTGGCCGTCTCGTATCGCACCTGCACCTACCCGCACCGTTCCCCGGCCAGCAACTGCCCCGAACGAGCCCGATCAAGCATGACCCGGCCCCGTTCATCGACTCGAACCTCGGCCGCAATTCTCACCTCGCCCGTTCCCCCCAGGTCGACGCCGGGCATCGCTATTCGCCCTTCCTGCCAGAGCACGCTCCCTCGGACCGCGACGGGTCCCGCGCCGCGCTTCGTGTAGAGCTTGTAGCACAGCCGGTACCGCCCAGACTCTGCCTGCGGGTGCAGCCAGACCTCGTTGCCGGGTCCCCGGATATTGTCTTCCTCGAGAGCCGCCCGCGAGCCCTGATGTCTTTTTCGCCGAAAGTAGTACTCGCGGCCAGCCGGGTCCACCACATGGAGGTCCACATCGTCGATTGAAGACCAGCTCGCCACCGCCAGGACGAACGTACGCTCCAAGAGCCGGCGACAGGACTCGAGGGCGGCGTCGGCCCGAGCAAGGTGCCCGGTCAGCGTCGCGGCGGACTCCGCCTCCGACCGGCAGCGATCCAGATCGGCCTCGACCTGTTCCAGACGCGTCGCCGCATCCGATGCCGGAGGCTGATCCGCGTCGCTCGGCCGCGCTCCGAAGGAGACCATGAAGATCAGCGAGATGACGATGAACGCCCCCAGCGCCGAAGCGAAGAGGTCCAGCGCCGAAACGCTGAAGACGTTGATCTCGCGGCTGCGTTTCTTCAATCGGTCAACCCTCCGGCAACATCTCGCCTACTCTTCGAACAGCCGGTTGATCAGATTGTCGAGGCAGTACTGGCCGGCGCGATTCAGGGCCGCCTCCTCGCGTCCTTGGGCGACGTGAAGAAGAAAGACGAGCACGGCCGAGAGCACCAGGGCGACCATGGTCGTGTTGAAGGCGAGAGCCAAGTCGCCGGTTACCGACTGGAGCCACCCGCGCAGGGCTTCCCGGTCGCCCAGAGTCGGCATGTCGCCGGCCTCGCGCAACGACAACGCGATGCCGACCACGGTGCCGATGAACCCCAGCGTCGGGATCAACCAGACGAGATAGCGCATCATGTTGTACTTCAAGTCGATCTCATGCTGGATCAGCTCTAGGCTGGAGTTGAGCAGCGCGTTCGACTGCTCAACGGAACGGCTTCCCTGGAACTGGAGGACGACACGGCCGATGAGCCGCTGCAGGAAGTAGGGCTCGGCATCCCCTCGTGGCCGGACCCGATCGTAGACCGCGCCGAGATCCCGCGCCCGCAGCATCGTCTCCGCGTCCTCGGGCAGCAAGCGGTAGTCCATCTGCCGCGCTTCTCGCCCGCCGTGAACGAAGCGCAACCAGACGTCTCCCAGTCCCACGAAGAAGAGAATCCACATCAGATTCTGAATCGTCAACGGGTAGGCGGCGGCGCCCTGGTCGAGCAGGATGCCGCCGGCCGTGACCTGGCCCGGTTCAGGGGCGGCGAGCAGGAAGCTCAGCGCGACGACGAAGCCCGTGCCCATCGCCAAACCGGCCAGAGACGCTCTGACTCTAGCCGGCATTCCACCCAGCGGCCTGGCCCTCAGCCATCCGTCTCCGACCAGTCGAAGTCGGGCGAGCAAAGGGCCTGGAACCGCAGCGTGGTGGCGCCGACCTCGATCATCGCGCCCGGGGCCAGCGGTACCGGCCCCACGACGGCCTTGCCATCGAGGTAGGTCAGATTCGCGCTGTCGCCATGACTCAGGAAGTAGCATCGCTCGCGCGGTTCGTAGACCAAACGGGCATGGTTCGCACGGGCTATCGCGGTATCGCCGAAGTCGACCCGAACGCGAGCCTCCGGGCCCCGGCCTATGGTGTTCATGCCGTAGCCGAGGGTCAGCGCTCTTCCCCTGCCCGGCCCCTTCACCACGACCAGCCAGCCCACGGGCGGATCCTGCATCGGGCCGCTCGAGTCTGATCCCCGACGACGACGAACCAGTCGCGTGTGATCCGTGTCGGGTGGGCCGACTTCCGCCGCAGCCCGAGCCGGCCCGACGGCGAGTTCGGTCGGGGCCTCCGCCGCATCGGCATCGGCTTGTTCGGACGCTCCCCTTCTCACCAGCCTCGTTGGCTGCACGACGACTTCACCGTCGCTGCGACGTCGAATCGGCATCAGCGCCCTCCTGCACGGTCACTCCAAAGGCGAATAGTACCGAGGCTCAGCCAGAGGCTGAGACCCGGCCGCTAGCCGGCGAGCCGTGCCGTCGAACGAGCACAGCCATTCTCCCAGTACTGTCAATGGCAGACGGGCAGGCTGGACCGGGTTGACCTGCCGACGGGGAACTGAGTCCGCGGGTGTCAGTCTTCGCTGGATCAAGACGCTACAACTCCGAGGCCTCAATCTGGGCGAGCTTCATCAGGTGCCGTTGAAGGCCGACCTTCAGTGTGCCCCGATGGACCGGGACAGAGATACGGACTGCGATGCCCGGCTTGACGAAGATGTGATGGCTGCCTCGGACCCGCTTCAACCGCCATCCTCGCGCTTCAAGCAGCGAGCAGAACTGCTTGCCGGTGAGCGCCTTCACACAGCGATTTCGATGACCCGGTCCGTGTCGGAGACGCGAACTTCGGCGACCTCTACGGAGAGGCAACCCTCGACCGCCTCGTAGAGGTTGGTCAGCAGTTCCTCGAAGGAATCTCCCTGTGTGGCGCACCCCGGGATCGAGGGTACTTCCGCCCAGTACCCGCCCTCTTCGGCCTCGTGAACAACGACCTGCAGCTTCATCGTCGTGCTGTAGCGTAGCACTGCTGTCTGTGCCGGAACTCGCTACGCGGGTGGCGGCCAGGAAGACACCGGGAGGTTGATCATGCGCATCGCCAAGTGGGGCAACAGTCTGGTCGTCCGCCTCGCCAAGGCGCTCGTCCAGAACCTCGGTCTCAAGACTCGCGACAAGGTCCAGATGGTGGGCCAAGGTGCCGGGCGAGCTGGTCGTCGGGAAAGACACGCGTCGGCAGCGAGCAGTCGAACGAATGCGACGGCGGGCCTGGGCGCTGCCGAACGGCTACGCCTCGGACCGAACCGCGGCGAACGAGAGATAGCGGGCGGCGAGGCCCTCGTCAACACGAATCTGCTCGCCACGCCCAGACCTCGGACCCCAAAGCCGCGACGGTATGGCAGGCCATCCTTGCGGGCGGCGGCATCAGCGTACAGGTGCTGAACGAGTCGCGGCTGTTCTCCGCCGCAAGTTCAGGCGCGACTGGGACTACTGGAGAATCGGTCTGCAGAAGCGGCCGCACGGACTAACTTGCAAGCGCCGCCAAGCGTTTCGCAGAGGGTCGAGGAGCGCCTTGGTGTTGACAGTGAACCGGTTCACGAAGCCGCCGCTGGAGGACGTGCAGCAACTGGTGAGCGAGATTCGCCTATCCCACGAAGGCACAGCCGAGTCCGATCAGATCCCCGCCCCGTTCTGAGCTACGGATCCACGAGGGGGAACCACTCCATCAGCGCTCCACGGAGCTTCGCGAAAGCGGAATCCCGGCAACCCTGGAAGCTCATCTCCCTGCCGAGCCGCCCGAACGTGGCGGCCGACTTCGGGCGGCGGCGGGCGCGCATCGCCTCGACCATTGCCGCCTTGGGGTCCGGAGGCTTCGGTGCGTCGGCCGGCCAAAGGCCGCTCGCCGCCAGCCAGTCACGAAGCTCACGGAAGCTCGTTCCCCAACCCAGCTCCCGCGCCAGACGCGCTGAAGGCGCCCATATCCAGGTCTCGAGTTCAGGGTCGATCACCACCGTTCTTGCTCGACAGCCCCAGCCGTTCTTTCGGAGTTCGCCCTCGACCTGCTCCTCGATCTCCTCCCGAGGCGCCTCCGACCCACATCCCTCGCGGTCGAACAGGACAAGCGCGTGCTCGAATCGACCGGCAAAGGGCCTCAGGAAGGCCGCGGCGTCAAGCCGGCAACCAGCATCGTGCTGCTGATGGACACTGACCTGATAGTCGATCCCGCGTACGCCAAGCGCCTGGCTGCGGCGAAGCAGTCCGGAAATCGCCTGGAACATGCTCTTGTCCGCGACCAGGACGATCAGGTCACCGGTCGCCGCGTTCACGTTCATCCGGCGAGGCCGGAGGAGAACAGGACCTCCAGGTCGCGCCGGCCGCGGACACTGCAATCCAGCTGGAAGTACGGATGCTCGGTTCCGCGAACGATGTCCGCGGCGCCCGTCTCGTTCCTGGCCAGACAAAGCACCTGTTCGGCACTCGACCGGTTCAGGAAGTCGGGCGAGTGAGTGGCAGCCAGTACCTGGGAGTCGTAGACCGAGGACAGGGAGTCGTGAATCGCATCGAGAGAAAGAGGATGCACGCCGTTCTCGGGCTCCTCCAACAGATAGATGCTCCCAGACTCGGGCAGATACGCCAGCAGCGTCAGCGCGAGCAACCGCAGCGTGCCGTCGGAGACCATCCAGGAAGGAACCTCGAGGCCCGTTTCGTACCTCAGCATCAGGTATGCGTGGCGATCCTCTTCGCGGACATGGACGCTGACGCTCTCCAAGTCCGGGAGCGCCGTCTGCACATGGTTGAGCCAAGCCTCGTAGAGTTCCGGACGATCGCTCCTGAGCCGGTCGACCGTCCAGGGCAAACTCGAACCGTCGGGCGCAAAACCGTTCCTCTGGCGGGAAGGAGGACTGGCTTCCCGCATCCGCATGCTCTCGAGGAACAACGGTTTGATCGACTCGCTGAACGTCCGTTTCACCAGGGTCGACACCGGAAACGTATCGGGCGCCTCCGGCAGATTGGCCAAGGCCGACCGATGATGCCCAAGCGCAATCGAAGTAACCCACCCCTTGCCGGGCCGTGGCGCCGTCTCCAGATTGAAGCTGGCCGAGCCCTCGGCAGACTTGCTCAGGACCGTTCTCCGACCGGGTCGGCCGCCTCCTTGCAGGAGCGTGTCGGGCGCCGCGCGTGGATCAGGGAACAGTGAGTGCTGTCTCGGCTCTGCCCGCCCCGTTGGCGTGAGGAGCCCTCGCTCAGACTGAATGCGGACGTCCCCCTCGACTTCCCCTACGGCGATTTCGTAACGAAACCGACGATAGTCACCGGGGAGGCGATCGAGGAGGGTTTCGGGAATCTCGAACTCCACCGCGAGTTCGAAGCCCGGCTCGCGGTCGGGGCGATTCCAGACCATGTCCTGGAAGTTCCGGGTGCGACGTTCGACCGCGCCCTCCAACCCCTCCTCCACCAGGTCGCTGACGAAAGAGATCACGTCGAACAGCGTGCTCTTGCCGCTGGCGTTGGGGCCGATCAGGACGTGAAAGCGGTCCAGGTCCAAATCGACGTAGCGAAGACAGCGGTACCGAAGCGCCTGGATTCGTCGGATCACGGCGACAGTGTAACGCTCGGATGGGCTCAGCTCCTGGCGAGCCGGCCTCCTCCCACGGCCTCGGACGCGGCATGCCGACGAGCCGGTCCGCAGAGCTAGCGGGGCTCGGCAAGCGCCGCCAGGCGTTCGCGGAGAGTCGAGTAGCGACGCATGTCGGAGGCTTCCTCGACGGCCTTCTGAAGCGCCCACTTCTGGCCGACGATGACGACGAGCTTCCGGCCGCGGGTGATCGCCGTGTACAGGAGGTTGCGGCGGAGCATGACGTAGTGGTGGGTCGAGATCGGAACCACGACCGCCGGATACTCGGAGCCTTGCGACTTGTGGATGGTCACCGCGTAGGCCAGCATGACCCGGTCCAGATCGGTGAATGGATAGAGGATCGGCCGGCCGTCGAACTCGATCGTCATCTGCTGCTCGCCGGGATCGATCGAGAGGATGCGGCCGAGGTCGCCGTTGAAGACGTCCTTTTCGTAGTCGTTCTCGGTCTGCATCACCTTGTCGCCGGGCCTGTACTTCCAGCCGAAGCGCTCGACTTCCACCGCGGCGGTCCCAGGCGCCGGGTTCAGAACGTCCTGCAGGATCGCGGCGAGCTCACGGGAACCCAGCGGCCCCCTGTTCATCGGAGTAAGCACCTGGACGTCGCGAACCGGGTCAAGGCCGAAGCGGGCGGGAATCCGCCCGGCGACGACGGTTGCGATCTTCCGCTGGGCGTCCTCGGCATCCTCCGCCGGCACGAAGTAGAAGTCGCTCAGTTCGTTCGACCTCGATTCCAGCTCCGGCAGGTAGCCTCGATTCACCCGGTGGGCGTTGCGAACGATTCGGCTGTCGTCCGCCTGCCGGAAGATCTCCACGAGGCGGGCCACCGGGATCGCGCCGGAGTCGATCAGGTCCCGCAGCACCTGGCCGGGGCCGACCGAGGGAAGCTGGTCCGCGTCGCCGATCAGCAGCAGCGATCCCTCCGCGGGCAGGGCCTGCAGCAGTGCCGCCATCAACTCGACGTCGACCATCGAGGACTCGTCGACGATCAGCAAGCCGCATTCGAGGGGCCGTCGCCGGTTACGCTGGAAGACGCCGCTCTTCGGGTCGATCTTGAGTAGCCGATGGATCGTCTTGGCCGCGCGGCCGGTGCTCTCCCCCAGTCGTTTGGCGGCGCGGCCGGTCGGCGCGCAGAGATCGCAGCGGACCTTCCGCGTGTCCAGGATCCGGAGCACGACCTTGACCAGGGTCGTCTTGCCGACGCCGGCCCCCCCCGTAATCAGCGTCGCCCGCGACCGCAGGCAGGCCTCCACGGCGGCCCGCTGGGACGGTGCCAAGGTCACCTTGAGCCGCTTCTCGACCCAGGGAAGCGCGACCGCCGCGTCGATGTCCGACCAGGGCGGCGGATCGGCGCGACAGAGTTCGGCCAAGCGGCGCGTGATCGTCCGTTCGGCTTCAAGCAGCATTGGCAGAAAGATCGCCTCGGCGCCGCCCAGACTCGCGGCGGCCAGCCGGCCCGCGCGGCTCTCCTCGTCCAGCGCCCGCACCAGAATCTCCTTTCGGATCGTCAAGACTTCGCCCGGTCGCCTGCCCTTTTCGAGCATTCCGCGGGCCTCCTCGAGGAGCGCCTCCCGTGGCAGTCCGCAGTGGCCAACCGACCGCGCCTGCTCGAGCACGTAGGTCAGACCGGCCCGCGCCCGCGGCAAACCCTCGCCGTCGATGCCCAGACTCGCGCCGATGCCGTCGGCGATACGGAAGCCGATGCCCCGGATCTCCCGGGCCAGCCGGTACGGGTCGTCGGCCAGGAGGCTGGGCGCGTCCGCGCCCCAGGCACGGTAGATCTGGGCGGCGCGAGCCGATCCGAGGCCGTGCGTCTGCAGGAAGACCATGATGTCCCGCACCGCCTTCTGGTCCTTGAAGCCCTCGCTCAGGCATTCGGCCCGTTTCGGGCCGATGCCCGGAACTTCCTTGAGACGCTCGGGTTCGTTTTCGATGACGTCGAACACGTCCTTGCCGAACGCTCTCACGAGGCGTTTCGCCATCTTTGGTCCGACGCCCTTCACCTTCCCCGAGCCGAGGTAGCGTCGAATGCCGTCGAGCGAGTCCGGCGGCGAGACGGCCAAGCGCTCGGTCTGGAACTGGAGCCCGTGTCTGGGATCTCTCCTGAAGCGACCGGCACCCTGGATCGTGTCTCCCGACGCCACAAGAGGCAGGCGGCCAACTACCGTGAGGGGCTGGCGTCCGCCCCGAACGCGTACGCTGAGCACCGCGAATCCGTTCTCCGGATTGTGGAAGACGACTCGCTCAACGACCCCGGACAGCGCCTCGCGGCTCTCTCCGGCTTCCGTCAAGGCGCCGCAGCCTCGGCGCCGCTCGCCAATTCTCTCACGCGCTACAGCTTACGACGGACGATTCGAGCACGGAGCGTCGGCGGGGGCTCCCCCCTGACCAGATGCCGGCCAGATGCCGGCGCACCGTCACGGAGATTGGCCTCCCGCGGATCGGTGACACAATCACCGCCCTTCCCTTCTCCGCCCATGCGAAGCCCGAGGAGCTCACCCCAAATGACCGCTACCTGCCAGTTCGACTGCCTCGCGCTGAACGCCTCCGAACCCGCCGCGGCAGCAGCCTGGTACGCGAAGCACCTCGGAGGCGACCCGCTGGTCGGCTACTCAAGCGGCGGTAAAATTCTCAGTGGCGCTGAGTTCCCCGCGAACACCGGCGTCGCGCGGCTCGAGTGGCATCACGCCGAAGCTCCCGGCCCCAGCATCGGCACCGGACTCGACCACTCGGGCTGGTCCGTCGACAACCTGGACGAACTTCACGCCGCGATGCTCGCCGACGGCGCGACGGAGTTCTGGGAACCCCGGCACTTCGGGCCGGCGAAGCTCTACATCTCCTTCGTGACGGATCCCTGGGGCGCGAAGATCGAACTCCTGGAAGACGCGAAGCACCCCGGCTTCCACCACGTCCACATCCTGGGACCGGACTGCGAGGAGGACCGGGCCTGGCTGCTGGAACACGTCCCCGGTCCGGCCGAGACCTTCAAGGACGTCCTCCTCGCCGTCAACTACGGCACGATGCGCGTGCTGTTCCGGCAGACGGACGACGAACTGGAACCGACCGCGGGCCGGGCGATCGACCATCTCGCGTGGACTTCGGCCGCCGGCGGCGGACGCCATACCAGCCCGACCGGCGTCGACATCCAGGTGCGGGGGGCCTAGCAGCCCGTGGGAGAAGTGCGTGTCGCACCGAGAGCGGTCAGGCGCCCGTCCAGCAAGGCGCGACGAGGGAGCATATCGGGCCATATTCGACCGAGGAGCAACGACGCTGGGCGGGATGCATGGCCGCTCGGATGCAGCGCGACTTCTTCCACGGGCTGCGAAACCGCCCGCCCGTGAGTCTCTGGCCGCCGCCGCGGCGGGTCGAGGTCCCTGACGCCGCCGATCCCCTGGTCCTGCCGCCGGGCGTACCCGTTGCGCTCCACGTGACCGCGGCGGGAGCGGCACAGAAGGAGTGCTTGGAGGAACTGGAGTTCGCGCTCGCGGGCCTGCGGAGCGCGCTGGTAAGCACGGGGCAGCGACTCGTCCCTGCGCGCGCCGGAAACGACTCTGGCGCCGGCGTTGCGTGCCGGGTCACGGTCGACTCTCCGGGCGCCGAGAGAGGCCGCCGGGTTGACGTTCCGACCGACGAGAGCTATCGCCTGCGCATAGGCCCGGACGGCATCGCCATCCAGGCCGCGACGCCGACGGGCGTCTTCCGGGCGTCCTCCACCCTGAAGCAGTGGCTCGCCTCGCGCGGCCGGCCGGCAGCCGCCGGCTTCGCTGTGCCAGCCGTTGAGATCGAGGACCGGCCGGACTTCCCCATCCGCGGCGCGATGCTCGACGTCAGCCGGAACCGGGTGCCGCGGATGGACTACCTGGAGCGGCTGATCGACCGGCTCGCGGACTGGAAGATCAACCACCTCCAGCTCTACGTCGAACACACCTACGCCTACGCGGACCACGAGGACGTCTGGCGCGATGCCTCCCCTTTCACCGCCGCCGAGATCCGGAAGCTCGACGCCTGTTGTCGCGAGCGGTTCATCGAGCTGACGCCGAACCAGAACAGCTTCGGCCACTTTCACCGCTGGCTGATCCATGACCGGTACCGGCCGCTGGCCGAAGTGCCCGAGGGCTTCCGGCACCCCTTCTCCATCGACCCGGAGCCGTTCAGCCTGTGCGCCACCGACCCACGGGTCCTCGAACTGCTCTCGGGCCTCTACGACGAACTGCTGCCCCACTTCGGCAGCCGGCGCTTCAACGTCGGCCTGGACGAGACCTTCGACCTGGGCCGCGGGCGCTCCGCCGACGCGTGCGAGGAGCGCGGCGAACCGGCCGTGTACCTCGACTTCCTGCGCCGGGTCCACGATCTCGTCACGGAGCGCGACCGGCAGATGCTGTTCTGGGGCGACATCATCCTCGAACACCCCGAGCTGATCGATCGCGTCCCCGAAGACGCGGTCGCGCTGTGCTGGGGCTACGACGCGAGCCACCCTTTCGAGGACCAGTGCGCCCGGCTGGCCGCCTCGGATAGAGAGTTCTGGGTGTGCCCGGGGACCAGCAGTTGGCACAGCTTTGGCGGCCGGCTGCAGAACGCCGTCGGCAACCTGGCCCTCACCGCAACGGCCGGTTCGGAGGCCGGCGCCAAAGGTTTCCTCATCACCGACTGGGGCGATCACGGACACCTGCAGCCGCCAGCGATCGCGGAGCTGCCGCTTTCCATCGGCGCCGGTTTCGCCTGGTCGGTCGACGCGGCGCGCGAAGCGGCAAGCAGCCCGGAACGGAACGAACAGGCCTGGCTCGACCACGCTGTCCGCCTGGTCTACGACGGTGACGAGACGCTGGCGCGCACCGTCATCGACCTCGGCGCCATCGACTTGGACTGCGGCGGCCCGGTGGTCAACGGCACAACCCTCTTCTATCTGCTCCGGTTCATCGACGACGACCTCACCCACCGGCGCTTCCGGCGGCTCACCATGGCCACGCTGCAGCGGACGTACGCCCGGCTGACCGCCATCAGGGACCGGTTGAACCAGGTTGAGAGCGACCCGAGCCATGCCGCGCTGGACTGGACCTGCCGGGTGATGACGTGGTGCTGCCAGTTGGGCGCCGCACGCCTTGCCGCCGGTCGCGGCTTGCTGGCCGGCCAGCTCCCACCGAAGGTCCGCGCGACTCTCGCCGCCAACCTCCGCCACATCGCCGGCGACCTCCCCGCCGTCTGGCTCGCCACCAGCCGCGAGGGCGGCCTGCGCGAGTCGCGGGACCTCCTGCTCCGCGCCGCCGCCGTTCTCGACGGTTCTTGATTGCAATGCAATCGCCATGTACTCTCCGGGGTCAAAGGGAGGGCATCGAATCGTGGCGAGCATCACTGTCAGGAAACTCGACGAAGGAGTGAAGAGGCGCCTCCGCGTGCGCGCGGCCGACAACGGCCGGTCGATGGAAGAAGAGGTCCGGTTGATTCTGCGGGAGGCTGTTCAGCGAGACGCCGAGCCCGAAAAGGGACTAGGGACGGCGATCCACGAGCTCTTCAAGCCCCTTGGCGGCGTGGAGCTGGAGCTGCCGCCAAGGGAACCCATGCGTGAACCACCCCGCTTTGACTGACTCCCCCACGTACCAACGACGCCGCCCCAGTACCACATCTGGCTCCCGCCGATCTGCTGAAACTCCCATCCTCGCCGAGAACGGTGATCTCTTCGCAAGCGGTCATCATGGACACGAACGTCGTGTCGGAGTTCATGCGGCCCAAGCCGCAGCCGATCGTCCTCGCTTGGCTGGACGGCCAGTTCAGGAGCAGCCTGTTCGTGACCGCCGTGACCGAAGCCGAGATCCGCGCGGGAATAGCGTTCCTGCCTGAAGGCCGGCGACGCCGGCTACTCGCCCGAGCCGCCGATCAGGCGTTCGGCGACTTGTTCGCGGGCCGCCTCCTTCCCTTCGACACGGAAGCCGCGAGGGCCTATGCAAAGATCGCCGCCCGCTGCCGAAGGGCAGGACGGCCGATCTCGCAGGCGGACGGCCAGATTGCGGCTATTGCCCGCTCTCGCGACGCCATGTTGGCAACACGAAACGTCCAGGACTTCAAGCTGGCCGACGTTCACCTCGTCAATCCCTGGCCGCCTGTCGAGGACAACCAATGACGGAAATCTCGATCGTCACCGTCGAGGAACAGCCCCTGCTGGCGGAGCGCACCAGCGCCACCTTCACCCAGGTTCCCGCCAAGCTTCTGCCCCTGATGGAGCGGGTCGGCGCGTTCGTTCGAGACCACGGCGTCGAGGGCGCCGGTCAAAACGTCTGGTTCTACCGCGACGTCAGCGGCGGCCGGATGGAGGTCGACGTCGGAGTCCAGGTTCCCGCCACGACCGAGGCCGCGGACGGCCTGGTCCGCTCGGCGACGCCGGCAGGCCGGTGCGCCCACGCCGCGCTCTACGGCGACTACAGCGAGATCCCGAGCGTCCACCAGGCGATCCACCAGTGGTGCGCCGAGCAGAACCTCGTCCTCGCGGGTCCCTGCTGGGAGCTCTACGGGGACTGGCACGACGACCCGGCGAAGCGCCGCACCGACATGTACCACCTCCTGGCCTGACGGCAGAGACTCCCGAGTGAAGGTCGACGATCTCGTCGACGCGTTCCGGAAACGCTTCGGCGCCGAGCCCGACGTCATCGCCCGCGCGCCCGGCAGGGCCAACCTCCTGGGTGCGCACGTCGACTACAGCGAGGGCTGGGTGCTGCCGGCGGCGATCGACCGCGCGGTCTGGGTCGCCGCCCGGCGGGCACGCGGCGCGGATACCCGGCTGGCGGCCCTGAACCTCGGCGAGGAGGCGTCGTTCGACGTCGACGAGCCCGAGCCGCCGGTCGCGGAACGCGGCGAACCGTCGTCGTGGGTCGACTATCCGCGGGGGCTCGCCTGGGCGCTCGGCCACCGCGGGATCGACGTGCCGCCGATCGAAGCCGCCTTCGGCGGCGACCTGCCGATCGGCGCCGGCGTCAGTTCCTCGGCGGCGGTCGAGATGGCGTTCCTCGGCGCCTGGGAGGAACTTGCCGGCTTCCAACTGGACGGGATCGAGCGCGCCGGCATCGGCAGGCAGGTCGAGAATGAGTACGTCGGCGTTCAGTCCGGAATCATGGACCAGTTCGCCTCCGTTCACGGCCGCGAACAACACGCCCTGCTGCTCGACTGCCGGTCGCTCGAGCACGAGCCGATCCCGACCCCCGAAGACTTCGTCTTCCTGGTCGCGGACACCGGCGTCCGCCGCGCCCTCGCCTCCGGCACCGGCTTCAACGACCGCAAGTCCGAGTGCTTCCGCGCCGCCGACCTGCTGCGGCCCCACCTGCCCTGGCTCTCCACGCTCCGCGACCTGGAACCCGCCGACCTCGACCGGCTGCGACACGTGCTCGAACCGCCGCTCGACCGCCGCGCCCGCCACGTCGTCACCGAGTGCCGCCGGGTCCTCGATGGCGCCGAAGCGCTGCGGCAAGGCGACCTGCACATGCTCGGCGACTTGATGGCCCAGTCCCATCGCAGCTCCCGCGACGACTACGACGTCAGCATCGAGGAACTCGACGTGCTCCAGGAGGCTGCCGCCGGCGCCGAAGGCTGTTACGGCGCCCGCCTGACCGGCGCCGGCTTCGGCGGCTGCGTGACCGCGATCACCAGCGAAGCCGCCGCCGACCACGTACGCGAGCGCACCGCGGCGGCCTTCGAGCGCCGCTTCGACCGGCGGCCGGCGATCCACACCTGCCGCGTCGGCACGGGCGCCGGTATCGTGGCCCGAGCCACCGCCGCCTAGGCCGTAAATTTCACCGAGGTTCGTAGCGAGG
>JAAXHG010000160.1 GCA_012270995.1 Vicinamibacteraceae bacterium | reverse complement strand
TCTCGAACTCTCCGTAGTAAGCGCAGGAGTCTTGCAGTTCCCACCACGCGTGCTGCGTCCTCTTGCGCGCGCGGGATCCGTCGGGGAGCCTCTCGCCGGTCTGGTAAAGCCGCCTTCCGAAGGAGGACAACCACCGGCGGACCGCCGGGTACTCGTCGATATCGACTCCGGCTGCGGGGAACGTGGCGATCAGCCACAGGCCGGCCCACGCCACCCGGTACGCGTGAACGTCCCGCCCCTCACGATCGGCTTCAGCAGCTCGGCGGACCGGGGATCCTCGCGGATCAGCGCTTCCTTCGTCTCATTACCGACGATGAACGCCTTGTTCAGGCCGGTCTTTATCCCGTAGTTGATCGAAACATCGGGCCATTCCCGCAGCGGCTTTCCGGCGGTCTCGATCTTCTCCATCAACGACCACTCCGCCTTCGACAGGACGCACCACGGTCCGTCCTCGATCCGGCGGAGGTCGGCCCAGTTCTCTTCTCGGGGCGGGAACGCGTCGTCTTTCCGCAGCTCGGCGGTCCGACAGGGTTCGCCATGGCTGCCGCGCTTCACGATCAGGACGCAGGTGTCCACGACGGCGTTCTCGAACACGCCCGGCCCCAGATTGATGAAGCGGAGCGGCGAGTGTCCATCGAGGAGTTTGCGCGTCTTGGCGCCGTACTTGGCCTTCTGCCAACTGTTCGACGTGACGTAGGCGAGGACGGAGTCTTCGCCACGGCAAAGGTCCATCCCCTTCTCGATGAAGAGCTGGTAGATGTCCCCCGTCCTTACGAACGAGTCGAAGCCGGCGTCCTTGTACTTGTTGGCCAGGGCGCCTTCGTCCTTCTGCAACTGGCGGTAGGGCGGATTGCCGATGACGATGTCGAAGCCGCGCTGGCCGAACATGTACTCCGTGTCGAACCAGGATGCCGATGCGTTCTGGTCGTAGGGGTTCCATTCGGCGACTCGGGCCGCGTCCGTCGACGGGATGCCCACGCTCTGCAGTTCCTTCCGAAGCGCGAGACGGAGGTCGCGGTCCCGAACCCGACAGCGCTTCTTCTCCTCCCAGGTGGTGGCGTGGAAGTGGCGCTCCCGGTTCTCCCGAAGGCCGGCCTTGATCCGATTCTGTTCCCCGGCGTCGATCGTCGCCTGAACACGCGACCTTCGTTCGGCGTCGAAGGTGACGGTCACGCCGACGAGCGTGTCGGCCGCGACAATGCGGGTCTCAAGATTGGGGAGCGGCCGGACGCCGTAGTTCGAGTCCGGGTTCCGCGACGTCTCTTGCTCGATGGCCAGGGAGATGAAGAACCGGAGCTTCGCGATCAGACAGGCGACGGGCTGGATGTCCACCCCGTGAAGGCAGTTCTGGATGAGGAAGAGCTTTCGACCGAAGTCCGAGCTTCGGTAGGTCCTGAAGGTCTCGTCGACTCCCTCCAACTCGTCCTTCCTCTCGGCGTCATCGGCACGAGCAAGAAAGGCCTTCTTCGCCCGGTCGGCGGCGCGTCGCCGCTGAACGGCTTCCCATAGCTCGTTTCGCGGGTCGAGTCGGCGCAGCGCCAGGGTCAGCGTGTGCAGTGCCGAGATCAGGAACGCGCCCGAGCCGACCGCCGGATCGAGGACGGTGAGGTCCGCTACGGCCTGGACGATGCCGTCTCGTTCGTCGGACGTGAAAAGTTCCTCGTCGGAGTCATCGAACGCGGCGGCCGGGTCCAGGAGGTGGAGGAGTCGGTCACGCCACCAAGTCAGGTCGCCGTCTTCAGGCGCGACGGCGTTGGCCAGCGCCAGCGCCAGCGCCTCCCCGACCATGTAGTCGACGATGGGTCGGGGCGTGTAGAACGACCCCGACTCCTTGCGGGCGGTCTCCCTGGTCTCCGGGTTGACCGCCGCCAGGAGGTTCTCGAAAACGCTTCCCAGGAGTTCGGGGTCGAGCGCCACCTCCTTCTCGATGGGCGTGTTCTCCTCGACGGTGAAGCGGTACCGCTCGAACAGCGGGATGAGCCCCTTGTCGTCGAAGAAGAGACGGTTGGGCACGCTGAGTTTGATGCGGTGATTCTCGTTGTCGGTGAAGCAGTCGATCCGCCATCCGCCCGTCGTCTGGGAGCGGTCGTCGCTGTCCAGGCACTCGAACAGGCCGCCGTTGATGAACGGCGTCTTCCGGAAGAGATCGACGAGCCGGTCGGGGTCGGTCATCAGATCCCGGTAGCGGTACAGCCCGTGTACCCGGTGCGTGAGCTTGGTGCGACTGCTGAAGTCGCGTCGCTCGATCTCCGTGTTCAGCGTGGCGAAGAACAGGTTCTGCAACACGGCCCGATACCAGGAGTCGCCGTCGTTCGGGTCGTAGTCCTTGAGCAGCTTGCCCACCCTGTCTTCGACGAAGAGCTCGGGCGCAACGAGACCTTTCTCCTTGATGAACCAGATGAACATGAGCCGGGTGATCAGCCGGATGACGTGGTGCTCCGGGTCGACGGCGCGGTTCGGGTCCGCCGGGAACCTGGCTTCCTCAACGGCTCGTTCGAACCACGCGAAGAGCTCCTTGTAGAAGCGCTTGTTGAGTTCGGCCGTGTCCAGTGCGTCCAGGACGGCCGCCCGGAGGCCGTCGAAGTTCCGGCTTTTTCCCCGGCCATCCATCCAGGCCAGTCGCGCGTTCAGGGACAGGTCGGAGAGAATGTCCAGGTGGGCGCGGTGGGGCGCGGAGGGGTCGATGCCCCGGATCAGCGAAACCCGGCTCAGCACTTCTCTGTCGTCGTCTCGTTTGTGCGGCCGGCGGTCGACGAAGGCGAGCGTCAGATTCCCGGTGTCCGCCTCACGGAAGAGGACGAACGCGGGCATCGCGAGGCCCTGGTTCATCTCGCGGGCGAACTGGGACAAGCGCGTCCGCGAGTAGCCGCTTCCCGTGCCTCGCAGTTCGACCGCCACGAACAGGAAGCTCTTGGTGGCGCCGGCATCGAACCGCCCCGCGTCCTCGACCAGGCGCGCCTGCGCCGAGTCCCGGATCTCCTCGTCCCCGACCTGGAAGAGGACATGCGCCGACAGGGCCTCGTCCTTGAACGCCTGGGCGGTCTTCGTCGTTCTTTCGTTGACCTGGAACGCCTCGGGGAGATCCCCGACGCGGCCCGTCTGGCCCGGCAGCCTCCTGTCGCTCTCGAAGCCGAGACGATTCAGCAGCAGGAGCGCCGCTTCGTGGAAGGGCATGCGGGCGCCCGCGGCCAGAGCGTCGCGGAGTGCGGTTCGCGTCATGGGGTTCACGTCTCGCTCCCTTGGTTCGAGTCGATGATCGCGAGCCACGTCACCAGCTCGTAGTCGCCGTCGACTCCGGTCGGCTGCGCGGCGGCCGGCGGCAGTTGGCCGTCCCTCCGGCCCAGTTGGGCGCCTGCGCGCCGCGAGAATGCGCGGGCGATGTGGCGGACGACGCGGAGGATCAGTTCGTTGTAGCGGCCCATCTCCGAGCCGTCGCTCGTGCGTCGATCAAAGATCCCGCACAACTCCTCGATGGCCGAGTCTCTGCCTTGCGCGAGGTCTCGGAACAGCGCCAGCGTTCTTCTGGCCGAAGTGAATCCGAACTCTACTTCTCCGGCGTCGCGGACGTAGACCAGGTAGTGGCGGCCCAAGGGGTTGATCCGGCGCCGCTCGGCGCCCCGGCGACCGCGGCCTCGGGGGCCAGCGTCATCCGGTACTTCGCCGTTGCGCTGACGCAGACAGAAGATCGCGCCCGGCGCCGCGGTTCCACTCGGCGTGCTCGGCGGCACAACCGCGTAGAGGCCGAGAGCGGCCGCTTCGAGCGCTTCCCGCTGCGATGCGAGCAACTCCTGCAGGTCGCGTCGGAAGTCCGCCAACGAGAAGTCGGCCAGATTGACGGCGTCCTCGAAGTCCTCCAGATCGACCACCTGCTCCCTGAGCAACCGTAACTGCTTGTCGCGGAACTGCAGTTCTTCCTGGACGATCTCCTTCGTCTGCTGGTCTTCCAGCAGATTGTCGCCCTGCGCAGCCGTCACGTCGACCAGCGCCATTCGCGCTCGAACGCGGCTCTGGACATTCAGATAGCGGTCCAGGTCCTCGACGGGCCAGAAGTTCACCAGCTTCACGGACGCGTTCGGGGAACCAATCCGGTCCACGCGGCCGAACCGCTGGATGATGCGCACGGGATTCCAGTGAATGTCGTAGTTGATGACGACATCGCAGTCCTGGAGATTCTGCCCCTCGGAGATGCAGTCCGTAGCCACCAGCACGTCGATTCCGTCTTCACGCGAGAATGTGCCGGCGTGCGACCCCGGACTGAAGTTCGCCAGGATCTCGTCGTAGTTGGCCCGCCCGGATGTGGCTCGGTTGCCGCCGCTTCCCCGGACGAGACCGATCTGGCCGCCTTCCGCCCGCACCGCCGGCTCCAGGTTGTCGTACACGTACTCCGCCGTGTCGGAGAACGCCGTGAAGACGAGGACCTTCCTGTTCTCTTGCCCGTGTTTCGTCCTGCTCGGTGCCCGGAGCTTCTCCTCGATGCGCCGACGGAGCTCGGCGAGCTTGGCGTCCCGTCCGGGAACGACCTCAGTCGCCTCCGCCAGAATGTGGCTCAAGATCACCCGATCCTGCTCCAGGAGAGGGCGCCACTTCGCGATGTCGATGTGCCGCAAGTCAAAGCCGAGCTTGCCGCCGACGACGAAGTCGCCGTACTCGACGTCCGGGTCCTCGACATCATCCGGCGAGAGTTCCGAGTAGGGGAGGTCCAGGTTGCGCGGTTCCGCCAGCTCGAAGCGTTGGAATGCCTCGAAGAGGTCGTCGATCTTCCCGAGGGTTCTCTGCAGGGTGAGGCGGAAGGACTGGACCGAGCTTTCGAGCCGCTTCAGGAGATTCACCTTCATCATCCCGATCAGGCTGCGCTCGCGGCCCACCTGGGTGAAGCCGCTGACCACGTCCCGCTCGTACTCGGCTCGCACCGCGGGACTCAGGTCGTCGCGGAGATATCCCGTGGGGTTGTAGAGAGCCAGATTCAGGTTCTCGATCTGGTCGACCAGCCCATCGAAGGAGAACTTCGAGTTCTGGATGTCGATATCGGCATAGACCGACTCGGGCCGCTCTCGTGTCGGGAACGCGCCGAGCCGGCCCATGTCGTCTTCGTAGTGCTCCAGGATGTGCCGGCGGGACCGGGCGATGCTGACGCCATCCAGGAGACGGAGGAAGTCTGCGTCGAGAACATCGATCAAGCCTTCGCGCTTGCGCTCCGCCTGGGGCTTGCGAGCCCAGTCGGCGAATCGCCTCTGTGCCGCTTCGGTTGTCTGGCGGATGGAGTCGACGTCAAGGCGCTCCGGGCCGCCGAAGAAACCGTCGGCCGCTGCTTCGCGGGTGACGTCACCTCCCGCGATGAAGGAGATCTGATTCCGGAGGTCGCGTAGGTCGCAGTTGACCGGTGTGGCGGACAGCATGAGGACCTTCGTATTGATGCCGCTGCCGACGATGTCCTCGATCAGCTTCTCGTACCGCGACTTTCGCCTGGGTTCGCCGTCGGCCTCGGCGCCCCGGGTGTTGTTGCGAAAGTTGTGGGACTCGTCAATAACGACGAGGTGGTAGTTGCCCCAGTTCACGGTGGCGAGGTCCTGGTCGCCACTCCAGCCGGAGCTACGTGAGAGGTCGGTGTGAAACAGGACGTCGTAGCTGAAGCGGTCTTCAGTGAACGGATTGACCGTCGAGTTCGCCTTGAAACTCTTCCAGTTCCGCATCAGCTTCTTGGGACAGAGAACCAGGACCCGTTCGTTCTGCAACTCGAAGTACTTGATGACGGCGAGGGCGGTGTAGGTCTTTCCGAGGCCGACGCTGTCCGCGAGGATGCAGCCGTTCAGTCGATTCACCCGATCGATGACGATCTTCGCGGCCTCCCTCTGGAAGTCGAAGAGCGAACGCCAGATCTCCGTCCGGCCCAGGCCGCGTCGGTCGACATCATCGTCCGTTCCGGCGAGATCGGCCAGTTCGTCCCCGAAGAGGTGGAAGAGGGTCAGGTGGTAGATGAACGCGGGCGAGTGGTTGCGGTGAAGAAGTTCCAACTCGCGCAGCACGCGGTCCTTCACGTCTTCGGTTCGCTTCGTGTCGCTCCACCACTCCTCGAACCACGCTAGGAGGTCGTTTCGGTCACGGTCCCCGTCGACGACCAGGTTCAGTTCGACGTTCTTCCGCTCGTGCAGACCGAGCCCGGGAAGGGTGAAGTTCGAGCTGCCGATCAGGGCGTGCGCTCGGGCGCCTTGAACGTGGTACATCTTCCCGTGCAGTAGGTCGTCCTTGACCGAGTGGATCTCCGCCTTGCGACGGATCCAGTCGGCGCAGCGCTTCGCCTCGGCACGCTGCGTCAGCTGCCGAGTGGGCGCGAGGCCCGCTTCCGTCAGCCCGAAGGCTCTTGCCGGCCGTTTGTCCCGCGATAGGGCACGCAGGTGTTGGGGCGCGCCGTAGAGGAAACGCATCCGCTCGACGCGTTCGAGTTCCTCCCTTAGTGCCTCGTAGGCGCTGATCGTGAAGTAGGCGGAGACGACCGAGAGCTCTGTGCCTTCCTGGAGGTGTGCTTTCAGGAAGTCTCCGGCCATGCCGCGGGAGCGGTTGTCGAGGATGCCGACTGGCGATGGAAGCTGCCTTGGGGCGCTAGGCATGGCCGCGGATGCTAGCCGCATGGCGGCTCGCGTGCACTCCCAGGTCAGGGTCAGCGTTCAGCCAGCGCGTCTGCGAAGACCGTCAACCTGACGGGACTTTGGTTGCGGCGGCGTGTTCTCCGCGTTGCACTGCCCGCCTTGGAGGTCTGACAGACAAGGAAGGACCGCTCAGGTCGCCGACCACGCACCCCCCGCCGTTCTTCGCTAACTCCCGCCAGACGGCAAAGCCGGAGAGGAGGGGTCCCACTCCCATGACGAGCGGTCGCTGACCTCCAGCTTGCGGGTCATCCTTGCGATGTGCCGGAGCAGCTGTTGGCCGACCGTCGTTGCACCATCCAAGTACTCATGATCCTCGGCATAGATAAAGGCCGCCGCGACGATTGCCTCTTCTACGACCTGAGCCCGCCCCCCGTCTTCAGCGTCGTCCACCGTTTCGGGCGTCCGACTGACGAGCCGCCCGCCTGTCCTCAAGAGCTTCCGCAGCACAGGTGACCAGCCCAGGTACGCCGCGAACGCGAGGTGAATCACGTCGTGGAACCGGTACCCGTCGTCATCGTAGGTGTTGTCGCGAAGCGGATCGCCTGCCGGTGCTCCCGACGACGCCTCCAGCATTCTCACCCTCGTCACGCCGTCGACCCTCTCCTGCTCGAACCGATACTCGAACTTCCGCGGCAACTGCTGCTTGGCTCCTTGAGCTTCGTCGTAGAACCGGACGCGGCCGTCTCGCCCTAGCCACCGGCCCCGCACCTTTCGGAGATTCGCGGCGGCTATCTCGTCCAGGTCAAGATCGAACTTGTCGGCGAGGTTCGCCACGTACCAAAGCACGTCACCCAGCTCTTCCGCCAATTCGTCGCGGAAGGTCCGGTGGATCTCGCCGTCGCGCAGCAGTTTCTTGTACTCCGAAAGCAGCGCGCCCACCTCTCCGACAAGACCCAGTATCGGGATGATCTCTTCCCGCGTCGGGGCAGATCCTCCGCTTGCCTTCGCGCCATCAGGATTCTGGTCGGTCTCCCTTGCCCGGACCTGATACTCGCCTAGCTCCACCGCATTTCCCCCTCTTCCCGCTCAGCACCTGGTACCAGACGCTTCACACACCAGCCCGCGTTGTCCCGAGACCCGGTAGCGCCGACGTCTGACCCAGTCCCATGGCTTCCCTTGGTAGCCACGAACGCCTTGCGAGCCGAGCCATTCCTCGAAACTCGCGATCACCTCTTCCTCTCTTTCCCGCTGGTAGTTGCGAGGCCCTCGAAGCAGGTCCATGGCCTCGCCCGACAGGAATCTCTTCGAGAGCTTGGGCCCCTCGCCGCCGTAGTAGACGTAGTTGTCGCTCACCAGCACTCGTTCCACGCTGGTGTCTCGCTTCACATGATTCGGGTTCGGTCGCCCATCCTTCTCCGAATGGTACGAGTCGAGCTGCTGCCATCCGCCGTGCTCGGTAGGTGCGTAGATGTTGTCGCCCGAGGCGGCAACCCAGTTGTGGCACAGGTCGGGCCTCTTGCAGCGGAACCGCGGATCGCTCCAGTACTGAGCCGTAGTGAGTATCTCGGTGACTTGCATGGCGTAGACCAAGTGCCCCCGGCGCCGTACCGCCGCACCGCCGCTGGCGGTCCCGACCACCCAGTCGCCGACGCGCGCTTGTTTGCGGACACCGGGCTTGCAGGTCGCCAGGGTGCAGTAGCCGTGAAATGGGTTCGGTGCGAATCCGCTGTCGTACCGTACGACGTAGGAGAACAGGCTCCTGGAGTGCCTCTTCATCAGCACGGATGCCTCGTGATCGGCGTGGCTTCGTCCATAGGGGAGCCGTCCGCATGGCTCCTTCCCCTGTAGTCGCCGTTGATCGCGTCAATGATGTTGTCGCTGTTTGAGGTGGTCCCGGTTGTTTGGAC
>JAAXHG010000170.1 GCA_012270995.1 Vicinamibacteraceae bacterium | reverse complement strand
CGGCATCGCCTCTCCGTGACTGCCCCGTTCACGATACATCTCTGTATTGGATTACGCTGCCGCATGCGTGTCGGCACGGGACTATTCCAAGGTCCCGTGTCTTCGAATCGGTCCGTCCGCGCGCTACGGCGGAGCTTCGGCTTCCGGTTGTTCGGACGGGGGCTGGCCGCGCCGTACTTCGTCCCAGATGCCAACGTCGAATCGCCCGAGCGAGTCGGCCGCTCCCCGGAACATGGCGTTCGTGTTGAACTCCATCGCGATCGCGCCGTCCGGGCCGACCGCGATCAGGCCACCGTCGCCGGGCCGGAGCTTCTCCTGAATCACCTGCCGTACGGCCTCCTGCAGCGTGAGGCCGCCGTACTCGATTCGCGCCGAAACGTCATGGGCTACCGCGTGGCGGATGAACTCCTCGCCCCGGCCAGTGCACGAGACGGCGGCGGTGGAGTTGTTCGCGTAGGTGCCGGCGCCGATCACCGGTACGTCGCCGACGCGGCCGATCCGCTTGAGCATCGTGCCTCCGGTCGACGTGGCGGCCGCCAGGTTCCCGTAGCGGTCCATCGCCACCGTGCCGACGGTGGCCAGGTGCGAGGCGCCGCCGAGAGCGGCGGGCGCTCCGGCGTTGCCCGTGTAGTCGCCGGCTGTGGTCGCCGCCGAGTCGCCGCTTTCGTCCTGGCTGGCGCCCCTCCGCGCACGGAGTTCGCGGAACCGCTCCAACTGCCGCTCCGTGCTGAAGTAGGCCTGCGGCTCCCGCCGTACGCCGGCGACAACGCCGAAGTTGTCGGCCCCGGCGCCCGCCATCAGGACGTGGCGGGTGTCCTCCATGACGCGGCGCGCGAGTCGGATCGGGTTGCGGACGTTCTTCACCGCGGCCACCGCGCCGCAGGCGAGGCTGCGGCCGTCCATGATCGCGGCATCCATCTCGTGGGTTCCGATGGTCGTGAAGACGGAACCGCGGCCGGCGTTGAAGCGCGGATCGTCCTCGAGGGCCGCGACCACGTTCTCGACCACGCGCAGACTCGCTTCGCCGCCGGCCAACTGCTCGGCGCCCAGGGACAGGGCCTCTCGGAGCGCTTCGTAGTAGTCCTCGGCATCGGTCGTGGCGCGATTCGCGCTGCCGGCGCCGCCGTGAATCGCCAAGGCCCAGTTCGGTGTCGGTACGGCGACGTCCACGATTTGGAGGTCCTCCGGTCTCGCTTCAGTCGGGCCGGTTCCGTCGCCGTCGATCTGATTCAAGTTCCGCGGTTCCTGGTGGTCGGTCGGTTCGGTGCCGCCGTCGGACCCCAGCCATTCGCCGCAACCGAAGGCCAACACGGCCAAGGCGATGGCGCAGAGGGTCGGTCCTGGTGTCTGAGGGACGCTCACGGCGTTCGCGCGCCCCGGTCTCGTGGACTGTGTTGTGCGAGAAGCGAACCCGCCAGAGACGCTACGAGGCGAGCACTGGCAGGGTAGCACGCGGCCCCGGCCGGGGTTGCGAGGCCGATCAGCCGTCGACCGGCGACTCTGGGACATAATCCGCCTTCGGTGCCTGACAACGGACCCTACTCGGAGTACAGCGACCAGCGGGATCCTGACGCCTTCTGGGCGGCGATCCGTCCGGCTGACGAGCCCCTGCGTCACCGCTGGTTCCTGCCGGTGGTGGTGGCGATCCTCGTCGTCAGCGTGCCCTGGTACCTGCCATCGGCGATCGGCGATCGGCTCGCGCTCGGCCTTCCGGTGTGGACCTGGATCACGATTCTCTGCGGTCTGCTCCTGGCCGTGGTGACGGCGTTCGCGTCGCTACGGCTCTGGCGCGACGGCGGCACAGGCGAGCAGGCGCAGAACCCGGAGCGGGGCGCCGGCGGGAAGGACGAGGCGTGAACTCCTCCGTTCCCGAGGTGACGTTCGGACCGGGGGCGCTTCTGGTGCTCGGCGGCTACCTGGTCGTCATGCTTGGCCTGGGCTTTCTAGGCCGCCTGCACCAGAAGGAGCGTTCGCTGCGCGACTTCTATCTCGGGGGTTCGACCTTCGGCTTCGCGGTTCTGTTCCTGACCCTGTTCGCGACCCAGTACAGCGGCAACACCCTGCTCGGCTTCGCCGGCCGTTCCTATGTGCAGGGAACGACCTACATCGTGAGCATCACGTTCATGATCCTGGTCATCACGGTGTTCATGATTTACGCACCACGCCTGTTCCACCTGGCGCGCCGATTCGGCTACATCACGCCAACCGACTTCGTGTACCACCGGTTCGGCTCGCATCCGCTGCGCATCCTGTGCGTCGTGCTTCTCTGCTGGGGCCTCGCGAACTACGTGCTCGAGCAACTGGTGGCGATGGGGCACGGCGTCGAGGCGATCAGCGGCGGGCGGATGACCTTCATGCAGGGGGTGTTGCTCCTGGTCGGCGTGATGCTGATCTACGAGTCGCTCGGCGGCATGCGGGCCGTGGCCTGGACGGACGCGGTGCAGGGATCCCTGCTGCTGTGCGGCTGCGCCGTGATCCTCTACACGCTGGTGACCGCGGACGGCGGCCTGGCGGCTGCGGCGGAGGGAATTCGCACCACGGCGCCGGAGAAGCTCGAGGCGCCGGACGCCCGCGGTCTTCGGACCTGGGTCAGCACGCTCCTCATGCTCGGCCTGGGCGTCGCGCTGTACCCCCACGCGATCCAGCGCATCTTCGCGGCGAAGGGTGAGAAGAGCCTGCGGCGGTCGCTGGCGGCGATGGGCTTCATGCCGCTGGCCACGACCCTGCTCGCCTTCCTCATCGGCTTCATCGCGCTGAGCCGGTTCCCGGGGCTTTCGCAGCTCGAGAGCGACAAGGTCACGATCTACGTCCTGGGCGGTCTGATCGACCGTTCGCCGGTCATGTACTGGCTGATCGTCATGGTGTTCGCGGCCGTGGTCGCGGCGATCATGTCGACCGCCGACTCGGCGCTGCTCTCGATGGGCTCGATGTTCACGAAGGACATCTACAAGAACTACTTCCGCCGCGAGGCGTCGGCCCGCGAGATGTTGATCGTCGGCAAGACCTTCGCCTGGGGCGTGATGGCGATCCTGATCCTGATGGCCTGGGTGTCGCTCGAGACGGAGAGTTCGATCTGGGTGCTGATCGAACTGAAGCTCGAGTTCATGGTCCAGCTCTCGCCGGTGTTCATGCTCGGCGTCTACTGGCGGCGGATGCCCGCCGCGGCCGTGCTGGCGGGCATGGTGCTGGGCACGCTCCTCACCCTCGTCATCTGGTGCGGCGCCGCCTTCGACGTTTGGGCGACCCGCAGTCCGTGGGGAGTGGGCGCCGGCGTCTGGGGCCTGCTCGTGAACTACGGCATCTGCGTCGGCTGGACCGTGCTTCGCCCGGCGAAGCTCCCGCCGACCGTTCCGGCGTGATGACCTCTCCAGCATGAGTGGGGCGGTGCGCAGGCGCCGGGTGTTCTCCGGCATCCAGCCCTCCGGGGCGCTGCACCTTGGGAACTACCTGGGCGCCGTCAAGCACTGGGCCGCACGCCAGGACGACCGGGAGAACTTCATCTGCGTCGTCGACCTGCATGCGATCACCGTGCGCCAGGACCCGGAGACCCTGCGCGCCGGCACCCGCGAGTTGACGGCGATGCTGTTCGCCTGCGGCATCGACCCGGAGCGCACGATCCTGTTCGTCCAGAGCCACGTGCGCGCCCACGCGGAGGCCGCCTGGATCCTGGGTTGCGCCACGCCGATCGGTTGGCTCGAGCGGATGACGCAGTTCAAGGCGAAGTCGGAACGCCGGGGAGGCCGCGAGCGGATCGGCGTCGGTCTGTTCACGTACCCGGTGCTCCAGGCGGCCGACATCCTGCTCTACGACGCGGACGAGGTGCCGGTCGGGGAGGATCAGAAGCAGCACGTGGAGCTGGCGCGGGACATTGCGGGCCGCTTCAACCATCTCTACGGCGAGACGTTCGTTTTGCCCGAGGCGGTGATTCCGACCGCCGGCGCCCGCGTCATGGCCCTGGACGATCCGACGGTGAAGATGTCGAAGAGCGAGACCGCCGGGCGAGGGCATGCGGTCCGCCTCACCGACACGGACGACGAGATCATGCGTTCGCTGAAGCGTGCGGTCACCGACTCGGGGCGCGAGATCGAGTTCAGCGACGACCCGGCCAGGGCGGGCGTCAACAACCTGCTCTTGATCTACCAGGCGATCACGGATCGCAGCGAGGACCAGGTCCTGGCCGACTTCGCCGGAGCTCGTGGCTACGGCGACCTGAAGATGGGCGTCGCCGAAGCGGTGATCGAGGTGGTGGCGCCGATTCGGCGGCGCTGCGAGGAGCTGATGGCCGCGCCGGAAGAGCTCGACCGGTTGCTGGCCATCGGCGCGGAGCGCGCGCGGAAGGTCGCGGAGCCGAAGGCGGCGGAGATTCGCCGGTTGGTGGGCTTCGCCTGACCGGCGCGGTCGGCCGTAAGGCAGGCGGAACTCGCGAGGCTGGTTGTCTCCAGTTCTCACGTCCCTGTTCGCGGGCCGTGACGTGAGGGACGTGTCCGCCGCTTCGGGAGTGCTTGGAGGATGTCTCCGCGCGGCGTTGCCTTGCGTCTTGGCGGTCGTCGCGTTGCTTGCGCTGGCTCAGGCGGCGCAAGCGCAGCGGCTTCTGACGCTCGTGCCGGACGTCGGGCAAGCGGCATCGGTGGGCGACCTGGGTCCTTCGATCGGTCCGGTTCCGACAGCCGTGCAGGTGGACCTGGACTTGCTGCGCGCGGCGCCGGCGCGGCTGGAAGTGCCGACGCCCGAAGGCGGCGTCCTGTCGGCTGAACAAAGCGTGTTCGAGGACCGCGGCGGCGGCGACCTGATGTGGTCCGGCGGCCAGCCCGGCGCGGGGTACGACACGGTCGCGCTGACGGTGGAGGGCGGCCGTCTGGTGGGCCGTTTCGGAGCGGCGGGCGGCGGCGCGTACCAGATCCACGCGGAGCGGGACGGCCGAGGCGGCATGGCGCCGCTCGTCGGCCCGCAGCCGGACGGGTCCGTGCCGTGGTGCGGCGTGGAGGCGGGCGCGGAGGACCTCCATGACGAGACCGCCCGCGTCGTGGTGCGGACTCTCCCAGCGGATCTTCCCGAGCGCGCGAGCGATCCCCAGAGCCACGATCGGCTGGACATCCTGGTGGCGTACACGGCCACGGCGGCCGAGAACTGGGCCGATCGCGGCGGCGCTCTGGCGGCGATTCGCCATGCCGGCGACTACCTGAAGATGGTGTTTCGGAACAACGAACTCCCGGTTGAGCCGCACATCGTCCACGTCGCGCGGGCGTCGACCGCTCTGGATCGGGCCGGGAGGGATTTCGCCTGGCACCAGTACTTCGGCAGACGATGGCTGGGGGCACAGATGGACCTCGATGGAGACCTGCTGCGTCTGCGACACGTGCACCGCGCCGACTTCGTGCATCTCTTCACGGGCGAGCGGGCGGTCCTGCTGGGAGCCTGCGGCAGACACTCTTTGCTGGCCAAGGATGTGGAACTTCAGAGGACAAGTCAGAGTGTCGACGGCTGGACCACGAATCATCCGCTCCGCTGCCCGGACTATGCCGTCACTTTCGCGTAGGAGAACGAGCCGGGCCGGCCGGCGCCGGCGATCGTCGATACGGAGGCCTTCGCCTGCGGCGCCGGCGCGGGGTCTTAGCTTGTTCGAGCGACGAGGACCTCGTATTCGCTGGATGCGGTTGGTCATGGCTGGGGCGTCAACGGCGTGGCGGTCACGGGCAGCGTGGCGCCGAACGCGACGCGGAGTTTCCAGTTCACGATCACGGCGCCGGCGACGGCCGGCAACTACGCGTTCCAGTGGCGGATGTCGCGCACCACGGTCGTCACCGATAGGCCCATCGTGGCGAGCTCGACGCCGGGGACCTCCTTCGGCGCGGCGACGCCGATCTGACCTACACGCTGGCCGGCCCGCTGCCGGCTGGGGTGACGTTCGACGCCTCGACGCGGACGCTGTCGGGCACGCCGACGGCGAAGCAGGAGGCCGTGGAGTACACGTACACGGCGACGGATACGGACGGCGACGCCGCTTCGCTTTCGTTCACGATCAGGGTGGCGGGCAAGGCGTCGGACGATGCGTCGTTCGTGTCCTACGCGGGCGTGCCTTCGCGCATGGCGGCGGGTTCGTCGGCGACGGTGACGGTGCGGATGCGCAACGCCGGCACGACGACGTGGACGTCGGCGGCAGGCTACGAGTTGGGTTCGCAGCGCCCGCAGGACAACGTGATCTGGGGTCTGAACCGGGTTTCGCTGCCGTCGGACGTGGCACCGAACGCGACGGCCGACTTCACGTTCACGATCACGGCGCCGGCGGAGCTCGGGCGCCACAACTTCCGCTGGCGGATGGTGCGCGGCGGGGCGAGTGGTTCGGCGACAAGACGGAGCTTCGGACGATCACGGTTGAGGACCCGTCGTTCGGCGACGCGACGATTCCCGACCAGGCGTGGGTGAAGGACACGCCGATCGATGCCCTGACGCTGCCCGCGGCGAGCGGAGGCGGCGGTGCGCTGACCTACTCGTTGAC
>JAAXHG010000110.1 GCA_012270995.1 Vicinamibacteraceae bacterium | reverse complement strand
CCCTTTCGTCGAGGCTGTGCCGGGGGACTGCCCCGGCGCCGCTCACCCTACGAGTAGCACATGGCCGAGTAGACCGAATCGAGGTCCACGTCGACGTCCAAGCCTCCGTAGGTGCGCATGACCTCGTCCACCGTCTCCCAGCGGCTGTGCTTCATCGAGCCGATGCCGTCGGCGACCGCGTCGGGCGTGAGCACGGCGTCCTTGATGGCTTCGAGGCTGCGGGCCTCCTTCTCGCGGTCGAGGTTCTCGGGGTCGATCGCGATGACGATGTCGAGCGCCTCCTCGGGGTTCTCGAAGGCGAACTCCCACCCTCGGGAGATGGCCCGGACCATCCCGCAGACCACCTCGGGGTTGTCCTCGAAGTAGTCCATGGTGGTGAACAGCGCGTTGGCGGAAGTCTCGACCCCGTAGTCATAGGGGACGAAGACTCTCGCCGGGAAGCCCTGCAGCTCGGCCAGGATGGGCTCGTTGGTGGCGAACACCGTCTTCAGGTCGACTGAGCCGTCGAGTATCGGGGCCAGGTCGAAGCCGATCGCCACTTGCTCGAGGTCGTCGATGTCGATGCCGTTCTTGGCCAGCATGGCCTGGGTCAGCTGCCACGGCCCGCCCTCGGCGAATCCGATCCGCTTGCCCACGAAGTCCTCGAGGGTCTCGATTCCGGAATCGGCGAGCGCCATGACTGCTCCCGGATGCTTGTGGAAGTAGGTGGCCACCGTCATCAGCGGGATGTCCTCTGCTGCCGCGAACAGCAGCGAGCCGGTGTCGTGGAGTCCGAAGGTGTCGGAGCCGGCCGCCACCAGCGTGATGCTGTTCACGTCGAATCCCCCCGGGTTGATGGTCACGGCGAGGCCCTCCTCCGCGAAGTAGCCCTTGGCCGCGGCCACGTACGAGCCGCTGAACTGCGTGTTCGGGAACCACGGGAGCCGCAGCGACACCGAGACCGGCTCCGGTGCCGGCTCGGGTTCGGGCGCCGGTTCCGGTTCTGGCTCCGGCTCCGCAGGCGCTTCAGGCGCGGGTTCGGTCGTCGGCGCCGGCTCGGGTGCCGCGGCATCCTCGTCGTCGCCGCAGGCGGCCGCCACCATTGCCACTGCCAGGAGCAGTGCCAGGCCAGTGCTCCAATGCTTCGCACGTCTCATTGGTTTCCCCTTTCGTTGCTCGATCTGTTTGTCGAGATCGCCTTGGATCGCCCGTCCGGACTGGTCGCGCAGGCGCAGGATTCCCGGGCCACGAACTCGGTCGCCACCGTCACCGGCGGCTGCGGCGACCCGTCGGAGATCGCCTGGCGCAGCATGCGGACCGCCTCGTGGCCGAGCCGGTCTGCAGGCAGGCGGACGGTTGACAGCGACGGCGCCGCCAGGCGGGCGAACGGGATCTCGCCGTAGCCCATGACGGCGAGGTCGCGCGGGACGTGAAGGCCGCGCTCGTGCGCGGCGGAGACGGCCCCGAGCGCCAGGATGTCCCCGGCGCAGAAGATGGCGGTGGGGGGATCGTCCTGGAGCAGCAGATGGGTCGCCGCCTTGGCTCCGGCTTCCAGCGAGAAGTCGGCGACGTTGGCTACCAGTTCGGGACCGGTCGGGAGGTTCGCGGCAGCCAAGGCCCTGGCGTAGCCGGTGCTGAGGAGGTTCGAACTGGAGTCCGTAGGCGATGCGATGTGGGCGATCCGGCGATGGCCGTGCTCGACCAGGTGCATGGTGACTTCGAAACCGTCGGTGGCGCGGTCGGCCAGGATGTGCCACCCCATGCCGACGTTGGCGCTGTCGACGAACACGAACGGCCGCAGCGCGGAGGACGACTCGACCACGTCCACTACTGCTTGATCGCCGGCCGCGGTGAAATGGATCAGGATCACGCCGTCGACGTTGCGGCTGAAGAGTTGGTCGAGATGCCGCGAGGTGACCTGCGCGTCGTAGTGCTGGGTCTGGCAGATGATCGGGAGCCATCCCTCGAGCCCGGCCTCCAAGCTCAGGGCTTGGAGGAAGTCGGCGTAGTAGTCGGTGAAGGCGGGCACCATCACGCCGACGCTGTAACTCGGATGGGAATCATTGCGGATCAGGGCGCGAGTTCTGTCGTAGCCGAGCACGCTGGTTCGGGAGCCGCGGCTGATCGACACGATGCCGTCGTCGGCGAGTTGCCGGTAGGCGGCTCGGACCGTGTGGACGCTGACGCCGAGTTCGTCGGCCAGCTCGGCGATTGGGGGAAGGAGACTGCCGGCGATGATCCGGCCTGACGCCACCTGCCACATGAACTGGCGGGCGATCTGGGTGGCTAGCGGCACCCTGCTGGAATCGCTGACCCGGATCGCAGCGGCCGACGGTGGACCCAGTAGGGGCTCCTCCGGACGATCTTGCGCACGCACACTTCAATACTGCCAGACATCCAGTTATACGGTCAAGCAGATGTTTACTGCCCGGGCGAATGCGTTGTGTGTCGGCCCAGCGAGGGGGCGGTGCCCCGTCGCCGTGTCAGGCGGTGAGGCCGCCAGCGAGTTGCTGTTCGATCTGGTCGAGCACCTC
>JAAXHG010000189.1 GCA_012270995.1 Vicinamibacteraceae bacterium | reverse complement strand
CTGTTAGTGTGAACAGGCCCTAGTCTGAGTCTCTTCGACGCCGCGACGGCTCGCCAGGAAGCGCGCCAAGCCAAACGACGAGCGCGCGTCCCGGACCGCCGAGAGTGGACACGGGAGGGACTCTACGAGCGCGACCGCTCGCGTAACTGATTGACGCGCCCGCGACCGTGACCGTACGCGATCCGTTCAGCGACGCCTGACCCGGCCCTACCGGCCCCGAACGGGAATCCCCTGCCGGTACTGCTCGAGCCTGCCGTTCAGCAACTCGCGCAGCCGCTCCCGGCCGGGGGAGTCGTTCCCCGCGGCGCCGACGATCTCGAGCGCCTTCTCCACCGTCCGCGCCGCGGCTGCGAAGTCGCCGGTCTCGGCCTGGGCGGCCGCCAGGGTCTCGAGCAGAGCCGGCTCGACGCCGCCGGCGACCGCGTTCAGTTCGAGTGCGATCACGAGAGCGAGTTGGCCGTCGCGCCGACCGGCATCCGGATGGGTCGCCAGGGTCCAGGCGATGTCGTTGCCTCGCGCCAGGAGGTTCCGGTCCTCGACGTAGGCGCGACGCAGGTGTTCCGCGCCCTCGGCGGCGCCGGCCGAACCGCCGCGGATCAGGGCCAGTCCGAGTTCGTGGCGGCCCGCGGCGTGGTCGGGGTCGTGCGAAAGCAGCGCCCGGTAGTTCTCGACCGCCTCTTCCAGGCGGCCCACGCCGGCCGCGATCCGGGCCGCTCCGAAGAGCGCCTCCGTGTCGCGCGGCTCGACTTCGAGGATCGCCCGATAGTGTCCCCAGGCGGCGCCGAACTCGTCACTGCGGACGGCGGCCTCCGCCAGGACCCGGTGCGCTTCGACGTGGCGTGGATCGAGGGTGACGACGGCCGCGAACTGCTCCATCGCCTCCCGCAGGCGCTCCGCCTTGCCGAGCAACTGACCGTAGAGATACCGCAACTCCACGTCACGCGGACTCTCCTCCACCGCGCGCCGCAGCTCCCGCAACGCCTCGCCGGTCTGTCCCTCCCTGTCGAGCAGCTCCGCAAGGCGCACGCGCGCCGCCACGTCTCCCGGGTCGGCGGCGAGCGCGGCCTCGGCCTGCGCCCGCACCGAGCCGGTGTCGCCGGCATCGAGGAGAGCGTTCTGCCAGGCGGCCCGCGCGGCCGGATCGTCGGGTTCGAGGTCGAGAGCGGCACGGGCGTAGCGGGCCGCGGCCTCGTTGTCCCCGCGCCGGCCTTCGAGCACGGTCAGGCGCTGGAGCGACTTGAACAGGCGGTCACGCGCCCCCTGCCGCTCGAACGACGGTCCACCGCCATCGTCGAGGCGCGCCTGCTCGACCTCCACCGAACGCCGCAGGAGGGCCACGGACTCCTCGGGAAACCGCTCCTCGTACCAGCGCGCGTAGCTCGCGAGCGACACCTCGTCCGGGGGCTCCGTGTACCAACGGCCTGGAAGCACCGCCGACGCCGACCGCAGGTCGGAGTCGGCGGCGACCAGCAGTTCGAGGTCCGCGAGCAGGTCATCGGCGGTGACGCCTCCCCGGTAGAGCACGGCGACCCGACCCTTGCGGTCGAGCAGCATGGAGAACGGCAGCGACAGCGGAAAGCGGCGGTCGAACAACGACCTCTTGACGATCTCGACCTTGTCCAGCGTCTCCTCGGTCGCTACTCCGTTCAGGAACGGAAAGCCGATCTCGTCCATGAAGCTCCGCGCCGCCGCTTCGGTCGTGGTCGGCACGTCACCCATGCCGTCGGTCGACAGCGCGGCGATCCCGAGGCCCGCGGCACGGAGCGCACCTTCCTCGTTCGCCAGGTCCTGCAGCTCGAAGCGGCAGGGAACGCACCAGCTCGCCCAGATGTTGACCAGCACCGGCCGGCCCTGGCCCGCCTCGACCGGCACCGGTTCCGAGGCGTCGAAGGGGCGGAGCGTCAACGAAGGGGCCGGCGGACGGGGCGCCAGGACGACGCGCGCGCCCGTGGTCGGCGCCGGCGGCTCCTGGGCGCGCGGCACCAACGGTGTACGTCCCGGCGGCGGCGGCGGCACGGCCTCCGTCCGGCCGCTGCCCTGAACGATGCGGTAGCGGCCACCGGCCTCGACGCCGGCGAACGTCTCGCCGCCGCCCCCGGGCCAGTGGACCCTCACCGGGCCCGACACCTCGCCGTCGCCCAAACCGAAGTGAAGCCAGCGGCTCGACTGCGAGAGGAAGCCCTCGCCGGCTCGGACGGAGCGCCGGAGGATGCCGGACGAGGTCGGGAGCTCCACCCGTGCTCCAACCGCGTCCCGGTTCGTGCCGGCGCCGTTTCCCTCCAGATGCAGGGCAACGAAGCGCCGCCCCGCCGGCAACTCGTTCCGCATCAGCCGCAGCCGCGGCGCGGTCCGGTTGCTGATCGCCACGTCCAGGTCGCCGTCGCCCTCCAGGTCGAGGAAGGCGATGCCGCGGCCGTCGTCCGGGAAGTCCAAACCGCTCACCGCCGAGGCGTTGGCGAAAGCGCCGCCAGCCTCGCCGGGGTTCAGAAAGACACAGTTCCGTTCGTTGCCACTGAAGGAGAGCCCCTCGTCGAGCCGTTCGTGGAGCGCGCGCAGCGACTCGAGATACGGCTCCAGCGAGCGGTCATCCGGGGAGCTGGGCGCGCGCGGCACGACCTGCCGCCAGAAGAAGCTTCACAGGTCGTCCGGGAGTGTCTGGGTCAGGTTGCCGTTGGCGACGACCAGGTCCTCCCAGCCGTCGTTGTTGAGGTCGGCGAAGACGGACGACCAGGACCAACGGCCCATCGTGACGTTGGCTTCCACGCTGCGATCGTGGAAGCCGCCGTCCGAAGCACCCGCGAACAGGGAGTTGCCGCGCGCCATCCGCTGGACCTCCGCCAGCGGCCCGGCGCGCTGGCGGTCACGTTCGAACTTCCGCTGATAGGTAATCCGGTTGCCGGCCGCGGAGAACATGTTGCCGACGTAGACATCCATGCGTCCGTCCCGGTTGTAGTCGGCCCAGCTCACGGACATGCCCGAGGAGATGTCCTCGACGCCGGCATCGCCGGCCACGTCGACGAAGCGGCCGCCGTCGTTGCGGTACAGGTTGTTGCGGCCGTAGTCGTTCGCCACGTAGAGGTCCGCGTCGCCGTCGCCGTCGAAATCCTCCCAGGAGGCGGCCAGGCAGAAACGGCGGTTGTTCACATCGAGTCCCGCCTCGACGGTCGCGTCGACGAAGCGGAAGCCGCCGTCGTTGCGGAGCAGCGCGTTGCGGCCGCCGTTGTTCGCGTCGTGGTACGGGACCGGGCTGGCCACTCCGCGCTCGTCGTACGCGCGACGGTAGGCGCAGACGTAGAGGTCGAGGTCGCCGTCGTTGTCGTAGTCCGCGGCCGACAGCGAGTTGCTGTCCGGGATGTTGCCGGCGACGTGGCGAACGCGCGCGAAGCGGCCGCTGCCGTCGTTCTCCAGCACCAGCACCGCCGGCCGGCTGGACAGAACGAGGTCCGGGTCGCCGTCGTTGTCGAGATCGACGAACAGCCCGGCGAGGGCGCGCTCCAGGTAGTCGACCGCGGCTTCGGCCGAGCTGTCGTCGAACGTGCCGTCCCGGTTCTGAACATAGAGGCGGTTCGGCAGGCCGCCCTGCTCGGGAAGGAAGATGTCGTCGAGCCCGTCCCCGTTGACATCGGCGACCGACACGCCCTGCCAGCCGGTCTTGTTGTAGCCGGCCGCCTTCGGGATCCGGTTGAGCCAGGCGTCGGGCGACTGCAGCAACTGGTCCTGGTAGCTGGGGTTGTGGCCGACGGCGGCTTTCGTGACGTCGACGAAGAGGGGGCCGCGGGGAGTCGAAGTCTCTTCGTAGTCGGAGACCTCGACCCTGAGCAGCAGCGGCCCGCCGCCGCCGTCCGCCGGCAACCTCCAGATGGTCGACCAGACGGCGTTCAACTGGCGGCTGCCGGCCGGTGCCGCGACCGAGGCCTCGAAGTACGCCAGCGTGGCGAACCCGGCGGAGCCGGCGTCGACCGAGTAGAGCTTGAAGTCCGCCCGCGTCGGCCCTTCGCCGGCCAGCCGCTCCGCGAGAGCGCCGAGGGCGCGTCTGAAGCCCTCGACGCCGCGATAGGCGGTAGCCGCGCCACTCACGCTCCCGCTCTCGACGGCGAACGCCGTGCCCCGGTAGCGCGCGGTCAGTTCAACGGGAATGAATCCCGGGGACTCGAAAGCCTGATCGACGACCGACGCGATGTCGCCTGCCGGCACGGCGGCGGCGCCGCCCGCCGCAACCTCCGCAAGCCACGCGGCGACGCTCTTGAGCTGGGCCTCAGCCTGTTCGCTGAGCGCCTCGGTGTCCCAACCGTCGGCCCGCGGATCGACCGCGGCGGCGAAGTTCTCGGTCCCGAAAGCCGGGGTGACTTCCGCCTGCCTGCTCTGCGCCAAGGCCGCGGCCGGCACGACCGCAAGCAGAACAGGGAGTGCCTTGATGCAGTTCCTGAGCCCCGGGAGAGTCCGGGCCCACTGCGTTCCTTGCCGGTATGAAACCATAGTGCTAGCGTTTCGCATTCACATGCCCCGCGGGATCGACGGAGGACCATGACGATGGGCAACCTGACTGTACGCAATCTCGACGACAACGTCATCGACCAGTTGAAGGAGACCGCCAAGGTGAACCACCGTTCCCTTGAAGCGGAGGTCCGCCACCGACTGACCGAGAGCGTCTACGACAGCGCGTACCACGCGCGAGCCGCCGAGTTCTTCGAGCGAACCCGTCGCCTCGCCAAGCAGACAATCGGCACCCCTCAGTCGGACAGCACCCTCCTGATTCGCGAAGACCGCGACCGGTGAGAGTCACCGTCGACGCGAGCGTCGCGGTCAAGTGGTTCGTGGCGGAACCGAGACATGAGGAGGCGTACCTGCTGCGCGGTCGGCGGATAGCGCGCTACGCCCCTACCTTCCTGCCCTTTGAATGCGCGAACGTCCTTTGGAAGAAGGTCCGCCGCGGTGAGCTGGACGACCTCACTCCCTACTTCAGGGAGGTCGAGAACCTCCGGGAAGTGCTCTCCTTCCGAGACACGGAGGATCTGCTCGCGGAGGCTGCTCGACTCGCCGCCGAACTCGGTCATCCGGTCTACGACTGCCTCTACATCGCTTGCGCCCAGCGCACGCACTCCACCCTAGTCACCGACGATCGCCGATTGACGAGAGCCGTCTCGGAGCACCTTCCCGGACTTCAGGTGCTGAACCTGCAGGACGACGACGCGATCCGGCGACTCAAAGCGGCGGCTGCACGCCCGTTCCACTAGCACCGCCGAACCTGTCGCAGGCCTGGTTCGGCCCCAGCCCCCAACCTCGCTCTTCTATGATCGGTAGGTGAGCCCCAGCCTGCGGACCCCCTTCGGCCTGGGGCAAACCAAGCCGCGCCACTACCTGGAGATGGCCAAGGTCGCGTGGCGGAACCGCGACGAAAGCGGCTACGCGTGGCGCATCCTGCGGGACGGCGTCTGTGACGGCTGTGCGTTGGGGACCTCGGGACTCCGGGACTGGACCCTGGACGGCGTGCATCTCTGCATGGTCCGGCTCGACCTGTTGCGGCTGAACACGATGCCGGCTGTCGACCCGGGGTTGCTCGCCAACGCCGGAGCCCTTGCCGCACGCGGCTCGACGGCGCTGCGCGGCCTGGGGCGACTGGCCTACCCGATGCTTCGTCGAGCCGGCGAGTCGGGTTTCCGGCGCGTCTCCTGGCCCGAGGCGATCGACATCGCGGTTTCCGGACTGGCGGAGATCCGCGAACGCGACCCCAGGCGCGCGGCCTTCTTCCTGACCTCACGCGGCATTCCCAACGAGACCTACTACGTGGCGCAGAAGGCCGCCCGGTTCTTCGGCACGCCTCACGTCGACACGGCCGCCCGCCTCTGCCACGCCGCCTCGACGATCGCCCTCAAGAGGGCCTACGGCTACGGGGCCGCAACGAACTCCTACCGGGACTGGCTCGATGCCGACCTGATCGTGTTCTTCGGTTCGAACGTGCCGAACAACCAGCCGGTGACCGTCAAGTACCTCCACCATGCGGTCCGGCGGGGCGCCGAGATCGCGGTCGTCAACCCGTATCGCGAACCTGGTCTCGAACGCTACTGGGTGCCGTCGGTGCCCTCGAGCGCGGTATGGGGCACCGACCTGGCGCGACACTGGTTCGCCGTCGACACGGGCGGGGACCTCGCCTTCCTGAACGGCACGATGAAGGCCCTGCTCGACCTCCCCGGAGGTGTCGCGCAGGCGTTCATCGAGCGCTCCACCGAGGACTTCGCCGCTCTCGAAGCCGCCCTGCGGCAGGCCTCCTGGCAGGAACTGGAGAACGCCAGCGGCACGTCGCGAGCCGAGATGGAACGCTTCGCCGCGCTCCTCTGCTCCAGACCGAAGACCATCCTCGTCTGGTCCATGGGCCTGACCCAGCACCGTCACGGCGTCGACACGGTGCTCGCGATGTGCAACCTGGGACTGATGCGCGGACTTCCGGGCCTTCCCGGCGCCGGCCTGGTGCCGATCCGCGGCCATTCCGGCGTTCAGGGCGGGTCCGAGGTCGGCTGCGCACCGGTGTCGGAGACCGAACTCCTCGACCACTGGGCCGAGGTCTGGGGCTTCGAACCACCGCGCGGACCCGGTCTGGCGGCCACCGGCCAGATCGAGGCCGCGGCAGACGGCGACATCGACGCCTTCTGGATCCTCGGCGGCAACTTCCTCGAAACGACGCCGGACCGGGGGCGCGTCGAGCGCGCGCTGCAACGCCCGAGCATCCGGATCCACCAGGACATCGTGTTGAACAGCGCCATGCTGGTCGAGCCGAGCGATACGGTGCTGTTGCTGCCGGCCACCACCCGCTACGAGATCCCCGGCGGAGTCACCGAGACAACGACCGAACGGCGGATCGTCTACTCGCCACCGATCGAACACGGCGGCGCCCCGGCAAGACGCCTCGGCGAATGCCGCCCGGAGTGGGAGGTGCTTTGTGAGGTCATCGCCCGAGTTCGGCCCGAGCCGGCCGGCGTGCTCGACTTCGCGGACACGGCCGCGATCCGGGCCGAGATCGCCAGGGCCGAACCCCGTTATGCCGGGATCGAGAACCTGAAGCGAAAGGGAGACGAGTTCCAGTGGGGCGGGCAGCGCCTGTTCGAGCGTGGGCGATTCGCGACCCCGTCCGGGCGGGCGCGCTTCCTTCCCGTCGAGCCGCCGGCGGAGCGCGAGCTGGGAAGCGGGGAGCTGTTTCTCTCGACCCGCCGCGGCCGCCAGTTCAACTCGATGGTCCACGGCGACCGCGACGCGCTGACCGGTCTGAAACGCTCCGACCTGCTGATGAACGCCGGCGACGGCCGCACGCGAAGAATCAACGAGGGCGATCGCGTCGTCGTGTCGTCTCCGGTATCCCGGATGGAACTGGTCGCACGCTTCGGCCCGATCAAGGCCGGCAACGTCGAGGCCCACTGGCCGGAGTGCATGGAGCTCCTTCCGTGGTCGCTGGACCCGGACTCCGGCGAACCCGAGTACGGGGTTCGCGTACGGATCGAACGGGCGAGGCACGAACATTGACGCACAAGGCGCCGAAAGCCGAATCCCCCGGGGATGCCGCGGCCCGGCGGGCGCTGGTCGAACGACGCCGGGGCGAAGCTCGCCGCGACGAAGTGGCGATCGAGGAACCGCTCGAGATCCGGGTCGACGGCGAGGCCCTGGTCGTCACCATGCGCAGTCCGGGCGCCGAGGTCGAGCTCGCCTTGGGTTACCTGTACGCGGAGGGTCTGATCGCAGGCGCGGGAGACATCGAGGACGCCGCCGTCCGTTCCCGTTCGGCGCGGGAACGAGGAACCGTACGGACGATCGAACAGGTGGACCCCGTCCCGGGCTCGATCGTCGACGTGCGGCTCTCCGCCGCGGGGCGCCGGCGCGCACGCCGAGCGGCGGTCGCAGCCAGGCGGGAGGTCGCCTTCCGCGTCACCAGCGCCTGCGGTGTCTGCGGCAAGCCCTCGCTCGAAGACCTCTGGGTGCGCCTGCCGGCGATTCGACCGCTCGACCTCGAACCGGACCGCGAACGGCGGCTTGTCCAGGCCTTGCCGGCCAGGATGAAGAAGTACCAGCGCCTCTTCGGAGCTACCGGCGGCGTGCATGCCGCTGCCCTGTTCGAGGCCGGTACCGGCGGCGCCGGGTTCCTGTGGCTGTACGAGGACATCGGCCGCCACAACGCGGTCGACAAGGTGATCGGCCGCGCGCTGCGGACCGGACGGCTGCCCCTGGAAGCGACGATGCTCGCGGTCAGCGGTCGCCTCGGCTTCGAGATCGTCCAGAAAGCGGCGGTCGCGGGCGTGCCGCTGATCGCGGCGGTCGGAGCGCCGTCGACCCTGGCGCTCGACATCGCCCACCTGGCGGGCATTCGCGTGTACGCCTTCGTGGCGGACGACCGCAGCAACCTCTATCCGGCCGCACCGGTCGAGGCGCGCCTCGTGGCCGAACCGGATTGACGACATGCGCGCTGCGGGCATAGGTTGACCCGGAAACAGGTTGACCTCTTGAGGGAGGGCACACAATGGCGAGAACCTGCAAGTGACGACGGCTGCCGCGGTCGCGGAGGAACGGACGGCCTCCGGCCTGACGTTCTTCGATCACGTCAACGCCGCCTTCGACGAAGCGGCAAGGCACACCGACCACGATCCCACCCTCCTGGAACAGGTGAAGTGGGTCAACTCGGTCTACCGGATGAGCTTCCCGCTGCGCCGCGACGACGGCTCAATCGAAGTGATCCACGCCTGGCGCGCGGAGCACAGCCATCACCGGCTGCCGACCAAGGGCGGCATCCGCTACGCGATGAACGTCAACGAGGACGAGGTCATGGCACTGGCCGCGCTGATGACCTACAAGTGCGCTCTGGTCGACGTCCCGTTCGGCGGCGCCAAGGGCGGAGTTCGTATCGACCGGCGGAACTACTCCGAGGGCGAACTGGAGCGCCTGACCCGCCGCTACACGGCCGAACTCCAGCGCAAGTCCTTCATCGGTCCGGGCAAGGACGTGCCTGCGCCGGACTACGGCACCGGCGAACAGGAGATGGCCTGGATCGCCGACACGTACTCCCAGATCGAACACGGCGAAGTGAACGTGGCCGCCTGCGTGACCGGCAAGCCGGTCGAGCACGGCGGCATCCAGGGCCGCACACAGGCGACCGGACTCGGCGTCTTCTTCGGCGTCCGCGAAGCCTGTTCCTACGAGGACGACATGGCGAAGCTTGGCCTCGAACCGGGCATCGCGGGCAAACGGGTCGTCATCCAGGGGCTGGGGAACGTCGGTTATCACGCGGCGAAGTACCTTCAAGGCGCCGGCGCGAAGCTCGTCGGCCTGGCCGAGTTCGAGGGTGCGATCGCGGATCCGGGCGGACTCGATGGCGATGATGTGGTGGAACACCGCAAGACGACCGGGTCGATCCTCGACTTCCCCGGCGCGTCCAACGTCGAGCCCAGCCACAAGGCTCTGGAACTCGACTGCGACATCCTCATTCCGGCGGCGCTCGAGAACCAGATCACGAGCGAGAACATCGAGCGCATCTCCTGCCGCATCCTTGCCGAGGCCGCGAACGGGCCCACGACGTCCTACGCCAGCACGGCTGCGGCGAAACGGGGCATCCTCGTGATCCCGGACGTCTACCTGAACGCCGGCGGTGTCACCGTGTCCTACTTCGAGTGGCTCAAGAACCTCTCCCACGTCCGCTTCGGGCGAATGCAGAAGCGGTTCGAGGAGAGCGTGCGCAAGGACCTTCTGCATGCGATGAGTTCGGCCACCGGCGCCAGCTTCAGCCGGGATGAAATCAAGATCCTCGCCCGCGGCGCGGACGAGATCGACCTGGTCAACTCCGGCCTCGAAGAGACGATGGCGACCGCCTACTACCAGATGCGCAAGTGCCAGAAGAAGCTGGGCCCGGGCGTCGACCTGCGCACGGCCGCGATGGTCGTTGCCATCGACAAGGTCGCCGCCTCTTACCGCACGGCCGGGATCTTCCCGTAGCCGGCACCTCTCCCGTAGCCCCTTCGCCGAATTCCGTCTTGATCTCGCTGCTGCTGATCGTTCTCGGCATCGCCGTGCTCTGGGCCGGCGGCGAGATCCTGGTCCGCTCGGTGACCGGCCTGGCGGCGATGCTCCGGGTCAGTCCGACTGTCATCGGCCTGACCGTAGTCGCCTTCGGCACTTCGGCGCCGGAGCTGGCGGCGGCCATCTTCGCTGCGCTGCGCGACTCGCCCGGGTTGGTCTACGGCAACGTCGTCGGCTCGAACATCGCCAACGTCGGACTCATCCTGGGCCTGTCGGCGCTGGCGGTGCCGCTTCACAACCACGATGACGCCAGCGAGCGACAGGCCATCCGCCTGGTTCGCCGCGAGTTGCCCTTCATGCTCGGCACGTCACTCCTGGTTCTGGCTTTCGTCGCATTCGGGCGGCTCGGGCGAATCGAAGGCGGGGTGCTGCTCGCGCTCATGGCGTACTTCCTCGTCGTTCTGGTGCGCACCGGCAACGTTGAGGAGCCCGAGTCCGACGGTGTGAACGCTCCCAGAGCCGTCCTGGGCACCTTGCTCGGCCTGGCTTTGCTGGTCGTGGGGGCCGACCGACTCCTTGTTCCGGGAGCCGTGGATCTTGCCCGAACGATCGGCGTCAGCGAGCAAATCATCGGCCTCAGCTTTGTGGCCTTCGGGACCAGCGTGCCCGAACTCGCTGCCTGCCTGGTGGCGGCGTACCGGAATCACCACGGCATCGTGCTGGGAAACATCATCGGCTCGAACGTGTTCAACATCCTGCTGGTCCTGCCGGCCGCGACTCTCATACGCCCCTTCGAAACGACCTTCCCCGCCCAGGGACTCGACGCCTGCGTCATGCTCTTCTTCAGCCTCCTGATGTTCCTCGCCGTCTACCTGCTGCGTCACGGACGCAGCATCGGACGGACCTGGGGCGTTCTGCTCGTGGCAGCCTACGGGGGCTACGTAGCCTGGCTCTTCAGCAAACTATGACCCCTCCCGACTCGACAGCAAGCGGCGCGATGCCCTTCGCCGACCGTCACATCGGCCCCCGGGCCGCCGAGATCGAGCAGATGCTCGAGGTGCTCGGGCTGTCCTCGCTCGAGAGTCTGATCGACGCGGCCGTCCCGGCGGCGATCCGCAGCGAAGGAGCCGACGGCGGCCTCGAACTGCCGCCTCCGGCGTCGGAAGCCGAGGCCCTGGTCGAGCTGGACGAAATCGCGAGCAGCAACCAGGTGCTGCGCAGCTTCATCGGCATGGGCTACCACGGATGCGTCACGCCTCCCGTGATCCAGCGCAACGTGCTCGAGAACCCCGGCTGGTACACGGCGTACACGCCCTACCAACCGGAGATCTCCCAGGGCCGGCTGGAAGCGCTGCTGAACTTCCAGACCATGATCGCCAACCTCACCGGCCTGGAGATTGCGAACGCCTCCCTGCTGGACGAGCCGACGGCCGCCGCCGAGGCGATGTCGCTGTGCCGGGCAGACAAGCGGCAACAGGGGAGGTTCTTCGTTTCCGAGGGCTGCCATCCGCAGACGATCGAGGTGGTCCGTACCCGCGCCGAAGCGCTCGGCATCGACGTCGAGGTCGGCGATCACGGAACGCTCGACCCGAACGGCGTCTTCGCGGCCCTGGTGCAGCAACCGGCAACCGACGGCGGCGTCCACGACTATCGGGAGCTGGCGCAGCGGGTGCGGGAAGCGGGCGGTCTCGTCATCGCAGCCGCCGATCCGCTGGCCCTCTGCCTGCTGGAAGCGCCCGGCGAATGGGGAGCCGACGTCGCCGTGGGCAACACGCAGCGCTTCGGCCTGCCGATGGGGTTCGGCGGGCCGCACGCGGCCTACATCGCCGTCCGCGACCGTCTGAAGCGGCGGCTCCCAGGCCGCCTGGTTGGCGTCACGCACGACGACTGCCACCGCCCGGCGCTGCGCCTGGCGCTCCAGACCCGGGAACAGCACATCCGGCGCGACCGGGCCACGAGCAACATCTGCACCGCGCAGGTGCTGCCGGCGGTGATTGCGAGCTTCTACGCCGTCTACCACGGCCCGGGGGGTCTCCGGTCGATCGCCGAGGCGGTTCACCGGCGCGCGCGCCGCCTGGCCGAACGCCTTCGCACCCTCGGCTTCGAGCTTCAGGCGGACACGTTCTTCGACACGGTGACAGCACAGGTCGACGGCCTTCAGGAGGAACAACGGGTGCTCGCGGCCGCTGTTCGGCGCAGGCTGAACCTGCGCGGTTGGGGCTCCGGCGCGATCTCCGTCGCCTGCGACGAAACGACGACCGACTACGACATCGAGTCCGTGCTCGCCGCGTTCGCCGAAGTCCGATCGTCGTCCGCTCAGGTCACGGCTGGTGCCCCGGAGCCGCTACCCGGAGCGCTGCGCCGGACGACCCCCTGCCTCGAACACCCCGTGTTCAGCAGCTACCGGTCGGAGACCGAACTACTCCGCTATCTCCACCGGCTCGAGGCGCGGGACCTGTCGTTGACGACTTCGATGATCCCGCTCGGCTCGTGCACGATGAAGCTGAACGCCACGGCGGAGATGATGCCGATCACCTGGCGCGGCTTCGCCCACATGCACCCCTACGCGCCCGAGGACCAGAACGCCGGCTACCGGAGACTGTGCACCGACCTCGAGGAGTGGCTGGCCCGGATCACCGGCTTCTCGGCCGTCTCCCTGCAGCCGAACGCCGGCTCCCAGGGCGAGTACGCCGGCCTGCTCGCGATTCGCAGCTACCACGAGAGCCGCGGCGAGGGCGCCCGCGACGTCTGCCTCATACCGACCTCAGCCCATGGAACGAACCCGGCGAGCGCGGTGCTGGCGGGTCTGAAGGTCGAGCCCGTCAAGTGCGACGACGAGGGGAACATCGATCTCGACGACCTGCGCGCCCGGGCCGCCGCTCACAGCGAAGACCTCGCCGCCCTGATGGTCACCTACCCGTCGACCCACGGCGTCTTCGAGGAAGCGATCCGGGAGATCTGCGCCGTCGTCCACGATCACGGCGGCCAGATCTATCTCGACGGCGCGAACATGAACGCCCAGGTCGGCGTCTGCCGGCCGGGCGAGTACGGTGCCGACGTCTGCCACCTCAACCTGCACAAGACGTTCTGCATTCCACACGGAGGCGGCGGCCCCGGGATGGGGCCGATCGCGGTCGCCGGCCACCTTGCGCCGTTCCTGCCGCGTCATCCCCTCGCCTCCGTCGGTCGATGGGACAGCGCCGGGACCCTGGGCGACGGCACGGTCGGCGCGGTCAGCGCGGCGCCGGTCGGCAGCGGCGCCATCCTGCCCATCTCCTGGGCCTACATCCGCATGATGGGCGCCCCGGGCCTCCGCCGCGCCACCGAGGCCGCCATCCTGAACGCGAACTACATCGCGCAACGGCTCGCGCCCCACTACCCCGTTCTCTATCGCGGCGCCGGGGGCCTGGTCGCTCACGAGTGCATCCTCGACCTGCGCGATTTCAAGGCCTCGGGGGTCGAGGTCGACGACGTGGCGAAGCGGCTGATCGACTACGGCTTCCACGCCCCCACCATGTCCTTCCCGGTTGCCGGAACGCTCATGGTCGAACCGACGGAGAGCGAGTCGAAAGCGGAGCTCGACCGCTTCTGCGACGCGATGATCGCCATCCGGGTCGAGATCGCGGCGGTCGAACGCGGCGACGTGGAGATCGAGGACAGCCCGCTGCGCGGCGCGCCGCACACCGCCGCCGCCATCGTTGCCGACGACTGGGGTCGTCCGTACTCACGCCGGCAGGCCGCCTTCCCCGCGCCGTGGACCGACGACCACAAGTACTGGCCGCCCGTCGGCCGCATCGACAACGTGCACGGCGACCGCCACCTGATCTGCACCTGCATCGGCATGGAGCCGTTCGAGGCGATCGGCGCCCGGGGCGCCTTCGCCCGCTGACGCGCTACTTCGTCAGCCCGTACTCGACCGCGTCCGACAGGGCCTTCCAGTTCGCCGGGATTAGCCTCGCGTCAAGCCGTACTCGATCGCGTCCGAGAGGGCTTCCCAGCTTGCCTGAATTATGTTCGTGCCGGCGCCGACCGTGGTCCACCGGTCGCCGCCGGCCACGAAGTCCACGAGCACCCGGGTCGTCGCGGCCGTGCCCTGGGCGCTGTCCAGAATGCGGACCTTGTAGTCGGCGAGCCGCATTTCTCCCAAGGCCGGGTAGTGCGGCTCCAGGGCCTTGCGCAGGGCGTGCGCCAGGGCGTTGACGGGACCGTTCCCCTCGGAGGCCGTGTGGGCGATCGTGCCGTCCGGCACCTCGACCTTGACCGTCGCCTCGGCGACGAGACCCCGGCCATCGCGGTGCTCGACCACGGTCAGGAAGTCGATCAGCCGGAACGGCGCCTCGTAGCCCGTTTCCGCCCGGCGCAACATGAGCTCGACGGAGGCCTCCGCGGCCTCGAAGCTGTAGCCGCGGTTCTCGAGGTTCTTGACCTTGTGCAGCACCTCCCGGGCGTGCGGCGTACCTCTGCCGGCACCCGTGCTCTCCGCCAGATGGACGATGTTGCCGCGCCCGGAGAGCTCGGACACCACGGTGCGCATCTCGTTGCCGACCACCTCCGGCACGACGTGCTGGTAGCTGGTCGGTTCCTTGAGCATCGCCGCGACATGGATGCCGCCCTTGTGGGCGAACGCGCTGCGCCCGACGTAGGGCAGGTGGTCGTCGTGGGCGATGTTCGCGACCTCCGCGACGTATCGGGACAGCGAAGTCAACTCACGCAGGCTCTCGTCGGGGACGCAGAAGCAGCCCATCTTGCACTGCAGGTCTGGAATGATGGTCACCAGGTTCGCGTTGGCCACCCGTTCGCCGTAGCCGTTGATCGTGCCCTGGACCATGACCGCGCCGGCACGCACGGCGGCCAGGGTGTTGGCGACCCCGCATCCGGCGTCGTCGTGAGTATGGATGCCGATCCGGACGTCCGGGCCGAGTTCAGCCCTGGCCGCGTCGATCCCCGCTTCGATCTGCCACGGCAGGGTGCCGCCGTTCGTGTCGCAGAGCACGACGTAGTCGGCGCCCGCCGCGGCCGCCGCCCGCAGCGTACCGAGGGCGCACTCCGGGTTTCCGGTCAGACCGTCGAAGAAGTGCTCCGCGTCGTAGATCACCTCGCGGCCGAGATCCTTGAGATAGCCGACCGTGTCGCCGATCATCGCCTCGTTCTCAGGGGAATCCGTCTCGAGCACCTTCTCGACGTGCAGGTCCCAGCTCTTGCCGACCAGCGTGACGGTGGGCGTGTCCGCGGCGACCAGCGCCTGAACGTTGCCGTCGTGAGCGCAGGTGCTGTGTTTGCGCCGCGTGGCGCCGAAGGCACAAATCTTCGCCTGTTCGAGTTCGACCCCGCGGATGGCCTCGAAGAAGTCCGCGTCCTTCGGGTTCGAGCCGGGCCAGCCGCACTCGATGTAGGGAATGCCGAAGGCGTCCAGCCGCCGGGCGATCGCCACCTTGTCGGCCAGGGACAGTGAGATGTTCTCGCGCTGCGTGCCGTCGCGCAGCGTCGTGTCGTAAAGCTCGATCCGGGTGGTCGTCACAACGGCGTCCTCACATCGGCTCCTCGAGACCGGGTCCCTGCAGCAGTTCGATCAACTCCTCGCGCGAGAAGATCTTGTTCAGACGCGGATCGTCCTCCTGCACCACGCTTTCCATCAGCCGGCGCTTGCGGTCGATGATCGCCGCGATCCGTTCCTCCAGCGTCTCCTCGGTGATCAGTTTGAACACATGGACCACCCGCTTCTGCCCGATGCGGTAGAGGCGGTCCGTCGCCTGGTCTTCCCGGGCGGCGTTCCACCAGCGGTCGTAGTGGATCACGACCGAGCCGCCCACCAGGTCGATCCCCGTGCCGCCGGCCTTCAGGCTGCCGAGAAACACGCGGCAGTCCTCGTCGTTGTTGAACCGGTCGACGACCTTGCCGCGTTCGCGGGTCGAACCCGTCAGGGTGACGTAGTCGATGCCGAGCTTGGTCAGGTGGCGCTCCAGGATCGCGATCATCCCCAGGTACTGGGTGAAGACGACCACCTTCTGCCCGCTGTCGAAGCTCTCCTCCAGGAGTTCCTTGCACAGATCCCACTTGCCCGACTCGTAGTTCTCGTAGCGGTCGAGATCGCCCACCGCCAGCGCGGGATGATCGCAGATCTGCTTCAGCATGTTCAGCAGGGCGAAGATGTGGATGTAGGGCAGGGAGCCCCGTTCGCTCCGCAGCGTCTTCATCAGCGCCGCACCCTTGGTTTCGATCGTCTGCCGGTACATGCCGAACTGCTCCTCGCTCAACCGGCAGGTGCGGACGTCCTCGATCTTCTCCGGCAGTTCGTCCAGGACCGCGGTCTTGACCCGGCGCAGGACGAAGGGAGCGGTCAGACGCCGCAGGTTGACCGCGTACCAGGAATCGGCGTCGAGTTCGTTCGGCCCCATGAAGTCGACGTAGCTGTCGTCCCCGCCCAGATAGCCGGGCAGCACGAGATCGAACAGTCCCTTCAGTTCGGTCAGCGAGTTCTCGATCGGCGTACCGGTCAGTCCGAGCTTCATGCGCGCCGAAAGCGCCACCGCGGCACGGTAGCCCTGCGTGCTGCGGTTCTTGATCTGCTGCACTTCGTCGAACACGACCAGGCCCCACAGCCGCTCGCCGAACCGCTCGACATCGTTGCGCATCACGCCGTACGAGGTGAGCACCACGTCCCCCTGCGCCAGCGACTCCTCCAGATCGCGGTGGGGTCCGTGGTAGTAGACCGGCCGCAGGACTGGAGCGTACTCCCGCAGCTTGTTCCGCCAGTGACTGATCACGGTACGCGGGCAGACGACCAGAATCGGCAGGTCGATCGCCAACTGCTCGCGCAGAATGACCATCAGCGCCATTGCCTGGTGCGTCTTTCCCAACCCCATGTCGTCGCACAGCAGGCCCGCCAGGCCGTTCTCGTACAGGAACTTCAGCCACTCGACGCCGAGCCTCTGGTAGGGCCGGAGAATGCTCTGGAGTCCCTCCGGCTCCACCAGCGGATCAGCGGGCCTCAAGGCCAGAAAGCGGCGCAGGAAATCCGTGCGGTCTCCTTCGCCCTCGACCCGGATCGGGGCCGCGCTCGAGGCCTGAAGGCGCAGCAGTTCAGCCGAGGAGAGGCGCACGCGGCCCGCGTCGCCGTTGCCCCGGACGCCGGCGCGACTGCCGCCAGGCCCGCGGCGACCGGGCAGCGCGCCCAGATTGCGCAGGGCCGGCGCGTTCAGGTCGATCCAGCCGGAAGCGGTCTCGAGATACGGCTGACCGGTTCGCTTCGCTTCGAGCAGTTCGTTCAGGCCAACGTCGCCGCTGGCGAATCCGTAGCGGATGGACAGCAGGTCGTCCTCTTCGTCTTCGCCCTCGGGCGCGATCTCTATGTAGTCGAACTCGGTGAGGATGCCGAGGCTCGCCAGGGGATTCTCCGCCAGGGTCGGCGTCGGCTCCGAGGCCGGCTCGTCGGAGTGAAACGTGCCGATTGCCGCCCGCTCGAGTCCGAGGCACTTCGGTTCGCGCCAGTTCCCATCGCCTCGCTCCGATCGCCGAATGAGGACTCCCAACTCCTCCAGGAACACGAGGTCGCCGTACCGGAAACAGTTGCGCCCGGGAGCGTCCAGGATCTCCTCACCCTCCGCGGCCAGGCGCAGCACGTCGAGCCTGTGCCGCTCTTCGATTCTCGTGTCCGACCCGACGTAGAAGAGGTCCGCCGCCGGCAGCGGCACGACCGAGGCCTGCCCTGTCTCCGCAAGGAGCGCGAGCGCGTCGCCTACCCGCTTGCGCGGCACCACGATCTGAAAGCGCACCGCTTCGTCGGAACCGACCCGGACCTTCAGGAACAGGCTGCCGCTGCGCAGGTCGACCGCGGGTTCGAGCCGGATCCGGACCTTGACGAGTTCCGCCATTCCCGGCCCGCCGCCCGGGATGTCGCCGTACTCCCGCAATGCGTGGTACGCGACGCGGCACCAGAGACTTCGTTCGAAGAACTGCCGGTTCGTCTGCATCCCGGCCTTGTTCAGGTGCTGCTCCTCGGGCGTCCGCATGAAGGCGGAAAGCCGCTCCAGGAGACCGGAACGGTCAGCCATCGAGATGTCGGCCGAGAGCTTCCCGATGCGCTCCAGGAAGCGAACCGCGGACGGTGACTGCTCCAGGTAGCGGAGCACCTCGACTCCATCCGGCGTGAACAGCCGAATCGCCCCACCCGACTGCTCCTGAAGAACGCCGCAGTCCGAAGCGGCAGGGAGGTCCTCCTGGAAGAGGGTCTGAGCGAGGCGGAACCAACCGCTGCGGGTGAACAGATCGAACCAACTGCCGCCGAGGGCGCCGTGGAACTCGCGGATCTGGCCTTCGAGCTGCTTCAGATGACGGCAGCCGCTGCGCCGGCCGGCGGAGCAACTGCAGAACGTGAGCGGCCTCTTCGACCCGGCCACGTTGGCGAGATGCACCGCCGAACCCGGCTCCGGGTCGTGCGGATCGGGCAGCAGTCCGATACCGGTGCGATGGAATTCGAGGCGAGGGAAGAGCTTCACGACACGGTCGCCAGTTGGCTTGGGGGCTAAGGAGTCAACACGCTCGGAAGCGAGGCCGAACCAGCGCGGAAGGCCGATCCGCTACGCTGAACGCGTAAACGCTCGACTATACCGCCGATTCGGCGGTTTGTGGGGTCGTCTCCTGCCCGAAACTGGCCGCGATTTCCGAACCCGGCGGATCGCAAAAACGTCCGACGAAGAACGATGGACCGCGTGTACCGCTTGAACCGCAGGGAGGCTCTGGCGACTGCGGCCGGTCTCCTCGGTTTCGGCAGCCACACGCCGACCCGGAGCGCACAGAGGAGGGTCCGGGAAGGCGGTTACGGTCCGCGTCTGCCGGAGCTCGACACGATGCTGGGCGAGCAGGTCGAGAAGGGGTTCGCCGGCAGCGTGCTCGTTGCCCGAGGCCGTGAGGTGCTGCACCTGGCCGGATACGGTCTGGCGGACCGGGAGGCCGGCGTCCCCTTCCGGCCGGAGACAGTGTCGACGATCGGCTCGATCACCAAGCAGTTCACCGGCGCGGCGATCCTCAAACTCCAGGAACAGGGCCACTTGAGCGTCGCCGATCCGGTAGGGCGTTTCTTTCCGGAGGCGCCCGCCCAAAAAAGGGAGATCACGATCCACCAACTCCTCACCCACACGTCCGGCCTGCCGCCGGCGCTGGGTTCGGACGAGGAGTACGTCGGCCGCGACGACTACCTGCGGAAGGTCTGGCGCACCGAGTTGCGTCATCCGCCGGGCGCACGCCACGACTACTCCAACACGGGCTACTCCGTTCTCGCCGCGATCGTCGAACGCACCACTGGCAGCAGCTACGAAGAGTTCCTGCGAGCGGAGTTCTTCGATCCGCTAGGCATGCAACACACCGGCTATCGCCTGGCAGACTGGTCGGAGGCACGCCTCGCTACCGGCTACCGGGACGACCGGCGCTTCGGCACCGTCATCGAGAAGCAAACCCACGAAAACGGCTTCTCATGGCATCTGGTCGGCAACGGCGGCATCCACTCGACCGTCGGCGACATGTTCCGGTGGGTCAGCGCCCTGCGGAGCGGCGAGGTCCTCACCGCCGAGTCGACGGCCGCTCTCTTCGGAGAGCACGCGGACGAGGGTTACGGCGACTCGTACTATGGGTACGGATGGGTCACCTTCCACTTGCCAGGCGGCGAGCGGATGATCGGACACAATGGCGGCAACGGGTTCTTCTTCGCCGACCTGAACTTCTTCCCGAACCGCGGCGACCTGCTCTACTGCGTACTGATGAACGACGGCGGGTACGAGGAGGTAAGCGGCGCGATTCGCCGGCTGCTGCTGGAATTGCCGCGCGAAGCGCGATCACAGGAGGATCCGCAATGAGCACCACGCGCAGAGAGACGACGCGCAGTCGGCGCGACTGCATCCGAACGATGGCCGCTGCCGGCGGCGCGGCCGCACTGGCGAGCTGCACCCCGAACACGCGGGCCGCTTCGGACACGGGCGACCAGGACGCAGCGAGCATCGACGCGGTAATGATCGAGTCGTCACCGGCGCAGTCGGGGTTCCCGGTTCCCGACTCCGGCTACTTGCAGGCCGTGAACGACATCTGCCGGAAGCACGGCGCGAAACTGATCATCGACGAGGTCCAGACCGGCCTCGGCGCGACCGGGAAGTTCTGGTTCTGGCAACACCACGGCATCCTCCCGGACATCGTGACCACCGCCAAGGGCCTCGGCGGCGGCATCCTCGCAAACGCCGCCGTTCTGCTCGCTCCCGGGATCAAGGAGTGGTTCTTCGACACCGCGATCCCCCACTCCTCGACCTTCGGCGGCAACGAACTCGGCTGCGTCGCCACCGCCAGGGTGTGCGACCTGACGATGGCCCCCGGCTTCCTGGAACACGTGAACGTGCTGGCCGAGCAGTTCGCCGAGGGGCTGCGGGGCGGTCCCTACAAGGTGAACCAGCACGGGCTGTGCATGGGCATCCTCTCCGAGGAGTTGGGCAAGATGGAGATGACGGCGAAGCTCTTCGAAGCCGGGATCTTCACCGTGCCCGCCTGGTACACGGACGGCGGCGTGGAGTTCCGACCCATCCTGACGCTGACCGAGAACGAGGCGGACGAGATCATCCGTGTCTTCCGGGACACGGTCGGCTAGGCGCCACGCCGAGTGCGCCCGTCGCCCGGTCCACAGTCCAATCCAATACAGAGATGATC
>JAAXHG010000130.1 GCA_012270995.1 Vicinamibacteraceae bacterium | reverse complement strand
GCGCCGGTGAAATATCCGGGCTAGCGATTTCGCAGCGCCTCGACGACGGCTGCCGCTCTACTTCGCGGAACCGGTCTTCTTCAGCCGCAGGTCCTTGAACTCGACGCGCATCCCCGCGTCGTGGATCTGCAGGCCGATGGCGCCCTTGTCCAGGCGTTCTTCCTTCGAGTTGTCGGTGAACTCGGAGGCGAGCTTCCCGTTGATGAAGAACTGGTAGTGCCGTCCCCTGGCGACGACGCGGACCCGGTTCCAGCCACGACGCGTGATGTCGCTCTCCCTCACGGCGTTCTCGATCTCGGTGGTGTGCGTCGTTCCGTCCGGATCGATCACCAGGCTCGTTCCGCGGAAGCACGCGTACTCTTCGCGCTCGACGAAGTGGAAGTCCCACGCGCCGAGAATGTGCGGCCCGATGCCCAGGTGGCCGAGATCCGCGTGGTAGCCCACGAACGGCCGCTTGCCGCTCGGATCCTTCACCGCGTGGATCTGGATGCCGCTGTTGCCGTTGCCGGGAAAGCGGTAGCTTGCCTCCAGTTCGAAATCCGTCAGTTCGACGTCGTCGTAGACGAGATAGACGAGGCGGTCCACGCTGCCCTGGCCGACGATCATGCCGTCTTCGACGGACCAGTCCGAGATGGAATCGGCCGGCACCGCATGCCAGCCGTCCAGCGTCCTGCCATCGAACATGGAGACGAACCCGGCGTCCTCCTGCTCTTGCGCCGTTACGGTCCACGCGGTGGCGGGTGCGAGGACGAGCACGGCGATGACGGAACTCCACAGCATCTTCTTCACTGCTAACTCCTCGTGCCCAGGGTCGTGACGTACTTGAAGAGGTCCAGGAGCTGGTCCTGCGACAGCAACGACGTCAGGCCCGTGGGCATCGGGCTTCCCGTCTCACGGACTTCCTCGATGTCTTCCGCCTTGATCGTGACCAGTTCGCCTGTGGCGAGGTCCTGGATCACCAGATCCCCAGTCGCCGAACTCTCCTGGGTCCAGCGCTTGTACCCCTGGTAGATCGTGGAGTCGCGGGTCGTGATCTCCAGTGCGGTGAACCCTTCCTTGATCTCACGATTCGGCCACAACGTCTCTTCGATGATCCGTTCGGCCGTCAGCGTCGTGCCGACCGCGGTCAGGCTCGGCCCGACAGCGCCTCCCGCCTCGCCGACCTGGTGGCAGGCATCGCAGCCGAAGTCGACGAAGAGCAAGGCGCCCCGCGCGGCATCGCCCCGCTCCGCCGCGAACTCGGCGAGGCTCTTCACCAGGCCGGCGTCGTAGTCGAGCTCCAGCGAAGCCGCTCCGCTCGCGGTATTGAGCGCGGCGAGAAGGACGTTGTCTGAACGGCCACTCGCGTAGAAGGAACGAAGCAGCGACCTCACGGCGTCGTGCCCGAGTCCACCTGCCTCGATCGCCGCGATCAGGGCCGGCACGCCTCCCTTGCGGTTGAGGAATGCGACGAGGGCCCGAGTGGCCGTGGCGTTGTCCAACCCGGGCTCCCCGAACAGTCTGACCGCCGACTTCGCCGCCGCTCTCGAGTCGAGCAGGACGAGCGCTTCGATCGCCGACACGCGCAGCGTGGGCGCGTGCGGCGCAGCGGCATAGGCCGCGAGCAGTTCCTTCCCGCCCTCCGCCTCGAGGCTTGCCAACGCGCCGAACGCGGCGGTCCGAACGAACTCGGGAAGCGAATCGTCCCTGGCCATCGCGAGGAGACTCTCCTGCGTGTCCCTGGCACGCCATACCCCGGCCAGGATCGCGGCATTGGCGCGGAGTTCGAGATTCGGGTGCTGCAGCATCTTCGCCAGACCCCAGGGCTGATCATGCGGCTCGAGACTTCCGGAACGCGTCGCCCTCGCGGCGGCGGCCACGATCCGCGCATGCGCATCGGCGTCGTACTTCCCGCCGCTCACATAGCGATCCGGCATGAGGACGAACTCCTCAATCTCTTCCTTTCCTCCGACTGCCAGGAGGTTTTCGATCGCGCTCAGACGCGTGTCCTCGTCGAGGTGGTACGACAGGGCGATGCTGCGTAAATCCGCGACTCGCTCCCTTCCCCCCGCGCGGTTGAGCACCTCAGCGAGATGGGCCGACCTGGCGAACTGGAGATCTCCACGTTCGTGCGCCGCTTCCCAATGCGGCTTGAGGTGCTGAATCGCCTGCGAAAAGACGTACTCCATCGAATCATCCATCGGGCGGTCCGCCGCGCGCGCGACCACGGTGATGGACTCCGGTTGGGGAATCGCGGCAGCCGCGGCAACGGCCTCCATCCGCACCTGCGCGTCGTCGTCTTCCACGCGCCTGGCAAGGAGCGCCAGCGGATCTTCCAGGCGATCGTGCCATCGGCCCACGATGCGCGAAGCGAAGGCACGTCCGCCCGGCTCCTTCGCCTCCAGCAACTTCGCCAGGACCGCCGGGGCGGGAACCTCGATGGTTGCGTAGGCGCCGACCGCTTCGTAGAGGTGGCGCCCGTACTCCGCGCCTTCCGGATCCAGGCTCGCGACCCACGTTCCGAGGGCGGCCGCGACCTTCTCCGTGTCCCGGCGGGTGAACTCGCGCTTCGCCTGGTAGCGCGTCCAGCGCTCGGGCGCCTCGAGGGCGGCCACAACCTCGTCGAGCGGCGCATCCAGGAGGTTCGGAGCCTTCACAAGCGGCGCCGAGGAAGAGGTGATCCGCCAGATCCGACCGCGCGCCTTGTCGCGCGTGGGATCCCGATACTCGTCGTCCTGGTGGCAGATGATCGGGTTGTACCAGTCGACGACGTAGACGGCCCCGTCCGGCCCGACCTTCACGCCGATCGGACGGAAGTTCCGGTGACTCGACTGGATGAGCGGCTCTTCCCACTTCAGGGCTGCACCTGAACCGCTGGCCGCAACGGAGAACCGCTTCACCCGATTCGCCTGGTAGTCGCCGATCGCGAACTGGCCCTGGTACTCCGGCGGCAGGTGACGGCCGTCGAGATAGGCGATGCCGGCGTATCCTCCGGGCTCGCCGATCGTGTCGAGGCGGCGCCGGTGAGTCGTCGGGATCTGGCCGAGCGAAAGATGCGTTACGCCGCCCGCACCGTCGACGCTGAAGATCTGTCCCCATTCACCGAACGCAACGCCCCAGGGATTGCCGGGACCCATGAAGTCGTACAGAAGAGAGTGCATCTGGAGCAGGCGCGGACGCAGACGGAAGAACCCGGATTGGTACAGATCGGCGGAGCCCCAGGGAGTTTCGACCCGCGACTCGATGCCGTCGCCCTGCCCCATGTACAGCTCACCGCCGGGACTCCAGATGAAGGAGTTGACCGCCTGGTGCGTATCGCCCGTTCCGAATCCGCTGAGCAGGACGCGCCGCGTATCCGCTCTTCCATCGCCATCGGTGTCTTTTAGAAAGAGAATCTCACTACCCTGTCCAACGTAGACGCCGCCGTCGCCCAGTTCAATCGCCGTCGGAATGTTCAGCCCTTCCGCGAAGACGGTCGAGCTGTCGGCGACGCCGTCGCGGTCGGCATCCTCCAGCACGATGATCTTGTCGTTCGGCACATCACCGGGGAAGACGTGCGGATACGTCGTCGTGACGGTGACGTACGCGCGCCCGGCCGTATCCCAGCGAATCGCCAGCGGGTTGGTCAGGCCGTCGGCCTCCGATGCGAAGAGATTGACCTCCATGCCGTCCGGCACCGTGAACGAAGCAAGCTCCGCCTCGATGTCCGCGGCCGGATGGCCAAAGAGTTCTTCCGGCTCGGGGCGCTGGTGCCCCGGATCCGGGCCGCCGTTCGCCACGGTCCAGACCCGTTCTTCCGCCTTGTCGATCAGGCCGACGAGCTGCTGCCACTCCTCGCGAAAGGAGAGGTAGCCGTGGCTCGACCTGGTGAAGCGCCGCGTGGAGTCGTCGCCGTACAGCAGCTTCCAGTTCGCGGGACGCCAGTAGTCGAACCACAGGCGCTGCTTCTCGACCACCGACGCATGAAGCGTGGCCAACTCGTCCCAGGACGGGGTCTCGAAGCCCAGCTTCCCCGCGATCGTTTCCGAGACGTCCCGTAGCGACTCTTCCTTGAGGTGCATGCCGTTTTCGGTCAAGTCCGGCTCAGCGTCCGAGAAGAGGTCGACGAAGCGGAGACCTCGCTGCGCGGCGATCCTCTTCGTTGCCCCAACGTACCGAGCAAGAGACCGATTGTGGTGCTCCAGGTCCGGCAGAAATTCGCTGGCCGGTTTCTCGAAGGGCGTCGGAGACACGAGCACGACCTGGTCGGCGTGCTTCAGGAATCCGTCGATCAGTGCGTTGTATGCCGACTCGAACGACTCGAGCCCTTCGACTCCCGTCATCGATTCAGGCTTGCCGTACTGCGCAATGACAACCGTCGTGCCGACCCGTTCGAGCTGAGCGTCCCAATCGCCGAAGCCGTCTTCGCGCCAGCGTTCCAGCGAGGAGCCTTGTCGGAACACCGTGTCCGCTTCCCAGGAGAGGTCACGGAAGGTGGGCCGAGCCGCGGCGAAGGCGTCCGTGAGAATGGTCTCGAGAAAGCCCGCCCGCTGCAGATGCACCATGTCGGTGCCACCGGTGAGCACGACCACTTCGCCTTCCCCCAGGTCCAGTGGAGGAGGCGCCTGCGTGCAGCTCGCCAGGAGCACTCCCGACAGGATCAAGGCCCACGAGAGCGGGAGGCGGGAGGGTCTTCTCATCATGCGAGCCGCTTGGGCTACCCAAGCTCCCCGGTGGCGTACTTGTGAAGGATGCTGGAGATCAGAGTCTGGTAGGGGACTCCCTCGCGGGCCGCCAGTCGCTTGATTTCGACCAGGTCGTGGCTAGGCAGTCGGATGTTGATGCGCTTGTCCTTGCGGAGTGTCTCGCGGGCCGCGGATTCCAGCTTGTCGACATCCCGAGACGAACTCGAGGCTCTTCGAAGACGTCCCTCCTCGTAGGCTCTCAGGATCTCGCGCTCTTCCGGGTCGAGTGCTGCCGAGTCGAGCTTCGTTGAACGCTGGGTCATTTCTCGTCACCCTTCCTCAGGTACTTCTTCGTCGCTTTTCGGCTCGGGATGATGGTCTTCAGGAAGAAGTCACCTCCTTCCGTCTCGACGCAGGGAACCAGGCAGGCGTACCTGCCCATCTCGATCACGGCGATCCGTTGATGGCGTCGCTTCGAATCCGGATGGTCGAAGGTGTCGACCAACGCGCCTGATTCGATCAGTGTCGCAACCTCCTCGAAGCTGGCCCCCCGCTCTGCGATCAGGCGTCTGTTCTTCGCAGGATCCCAGAGACAACGGGCCATATCAGCGGGTACCTATTGTCGCCGATCGTGTGCCTATCGTCAACGCCAACGAGCCGGGCGGGAACAAGCCTCAACCCGATGTCTGCAGCTAGGGGCGTGGAGGCCTCGTGTACTCTCCGGCCCTTGCCCGGTTCCTCCACGATCACCGCCAGCAAGACGGCTGGGAAGCTCCGTCAATCGCTCCCCGACCGGGAGGTGATCCGAGCGGCGGTCGGGAAAGCCCGCGATCGCATCCTCAATGTGTCCGCGCGCGCCGAGGCGGTCGAGCAGCTCCGAGCGTCGGTCGCGGAGCACGAGAGCCTTTGCGAGCAGGTCCAGAAGGCGAGCGCGGATCTGTTCGAGCGTCGGCAGCGGATTGCCACCGAAGTAATCGGGCCGGTCGAGGAGTACGTCAACGGGCTGGCGAACACGCCGAAGGAGTTCGACAAGTCGGTTCGCGCGTTTCGCGTCGAGATCGAGAGGTTCTTGAGCACCGTCCAGCGCATCGAGACGGAGGCCGGCGCGGCCGGAAAGATCGGAGGGGGCATCGGCATGGCGGGGGCGACGGCCGGGGTGGGCCTAGCTGCGTTCGGTCCGTCGGCGGCCTTGGCCGTGGCCACGACCTTCGGCACGGCGTCGACGGGAACGGACATCTCGGCCCTTTCCGCGACCGCCGCCACCAAGGCCGCTCTCGCCTGGCTTGGCGGGGGAGCACTGGCGGCAGGAGGCGGCGGGATGGCGGCGGGTAACGCGGTCCTAGCGCTGACCGGACCGGTGGGCTGGACGGTCGGCGGTCTCGCACTTGTCGGTCCCGGGGTCTGGCTCCATCGCCGCAACGGTGCCCTCGGGCGGCAAGCGGTTGAGAAGCGTGTCCGCGTTGAAGCAGAGATCCGTTCCCTGAGAACGGCCCACGGAGAGATCGAGCGGCTCGCGGCGAGCACGCGGACCTTCACTCAGGGCACGCTGGGGTTGCTCGGCTGGCTTAGCGATCACGCGCCGCGCGACTATCGACACTTCGATGAGGGAAACAAGGAGCGGCTCGGCGCCCTGGTCAATCACACTCGCTCCCTCGGCGGGTTGATCCGCAAGGAGGTCGTGTTGTGAGCAGGATTCCCGCGTCCCCCGCAGACCCCGGCGATCGCGCCGGGAGTCACGTCTCCGCCCAAGTCGCGGCCGCCTGGAGCGCTCTGGATGCGGCGCAACGGGCCAACGATCTCGCTGCGGCTCTGCGAGGCCAGGACAGAGCGCTTCTCGACGCGCTGAGCGAGATGAAGGTCGCCCGCGACTTCGTGGGATCGCCGGCGAACATCCTCGGCAGCGAGACCACCAAGCACGGCGAGATCGCCGAGCAAGTCCACGTAGCCGTAAGCCGGGCGCGAGACGTGCTCCACGGTCGGACGCCGACGGCGTCGTTCGACGGGATTCCGCGCACCGGTCCGGTGGACTACCGCGAGGCCGGGGCGGACATTCAGTCCAAGTACTGCAACGGTCTGCGCAACACGCTGGACCGCGTCGCGGCAGACGCGGAGAAGCACCCGGAGTTCGCCAGCAGGGGCGGGCGTTACCACATTCCCGCGACCAGCACTGGCAACTTGACGAGCTACGCCGCACCGGCGGGATCGAGGGGTTGTCGGATCGCAGCGCGGACTCCATCCAACGCAAGGTCGACCATCTCGAACGCATGGGTGGCCGCTCGGCCGACGACCTGATCGAAGCAGGGGAAACCGATTACTCCGAGGTTCAACGGGGGCGGGTTCACGAAACGCTCCGGGAGCGTGAGGGCGGACTCGCTCGGGAAAACGATGAGCTTCGACAGGCAGCGCGGCGCGAACACGGCCCATCGATGGCCGGATTGGGCAAGGCCGCCGCGTTCAGCGCCGCGGCTGGCGGCGGCGTTGCCTTGGCGCAAGCGGTCTGGGTGAAAATGCCGGGAGGGAAGGAACCCCTTCCGGGGCGAGTTCTCGACCCGGGATTGGCGAGACGTGGGCGTCGTGACGACCCGGGGCGTCGGCGGGGGAACGGTCGCGGGAAGCGCGGTCTACGTCCTGACTAACTCCACCGCGTTGGCTGCCCCATTCGCCGGCTCATTGGTCAGCGCCCTGATGGGCGTCGGAGCGCTCCTGCGAGACCATCATGCCGGGACGATCGACGGCGACCAGTTCGTCGAACTGTCCCACATCGTCGCTCTTGACGCCGCCGTCGTGGGTCTGGCGGCCGCGGCCGGCCAGACCTTGGTGCCGATCCCGGTGCTCGGCGCTCTACTCGGAAGCCTCGGAGGGAAACTCGTCGCGTCGGCCCTGAAGGACGGCCTTGGCGAATCGGCGTCCGAGTTGACCGCAAGGCTTCCGAGTACGAGCGGGACGCCTACAAGCAGCTCGACGAGGAGCACCGCGCCGTCGTGCAGCGACTGGACGCTTGGTTCGGCAACCTGGAGCGCCTGACGGCGGCCGCGTTCGACGTGGAGAGCAACGCCAAGCTGCTGGCAGCCAGCGTCCGTTCCGCGGAGGCCGTCGGCGTTCCAGAGGAGAGCATCCTGCGTACGACGGGCGATGTCGACGCGTTCATACGGGAGTGAGCATGGACCCCCTCCGAGATCCACTGGACGGCCTGTCGCCCTCGCTCTACGTTGCGACGCTGGCCGAGATCGGGCACTCGGACGGATTGAATCCGGCCGAGCGAGACTTGCTCGACCAGCACGCGGCCCGCTTCGGCGTAGATCTGGTCGACCTACCCGAAGTACCCCGCGACCTGTCGATATTGCCTTGGGCCACCCGGGTGCTGGTCTACCGCGATGCGGTGACACTCACCCTCGCCGACGAGAAAGTGAGCCCCGAAGAAGAGCGACACCTCGATATGACGTCGTGGAACGCCTTCGAGCGCCACGGCGTGCCCTCGCATCGATCGTGACGACGGCAAACCCGAGGGCGGTGGAGGTGGAGAAGTCGCCCTGCCCTCCGACCCGTTCGACGCCCGCCGCACTGGCGACGCTGCGGGGGACGACGTTCGTCCGCGGACCGCCATAGATGTGTTCGATCACCGCGTACTTCCGGCCTTTATCGACGTTCTTCGGCCGGTACACCACGCCTGCAACGGGCAGCAGGTCCAAGTACGCGTACGCGCCGTCGCCCACCGCCAGCTTCGGCGCTTCCTCCAGACCACGGCACAGTGCAGGGCTGTCCCAAAGTCGGTTTTGTACGCTGCCGTTAGCGGGGTTTGTGATCGGTTCTCAACATTCCGGTGCGTTTTCGGCATGATCGGCCTCGATGGGCGGTTCGATGTTGGATTGTGCGGCGGGGTTCGATCTGCGCGAGGTACGGGTTCGTCGGATCACGGACCGTGCTGAGTCGGCTCGCTGGGACCTGTTGATGGAGCGTCACCACTACCTGGGTTTTCGCGGCCTGGTCGGCGGCGGTGTGCGGCAGGTGGCGGAGGCGCCGGACGGTAGGTGGCTGGCTCTTCTCGGCTGGCACGCGGGCTCGTTCAAGGTCGGCGTCCGCGACCGTTTCATCGGCTGGACCCGGGAGCAGCAGTTTCGTCGTCTGCGTCTGGTCGCCAACAACACGCGTTTTCTGGTGTTGCCGGGCTTCAGGATTCCGAATCTCGCTTCGCGGGTGCTGGGTTTGGCGCTGCGGCGCCTGTCCTGCGACATGGAGGCTCAGGTCGGGCATCCGGTGCTGCTCGCGGAGACGTTCGTGGATCCGAGCCGGTATGCGGGCACGTGCCTATCTGGCGTCGAATTGGCGTGTTCTCGGCAAGACGCGCGGCTATGCGCGTGTTCCGGGCGGTTCATGGCGGCGGCACGGTTCGCCGAAGACGGTGCTGGTGCGGGAGTTGTCGCGGGGGGCGCGTGCGGCTCTTCGGGGGGCTGAGGATCAGAAGGAGTGGGGTCTTTCGCCGGCAAGCGCCGAGCCTCCGGGGGCGGATCGTCTGCGGAGCATCTACGAGTTTCTCTGCCGCGTGCCGGAGTACCGCAAGGCGCGTGGGATTCGTCACCGCCTGCCGACGGTGCTGGCGATCGCGGTCGCGGCGAAGCTCTCGGGGGTGCGGGGCGTGGTGGCGATCGGCGAGTTCGCGTCCCGCCTGACGCAGTCGCAGTTGTCGGCGGTCAGCGCGTTCTTCAGTCCGAGCCTGAAGCGGTACGTGGCGCCGTCCCGGTCGTCGGTGCACCGGATTCTGACGGAGCTCGATCCGGAGCTTGTCGACCGGGCGGTGCGCGGCTTCGTCGATCAGTGCCGGAGTCCTTGCGACGCCTTGGCCGTCGACGGCAAGTCGGCCGACGGGGGGTTGATGCGAGGCCGCTGCAACGAGCGGACGCTGGTGGCGGCGATCGAGCACGCGAGCGGTCTCGCGATCGGCCAGGTGGCGTCGTCGACCGGCGGCGGGGAGATTCGGGGCGCGCGCCGTCTGCTGCGGGAGATCGACATCGAGGGCCGGGTGGTGACGCTCGACGCGCTGCACGCTCAGCGCAAGACGGCGCGTCTGATCGTCGCTCGCGGCGGCGACTACGTGATGACGGTCAAGGGCAATCAGGCGGCGCTGCTCGACGACGTTGCGGCGTTCTGTTGGGATGCCGGTCCGGCGCGGGCTTCCGAATGCGTGACGACCGACAAGGCTCACGGGCGGCTCGAGACCCGTCGCTGCCGCGCGATCGACCTCGACTGCGTGTCGCCGGAGTACGTCGGCATGCCTCATCGCCGCCAGGCTTTCCGCGTCGAGCGCGAGCGCAAGGTGTTGCGCACCTCAAAGACGACGACGGAGACCGCCTTCGGCGTCACCTCTCTCGGCCCCGAGAGGGCACAGGCGAGCGAGCTTCTCGCGCTGAACCGCGGCCACTGGGCCATCGAAAACCGCCTCCACTACGTCCGCGACTTCACCTATGACGAAGATCGCAACCGGGTGCGGGCAAAAGGCCTGAGGCGCAACCTCGCGAGCCTGACCAACGCCGCGATCTCGATCGTCCGGCTCGACGGACGCTTCCCGTACATGCCGCGGGCCCACCGCCATTTCGCCGCCCGACAGGGCGACGCGATGAGCCAGCTCACCAGACGCCTCTTCCCCGACTGACCGCCGGCCGACCGCCTCGAACCCGCGACCGGAACCGATCGCCGAGCCCGAACCCCGTCCCAGCACGGCCGAGGCGGCCCCCACAGCGATCGATCGACGCCCTGACCAACCGTCGCTTGCCCCGCGGCCGCCGGAACGCCGCCGAGACCCGCCGGCGAAACCCGACACGACTCAACCCACTCGATCAAGATGCGGGACTTTGGGATAGGCCTGCGGCACAGTGTCCAACGCTTGGTCGCTTGAGCATCTTGGCATAACTGCCCGTGGTGAAAGTCGATCTGGCCGGGTTTGGCGACGTCTGGCGACGTCATATGATGCGTTCATGGCGATGGGCAAGAAGCGTCGTGGGAATCAGGAGCCTCTCTGGGTGTCGGGATCGGATCTGCCGAGAAGCTCCGGTCACCCGTTCTACGAGCGCTTGAACGAGCTGCTGGAATCGGGGGGCTTCGACGAGTTCGCCGAGTCCGAGTGTGCTCGGTTCTACGCGGAGCGGATGGGTCGTCCGAGTCTGCGTCCGGGCATGTACTTTCGGTTGTTGCTGTTGGGCTACTTCGAGGGTTTGGACTCGGAGCGCGGCATCGCTTGGCGGGCTCAGGACTCGCTGAGCATTCGTCGTTTTCTGGGCTTGGGGCTGAGCGAGTCGTCGCCGGATCATTCGACGATTTCTCGGACTCGTCGGCTGATCGACGTGGAGACTCACGGCAAGGTGTTTTCCTGGGTTCTTGGCCGTTTGGCGGA
>JAAXHG010000055.1 GCA_012270995.1 Vicinamibacteraceae bacterium | reverse complement strand
GAACCTCGGTGAAATCTGCGGACTAGCAGTCCGTCAGGCGCGGGCCATGATCAGGGCGCCGTTGGTGCCGCCGAAGCCGAAGGAGTTGGTCAGCGCCACGTCGACCTTCGCCTCGCGCGGCTCGTGGGGCACGAAGTCCAGATCGCACTCCTCGCCGGGCTCGTCGAGATTCAGCGTCGCCGGCAGCACCTGGCGGTCGACGGCCAGGGCCAGGATGCCGGCTTCGACGCCGCCCGCGGCGCCCAGCAGGTGACCCGTGGACGACTTGGTCGAGGACACGGCCAGGCGGTAGGCGTGGTCTCCGAACACCCGTTTGACCGCCCGGACCTCGGCGATGTCGCCGAGCGGCGTGGACGTACCGTGGGCGTTGACGTAGTCGACCGTCTCGGGCGCCAGTCCCGCGTCGTCGAGCGCCGCCAGCATCACCCGGGCGGCGCCGTCGCCGTCCGGCTCCGGCGCCGAGACGTGGTAGGCGTCGGAACTCATGCCGTAGCCGACGATCTCGGCGTAGACCTGGGCGCCACGCTCGAGCGCCGCCTCACGCTCCTCCAGAATCAGGATCCCGGCTCCCTCCCCGAGCACGAATCCATCGCGGTCCTTGTCCCACGGCCGCGACGCCTTGGCCGGCTCGTCGTTGCGCACCGACAGCGCCTTCATCGCACCGAAACCGGCCAGCGCCAGGTCGGAGGTCGTGGCCTCGGTGCCGCCGGCAAAGGCGGCGTCGGCGTAGCCATGCTGGATCATCCGAAACGCGTCGCCGACCCCGTGCAGGCCGGTCGTGCAGGCGGTGGTCGGGCAGGTGTTCGGGCCGCGCGCGCCGAAGCGGATCGAGATCTGGCCGGAGGCCATGTTCGCGATCAGGCCGGGAATGAAGAACGGAGACACCCGGCGCGGACCCCGGTCGCGCCAGATGCCGTGCATGTGCTCGATCAGCGGCAGGCCGCCCATGCCGGAACCGACGACGGTGGCGACGCGGTCGCCGTTGCCGTCGTCGATCACGAGCCCCGCGTCCTCGTGGGCGAGCGTCGCGGCGGCGAGGGCGAACTGAATGAACAGGTCGACCCGGCGGATCTCCTTGCGCCCCATGAACTGCTCAGCGTCGAAGTCCCGCACCTCCGCGGCGATCTTCGTCGTGTAGAGGTCGGCGTCGACCCGGGTCAGCGGACCGACACCGCTCCGCCCTTCCATCAGGCCGGACCAGGTCGCCTCCGTGCCCACGCCAAGCGGAGACACCAGTCCCACACCGGTAATGACGACGCGTCTACGGTCGCTCATCTGTCACGTTGAATCCGTCCGCCGGGTGTTCATCCGCCAGCGAATCCGCTCGGAATGGTCAGGACCGGCCCGCGCCGGTCAAACAGAGATCAGTTCGAGCCCCCGTGCGCCTGGATGTAGTCGATGGCTTCCTTGACGGAGCCGATCTTCTCGGCGTCCTCATCGGGGATCTCGATGCCGAACTCCTCCTCGAAGGCCATGACCAACTCGACGATGTCGAGAGAGTCGGCGCCGAGATCGTCGGTGAAACTCGCCTGCGGAGTGACTTCGTCGGCATCGACTCCGAGCTGCTCGACGATGATGCTGTTGACCTTTTCGACTACGGACATTCTCGTTCCTCTCTGGGGTTGGCGCAGGGTTGGCGTTTCCGGCCCGCTGACGGATGGAGACTATGTCACCACCGGGGCGATCCGTCCAACCGACCGGAACTCCTCACGTCATCCCGCCGCTCACGCAGAGAACCTCGCCGGTGACGTAGGACGCCTCTTCGCTCGCAAGGTACAGCACCGCGGGCGCGATGTCGTCCACCGTTCCCAAGCGCACCACGCCGTACTGCTCCCGGAAGCGCTCGCCGGCGCCCTCCGGCATCGCGGCGGTCATGTCCGTCTCAACGAAGCCCGGCGCCACGACGTTGACCGTGATCCCCCGGCTCGACAGCTCGCGCGCGAGCGACTTGCTGAACCCGATCAGCCCGGCCTTGGAGGCGGCGTAGTTCGCCTGGCCGGCATTGCCGAGCACGCCCGCGACGGACGACACGGAGACGATCCGTCCGTAACGGCGGCGCATCATGCCCCGCACGAGAGCCTTGGTCAGCACGAAGACGCCGGTCAGGTTGACGTCCTGAACCCGCTGCCACTGGTCCAGGGTCATCCGGGCGAGCAGGTTGTCGGCTGTGATGCCGGCGTTGTTCACCAGGATGTCGACTGCGGCGAACTCCCCCGGAAGCTGCCGTACCGCACCGGGCAGCGATTCGTGATCGGCCAGATCGAGCCCCATGGGATGCGCCTCGCCACCGGACGCCCTGATCTCGGCGGCGACTTCGTCCAGCATGTCTTCGTTCCGGGCGGCCAGCACGACGCGAGCGCCCTGCCGCGCCAGCAGCACCGCACAGGCGCGACCGATCCCGCGCGAGGCCCCGGTGACCAGGGCTGTCCGTCCACTCAGATCGAAGATGCTCACAGTTGTCACTCCAAGTCGTCCGGACCGGCCACCGCGCGCACCTCGAGGCTCCGGTCGATCCGCCGCGCGAGGCCCGAAAGGACCTTGCCCGGTCCGAACTCGATCAGCCGGCCCACGCCGTCGGCCGCCATGACCGTCACCGTCTCCACCCAACGCACGGCGCCGTCGATCTGCCGCTCCAGCGCGCACCTCGCGGCGGCAGCGCTTGTCACCGGCTCCGCATCCACGTTGCAGACCACCGGGACCTGCGGGTCCGCCATCGGCGCCGCCCGAATCAGCGGCTCCATGGCCTGGCGGGCCGGCGCCATCAGGGCGCAGTGGAAGGGGGCCGAGACCGGCAGCGGGATCGCGCGGCGCGCGCCCCGGTCGCTCGCCAGTTGGGTCGCCCGCTCCACCGCTTCGCTGGAGCCGGCGATCACGATCTGGCCCGGCGCGTTCAGGTTGGCGAGCTGGCAGACGCCACCCGTGTCGCCTGCCGCTTCGGCCGCCAGTTCCACCGTGTCTTCGACGCTCAGGCCGAGCACCGCCGCCATCGCGCCCTCGCCCACCGGCACCGCCTTCTGCATGGCCTCGCCGCGAGCCCTGACCAGACGCAGGGCGTCGGCGAGTTCGAGGGTTCCGGCCGCGACGAGCGCCGAGTACTCGCCCAGGCTGTGACCGGCGACGAAGTTCGGCGTCTCCGTCTCCAGCCCCTCAGCCCGGAAGCAGCGGAGCGCCGCCACCGATACGGCGACGATCGCGGGCTGCGTGTTCGCCGTCAGTTGAAGCTCGTCCTCAGGACCTTCGAAGCAGAGTTCGGAGAGCGCGAAACCGAGCGTGTCGTCCGCCTCCTCGAAGACCTCCCGCGCCTCCTCGAAGGCCAGGGCCAGCCCCCGGCCCATGCCGACGCGTTGCGAGCCCTGGCCCGGAAAGACGTACGCCACCCCACTCATCTGAACAACGGCGCCGACAGCCCTAGAAGCGGACCGCGGCGGCGCCCCAGGTCAGGCCGGCGCCGAACGCGGCCATCAGGATCAGGTCCCCCGAGCCGATCCGCCCGTCGCGATTCAGTTCGTCGAGCGCGATCGGGATGGACGCGGCCGATGTGTTGCCGTAACGATGGACGTTGACGTACACGCGGTCGGAGGGCACGTCGATCCGGCGACCCACGGCATCGATGATCCGGCGGTTCGCCTGATGGGGGATGAGCCACTTCACGTCTTCCGCCTCGTGACCGGCGTCGGCGAGCACTTCGCCGGAAACCTCGGCCAGGGTCCGCACCGCCACCTTGAAGGTCTCGTTGCCGAGCATCCGGATGAAGGGCAGCCGCGCTTCCAGGGTCTCCGGCCGGTTCGGGGGATTGCGGCTGCCGCCGCCCGGCATCTCGAGCAGGTGGGCCAGCGAACCGTCGCTGTGGATTGCCACCGAGAGGACGCCCGGCAGCCCGTTCCGCGCGTCGGAGGCCGGTTGATCGTCGCCGCGCAGCACGACCGCGCCCGCTCCGTCGCCGAACAGGACGCAGGTGGAGCGGTCCTCGTAGTCCGTGTACTTCGTCAGCGACTCGGCGCCGATCACCAGAGCGGTCGAGGCGGCGCCGCTGGCCACGTACTGGTGACCCACGGAGAGGCCGTAGACGAACCCGGTGCATCCGGCGTTCAGATCGAAGGCGGTCGCGTCCCTGGCCCCGATCTCCTCCTGCACCAGGCAGGCCGTGGCCGGAAACGGCATGTCCGGCGTCACCGTCGAAATCAGGACCAGGTCGATGTCGGCGGCCTCGACCCCGGCCATCTCCATCGCCTGCCGCGCCGCGCCGATCGCGAACTGCGACGTGTACTCGTCCTCCTCGGCTACCCGACGCTCCTCGATGCCCGTACGGGCGATGATCCACTCGTTCGACGTGTCGACGATCTTCTCGAGGTCGGCATTGGTCAGGACCCGATCGGGAACCGCCCTTCCGGTGCCCGCGATCCAGACCCGCCGCGCGTGGTCGGTGGAACCTCTCCTCAGCCCGTTCGTCATCCCGCCACCGCCTTGGGCGCCACTTCGAAGGCGACCTCCGAGAGCTTGGCGCTGACCTTGAGGTGGATGCCGGCCTCGCAGAACTCCACGGCACGTTGGACCGCGTTCGACATCGCATGGGCCGACGAACGACCGTGGGCCACGAAGCAACCGCCGCGCAGGCCGAGCAGCGGCGCGCCGCCGTACTCGCTGTAGTCGACCCGGCTCTTGAAGCGGTTGAAGGCGGGACGGGCCAGCAGATAGCCGAGCCGCGAACGGAGAGTGCGGCTCAACTCCTCGCGCAACTGTGCGGCCACGAACTCCGCGAGCGCCTCCGCGCTCTTCAGGATCGCGTTTCCGACGAAGCCGTCACAGACGACGACATCGGCGGCGCCGCTGAACACGTCCCGGCCCTCGACGTTGCCGACGAAATTGAGTCCCGTGGCATCGAGCGACTTGAACACTTCGCGGACCAGGTCGGTGCCCTTCCCGGCCTCCTCGCCGATCGACAGCAGGCCGATGCGCGGCGAGTTCATCCGCAGCAGTTGCTGGGCCAGGTAGTGGCCCATGACCGCGAACTGACGGAGCTGGTCGGGTTTGGAGTCGACGTTGGCGCCCGCGTCCAGGAGGATGGTGCGACCGACGCGCCGCGGCATGGTCACCGCCAGGGCGGGTCGATGGACCCCCGGCGCCACGCCGATCACCATCTTCCCCGCGACCAGGGCGGCGCCGGTGTTGCCCGCGGTGACCATGGCCTGCGCCCGGCCTTCCTTGACCAGGCGGGCACAGACGCGCACCGAGGAGTCGCGTTTGCGTCGCACCGCGAGTGCGGACTCGCACATGCCGACGACCTCGCCGGCATGCACGACCTCGACCCGGCCCCGGACGCCGGGCGCGGGCCGGAGCTCCTCGATCTCCTCCTCCAGGATCGACCGGCGGCCGACGAGGAGGAGCCGCAGCCCCCGTCTGCGCGCTGCCAGCAGAGAGCCCTCGACCGCGGCTCGGGGCGCGTGATCCCCACCCATCGCGTCGACGGCGATCACGGCAGGGGTTCGCGCTGAACCTCGATCCGTCAATTCAGGGTCAACTCCGCGTCGTTAGACCATCAGTGTAGCGCCTGGCGGGCCGCCGGCGGGCTGCTACAGCACGTCCTCCATCTCGACCACGTCGCGGCCGCGGTAGTAACCGCAGAAGCCGCAGGCGCGGTGCGGAAGCTTGGTTTCGCCGCAATTCGGGCACACGGAGACCGCCGGCAGCTTCAAGCGATCATGCGACCGCCTACGGTCACGGCGCGCCTTCGAATGCCGCCGTTTGGGATTTGCCATTCCAGTGTTCCTTTCTCCACGCCGCCACCCGGCGGCGCGGCATCATACTCCGCTCAGCCGTTCGCGGATCGCCTCCAGCCCCGACCAACGCGGGTCGAGCCGTTCCCCGGCGCAGGTGCAGACTTCCCTCCCACGGTCGGCGCCACACTGCGGGCAGAGGCCCCGGCAGGCCGGATCGCAGATCGGTTTCATCGGCAGGTTGAGCTCCACTTGTTCCCGGACCAGCACGGCCAGGTCGACCGCTCCGTCTACCGCACTGAGCGTCGAGAGGTCCTCCGGCTCGAGTTCGCGGGCCCCGGCGCCGTCTTCGGTCGCGGAGACATCGTCCGGTCGATTGGTCACGACGAACGCGAGCGGCAGTTCGACTTCCTGCTCGTAGGCGGTCAGGCAGCGGTCGCAGTCGAGCCTCTGCCTGTACTGCAGTGTCGCCTCCAGCAGAAAGTCCGGGCCGACGAACACGAGACTGCCCTTGCAGTCGACGCCGCCAAGCACGAGCGCCCCGTCCCGCCCCGAGTCGGCAGCGGCCGCCTCGAGGTGTTCGTGCCAGCGCAACGGGCCGTTGCGGGCTTGGTCGAGCTGCAGATGCATCTCACGTTCCACCAGGCGTGCCGCCATCGCGAACCCGGGCCCCCGCACGTTCCGGCCAGGCGCGACCGCGCAAACCAGAGAGGCTACGAATCGTTGCATCAACTGTCAATCTCGGCGCGGGCGTCGAGCGCCCGGCGGCGCTAGCGCCGCCAAACCCGTCGTACGCTCCGTGTTTGGCCCCAGCCCCCACCTCCCTAGGTGCTTGCGCCGCGAAGCTCACTACGTTGCGCTTTCGTGGCGCAAGCACCTAGGCTTGCAGCGTGGCCCGCATCGGCATCGACGCCCGCAAGGTTCGCGACTTCGGTATCGGTGTCTACGTCTCGAATCTGATCCGCGGACTCGCCCGGATCGATGCCCAGGGCGACGCCGGCGCCAACGAGTACGTCCTGTTCGTCCGCCCCGAGGATCGCGACTTCGCGGCGGACCTGCCGCCGAACTTCCGCTCTGTCGTCGAACGCTCCCCGGTGTACTCGGTGCGCGAGATCGGCATGATGACCTGGCGCATCTCGCGGTCGCGCCTGGACCTCTACCACGCCACCCACTACGTTCTGCCGGCTGTCGTCCCCTGCCCGACGGTGGTCACGATCCACGACATCATCCACCTGCTCTACCCCGGCTTCCTGCCCAGCCGCGCGGCTGCCCTTTACGCCCAGCGCATGTTCCGCCATAGCGTCGGCCGGGCCGACCGGATCATTGCCGTGTCCTGGAACACGCAGAAAGACCTGCTCGACTACTTCGACATCCAGGAAGAGAAGATCCACGTCGTGTACAACGGCGTCGAGGATCGCTTCCGCAAGCTGCTGAGCGCGGAGGAGCTCGGCGCCCATCTCGCGGACGTGGGCGTTAGTCAGCCGTACATGCTGTTCGTCGGGAATCCGAAACCCCACAAGAACCTGGACCGCGTGATCAAGGCCTACGCCAGGGCCCGCTCGCGGGCCGGTTTCGACGCGCCCCTGGTCTGCGTCGGCGCGCGGCCCGGCAGCGACTTCAAGCTGGAGCGCCGCGCCCGCCAACTCGGCGTCGGCGACCACGTCCAGCTCGTCGGCCATGTACCGGCAAGCGTCCTCCCAGCCCTGTACCAGGGAGCCAGCCTGTTCCTCTACCCGACTCTGTACGAAGGGTTCGGCCTTCCCGTGGTCGAGGCAATGGCTTCGCGGGTACCCGTGATCACGTCGAACACATCGTCGCTCAACGAGATCGCCACGGGCTACGCGGATCTCGTCAATCCCCTGGAGGTGGAGGAGATCGCCACTGCGATCGAGCGCTGCATGAAGGACCGGGGCCACGCCCGGCAGCTCGCTGGCCGCGGCGCCTCCCGAGCCGCCGGATTCCAGTGGCAGACCGCCGCCGAGAGCACTCTCGCGATCTACCGGGATGTGCTCGGGGAGGCAGGAAACTGAGAAGCGGGCGGCCGCGCGAGACCGTACCGGGTTGTTAGCATCCGGCGCCCGCCAGCATCGGGCGCCTCACCCCCAACGACCTCCAGCACCGTGCTCCAGAAGCGACTTCGCGTTACCGCCACGCTGAACATCGCCGGCGATGTCCTCGCCACGGTCGGCGCCTTCTTCCTCGCCTGGTACCTGCGCTTCGTGCAGCCGGTGATCGAGGTGACGAAGTCCGTGCCGGACTTCGAGCCCTACCTCAGGATGCTGCCGTTCATCCTGCTGATCTGGCCCACGGTCTACTACTTCCGCGGCCTCTACCGCATCCGCCGCGGACACAGCCGCGTGGACGAGGCGATCAGCATCGTCGTCGCGACCATGCTGGCACTCGTGATCCTGACGGCCGTGCTGACGTTCGACCGGCTGACCCAGGCCGGCAGCGACGACCCCTTCTCCTACAGCCGGGGCTTCTTCGCCCTGTTCGTGGCCGGCGACATCTTCCTGGTCGCGCTGCTTCGCTTCGTCACGCGGGCGTTCCTGCGCGTCGTGCGAAGGAGCGGCCACAACGTGCGCCGCATCCTGATCGTCGGCGCCGGCGACAGCGGCGGCGAGATCGCGGCCAAGCTCGTCCGCCACCGCGAGCTCGGCTACGAGGTCGTCGGCTTCCTGGACGACGATCCGGACAAGCAGGACAGCGAGCCGGTCGGCGGCGTCAACGTGGTCGGCACCCTCGAGGACCTCGAGGCAGCCATCGAACGGTACGGCGTGGACCAGGTGATGATCGCCCTGCCGTTCGAGGCGCATCGGAAGATCCTTGACCTGCTCGACCGGATCGGCAACGAGTTGATCGAGATTCGCCTCGTGCCGAACGTCCTGCAGTACGCGACGTTGCGCGCCGAGATGGAGGACGTGGACGGCACGCCGGTGATCAACCTCTCCCACGTGCCGATGGAGGGCTGGTCGAGCCTGGCCAAGCGAACGGTGGATGTCGGCATCTCGGTGGCGACGATGGCTGTCCTGCTGCCCGTGTTGCCGGTCGTGGCGGTGCTGATCAAGCTGGAGGACCGCGGACCGCTATTCTACCGCCAGGAGCGGATGGGACTCGACGGCCGCTCCTTCATGATCCTCAAGTTCCGCTCGATGCGCACCGGCGCCGAATCCGCCACCGGGCCGGTGTGGGCGGTTGAGGACGATCCCCGCCGCACCCGCATCGGCGCCTTCCTGCGGCGCTGGTCGATCGACGAGCTGCCCCAGCTCTGGAACATCTTCCGCGGCGACATGTCGATCGTTGGCCCTCGCCCCGAGCGGCCCGCGTTCGTGCGCAAGTTCCGCGACGAGATCCCGAACTACATGCTGCGCCACCGCGTGAAGTCCGGGTTGACCGGCTGGGCCCAGGTCCACGGCTGGCGCGGCAACACGTCGATCCGGAAGCGCATCCAGTACGACCTCTACTACATCGAGAACTGGAGTCTCCGTCTTGACTTCCAGATCCTCTGGCTGACCCTGCGCCGGGGTCTGACCAAGAACGCCTACTGACGCGGCCAGCCGCCTGCCGACGGGTTGGCGGCGCTACTGTGCTTGGCGGCGCTACTGCTCCGCGCCGAACTCGCGGTAGTCGCCGCGCTCTTCCATCGGGATCGGGTGACGGACCTCGACGTGGAAGCCGTCGCCCTCGGTGTAGGCGACATCGTTCAGTTCGTAGACGACCTGCGACTGGGAGCCCTTCGTGAGGCCCGCGGTTTCGATCCAGAGCAACTGGCGTTCCTTCTCCGCCCCGTCCGGACCGGCGATCGTGAGATCGACGGTGATCCCGTCGAGCGTTCCCGAACCCTCGTTGTGCACCAGGATGTCGAGCAGGACATCGACCGTGGCCGGCTCGGCCGGCATTTCGCCTTCCGCCTCCGCCTCCATGTCGGCCTCGGCGTCTTCGCCTTCCATCGCCTCGTCGGCGGTCGGGGCCAGGACCTTGAACGACTGCATCTGGGCGATGTAGCCGGCCCGTACCTCGGCCACCCCGCCCCCGCCGCCACAGGCGAGGGCAAGCAGCGCGATGGCCGCCACCACGCTCAGGACCGCTTCCGGCCGCCGCCACGATGTCCGATTCAACGTCCCCTTCATCGTCTCCCCCTTCGCTTCCGTCAGCCTCACGATCACAATGGAGCCATGAGGATAGCCTGTTGCGCCCAATCTCGGGTGGCCGTCACCCGGTACGGGCGCGGTCCCAGAACTCCTCGGCCAGGTCGCCGGCCAGCACGATCTCCGGCCGCAGCTCCACGCCGAACCGGTCTCGAACCGCCCGGTGCGCCGCCACCATCAGATCGAGCACGTCGGCAGCTCGTGCCTTCTCCCGGTTCACGATCACGTTCGCGTGCCGCTCGCTGATCCCGGCGCCGCCGCGGCGCAGACCCTTCAGGCCGCAGGCTTCGATCAACCGGCCGGCGAAGTCGTCCTTCGGGTTGCGGAACACGGAACCGGCATTCGGCTTGCCGGACGGCAGGCTCCGCCACCGCCGCCGATTCAACTCGTCGATCCTCCGGAGCGCGGCGGCGCCATCCCCGTGACGGAGCCGGAACTCCGCCCGGATCACGACGGCATCGGTCCCCTGCAGGTTGGTCGTCCGGTAGCCGGGCATAAGACGCGACACCGGAACGGTCTCGATCGGCTGCCCCGGCCGCGCCACGCGAACCTCGGTCAGCACATCGCGGATCTCCGTGCCGTAGCACCCGGCGTTCATCACCACGGCGCCGCCGACGGTCGACGGGAAACCGGACAGGGCCTCGAGGCCGAGCAGACCCTGCTTCGACACATCGCGCGCCAGTCTGGCCAGGGTGACTCCGGCGCCGGAGCGCACCGTCTCCCCCTCCACCTCGACCGACTCGAGTTCTCCGCGGAGCCGGCAGACCACGCCACGGATGCCGCGGTCCGGAAACAGGACGTTCGAGCCGTGACCGTGCAGGTGCAGGGCGCTCGCACACTCCCGGACCACGGTCATCGTCGCGAGCAGCGCCGCCTCCGACTCGACGCGGACGAAGACGTCCGCGGGACCGCCGATACGAAGCGTCGTCACGGAGGCCAGGGAAACGGCTTCGCGCACCTTCACGCCAGGGACCGCGGCAAGCCGGTCCCTGAGTTCGCGGTTGACGGCCAAGGGGGGCTGCAATACGCTGACTGCGCCCTTGTCGATGTCGGCTGTCACGTTGTTCTACGCCACGTCGCCGAGCGTCCGCAGCGGCCGAATCCCGCCTTCCGTTCAACCGTCTGACGATCCAGGGGAGCGCCGCATCGGTCGCGCGGAAGTATAGCCACGTACTCCCCGCGTCGACGACGCCGGAGCCGCCCCGCCCTTCCATCTCGACGGCCGTCAATCCCCGACCGAAACCCTGCCCGAACCACCGCCAACGCGCCACTTCGAGAAGAGAGGAACGAAGAAACCCATGACCCGCACCCGCGCCAAGGCGCGCAAGCAGCAAGTCGGCCGCGAGGAAGCCATCTCGGGCGCGCTCACCCAGATCGAACGTCAATTCGGAAAGGGTGCCATCATGCGCCTCGGCGAGCAGGAGAACCTCGGCGTCGACTCGATCTCGACCGGTTCACTCGCCGTCGACCACGCCATCGGTACCGGCGGTTTTCCCCGCGGCCGCGTCGTCGAGGTCTACGGTCCGGAATCGAGCGGCAAGACGACCCTGGCCCTGTCGGTCGTCGCCCAGGCGCAGCGCACCGGCGGCGCCGCCGCGTTCATCGACGCCGAACACGCGCTGGACGCCGAGTACGCCGAGAAGATCGGCGTCAACATCGACGAACTGCTGGTTTCCCAGCCCGACAGTGGCGAGCAGGCACTGGAGATCGCCGAGATGCTCGTGCGCTCGAACGCGCTCGACATCGTCGTGATCGACTCGGTCGCCGCCCTGGTGCCGCGCGCCGAACTCGAAGGCGAGATGGGCGACTCCCATGTGGGCCTTCAGGCCCGTCTCATGTCCCAGGCGCTGCGCAAGCTGACCGCCATCATCGCCAGGTCGCGAACGACGGTCGTGTTCATCAACCAGATCCGCGAGAAGATCGGGGTCATGTTCGGCTCGCCCGAGACCACGACCGGCGGGCGGGCGCTCAAGTTCTACTCGTCGGTCCGCATCGACATCCGGCGTATCGCCGCGCTGAAGGACGGCGACCAGGTGGTCGGCTCGCGGGTACGGATCAAGGTGGTCAAGAACAAGGTGGCGCCGCCGTTCCGGCTCGCCGAGTTCGACATCGACTACGGCGAAGGCATCTCCCGCGTCGGCGAGTTGATCGACCTCGGCATCCAGCACAAGCGGGTCAACAAGAGCGGCGCCTGGTTCTCGGCCGGCGACGTCCGGTTGGGCCAGGGCCGGGAGAACGCCAAGCAGTTCCTGCGGGACAACGGCGACCTCGCCGACGAGATCGAAGCCCACCTGCGCTCCGAGATGGGCCTGCCGCCTATCGTCGTCGCTGCCGCGGAGGAGTCGGGCGACCGCACGGCGGCGGCGGGCTAGCTAGCTAGGGCCTGTTCCACTATCTCGGTGCATCGACGATGAGCACGAAGACG
>JAAXHG010000020.1 GCA_012270995.1 Vicinamibacteraceae bacterium | reverse complement strand
CCGCTCTCGACGGTCTCACCCCCGTCCGGGGTCTACCGCGGTACCGAGCGCCATCTCGCCCGTGCCCAACTACCCGGTTTTCCGGAGTTTCCACAGGTCTCCGCAGCCCCGACCGCGGCGGCGACGGCGGCCTGATCTCAAACATGGAGTACACCTTAGACCCGACTCGAAACTGTCCAAACAACCGGGACCACCTCAGACAACACTCTACGCTCCGGCGACGCCTCCACAACTCGCAGCCTGTTCCCTGCGCGACAGCGCAGCGACAACGCTGCGGACGCTGCTAGGAGCCACGCAGCGCTGGGAGCAGGTCCTCCCGAGTGACTCGCCTTACCGCCGCGAGGCTTGCCAGCGTTCCAGCCGCCAACACCAGCAACAGGGTAAGCCCGAGCGACAGCCACGGCACCAGGGCATGGCCACCGAGGAGGTGCGGGCTGACCGCAACGAGCGCCGAGGCGGCGCCCACAACAACACCGGCCGCCAGGAGCAGGCTGTTCTCAGCCACGACCAGCCAGGCCAGGGCGCGCCGCCAGAAGCCGATCGCCTGCATCGTCGCCAGCTCGCCTCGCCGCTCCAGCAGGTTGCGCAGCAGGACCACCGAGAGCCCCAGGGTGCCGAGCAGCACGCCGAGCCCGCCCAGGGTATGGAACGTGCCGAGATAGGTGTTCTCGACTGCCTGGAACGCCTGTAGCCGCTGGGCGGTGGGGACGGCGTCGAAACCGAAGCCGGCAAGCGTCCGCTCGAGCTCCTGCATCGTCCGGTCCTGCTCGTCCAGCTCGGTTCGCAGCAGGAAGTAGGACGCGCCCGTCCGGCTCGGGAAGTGCCTCGCCAGGTTCGCCTCGGAGATCACGAGCTCACTCTGGAACACGCTCTTGCGCAGGAGGCCGACCAGGCGCAGTTCGATCGTCTCCCCACGCTCGGTCTCGACCTCGATGCCCTGGTCGAGCCCTGAGTGGAGAATCCACATCACGGAGTTGAAATCGCCGATCGCGGGGACGGCGCCGGGGCCGAGGTCCTGCTCCAGCAGTTCCCAGGGCGCCTCGCCCGCCTCGGAGACGAGCGACTGGAAGCGAAAGCCACCGCGCTCGATGAACTCCGGCGGCGCGCCGAGCAGCCGCGGCCTCTCCGGCTGGAACAGGTTCAGGCAACTGATGTCGTCGCCGGGCACCGTCCGGAAGGCGACGATCTCGGCCCGTCCGATGAGACCCGAAGCCTCCTCGCCGAAGCCCAGTTCGTAGCGTCCCTCCACGCTCGTCATGTCGGCCACGATGGAGACATCGGACTCCGCGACCAGATCGAAGCCTCCGGCGCCCGAGTCCAGGTTCCTCGTCTCCTCGCCAAACCGCAGTCCGTAGGCGCCGACGGCCACGATGACGAACGACGCGCTCGCCACCAGGGCCGCGCAGAGCAGGCTCCGGCCCGGATTGAGCGACGCGTTGGCCGCCGCCATGCTCGAGCCGGCCCGCCAGGACCAGCTCCGTAGCGGCGCATCCGGCCGCCGACGCAGCCACAGGGTGAAACCGGCAAGTCCGGCGATCAGCAGGCAGGCGCCGCCCGAGAAGAACAGGTAGGCGGCCGACGACGCCGGAGCGGCAGCCGATCCGCCGAGCAGGGCGACGGCGAGACCGCCGGCGATCCCCCCGGTCCAGCGCGCCTTCCGGCCCGGCGCGGAGACCGCCGCCGGTCCCTCGGCGGTCTCTCCCCGCAACAGCCGGATGGGCGAGACCGTCGCCAGCCGACCGACAGCGCCCCGGATCGCGAAGAACACGACGAGGAGCGAACCGGCGCCCCCCAGCGCCAGCGTCAAGGGTTCGACGTGGAGATAGAGATGACTCGATCCGACAGCCGAGCGCCAAAGGGTCCGGAGCGCCGCCATCATCGCCCCGGCGTAGAGCACCGCTCCTCCCAAACCGAGCAGAACGCCGGTCCCGCCGAGCAGGGCGCCTTCCAGCAGGAGACGCCGCCGGACCCGCCTGATGCCGTGGCCGAGCGCGAGCAACAGTCCCATTTCGTTGGCGCGACTTTCGGTTCCCAGACGAAAGAACAGGCCCACCAGCAGCGCCGCCGAGACGATCAGGAAGAGGCTGAAACCGATGAACAGGCCTCCGAAGTCGGTGGCGCCGGTGGCCCCGCGCAGGCCCGTGGCCTTGACCGCCTCGACCGCCAGACCCGCCGCGTGCAGTTCGACCCGCTCGGGCGCTGCTTCCTCGAGCGCGGCCCGGAGCTGCTCCGGCGAGCCACCGTCCGTGGGCAGCAGCCGGAGCGAGGTCAGCAGGCCGAAGCGGCTGGACCAGAGTTCGGCGCCGTACTCCAGGGAGACGAACAGCTTCGGAGTCGCCCGGTGTTCATCCCAGTAGGCCTCGTCCTGGTCCCTGATCCGGCTGAGATCGACCGGGAACGTCGGATCCCAGTCGCTCATGTTGTCGGCGTCGGCGACTCCAGGGAAGTCGGGCGTCAGGTTGCGGTCCGCGGCCCAGCCCGTCATCTCGACCACGCCAGCCACGGTGGCCTGAACCGGCCGCTCGACCAACTGCTCGCGATCCCCGATGACGAAGTAGTCGATCGCCAGCCGGTCGCCCTCACCCACCCCAAGGTCGTCGGCCAGGAAGGTGTTGACGAGTACCTCGCCCGGGCCGAGCGCCGACGCCGGCCGACCGTCGGCCAGTCGCAGCAGGCCGAGCTCGCCGGCTCTCCCCGTATCGAGCGCGGCGATCGTCGAGTAGGGCGCCGCTGCGCCGTTCTCCGTGGCGGTCCGGTTGGCGAGATAGGTCGACACGCCGATCGCCTCGACACCATGGTCCCGCGCCAGGCCCTCCACCGCCCTGGCGAGTTCCTCCCCGAAGACGATCCGGGAACTGGTGACTCGCAGGTGGCCCTCCGCTTCGGCGAACGCCAGGCTGAAGTCGGCCGCCTGGGCCTGGGAGCGGATGCGCCGCTCGAGATCCAGCGTCGCGGTTTCCGGTTCGCCGGCCTCCGCGAGCTCGCCCACCAGCAGCGCGTTCGCCAGACCGCGCCGATCGAGCTCCCGCTGCAGGTCGCGAAGCCGCACGTAGCCGACCAGGGGCTGGCTCTGGTGGGGCGCGAGCTGGAAGCGGCCGGGACCCTCGTCCTCGAGCACGGAGACCACGCTCAGCCGCATGCTCTCCAACTGGTCCTCCGGGTCCTTCTCCCCCATCAGGCTGGCCCGCGGCGCCTCGCTCGGCCGCTCGAGGTAGAGCACGACGGAGTCCCCGGTCTCGACAGCCAGGGCCTCCGCCAGCGAGCGGTTGACCGCCAGCGACGCGAAGAGCTGGCCGTCGCGCCGGGACAGGTCGAGCTGCTCCGCCGCGCCCGGGAAGAAGGCGCCGAACTCGTCGTCGATCCCCTGGACGTTGACCCGGGCGGCGCGCCGGCCGCTTTCCGGTTCCACCACGCTTCCCTGCATCAGGATCGCGGCCGACACCGGACCGTAACGGGCCGTGAACGCGGCGTCGCCGGCCAGTTCGTCCCGAAGCTCTTCGCGGAAGAAACCCGCCCCGAGCAGGACGTGGTCGATCCCGCCGAGGCGGTCGAGGGTCAACTGGCGCAAACTGCCCCGCACCGAGTCTCCGACCATCAGGGCGCCGGTCAGCACGGACGCCGCGACCGCCGCGGTCAGCACGACGGCGACGTTCGAACGCCAGTAGTGCCTCAGGCTCGGCAGGGGGCCGGACGGGCGAGCGACAGCCACTGCTTCAGCCTCCGGCCGCCTGTTCCGGCGCTACTTCCTCGATCAGGCCGGCGCGCAACTCCACCCGGCGCGGCAACCTCTCCGCCAACTCCAGGCTGTGGGTCACGACGATCAGAGCGCTCTTCTCATCGCCATGGAGCTCAAGCAGCAGGTCGGCGACCGAACCCGCCGTCTCCCCGTCCAGGTTGCCCGTGGGTTCGTCGCACAGGAGCAGGCTCGGCCGGTTGATCACCGCGCGCACGATCGCGGCCCGCTGCCGCTCGCCACCCGACAACTGGGCCGGCCGATGATCGACCCGGGCGCCGAGACCAACCCGCTCCAGCAGAGCCCGCGCGCGCGCTTCCGCGTCGTTCTCTCCGTTCCCGGCCGCCACCGTCGGCAGCAGGACGTTCTGCAGCATCGTGTACTGAGGCAGCAGGTAGTGATCCTGGAACACCAGGCCGACGCGGCGGCTCCTGAACGTCGCCAGTTCGCGTTCGGGCAGGTCGTGGGCCTCCTCACCGCCGATCCGGATGCTGCCCGAGGTCGGCGTCTCGAGCGTCGCGGCAAGATGCAGCAGGGTGCTCTTGCCGCTGCCGGACGGACCGGTGACCGCCATCGCCTCCCCCGTGTCGAGAGAGAACGAGACGCCCCGCAGCACCTCGACGGCGCCCGCCTCGGTGCCGTAGGACTTCGTGACCTGCTCGAAGCAGAGCGCCTCCGGCGAGCGCATCTTCGTGTCGTCAGAGACGGTCAAGCGGTTCGCGCCGGTTTCGCCAGCCGCGGACAGTTCGGCCATGCCGACGCGACCCTATCGCCTCGCGCGACGACGCGAGGAGGCCCGTTGCCGACGGAAGGCAAAACGCTCGTCAAGCGTTTCGGTCATGCGCCGACGGCTCGCCCGCGCGGCCCCTCGCCCGCTTCACTCGACGTCGAAGTGGATCACTTCCGTGAAGTCGTACTGAACGAAGTTCCTTGCCCGGTCATAGAGCGTGGCGTCCGAAACGCCCCAGATGCCCGGCACCGAGCCCGGCGGCAGAACATGCACCACGGAGTGCACCTTCCATTCGCCGACGTCGCTCGTCGGATAGATCGATCCCCTGTTCTCCTCGTAGTGGTAGACGTAATGAGTTACCCCCTGTGGGTCGAGGAAGTTGATCAATGCATGGGTGTAGCCCGAGATGTTGTCGCGGATGCGCAGCGTCAACCGGACGATCGTTTCGCCGTTCGGTTCCTCGGGGTTCGTCGGTTCGGCCTCGACCCCGATCCTGTTCAGATCGAGCTCCGGCGCCTCCGTGTCCGGGTTTGCCGTCTCTACTCGGATCGTCTGGGGTCTTTCGTCCCGCGGATCGTCCGTGAACCGGAACGAACTCCAGTTCGCCGCCAGGTCCTTCATTCTGATGAAGTTGAGCGAGTACTCCGAAGACGGCATGTAGTCCGGCATCGGAAAGACGACCCTGCATTGCCTCTCGTCGGGCTCGACCCCACGGTATTCCTCCAGTGCGTAGGTGCCGGGAATTTCGTCATTGATCCTGGCGTAGCAGTCCTCCATCCCGACGTCCTCCTCGACTCGCCAACCGGCCTCGATCGTCTGCACGAGCCGCCCCTGCACCGCCTCCTGGCCGCCGCTCAGGCGGGCCGTTCCCCGGACGTACTCCGGAGGCGTCCAGTCCTCGAGCGGGTTGTCGAGGAAGAGCTTCCAGCCGAAGGCGCCGCTCCTCTGAAAGCGCTCGTTGCCGGCGAGGTCGCCAATGACGAGCTGGCTGGGGTTCCAGTACCCGGCTTTGCTGTACTTGCTCAGCGTCGCGGTACCGACAAGCACCGTACTCAGCTCCACTTCGTCTCCCTGTTCGTTCACGGGCGAGAGATACAGCTCGAAGTAAGTACCGACATCGCTGTTGACGCGGGCGTAGGCGTATGCCGCGCCTTCGAGAACCTTGTCGAGCGCGTGGAGCTCGATCTCGATGCGAAACTCCTTGTCGTCCCGCGGCCCGCCGGTCACCGTGATGTCGACCCGGCGCACCTTGCCCGGGAAGACGTAGTCGGGGTAGAGGTTGTACACGGGAAACGTGAGATCCTCCCGGATCCGCGAGAGATAGAAGTCGCCCTGCATGATCCGATCGCGCACGAACTCGTACTTCGCCAGCGAGCGCGACCGGAGCTTGTCCGGCTCGATGATGAAGTAGGAAACCGTCTCCGCCATGTCCTCGTCCGGGTTCTTGGCATGCCCGTACGCGGAAACGAACTCCGTCTCCTTCGTGGTGGACCAGCCCGAGCCCGCTTGCGGATCCTCGTACCAGCCCCCCATTTCGATCCAGTCCTCCCTGGTGACTTCGTCGAAGACGTGAGCCCAGAGAAAGTGCGCCTTTTCGTGGATCACCAGGCGCTGAACGTGGTCCACGTCGGCCGCGAGGAAGGCCTGGTCCATGAACTCGATGTAGCCGGCTTGCGGCCACGCGACGGCCGGCGCTTCCGGATACAGCGGATGATCCGTGCCGTCGAGGCGCCGGATGAGGTAGTCGAGGCCCTGGGTCTTGCGCAGGCCGCTCGGGAATTCCTCGAGCATGTTGAGCAGGATCAGAATCTCCTCGGCGTGGAAGGGCTGGAATCGGGCCGCGCTCTCGTTTCCGGTCGGCGCGGTGAGGCCCGCGTAGTCGTCGATGACCGTCGTGACGCCGTAACGTTCCCGGAAGATCTTCTCGTACGCGCGCGAGTTCGTGCCGCCGCCCGTCACGTAGCGCACGAGCGCGTGGTGCAGACGTTTCGAGAACCAGATTCCGCGTTTTCCTTCCACGGAGGCGACGCGTGGATTCGCATACACGAAGGCGGCTTCGGAAATGAGGACGCTGGAGACCGGCCGGTCGGTCCTGATCTGGATGTCGTTGTGCAGGAATCCGGGCGTCAGCAGCCATTGAGAGGGCGCCAGCGACTGTTCCTCGTCGTAGTTCCTCGCGTCGTGGGGGATGGATCGCATGGTCGTCAGGAGCCGCCAGGCGTGCTCTTGCGACCAGGAGGCCTCGTCGGAGTCCACGAGCAGAATGTTGTAGTCGTGAAGCAGGATGGTGGCCGAGGAATGGTCGGGCGCCGCAACGCCCTCGTCGAGAAACTCGATCTCGAGCGGTCTGTTGACGGCCGCCGAGTACTCCGTGCCGGCCGTGCTCTGGTCCTCTTCCCAATGGAACACGAACGGGTTCGCGGGAATCGGCGTGAGATCGAACGGTTCGACGCGGCCGGCGGTTGGAACGGAGATCAACCGCGCCGGCGTGGCGCGGTAGCCTTGGGCGAGAGCCTTGACGGCGTACTCGCCGTCGGGAAGATCCGGGAATCGGAACCAGCCATGAGCGTCCGGACGCTCGACCCTGAGCACGCCCTTGGCGGTCAGCAGCACTTCGACGTCCCGATAGTCGCCGACATAACCCACGACCTGGCCGTCGAACGAGTTCGGCCCTCCGGTCCGGTCGTCGTCTCCCGGATCGTCTCCGGGGTCGTCCCCGGCATCGTCGTCGTCGGTGGCGCAGGCAAACGCCTGGATGTCGCTCTTCGCCGCCGCGGTCTCGTCGAGGCGGTTGGAGTGGGTCCAGGCAGTCCCGCCGCTACGCCGCGTGATCGACAGGTTGAACGCCAGGGTCGTCACCGGCGCCACGAACACCCACCGGTGGCCGTTCACCGCGCAGGCGTCGAGCACCTTGATCAGCACCTCCGCGTTGTCGCGCTCGAAGAAGTACAGGAGCGCGGACTGGCTGGAGTCCAAGCCATAGTCCCGCGCCGTTCCCACGACCGGCGCGCCTTCCTTCAGGTACTCGACGCACATGTTGACGGTGAAGCCGCCGTCGAGGGTGGTCACCGGCTGCGGGGTGCAGTCCGCGGCGCCGCCGACGCCGACCGCCCGAACGTCCGCCGCCGGACGGACGGACGGAGCGCCAGGCGAAACGTGAACGTCCGCGTCGACCGGGCCGGCGGCGCCGCCAATAGCGCCGCCGGCGCTTCCGCCGACCCCGGAGGAACTCGCCGGTGCGCAGGGAAAGGCCGTGACGTCGCTCTTCGTCGTGGCGGTTCCACCGCCGCGAGGGTTCCGGTGAGTCCACGACTTCCCGGTCGCCGTCTCCTCGACCCGCAGGTTGAACGCCAACGTCGTCACCGGCGCCACGAACACCCAGCGATGGCCGTTGACCGCGCAGGCGTCGAGGACCTTGATCAGCACTTCCGCGTTGTCCCGGTCGAAGAAGTAGAGCAGACCCGACTGGCGCGATCCGAGCCCGAAATCCAGCGCGTCCGCCTGCACCAGTTCGCCGTCCCTGTCGTATTCGAAGCACATGCTCACGGTGTACCCGTGACCGAAGGTGATCTGCGGCGCGGACGGTTCGCACTCCGCGTACTCCGTTGCCGGAAGCCCCTCTCCGGTCACGTCCGCCCCGCCGGCGTTGACCGCCGGCGTCGCCGCCGCATCCAGGGAACCGGCGGTCTCGACGCCGATGGTCGTGCTCTGGACCGCTTGGCCGCCGACCCAGGCCGGAACGAACAAGAGGACCGCCGCGGCCCTTCTATTCCACGTCATGAAATTTCTCCTCGTCAGGAATGCCGACCCGTCCCGGTCACGGCCGTTTGGCAAGTGCGGTGCGGCGTCGAGAGCGCGCCACGGTATCCCAGTCAGTTTCCCGAATCGCGGGCCGCGGGCCGCCTGGCCCGGGCAAGTCGAGCGCCTCCGCGACGATAACAGTCCAGCGTCGCCACCGCCATCTTCCGCGCCGAGTAGTGGCGCCGCACTCCCTCCAGCCCCGACCGTCCGAGTTGCCTCCTTCGTTCCGCGTCGCCGGCCAACCGTTCGACCGCGTCCGCCAACGCCGAGGGATCGCCGGCCGGCGCCAGCGTGCCGCCGCCCGTCCGCTCGAGGATCTCCGGAAAGGCGCCGTGGTCGGGCAGCACGACGGGGACGCCGTTCGCCATCGCCTCGAGCGCCGGCAGTCCCTTCGCCTCCCGGTAGACAGTGGGCAGTACAAGCGCGTGCAGGCTGCACAGCAGCTCGATCTTCTGCTCGCGGGTGACCTCTCCCAACCAGTCGAAGTGCGGCTCGAGACCCCAGTCGGCAATCCGTTGCCGCTGCTCCTCGAAGTACTTCCGATCGCGGCCGCCGAGATAGCCGGCCGCGCGAAGGCGCACGCGGCCCGGCCCCATACGGTCGCTCAACGTCCTGAATGCCTCGGCGGCGAGATGGAACCCCTTCTCCGGGCACATCCGCGCCAGGTAACCGACGACGAGGGGCGACTCCGGAGGCTCCGCCTCGCGGCGGCCGTGCCCCTCGAGCTCGATTCCCAGGCGCGCGACGTCGATGCCGGACGGGGGCAACTCGAGCAGTTCCGCCATCGTCGCCGCGTAGTAGTCGTTCGGCGCCATCAGGACGTCGACTTCGCGCACGCGCTTCCGCATTTCCTCGACCACCTGGGACTTGTGCGGCTCGTCCAGGTCCTCGAGGAAGATGTCTTCGCCCTGAAGGCCGCAAACGATCAGCGCCCCCGGCAGCGCCTCGCGGAGCCGGTGGACCATCCCCACCAGCATCGAATTCGTCAGGTGGACGACATCGGGCCGGAACTCGCCGGCAAGCCATCTCGCCAGGCTCTGGAGTTCCGCCAACTGGCGCCCTTCCTCGCCCCGCACCATGGACAGGGCGAGTTCGCCGAGCTGGTGGGCATCGGTCGCCGACGCGGACCTCGTGACCCGGGACAGCAGCCCGGGGTTGTCGAGGACCCTGCGGACCGCCGCCGGCGCCCGACTCCACAGCGGCAGCTTCTGCTCCAGGTAGATGTTGACCGCTCCGTAGAAGACCCTGCCGTAGCTCACGTTCTCCTCGTCGGTCCGGAGCGGCGTGTAGATGGGAAGCAGCAGCGCGTCGTGCCCGCGGCGCTGGAGTTCGCGGACCAGGGCGTTGTCGTGGATGCAGCTCCCGCACAGCATGCCGCCGGCGCCGGCCGCCAGGTAGGCGATACGCAGCGGCTGGCCGGAACCGTTCACGAGGAGAACCAGTCGCTCACGCGATGCTCCCGTGCCGCGCGTTCCGCGCAGCGCGTGACCATCGCCGTGAATCCGTCATCGGGGCTCACGGGATGAAGCGCCTGACCCGCTCGGGCTCGGGGGGTCTGCTCAGCAGGGAGCCGACGATCATGGCCAGGGTGGAACCCGCGAAGACGACGGCGACCGGCATCACGCCGGTGCCGCCGACGCTGTAGTCCGCATCGCCAATGCCGCGGACGAAGAACCAGGTCCAGAGCGCGATCACGGTGAGGATCGCCGCGCCCGCGCCCGCGGCCGTGCTGCGCCGCCAGTAGAGCGCCGCAACCACGACCGGCAGCAAGGAGGCGAAGCCCGTGAACGACCACACCGAGAGCGCGAAGATGCCGCGCTCGGCGACCAGGGAGAGCAGGAACACCGTCGCCACCACCCCGACGACGAACAGCCGGCCCAGACGCACCTGGCGCGCCTCGTCCAGGTCGCCGCCCCAGCGGTAGTGCCGGACGACGTCCTGCGTGAACATCGTGCCCAGCGACAGCGACTGGGAGTCGAGCGACGACATGATGGCGGCGAAGACGCCCGCGCCCAGGAGGCCCGCGAGCAGCTCCGGGGCGTAGAGGGCGATCATCCGAACCAGGATCGAGTTCGATGCCGCGCCGTCGAGCCCGGGAAAGTCGATGTTCCCGAACAGACCGAGCAGCACGCTGGGGATCCACACCACTGCGATGCAGACCGGGTAGAGGACCACCGGCGCCTTGAAGGTCGCCGCCCGCTTCGCCGACAGCCAGTGGGCGAAGATGTGGGGAAATGTCCCCACCGACAGGGGAATCAGGGTGTAGCTGAGCAGTCGCAGCGGGTGGATCGCGTCGCCCCGAACCAATAATCCCGGCCGGCTCTCCGCCACCCGGTCGAGGGCCTGGCCCACCCCACCGAGCTTGGTGACGATCAGGACCGCCGTCACGGCTCCGAGCAGCATGAACGTCGCGGTCTGGAACGTGTTCACCCAGGCCGTGCCGCGAAGTCCCCCGCTCGTCACGTAGCCGATCACGACCCCCGACACGAGGAGACTGCCGAGCCACGACGGCGCCGCCCCGTCCGTGATCTGCCCCAGCACCACGCCGCCTCCCATGACGCCGATCAACAGATAGGGCAGGAGCAGCAGGACGAGCACGACGAAGAGCAGGAGGCCGATGCCGTCCGAGCCCCAGCGGGCGCGAACGAACTGCACCTGGGTCAGGAGCCCGAGGCGTCTCCCCACGGCCCAGACGCGCGTGCCGACGAAGAAGAAGACGATCGGCGCCATCAGGGCCGACGACGACGCCATCAGGGAGAAGACGCCGATGCCGATCCGGTAGGACTCCGCCGAAGCGCCGAGCAGGGCGAACGACGTCATGTGCGTGCCGAACAGGGTCATCAGCAGCACGAACGGACCGATCGTCCGGCCGGCGACGAAGAAGTCCTCGCCGGTCGCGGCCAGGCGCCGGTTGCTCCAGACGCCGATCAGCAGGACCGCCGCAAGGTACGCGAAGATGACGGCGAGGGTCACCTCCGGTCCACCTCGTCGTCACCGGCCTCTCCGGCGAGTTCGTCGAGCACGTCGGCTGGCCAGGCGACCCGTACGAGCCGCCACATCGCGAGTACGACCACCGCAGAGAACAGGACGTGGTACGTCAGGCCGACCGGCAAACCCAGGAACCGGCCAGGATCGTCCCAGAACCAGAGGTCGTTGTGCAGCAGGTACAGCACCGGCAGGGCGGCGTAGGCCGTGAATCGGGCTGCTCCAGCCGCCATGGGGATCGCGCCCGGGTTCCGGCTCAGGTGGCCTGAAGCGGCTGCGGAGTCGCCCCCGTGGCCGCCTCGGGCGCACTCATCGCCCTGCCGCCGCCGGCGGCGGCGAAGGTCGCCATGTCCTCGAACATGGACGTGAAGTCCAGTTCGAACACGTCGCCGATCAGGATGCGGGTAACTTTGCTCTGGTGTTGCGGGTAGAGCCGCAGGAAGGCGCCGACACTGAAGTTCCGGTCGTAGAAGACGTTGACCAGTTGCCGTACGGCCTCGACGCCGCGCATCAGGAGAGGCTGGAACGCGCCCAGGCGTTGGCCCGAGAGGTCGTCCGCCGCGATCGCCCCGTTCGCGGCCTCGGCCGCCATCTCCCCCGACTTGAGCGCCAGAAAGACGCCCGACGAGTAGACCGGGTCGATGAACGAGAACGCGTCGCCGATCGCGATCCAGCCGTCGCCCGCCATCTTCTCGATCCGGTAGGAAAAGTCCTTCATCACGGACACCGGGCGGCACTGATGGGCCGGTGCAATGCGCCGCTCGATCTCGGCGCAGTTCCCGACCTCCTCGAAGAAGATCTCGTGCGGCCTGCCGTCGCGGTTCCTGATCAGCGCGTCCATCGGCCCGACAACACCGACGCTGACGACGTCCCCGGCCAGCGGGATGTACCAGAACCAGCACTCTCCGGACTTCGTGTGCAGGATCAGGGTCGCGCCCTCGTCCTTCCCCTCGTCCCGGATCGCGCCCCGGAAGTGGGAGTAGATCGAGGCGTGGCGCAGACCGTAGTCGACCCGGCCGAGGTCGAGCCGTCTCGCGATCAGCGCGCTCTGGCCGGTGGCGTCGATCACGACCCGGCTCTTGAGTTCCACCGGCCCGCCGTCGTTCGCCGCGGCGGCGCGCACGCCGACCGCGCGACCGTCCTCGAACAGCACGTCGCGAACGTTGACTCCGCGGTGAACTTCGGCGCCCTGCCCGGCCGCCGTGTCCATCAGCAGTTCATCGAACTCGGAGCGGCGCACCTGCCAGGTGCGGGCGCTGTCGTCCCCCGGCCGTTCCTTGTCGAAGTAGAACGGCATGGACGCCTTGCCGGTCTTCGTGAAGAACTGGACGGAGTGCTTCTCGACGAAGCGGCTCTTCTTCATCCGTTCCAACGCTCCCATCTTCTCGAACACGCCGTGGGTGTCCGGCATCAGCGATTCGCCGATCTTGAACACCGGCGCGGCCTCCCGCTCGAGCAGCAGCACGCGCAGGCCCCCGCGCGCGGCGATCGCCGCCGCCGCCGAGCCGCCCGGGCCGGCGCCGATCACGATCAAGTCGTAGGAGGATGCGGTGAACATGGCCGGGAGTTTACGGCAGCCCGGGAGGAACGGGCCACTACAAGAGCTGTCCAATGAGAAGTGAT
>JAAXHG010000131.1 GCA_012270995.1 Vicinamibacteraceae bacterium | reverse complement strand
TCTTCATCGACGAGATCGACGCCGTCGGCCGCCACCGCGGCGCCGGCCTCGGCGGCGGGCACGACGAGCGCGAGCAGACCTTGAACCAGTTGCTGGTCGAGATGGACGGCTTCGAGACGAACGAGGGCGTGATCCTGATCGCCGCCACCAACCGGCCCGACGTCCTCGACCCGGCGCTGCTGCGGCCGGGCCGCTTCGACCGTCGCGTCGTCGTCGACCGGCCGGACATCGCCGGCCGGCTCGGCATCCTCCGGGTCCACAGCCGCAACATCCCGCTCGATCCCGACGTCGATCTCCAGGTGCTGGCTCGCGGCACCCCCGGTTTCTCCGGCGCCGATCTCGCCAATCTCGTCAACGAGGCGGCGCTGATCGCGGCGCGGCGCAACCACAAGAAGGTCGACATGGCCTCCTTCGAGTTCGCCAAGGACAAGGTGATCATGGGCGCAGAGCGCAAGACCATGATGCTCACCGAGCAGGAGAAGGAGGTCACCGCCTACCACGAGGCCGGTCATGCCCTGGTCGCCGCCTTCATGCCCGAGGCCGATCCCCTGCACAAGATCACGATCATCCCCCGCGGCCGCGCCCTGGGTTTGACGATGCAGCTCCCGACGGAGGACAAGCACACCTATCGCCGCAAGTACGTCGACGCGCAGATCGCGATCCTGATGGGCGGGCGGGTCGCCGAGGAACTCACCCAGGACGACATCACGACCGGTGCCGGCAACGACATCGAACGCGCGACGGAGATGGCCCGGCAGATGGTCTGCGAGTGGGGCATGTCCGATCTGGGGCCGCTCAACTTCGGCGAGAAGAGCGAGCCGGTCTTCCTCGGCCGCGACTTCAGCCAGCGCTCCGACTACTCCGACAGCACCGCGCAGTCGATCGACAGCCAGATCCGCGCCATAGTCCAGCGGGGCTACGAGAAGGCCCGGGACATTCTCTCCGAGCACCGGAACCTGCTCGAGCAGTTGGCGAGGGAGTTGCTGGAACTCGAATCGCTCGAGGGCGACCGCGTGTACGAGATGATCCTCGAGGCGACCGGCCTGGACCTGACGCCGGTGCGCAAGCCGGCGCCGATCCTGGACGTCGAGCCGCCCGACGAGGGCGCCGCGGCGCCCGCGCAGGAAGACGGCCCGGTTCCCGACGTGACCGGTACGCCCGAACCGGCGACGATCGCCGAGCGCCAGGAACCCGACGCCGTTCCGATTCCGCTGCCCAAGCCGGAGCGGTAGCGACTTGCAGGCGGAGCACCGACTCTGAACCCGGGCAGGCGCTGGTAGAACTGTCCACGGCGATCTGAACGCGATGGACCTGGCGCAACCGTTCGGACTCCTGGGCTGGAGGGACCTGGTCGACCTGCTGGTCGTCGCCCTCGTCGTCTACAACCTGCTGCTGCTGATCCGCGGCACCGGGGGCATGCGCATCGTGCTCGGGATCCTGGTGCTGCTGGGTGCCGCGTGGATCGCGACGGCGGTCCGGCTGCGTGCCCTGGAGGCTTCGCTGGCCTACCTGCTGCCGGCGTTGCCGGTGGTCATCGTGGTGCTGTTCCAGAACCAGATCCGCAGAGCCCTGGCGCGGGTCGGGCGCAACCCGCTGCTGCGCCTGATGACGGATCAGACCCGGGAGACGGGGATCCACGAGATCGTCATCGCGGCCCAGGCGCTGTCCCTGCGGCGACTGGGCGCGCTGATCGTGATCGAGCGGCTGGACGGCCTGCGGGACTACGTGGAGAACGGCATCCTGCTCGACGCCCGGATCTCCCACGACCTGCTGCTGACGATCTTCGGCCAGGGCACGCCGCTGCACGACGGCGCCGTGATCTTGCAGAAGGACCGGGTAGCGGCCGCGGCCTGCTTCCTGCCCCTGACCACCAGCGCCGGCATGTCGATCGAGCACGGAACGCGGCATCGGGCCGCGATCGGAATCACCGAGGAAACCGACGCGGTGGTGGTCGTCGTCTCGGAGGAGACGGGCAGGATCTCGGTGGCGCTCGAGGGTCGCCTGAGCAGCGACCTGACCATGCGGGAACTGCGCAACCGACTCTTCGAGCTGGTGCTGGCTCAGGGGGCCGCCAAATGAGCGAGAGCCGCAACCTGTGGGCGTTTCGGGCTCTTGCCGTCCTGATCGCGGTCGGCATCTGGCTCCCGGCCTCGTACTGTCCCCGTCTGCGTGATGTGACCGTGAGGCCGATCGAGGAGAGCGTCCAGGTGGCGCGCGTCAACTACGAGGATCACGACCGGATGGTGGTCCTCGGCTCGCCGATCCTCGGTTCGCCCGAGGATCCGAAGGGCGCGCTCTTCGTCGAGATCCGGGGCAGCGAGGATGCGATGGCCTCCCTGAACCGGGATCAGATCCGGGTCCAGGTGCCGCTGGGAGAGAACCTCTTCGGCGGCGCCACGTACAGCGGCCCGCGGCAGGTGGCCGTCATCCTGAGTACCGAGCATGTCGTCCTCCCGGCGGACGCGGAGGGCATCGAGTTGCTGTCGGTCACGCCCGAACAGTTGACGCTGACCCTCGACGAGGAAGTCTCGGTTCAGGTGCCGGTGCAGGTCGACTGGAGAGGCGAACCGATCGGAGGCTTCAACGTCGACTACGACAACGTCCGGATCGAGCCGCCCCTGGCGACGGTCCAGGGAGCACGCTCCGAGATCAACCGCTTGGGCTTCGCGTTGGCGGGCCCGATCGATGTCGACGGCCGGGGCGTCGACTTCGTCGAGGAGCAGGCGCGTGTGCGCTTCGAGAGCGATGACGTGGTCGTCGAGTTCCCGACCTTCGTCAGCGTCGAGGTGCCGATGATCCAGGGCCCCCAGCCGCAGTCCGGCGAAGGTTCTTGAGCCTCTTCGGGACCGACGGCATGCGTGCCGTCTTCGGCACGCCGCCCCTCGACCGTGCGACCGTCCAGGCGGTCGGCTACTGGTTCGCCCGCCTCAGCCTGCGGGCGGAACCGCGTGCGGGCTCGCGGCCGCTTCTGATCCTCGGCGGCGACACCCGCGACAGCCGGGAGCAGATCCAGGGCTGGCTCGCCACGGCCGTTCGCGCCGCCGGGGCCGACGTCCGGTCGGCCGGCATCGTGCCGACGCCGGCGGTCGCCTTCCTGGTCGGCGAACTCGCCGCCGCGGGCGGCATCGTCGTCTCCGCCAGCCACAATTCCTACACCGACAACGGCCTCAAGCTGATCGGGGCCGACGGCTTCAAGGTCGACCCGGCCGCCGAGCGGGAGATCGAGGACCGGATCGCCGCCGCGGGTACGGACGGCGCGGGCGGCTCGGCCGCGCTCCGCGAAGAGCCCGGGCTTGCCGACCGCTACCTGGACCACCTGCGGGCTTCGCTGCCGGGCGGCCGTCCGCTGGAGGGCCTGCGCCTGGCCATCGACGCCGCGAACGGCGCCGCGGCGCCGCACGCCGAGCGGCTGTTCAGGGCTCTTGGGGCCGACTGCCACGTCACCTGCGACCGTCCCGACGGCCGCAACATCAATCGCGACTGCGGTTCCACCTGCACGGACCGCATCGTCGCCCTGACGCTCGAGACGGGCAGTGACCTCGGCGCGTCCTTCGACGGCGACGCCGACCGGGCCATCCTCTGCGACCACCTGGGCCGGGTCGGCGACGGCGACGCGCTGCTGTACGTCTGGGCCTCCTGGCTGGCGGAACGGGACGAGCTTCCCGGACGCCGGATCGTCGCCACGACGATGTCCAACATGGGCCTGGAGCGCGCGCTGGCGCGCCGCGGCATCCAGGTTCTTCGTTGCGGCGTCGGCGACCGTGAGGTGGCCGAGACGATGCGCCGCGAAGGGGTCCGGCTCGGCGGCGAGCAGTCCGGCCACCTCCTCGATCTGAACCTCGCGACCACCGGCGACGGCCTGCTCACCGCGGCGTCCGTGGCCGCCATCGTCGCCTCGTCCGGCCGCTCCCTCGCCGGCCTGGCAGCCGGCTTCCAGCGCTTTCCCCAGGTGCTGCGGAACGTCACCGTGCGGGAGAAGCTGCCGCTCGAGAACGTGCCCGGCCTGTCCGACGCGGTCGCTTCCGTTGAACGGGACCTGGGATCCTCCGGCAGGGTGCTGCTGCGCTACAGCGGCACCGAGCCGCTCGCCCGCGTGATGATCGAGGGCCCCGACCAGGGGCGGATCGAGGGCCTTTGCGACCGGATCACCCGGGTCATTGAAGCTGAGCTGGGCGCCGGCCACCCGCCATAGCCGCCAGCATCTCCTTCACCGCCGCCGTCATCCCGATCAGCACCGCCCGCGACACGATCGAGTGGCCGATGTTCAGTTCAAAGACCCCGGACAGCGCCGCCACGGGGCCGACGTTCGCCACGGTCAGACCGTGTCCGGCGTACGCCTCGCGGCCCGCCGCCAGCCCACGTGCGGCGGCAGCCTCGATCTTCGCGAACTCCGCCGTCGCTTCGGCGGCCGAGGCCCGGGTGTAGGCGTCGGTGTTCAGTTCGAAGCCGGTGACCTCCTCCTGCGCGTCCAGCGCCGCGATCTGGTCGAGGTCGGGATCGACGAACACGGACACCTGGATGCCGGCGGCGACGAGACGCCTCGCGGCGCGGCGCAGCTGGTCGCCGCGGCCGATCAGGTCGAGTCCGCCCTCGGTTGTCACCTCGTCCGGCCGTTCCGGAACCAGCGTGACCTGATCGGGGCCGACGCGCTCTGCGAAGTCGAGCATCGGTTCGTCGGTCGCGATCTCGAGGTTGAGCCGGCCGCGGACCGTCCGCCGGAGTTCCACGACGTCCCGGTCCTGAATGTGGCGGCGGTCCTGGCGTAGGTGCACCGTGATGCCGAATGCTCCCGCCTCCTCGGCGAGGCGCGCCGCCTCGACCGGGTCGGGATAGTCCACCAGACGCGCCTGTCGCACGGTGGCGACGTGGTCGACGTTCACCGACAGGGCGGTCACGCCTCGCCCTCCCCGAGCAGGCCCTGCTCCCGGTAGTCCTTCAGCTTCCGCTGCAGGGTGCGCACGCCGATGCCGAGCACCCGCGCGGCCTGGGCGCGCTTGCCGCCGGTCCGCCCCAGCGTCTCGAGAATCGCTTGGCGCTCGATCTCGGCCATCGTCCGGGGCTTGCCGAACGGGCTCTGGACCGGGTTCTCCGTAGGCGTCGCGGCGGCGCTTCCGACCTCCTCCGGCAGATCGCCGACCTCGATCGTCCCGCCGTCATGGAAGACCGCGACCGTTTCGAGCACGTTGCGCAGTTCCCGCACGTTGCCCTGCCAGCGATGCTCGGACAGACACTTCAGCGCCCTGCCGGAGAGCCGCATCTCCGGTTTGCCCTCGCGGACGGCGAACTCGCGCAGGAAGTGGTTCGCGAGCAGCGGCAGGTCGTCGAGCCGGTCCCGGAGCGGCGGAATGCTCAGGGTCACGACCTTCAGCCGGTAGTAGAGGTCCTCCCGGAAGGCGCCGTCCGCCACCGCCTGCTCCAGGTTGCGGTTGGTCGCCGCCAGCAGCCGGAAGTCGATGTCGATCATGCGGCTGCCGCCGACCCGCATGACCTGGCGTTCCTCGAGAACGCGCAGCAGCTTCACCTGGAGTTCGGGCACCAGTTCGCTGATTTCGTCCAGGAACAGAGTGCCCTGGGCGGCCATTTCCAGCTTGCCGATCTTGCGCCCGACCGCTCCGGTGAAGGACCCCTTCTCGTGGCCGAAGAGCTCGCTCTCCAGGATCTCGTTCGGAATCGCTCCGCAGTTGAGAGCCAGGAAGCGCTCCTGGCGGCGGGGGCTGGCCTGGTGCAGTGCCTTGGCGACGAGTTCCTTGCCGGTGCCGCTCTCGCCCAGGATCAGCACCGAGGCCCGGCTCGGCGCAACCTGGCGCATCTGCTGGAACAGGTGCTCCATCGCCGCGGACTGGCCGACGATCGCGTCGAAGCCGAAGCGTTCGTCGAGCATCTCGCGCAGGTTCGTCACCTCGTCCCGCAACTGCCAGTTCTCGATCAGCTTGAGCACCCGGCTGCGCAACTCGTAGAGGTCGACCGGCTTGGTCAGGTAGTCGTCGGCACCGACGCGCATCGCCTCGACCGCCGACTCGATCGTGCCGAAGCCGGTGACCAGGATCACTGCCAGGTCGAGTTCCTGGGCCCGCACCCGGTTCAGAAACGCCAGCCCGTCCATTCCCGGCATCCGCAGATCGCACACCGCCAGGCGCACCCGGGCCTCCCGCTCCACGAACGCCAGCGCCGGCTCCGCATCGTCGAACACGCGCACGCCGAGGCCGGCCCGTTCCAGTGCGATCGCCATGGACTGGCGGGAACCGGCCTCGTCATCGATGACGATGACCCAGGGGGGGGCGGACATGGCGTGAATCCTAGCGCTCCGGGCGCCGCCGCGAAGCGGTGTGCGCGAGTCGGGAACCGGCACCGGCCAGCAGCTCCTCGAGCCCGGCCTGGTCCAGCACTTCGACTCCCAACTGCTCCGCCTTGCGGAGCTTCGAACCCGCCTTTTCGCCGGCGACCAGGTAGGTCGTCCGGCTACTCACCGAACCGGTGACCTTGCCGCCGAGCGCCTTGATCCGGGCGCCGGCCTCGTTGCGGGTCATGCCTTCGAGAGAGCCGGTCAGGACGAAGACCTTGCCTTCCAGCGGCTGGTCGGCGCCTTCGTCCGCGACCGCCGCCGCCTCCTCCTCGAACCGGAGGCCCTCCGCACGCAGGCGTTCGAGCAGGTCCTGGTTCCGCTCGGAGTCGAAGAACGCGCCCACCGATTCCGCGATCCGCGCGCCCACGTCGTCGACCTCCTCTAGTTCCTCGGCCGACGCCTTGGCCAGGTCGTCGACGGTCCGGAAGCGCCGGGCGAGGAGCGACGCCGTGCTGTCGCCGACGAAGCGGATGCCGAGCGCGTAGATCAGCCGGCTGAGGGAGCGCTGCTTCGATTCCTCCAGGCTGGCGACGGTCCGCGCAGCCGCCTTCTCGCCCAGCCGGGCGTCGTTCGTCTTCTTCAGATCCGCGAGCTTCTCCACGGTCAGGCCGTAGAGGTCCGCGGGATCGCGTACCAGGCCGCCGCCGACCAGTTCCCCGACCAGCCAGTCGCCCATGCCTTCGATGTCCATCGCGTTGCGGGACGCGAAGTGGCGGATCGCCTCGCGGACGACCGCTGGGCAGGCCGCGTTGACGCAGCGGAGGAGCGCTTCCTCCTCCGGCTGGTACAGCGTCTCGTCGCAGACCGAGCACTGCGTGGGCGGCGCGAACGGCTTCGACTCCGGGCCTCTCCGCTCCTCGAACACGGACACCACCTTGGGAATGATGTCGCCGCCCTTCTCGATCACCACCGCGTCGCCGACCCGCACGTCCTTGCGCGCCAGGTCCTCGTAGTTGTGGAGCGTCGCGCGCTTGACAGTGGTACCGGCCACGAGCACCGGCTCGAGTTCGGCGACCGGCGTCACCGCGCCGGTGCGGCCGACCTGGGCGTTGATCGCACGCACGACGGTCTCGGCCTGCTCGGCCTCGAACTTGAACGCCACCGCCCAGCGCGGCGCCTTGGCCGTGGCGCCCAGGCGATCGCGGAGTTCGGGATCGTCGACCTTGACGACCACGCCGTCGATCTCGAAGTCCAGTTCGCCGCGCTTTTCCCGCCACTCGTTGCAGTAGGCGGCGACCTCGCCGAGGCCCTTGCAGCGGCGCCATGAATCGTTGACCGGCAGGCCGAACTCTGCCAGGGCAGTGAGACACTCGCCGTGCGACGGGCGCTCTTCAGCGTCGTCGGCGGGCTGCACCCACTCGTAGCAGGCCAGGTCCAGCCGCCTCCGCGCGACGTCCCGGCTGTCGAGCAGGCGCACCGTGCCGGCGGTCGTGTTGCGGGGGTTCGCGTACAGCTCCTGGCCGGCCGCGCCACGCTCCTCGTTGAGAGCGGCGAACGTGCTCCGGCGCATGTAGGTCTCGGCCCGCACCAGCAACCGGGCGGGCGCTGACGCCGGCAACCTCAGCGGCAACGTCCGGATCGTGCGCGCGTTCGCGGTCACGATGTCCCCGACCCGACCGTTGCCCCGGGTCGCTGCCTGCGTCAGGACGCCATCCTCGTAGAGCAGCGACAGCGAGACGCCGTCCACCTTGAGTTCGCAGATGAACTCGAACTCGGTGTCGGGAAGCAGGCGCGTCAGCCGCCCGCACCACTCCTCGATCTCGTCGTGGTCGTACGTGTTGTCTAGCGACAGCATCGGCGGCGTGTGCTCGACCTGCTCGAAGCCCTCCGTCGGCTCGCCTCCGACCCGCTGCGTGGGACTGTCGGCAGTGCGAAGTGCCGGGTGCTCCTCCTCGATTGCCGCGAGCTCCGCCATCAGGCGGTCGAACTCCCGGTCGCTGATCTCGGGCTCCGCGTCCTGGTAGTAGAGCCGCTCGTGGCGCTGCAACTCCTCGCGCAGGAACGCGGCCCGGGCTTCGGGTGACTCCGTCATCGGGGACATTCTGGCGCGTTTTGAGGGCTGGGTGTGAAGGTCGCCAGCAAAGCCCCGCCGCAGTATGCTGCCCAGCCATGGAGTTGGTCGGCTTCTACCTCCGTTACGCCCGCCGATACCTTCACTGGGGGCTGCTGGCCCTGGCGGGGATCGTGGTCTTCGGCGTCGCCACCCTGGCCTTCATCGGGTTGATCCACCCGATGTTCGAGGAGGTGCTGCTCGCCACCGAGGACGAGATCCAGGAGGTTTCGATCCCCGGTCTGGCTGCCGGCGACGGCGAGGAGGACGACGGGCCGGTAGCGCGCCTCTTCGAGCCCATCGAGAGCTATGCCGCGAGCCTGAAGGCGGCGGCGGGCGATCTCTACGACGATCTGAAGCGCTGGGCGGGCATCGAGGGCCGCGGCGAGGTGTTCTTCGCCCCGGCCCTCATCGTGCTCGTCCTGCTGCTGCGCAGCCTGATGGCCTTCCTGTCGGGCTACTCGTTCCAGCGCGCCGGGTTGGGCGTCACCACCGACATCCGCAACGACCTCTACCGCCACATCATCCACCAGTCGAGCCGGTTTCATCAGCGCTACACATCGGGGGAGCTGTACAGCCGGGTGGTCAGCGACGTGTCCAAGCTCCAGAACGCGGTCGCGGCGCGGCTCTTCGACATCTTCATGTCGGTCGCGATGCTCCTGTTCTACGGCGCGACGCTGCTCACGATCCACTTCACCCTGGCGGTCGTGTCGCTCTTCGCGGTGCCGCTGTTCGCCTTCCTGCTGGCCCGCTTCGGCAAGGGGATGCGCAACGTCACCTACCGCAGTCAGGAGCGCATGGCCGACCTCTCCGGGCTCCTCGCCGAAGGCATCCGGGGCAACCGGGTGGTCAAGGCGTTCGGCATGGAGGAGTTCGAGTGCGGACGGTTCGAGCGGGCCACCCGCGGCCACCTGCTCGCCAACCTGCGGGCGCAGTTCCTGTCGACCCTCTCGAGCCCCGTGATCGAGTCGACCGCGGCGGTCGGCGGCTCGGCCCTGGTCGTCTCCGCCGGCCTGATGATCCGCGACGGGCGCCTGACTTTTCCCGACTTCGTCCAGTTCCTGGTCGTGCTCCTGATGATGTACGACCCGATCCGCAAGCTGAACAAGGTCAACCTGGTGCTGCAGGAGGCCGTGGCGTGCAGCCACCGGATTCACCGGCTGATGCAGGTCGAGAGCGAGATCGTCGACCGCCCGACCGTGCCGCCCGTCTCCGGTCTGAAGGAGGGCGTCCGGTTCGAGGAGGTCTCCTTCGACTACGAGGAAACGGGCCACGGCAAGGCCGTCCTCTCCGGTATCGACCTCGACCTTCGCCGCGGCGAGGTCGTCGCCCTGGTCGGCCCCTCCGGCGCCGGCAAGTCGACCCTGGTCAACCTCCTGCCGCGGTTCTTCGATCCGGGTTCGGGCGACGTCCGGATCGACGGCACGGACATCCGCGACCTGCCGCTTGCGAACCTCCGCTCCCTGATCGGCATCGTCACCCAGGAAACCGTGCTGTTCAACGACACGGTGCGCAACAACATCGCTTACGGCCGCGACGATCTGCCCCTGGAGAAGGTGCGGATGGCGGCGGCCGCCGCCTACGCGGACGACTTCATCATGGCGATGCCCGACGGCTACGACACGGTGATCGGCGAGGGCGGCCAGAACCTCTCCGGCGGCCAGCGCCAGCGGCTCGCGATCGCCCGGGCGCTGCTCAAGAACGCCCCCATCCTGATCCTCGACGAGGCGACCTCCCACCTCGACACGGAATCGGAGGTCGTCGTGCAGCGCGCGATCTACAACCTGATGGAGGGACGCACGGCGCTCGTCATCGCCCACCGGCTCTCGACCGTCGTGCGCGCCGACCGCATCGCCGTCCTCGACCGCGGCGTCCTGGTCGAAGAGGGAACCCACGAACAACTGCTCGAGTTGGGCGGCGCCTACAAGCGCCTCTACGACCTGCAGTTTCATGGCTGATCCGAACCGCGAGCTCCACCCCGAAACCCTCCTTGGCGCGCTCGAGCGCGCGGCGTCCGTGTGGCCCAAGCGGGGCATCACCCTGATCGACAGCCGCGGCCGGATGGAGGGCCGGCGCACGTGGCCCGCGATGCTGGACAAGATCGAGGCCGCCGCGGGCCGGCTGGTCACCCTCGGCGTCCGCCCCGGCGACCGCATCCTGGTGTGCCTGCCGACCTCGTGGCCCTGGTTCGAGATCTGGTTCGGCGCCGTGCGCCTCGGCGCCCTGCCGGCGGCGGTCGCGCCGCCGCGGGCGCTGGGCTCGCCCCGCAACCAGATCGAGAAGGCGCTGGCGGTGAACGAACTGCTCGACGCCCGCTACATGGTCTGCACCGACCTGGTCAGCGATCAGGTCCAGGAGATCGCCTCCGGCGGACCCGTCACCGGATCGCGCCCGAACCTGCTCTCGCAGTCCGCCGTGGCCGCGACGAGTCCGTCGCCGGTGCCGGCCACGCGGCCGCCGCGCGGCGAAGAACCGGCCTTCCTGCAGATGACCAGTGGCTCGACCGGCCTCCAACGGGCCGTGGTCGTGAGCCACGCCGCGGCCACGTGGAGCGCCCGGGCCAGCATGGAGGCGGTGGCGGTTCCGCGCGGCGGACAACTGATGGACGCGCTCGTCGGCTGGCTGCCGCTCTACCACGACATGGGCCTGGGAGGCTGCCTCCTCGGCTCGCTGCTCACCGGCGCGGAGCTGATCATGCTGAACCCGCGCGCCTTCCTGGCGCGGCCCTGGGTCTGGCTCGAGCAGTTCAGGCGCACGAAGACCGCGATGTCGGCCGCCCCCAACTTCTCCTTCCGCCAGTGCGTCGAGCGGATCGGCGACGATCGCCTGAAGACCCTCGATTTGAGCGGCTGGCGCGACGTGTGCAGCGGCTCCGAGATGGTGCGCCAAGCGACGATGGCCGAGTTCGGCAACCGCTTCGAGGCCGCGGGCCTCGATCCGGGCGCGATCCGCGCCGCCTACGGCATGGCCGAGAACACCCTGCTCATCTCGATCAGCCAGACCGTCGACGGTCTGCACGCCGCCGCGCCGGCCGACGGCGGCCCCGAAGTGACGTCGAACGGTCCGCCGATGGAAGGCACCGAGATCGAGATCGCGGCGCCCGACGGCCGGCCGCTGCCGCCGGGCGAGGTGGGCGAGATCCGGCTGCGGTCGCCGTCGGTCATGCTGGGGTACTGGGACGATCCGGAGGCGACGGCGGAGGTGCTGCGCGACGGCTGGCTCTACACCGGCGACCTCGGCTTCCTGAGCGCCGCCGGCGAGGTGCACATCACCGGCCGCACCAAGGAGGTGCTGATCCTGGGCGGTTCGAACCTGATGCCGCAGGAGATCGAGTGGGTGGCGGAATCCGTCCTCGGTACCGGCGGGCGGGAGCGCGCCGCGGCCTTCTCGGTCGACGGGGCGCACGGCGAACGGGCGGTCCTGGTCATGGAGACCGGCGGCGATCAGGGCAGCACCGGCCTGCTGAAGAGCGAGGTCGGCCGCAGCGTCGGGCGCGCCCTGGGTATTCGGCTCTCCGATCTGCTGCTGGTACGCCGGGGTAGGATCCCGCGGACCAGCAGCGGCAAGGTCCGGCGGCGGTCGCTCCGCGAGCAGTACCTTCGCGGCGATCTTGTGGCCGACTACTGAGCCGGACGGGCCACGACCCGGAAGCCGGGGCTGGGCACGAGAGCGGACGAGCAATGGACCCACGGGCTGCGGCGAGCAAGGTACTGGCGCGGGCGAGCGGCCGGGATGAAGCCGACCTGCGCCCCGAGTTCGACCTCGTCGCCGACCTCGGCATCGACTCCCCCAAGCAGCTCGAGCTGCTGATCGAGCTCGAAGAGGCTCTCGACGTGGAGATCGGCGACGAAGACGCGGCCGCCATGGAGACCGTCGGCGATGTGCTCGACTACGCCGCCGGCGCCGGTTGAAGGTACGCGGCGCCGCCCTGCCCGCGACGGCGGTCCTGGTCCGCCTCCTCTCCCAGGCCCTCACCGTGACCTATCGCCTGCGTTTCGAAGGCGAAGAGCACCTGCGCCGCGCTCTGGAGCCGCCGGCCATGCTCGCGTGCTGGCACGAGCAGACCGTCCTGTCCCTGCCGCTCGTGCGCGGACACCTGCTCCCGGCCGGCGGCCCGGTCTCCATCCTCTCCAGCCACTCCGCCGACGGTGAACTCGCGGCCCGCGTCGCCAGGGCCTGGGGCATTCGGGTCACCCGCGGTTCGACCTCGCGCGGCGGCCGCGAGGCGGCGCTCGCCCTCTACCGCGAACTCGTCAAGCACCGGTCGACCCTGCTGTTGATGCCCGACGGTCCGCGCGGACCGGCGCGCACGCCGAAGGCCGGCGGCATCGTGCTGGCCGCGATGTCCGGCGCGCCGATCGTCCCCGCCGGCCTCGCCGTGAACCGCGGTCTGAGGCTCCGGAGCTGGGATCGCATGATCGTGGCAGCCCCGTTCAGCCGGGTCGCGGTCGCGGTCGGAGAACCGATCGTCCTCTCCCGCGCATCGACCGACTCGGAGCGCGAGGCGGCGCGCGTCGAGTTCGGCTCAAGGCTCGACGACCTCACCGCCCGCGCCCGCCGGCTCCTGGCCTGAGCCGGAATCCGGCCCCCGCCGCGGGCGTTGAAGGCTGTGTTCGTCGAAGTTCGTCGAACCCGACAACCCCCGAAAACCCGCAAGAATGCTAGAGTCCGACGGCTTTCGCCCTGCGCTTCGACGTCTGGGCGTGGCTTGTCCTATGTTCAGCCAGCATCTCGGCGACATGTCTCTGCTCCACGGCGGATCGAGCAGGCGCCTTCCCGCGCTGCCCGTCGCGCTGCTGGTCGCGGCGGCCCTCGCCACGGCGCCGGCCGCGGCGACCGTCTACGTCATGCCGACCGACGAGGCGATGGTCACCCGCGCTCCGGTGATCGTCTTCGGCGAGGTTCTGGCCTCGGAGCCGGCGCCCGCCGGAGGACCTCTCGCCACCGACCTGATGTTCCAGATCGAGGAAGTGCTGAAGGGCTTCGTTCCCGGCAGCACGATCGTCGTCCGGCAGCCGGGCGGACTCGGCCCCGGCGGCGTTGCCGGCCGGGTGATCGGCGCGCCGGTGCTGGTCGAGGGGGACCGGGTGCTGCTCTTCCTGGATCCGGTCGAGGGCGTCTACCGAACCGTCGAGCTGGCGCTCGGCATTTTCTTCGAGGTGCCGGCCGAAGGCCGGCTGCTGCTGTTGCGCGATCTGGCGGAGCAGATGGTGCTGCCGAGGTCGGGCGGCCCGGCCGGCAAGGCCGCCGCCCCGCGAGACGCCGACCGTTTCCGCCGCTGGATCGCCGATCGCGCCGGGGGGGTCGAGCGCGCGCCGGACTACGTCGCGACCGACCTGCCGGCTGGCCAGGCAAAGGTGATCTCGGACTTCCGCCTGATCGCGGCCCCGGACGACTGCCAGAACCCCGGCATCCGCCTCCGCTGGCGCACCTTCGACCGGGGCCGGACCCTGGGCCTCGTGGTCCACCGCCGGGGCCAGCCCGGCGCCCCGGCCAACGGCCATCCGCAGGTGCTGGCGGGAATGAGGACCTGGAACCAGGATCCGAGAAGCCGGGTCCGGCTGGTGCGCAGCGGCCTGTCGGACGAGGAGTTCTCGGTCGAGCCGGACGAGGTGAACAGCATCACCTTCGAGGATCCCCTGGACGAGATCCCCGGCGCGTTCGACTCCTCGATGGGTGGGACGCTCGCGATCACCTACGGGTACTTCTACTGCGGCGCGTCCACCCCGCCGCACCGGGTTCCGGGGCTGGGGAGAGTGGAGGCCTACGAGCTCATCGAGGCGAACGTCACGACCCAGGACGGGTACAAGGACTGGTTGGCCGCAGTGCCGGATGCGGGGCTCGCCCACGCGCAGATCATGGCCCACGAACTGGGCCACGTCCTCGGCATCGGGCACAGTTGCGACGAGCAAGTCGGCAGGCCCTGCGACACCGAGTTGAAGCGCACGGCGGTCATGCGGGCGAATGTGGGAGGCCGGATCCAGGGCGCCGTGCTCAACGCCGACGATCGCAACGCGGTCCGCGCCCTCTACCCGGAGATCGGTCCGGTCGGCCCGATCGGTCCCGCGGCGGCGAGCGATCTGACGGTCACCGCGATCAGCCAGAACGAGCTGGAGCTGCGGTGGCGGGACCGCTCCCACGACGAGACCTCCTTCGACATCTACGAGCGGATGGTCGACAGCGATTTCGAGCGCATCGCGACCCTGGAACGGAACAGCACCTCGGTCGTCATCCAGAACATCCCGCCCGCGACCTACCGCGCCTACCAGGTCGTGGCCCGGAACAGCCGCGGCGTCGCCGAGCCCACGCCGGAAGCGGGCGCCACGACCTTCGCCGAGGTCGCCGAGTGCGTGGAGGACGGCGACACCCTGTGTCTGAACGAAGGACGCTTCCGGGTCGAGGTGCGGTGGGAGACCGCCGACCGAGGCGATCGGGCCGAAGCCGTGTCCCTGAACAACGACACCGGCGACTTCTGGTTCTTCTCGCCCGACAACATCGAACTCATGGTCAAGGTCCTGGACGGGTGCTCCTTCAACGAGCGCTACTGGGTGTACGCCGGAGGCCTGACCGACGTCAAGGTCGTCATGACCGTGATCGACTCCGAAACTGGGGTCGCCGCGACGTACTACAACCCGCCGGGCACGCCCTTCGTGCCGGTCGGAGACACGAAGTCCTTCGCCGTCTGCTCCCAGGGCGGGAACCTGTACGGCGAGAGCCGGTACCTGCTGACGTCGGGAGAGATGGAATCGGTGCGCGGCGGCACGAATGGGGCGCCCGGCTCCGCCGAGCGGTCCGCCTGGACGTTCCGCCCCGGCCGAGTCGCGCTGCCGCGGGAAAGCGGCGTCTGCGAGGCCGACGACCGGACGCTCTGCCTTGAGGGCGGCCGCTTCGCGGTCCGCGCCAGTTGGGAGACGGCGGACGGCAGCGGTGACGGAAAGGCCCTGCCGCGCACCCGGGATACCGGCCTTTACTGGTTCTTCGGGCCGAACAACCTCGAGATGATGATCAAGGTCCTCGACGGCTGCGCGATCAACGGCCACCGCTGGGTGTTCGCGGGAGGTCTGACCGACGTGGCCGTGGCGATGAGGGTCACCGACACCGAGACCGGCGAGGAGATGACCTACGAGAACTCCGCCGGCGCGCTGTTCGATCCGATCCAGGACGTGAGGGCGTTCTCCTGTTCGGTACCGTCGCCGTGAGGCGTTACGCCCTTGCCCCGTAGAACTCCCGTTGTTCGATGCTTGGTAGTAAGCGACTGAGTGGAACGCCGCGACGCTGAAGCGTCTCGCTGGCGATCACTACACGGCCGAGGATCAGGCGGAAACCGACGGGAACAACCGCGTTATTCACGTGACGGAAGTGAGGTACCGGACCCTCCCGGTTGCCGAAGGCGCAACGGACGGGGGATGGTCGGATCCTCGTCGGGCTGATCGGACACTGACCGCCAGCGGTCTCAAGGCGATCGGCGTCCGTTTGGTCGTAGCGCCCATGCACGCGCCCGATCCCGATCCCCACCCCGATCCAGCGCCGGCGCCTGATCCGGGCTGCAGCGATGGGCTTTGCCTGCTGGAGGACGGTCGCTTCCGGGTGAGGGCGCGCTATGCCATGCCTGGCCTGCCGGGTGAGGCAGCCGGAACGACCGGGACGGGCCTGGGTGGCGCGGCCGGCCTGTTCACCTTTGGCGGCGATGCCCCCGAACTGCTGGTGCGGATGGTGGACAACTGCGGCGCGAGCGGTTACTCCGCGCTGTTTGCCGGCGCCGCGACGGAAGCGAACTACAGCATTGCCGTCCGAGACACGACGACCGACGAAGTCAGATGGTTCAGTGCCCAGGGCGGGGCGTCGATCCGGGACGCCATGGCGTTTACCTGCGGCAACTAGACGTGAAGCCGTGGGCCGATCAGATGCGGCCCGCTTCGCCCGAGTGCGCCGAAACCGTGGGCGCTCCGCGTGGACGCGGTAGCTGATCGTGGCGGGGAGTTGAGCCCGAGCTGACGCCCGGGTCAGGCGGTCGTCTGGCACGCGGCGTGCAAAGCTCTTGCCGGGCAGACGACCGTTCACGAACACCGAAGGGGGCTCGTCGTGGTGCATCGCATGCTGGATCGCCGTTCTTTCGTCTTTCTCGCCACCGTGCTTGCAGTGTCCGCGGCCCCGCTCGCGGCGCAGGGAGGCCGCGACCTGCTCGCTCAGGAGCCGCCCGTGCGCGTCGGCGCGGTCCACTCGGGGCTCGTCCCGCGGGCCGCGCATGTTCCGGTGTCGGTGCGCGTCCGCGACATGCAGGCCCTGCCCGGTGATGCGGTCGGCGTGGCAGCGCCGGTCACGGAGCTGTACCAGTACGACGACGACGTTCTCGAAGCGGCCCTGTACCTGGTCGACGACGAGACGGATGAGCCGCTCTTTGAGTTCGAACTAGCCCAGAGCTTTGACCTGTCCGGACCGGGGACGGTCGCGTACGCGGTCATCTGCATGGGGCGCGAGGCAGCCGACACGAGCGCGGACGTGGACTTCACGCTCAGCTTCTATTCCGGCGCCGGCGCGACACCGGCGTCCTTCCTGGCGGCGTTCCAGGGAACGGTGCAACTCGAGGCCGGAACGTACTCCTGCTTTACGCTTCGCGGCGACGTGGAGGGTCTGGAGCTGGGTGGCGCCGCAGTCTGGGTCGCCGTTTCGTGGTTGCGCGGCGCGCCGCCGGAGAACACGAAGTTCCTGATGGCCGACGAGAACGGACCCGGCGGCGGCAGGCGGGCCTTCCGGGCGCGCGTGGCCGAGGGCGAGGACTGGTTGGACTGGGAGGCCGACTCCGGTGCGGACATCAGGGCCTACGGCATCCGGCTGGCCGTCGACCACTCCGACCCCGATCCGGATCCCGATCCGACCCCCGACCCGGACCCCGACCCGCACCCCGACCCGGACCCCAAGCCTCCCTCCGACGAGGGTTACACGGACTGCGAGCCCCAGACGACGCCGCTCGTCTTCGACGGAGGATACAGCGTGAGCCTCTGCTACGAGACGCCCGAAGGCGACATCGGCGAGGGCAAGGGCGGTATCTGGGCGTCCGGCGAGTCCGGTCTGCTCTGGTTCTTCAGCCGCGGCAACGCTGAAGTCCTGATCAAGGTGCTCGACGGCTGCGGCTTCAACGGCCACCGCTGGGTGTTCATGGCGCCGGTGACGGACGTGGCCTTCAATCTCTACGTGACGGACGGGAACGGACAGTCCTGGTCCCGCCGCAACCGGCAGGGAGAGGTGGCGGTTCCCGCCAGAGACACCTTCGCCTTCCGATGCAGCGAGTAGCCCTCCTCCTCGTCCTCGCTCTGTTCGCCGCTCCCGCGGCGGCCATCGTCTACGTCCTGCCGACCGACGCGTCGATGGTCGAGCGCTCGCCGGTCATCGTGTTCGGCGAGGTCCGCTCCGTCCTGCCGGGGGCCGGCGCCGGCCTGCCGTCGACGGACTATGCGGTCGAAGTCGAGGAAGTGCTGAAGGGCTTCGTTCCCGGCGGCACGATCCTCGTTCGTCAGCCGGGCGGCGTCGGTCCGGGCGGCGTGGCGATGAGAATCCTCGGTCTGCCGACGCTCGCCGAGGGCGACCGGGTGCTGCTCTTCCTCGATCCGGCGGACGGCGTCTACCGTTCGGTCGAGTACGCGCTCGGCCTCTTCTTCGAGGCCCTGGCGGGGGACCGTGTCCTGCTGGTCCGCGAACCGTCGCTTGAGGGCGAAGTGACGGCGCCGGACCACCCGGCGGCGGCCGAGCGGACCCGGAGCCGGCAGCCGCGCGACGCGGCCCGTTTTCGCCGCTGGATCGGCGACCGCGTCGCGGGAGTCGAGCGGCCCTCCGACTACGTCGAGGACTGGCCCGACGGTCCTCTGGGCCTCGCCGAGCCGTTTCGCCTTCTGCGGAGTCCGGGGACCTGTTTCCACGACGGTTTGCCGCTCAGGTGGCGGGAGTTCGACCGTGGCGAGCGCATCGGCGTCACCGTACAGGCCGGCGGCCAGCCCGGAGTGCCCGGCGGCGGCCTGTCCGAGGTGCGTACCGCCATCCGGGCCTGGAACGGCGATCCCGAGAGCCGGGTGAACCTCGTCCTCGACGGCACCTCCAATCGGGAGTTCCTGATCGACCACGTCGATGGCGTGAACTCGATCTCGTACGAGGATCCGTTCGACGAGATCGACGGATCGTATGGAGATGGCGGCGGCGTGCTGGCGATCACGTACACGTTCTTCTACTGCGACCGTTCCACGCCGCCGCAGTCGGTTCCCGGTAACGAGGCGGTCGAGGCGCTCGCGATCGTCGAAGCGAACATGACCACCCAGGACGGCTACCAGGAGTGGGTGAGCGGGACGTCGAATCCGCGCCGGTCCCACGAAGAGATCATCGGCCACGAACTCGGGCATGCGCTGGGGATCGGCCACCCCTGCGGCGACCGTGCAAGCGGCCCCTGCGACAGCGTGACCGACGAGGCACTGATGCGGGCCAGGGTCCACGCCGACGGCCGCGGGGCGGCGATCGACAGCGACGACCGCGCCGCGGTGCGAGCCCTGTACCCGGTTCCGGACCCCTTCGACCCTCCCCCGGGCCAGGGTTTCACGCAGTGCCGCCCGCGGACCGCACCGCTCGTCTTCGAGGGGGGCTACCAAGTGCGCATGTGCTACGAGACGCCGGCCGGCGAGGTCGGTGACGCGAAGGCCGGCATCTGGGCGTCGTCGGAGTCCGGACTGCTCTGGTTCTTCAGCCGCGGCAACGCGGAAGTCCTGATCAAGGTGCTCGACGGCTGCCGCTTCAACGGACACCGCTGGGTGTTCGTCGCGCCGGTGACCGACGTGGCGTTCAATCTCTACGTCACGGACGGCCAGGATGGCGTTTGGAGCCATCACAATCGCCAGGGCGAGACGGCGGCCGCCCGCAACGACACCTCCGCTTTCCGTTGCGAATGACGCTCCTGTAGCGTCGCGCATCATGCGGGTCGCGGTCGTCTGGAACCACGGCACGCCCCTGAGTCAGTGCTCGTTCCGGTTCGAGGAGTACATCCGCGGGCTCGAAGAGCTGGGTCACGAGGCGTTCGTCGTCTGCCCCGAGTCCTCGGACGACGGCTTTCCCGTGCCGACCTTCTGCCCGGCGCTCGGGGAGGGGCTCGCGAACCTCGAGTTCTGGCTCGATCTCAAGGTTCAGGCCGCGATCGTGCCCTCCTTCCACCAGATGTCCGGTCTGCTCGAGCTGCTTGTGCGGGTCGGTGTTCGCACCATCGCCATGGGCGACTCGGACGGTCAGATGGGGCTGCGCGCCTTTCCGCTCGCGACGATGAGACGCACGGTCCATGCCGGTGTCTCGGACCGGAGCGAGCGTCGCCGGCGGCTGGCCGGGCTCGGGTTTCGCTACCTGCTCTCGTTCCTGCGCCGGGATCGACAGGACGCCGAGTTCCTGCGCAGCGCCCGGTTCTCCGATGTGCTGATCCTGGGCAACGCGGAGTCGCGCGACCATTTCCGGCGCTTCCTGCGCAAGGCGGGCGCCGCCGACCGCGCCGAACGGGTCCACGTGGCGCCGCTCGCGATCAACCGGGTGTTCTGCGAGTTCCCCAACCTCGGCCGCGAGCGCCGCGGCCTGGTGGCGATCGGCCGGTGGGACGATCCTCAGAAGAACGCGCCGCTCCTGGCCCGGGCGCTCCACCGCTACCTCGCCCGCGCCGGCGACGACCAGGATCAGCCGGTCCGCATCTTCGGCCCGGGCGGCGAGGGACACTTCAGGGCACTTTGCGCGCGCTTCCCGAACGTCGTCCACAACGGTCCGCAGCATCCGCCGGTGCTGGCGGAGGCGCTGGCGAGCAGCCGGTCGATCGTGTTCTCCTCGCGCTGGGAGGGTTCGCCTCACGCCGGTTGCGAGGCGCTCAGCATGGGCGCGACGATCGTCGGCACGCCGATCCCGAGCCTCCGGAGCTGGTCCGAGGGCGGCGTCTACGGCCGGGTGGCCGCCGCCCACCGCGCCGGCCCCCTGGCCCATGCGATCGCGGCCGAGCAGGACGCCTGGCGCCGCGGCGACCGCGACCCGGCTACCATCGCCGCCGTGTGGCGTGAACGAAGCTCCGGTCTCGGAGTCTGCAAGGCAATGCTGGCGGCCCTGTCATGAACGCGTTACGTAGCCGTCCGCTAGAGGTCATCCTGGATACGACCGAACGGTGCAATTTGAAATGCAAGATGTGTTATTTCTCCGCTGTCGACCGGTTGCGGTTCCCGCCCTACGACCGCGACCTGTCGCAAACCGGAATGATGCCGCTTGATACCTTCGGCCGGGTCGCGGCCGACCTTTTCCCACGGGCCCACAAGGTGGCTCTCGGATGCGCCGCCGAGCCCCTCGTGCATCCGAAGTTCATCGACATCGTCCGCGAGGCGGCCGGCTACGGGGTCCCGGACCTCTGGTTCCCCACCAACCTGCTGCCGCTGACGCCGCCCAAGGCGGAGGCGATCTGCGAGGCCGGCGTGCGGACGGTGGCCGTGTCGATGGACGGCACCCGCGCCGAAACCTACGAGGCGATCCGGGTCGGCGCCACGTACGCGCGCTTCCGGCGTGTCCTCGATCTGCTGAACGACGTCCGCCGCGGCGCCTCCACGCGCCTGCGGCTGATCTTCGTCTGGATGCGGACGAACCGCGCCGACCTCGCCGATCTGCCGCGCTTCGCCGAGGAAGTCGGCGCCCGCGAGCTCGACGTCCGCTTCGTGGCGCCGACGGCCCACGTCACCGCCGAGGACGAACTGCTCGACGGCGAGGATCCCGGCGCCCTGCGCGCCGAGCTGGCCGCGGCCGCCGAGGACGCGGCGGCCCGGGGCCTGAAGCTCGTCTCCTACCCCGACTTCGACGACGGCGGGGCGATCGGCCTTCGCGGCCACCTGCTCCGCTGGCGCGCCGGTCTCTACGACCGCCGCCGCCTGCTCGGTCGCGCCCGGACCGCCATCGCCGGCTGCGCCTGGCCGGGCCACACCATCGTCGTGCGCCCGAACGGCGCCGTCTCCCCCTGCATCTTCTGGGAAGAACAGCCGATCGGCCTCTACCCCGAGACCACGCTCGCCGAAGTCGAACGCTCGCCGCTCCTCTCCGCGATCACTGACGGCCTGCGCACCGGCAACCCCTGCGGCACCTGCCGCACCTGCACCGAGCGCAAACACGCCCTCTACTTCCGCCTCCAATGGCGCCAGCAACGCGAAGAACGCCTCGAACAACTAGGCCCCGGCCCCGGCGCCTCCGGCCTCGTCGACGCCGCACCACTGGGTACGCCGGCCTTCCGGCCGGCATCAAGCGCGACGCCGCAAAGCGGCGAGCCGGAGTCGCCATCAGGCGCGCCACCACTGGGTGCGCCGGCCTTCTGGCCGGCATCAGGCGCGACGCCGCGAAGCGGCGAGCCCGAGTCGCCACCCCTCCCTACCCCCGCCACCTGGATCCCCCAACACTCCCCCGCCAAACCCCACGCCCGCGTCCTCCTCGTCGGCGACGACGCCTGGGCCCCCGAACTCCTCCGAACCGGCTTCGCGGCCCAAGTCGACGTAGCAACCGTCCCACTCGGTACTCCGGCGTCCCCACTGGGTGCGCCGGCCTTCTGGCCGGCTTCAGGTGCGATGCCGCGAAGCGGCGAGCCCGACCCAGCGCCGCCAAACGCCGAGCCCGACCCACCCCCCGCCATCACCCACCTCCTCCTCGACCCCCGCCGCCCCGACCTCCCCACGGCCGCCTACCAGGCCGTCTGCGCCATCGGCGGCTTCTCCGCCCACCTGTGGCTCGAACGCCTTCTGATCGCCCTGCTCGACGCGCTCGAGCCCGGCGGCAGGCTGATCGTCGACGACTACGTGGGGCCGGCCCGGCACCAGTGGAACGGCCGGGCCGGGGCGGCCGCCGCCGCGGCCTACCGCCGCCTCCCGGCCGCGGCGCGCCGCTTCGGCCGGCTGCCCCTGCCGCCCGTCGCCGGCGACTGCGCCCGCGCCATCCGCTCCCGCGACCTGGGGCGCCTCGTGCGCACCGGCTTCCGGGTCGAATCCACCCGCCCCTACGGCGGCGATCTGATCGCCCCGCTCGGCACCTCCGTGGACTGGAGCCGGCTGTCGCCCGACGAACTGCGGCGCCTGGTGGAGGGCTCCGGCCGCTCGCAGGCGCACTACGCGCTGATCGTGGCGCGGCCGCACCGCGGCGCGGCCAGGCGGCTCGCGCGCCTCCGCTACCGGTTCGAACCCAAGCTGCGCCGCCTGTTCATCTACGAGCCGCGGCGCGCCCGCGACCTCGTCCTTCAGGCCCTGCGAGGCCAGGTGTAGAAGTGACCGAGACCGTTCGTTGGGGCATCCTCGGCCCCGGGGCCATCGCCCGCACCTTCGCCACGGCCGTGGACGCGCTGGACGGTCACGAGGTGACGGCCACCGGCAGCCGCGACCCGGACCGCGCCCGCGCCTTCAACGTCGAGCGCGGCTATGGCGCGGCCGAGGCCGGGACCTACGCTGACCTCGCGGGCAGCGGAGCGGTCGACGCCGTCTACGTCGCCACGCCGCATTCCGGCCACCTCGAGCACGCGGCGCTGGCGCTCCGGCAGGGCAAGGCGGTCCTCTGCGAGAAGCCCCTCGCCGTCAACGCCTCCGAAGCCCGGTCGATGTGCGGCATTGCGCAGCGCCACGGCGTCCTGCTGATGGAGGCCATGTGGAGCCGCTTTCTGCCGGCGACCCGCCAGGCTGCGGGTTGGCTGAAGGCCGGTGCGATCGGCGAACCCCGCCGCCTGGACTGCTCCTTCGGCTTCAGCGCGGAGTTCGACGCGGAGAGCCGGCTCTACGACCCTGAACTCGCGGGCGGCAGCCTGCTCGACATCGGCTGCTACACCCTCTCGCTCGCCGCCCTCGTCTTCGGCGACGCGGTGACCGGCCCGGAGGCTCCCGAACTCGAGGTCGAGTGTGAGCTGGCGCTGACCGGAGTCGACCGGCACTGCGGCATGACCCTGCGGTTCCCGTCGGGGGCCGAGGCGCATCTCGAGAGTTCCACCTGTCGTCAGACCGACCACACCGCGGTGATCGAGGGCACCGAAGGCCACATCGAGATCCACCGGTTCTGGCGCGCCCGGCGCACCGTGCTGTACCGCGGCGACGAGCGGGTCGTGACCGCCGAATTCCCCTTCCTCGCCAACGGCTTCGAGTACCAGGCCCGGGAGATGGAACGTCTGCTGCGAGAAGGCGCAAGGGAAAGTCCCCTCCTGCCCCACGCCGAGTCGATCGCCCTGCTGGAGCTGATGGACGAGGCTCGCCGGCGGATGGGCGTGCGCTATCCGTTCGAGAGCGCGGTTGGCGTCACCCAGCAGGCGAGCTGACCCCCCGCTTGGCTGCACCAAAACACTGGGTACGCCGAGACACTGGGTGAGGTGGTCCTGGAAAACTGGAC
>JAAXHG010000078.1:24455-26712 GCA_012270995.1 Vicinamibacteraceae bacterium | reverse complement strand
CACTGAGATAGTGTGAACAGGCCCTAAACTACGCTAACGAAGACGCCATCTCGCGGCGACACAGCGCCGGACTCGCGCAGTTCGGAGGTCAAGGCTCAACTACTTCGCGCGCCGCGGTCACTTCCAGGGGTTGGGGGCCTATCGCACGGTCGGCCAACATGTAGTGCCCGGCGCCATCGACTTCGGCACCAACAGGGAGTCGTGCCACCGCCGAGACTCGGGCAAGCGGCCGAGTCTCAGCACCGATTACGACCCGTTCCGTGAGGTTCCGTCCCTCGCTCTCGTCCTTATCGACTCCGCCCAATCGGACGATCACCTGCTCATGCAGTGGGCCCAAAGCTGGCAAGCGCGTGTCGCGCAACCGAAGGGCTCCTTCACGCAACAACGTCGGTTGCCAACGGCGGAGGTCAGGCTCCGGCACGAGTTCCAGAATCTCCGTCCAACCCGCGCGGTCCAATCGCCAAACCAACTGGCCGGACGAGTCGACTACGTCGAAGCCATGAGGTGAGGAAAGGAGCATGTGTCCGTTCCGTGCAATCCCGTAGAAGTTGATGTAGCCATCTCTATGATCTACCGACTTTGAAACGAACTGCCCCGTCTCGTCGCGAGTGAGCACTCTCAACCACTCGGCCTGATCCCGTCCGAACATCTCCGGCTGCCACATGACTATGCGGTCGGCGTCAATGAAACGGAACACGTTCGGCGCGAAGCCTGGCGTCAGTTCCTCCAACTCCAACGTCTCGTCGACCACGACGCCGTCCAGACCGTAGAGATCGAACTCTTGGCTCTTCGCACGATAAACGGCAATCGCTCGACCGTCCACGCTGAATCCGTACCCGTCGTCCCGGTCTTCGGGATATCGCTCGAAGACTCGAAGACCGGGCAGCCTCCGAATTTCGCGGCCGTCCCACCGGTAGACGATCAGCGGAGCCTGGGACGAGGCCCATGGCTCGGTGATGCCGCGATCAGAGTCTTGGGTGTCAGCGGGCGCCAACTCGATGACCTGCAGGGCCAGCCAATCGCCCGTCTCGGCCAGACTACGAAGATGGGGCCCCTCGGCCGACAAGACAGGCCCACCCAGTCCGATCAGGCGCGTCCAGAACGTACCCTCAGGGAATCCGTCGCGAGGCCAAGGCTCTCCCAGCGACGCGCCCCCGCCCACCAACACGACCCCGCGCTCGGAACCCAGCTGGAGGGCTCGCGATGGCCCCGGGAGTGCCTCGGTCCGCGATCGCGGCCCAACTCGAAGGTGGACCTCGTGGCCCTGTTCACCATTGTCCTCGGTGCAAGCGTACCGGACCGGTCCTTCGACAACGCATCGCTCCTCCGACGTGGACTGGCCGCTCCCGGCCGCCGCGCCGAAGAGCAAACACGTCAGGATCAGAGCCGTTCCGTTCTTGACCATCTCAGCCTCCTTCCTCCGCCAGGATCACTCACAAGCCGCGAGCAAGCCCTCGGGATCAAGGGCCTGCTGGCGACTGCTGTTGCGCCAGATCGTGTAGTGCAGGTGGTCTCCGCGCGAGTTGCCGCTGTTGTTGGCGGTCCCAATCTGTTGGAAGGCCGTGACCGTGTCTCCGACCTCAACACCGACGGTGTGCAGGTGGAGGAAGACGTGCTCCCTTCCAGCGGAGTCCTCGAGCCGCACGAAGTTCCCGTTCGGCGGGCACGTAGTCTCGAACGTACCCGTCTCCTCGTTCCAGGCGTTCGTGCCGTGGCCGCTGGCGGTTCCTGTCACAGTCCCAGAAACTGGCGTCATCACAGCATCGCCCCGAGATGCCCGAACATCGATTCCGCTATGGGACGGCCTGACCGTATTGCGACCTCCGTGGTCCGAGCCGAGTGCGCGGTCGTCTTCCAGAGGGTTGGAAGTGACCCTTTCCGAGTCGACCAGCGAAGTGGCATAGCAGGCGTCTATGGCTTCGTCGGCTGGGTCCGTTTCGGTGTCGCCACCGCCACCCCCACCACAGCTGCTGCAAGGATCAGGCGCCGGTCCCGGTCCTGGGTCGCCTTCCCCTGGCCGCGTGCCGGGTGGCGGCCCGGGATCTACTCCAACGACGGTCGTTTCGTCGTTGATGACGATGTCCTGACAGGACCCTTCGATGATGTTGCCGCTCTCAGGATCCTGTTGACAGATCACGCCGCTCGGCCCTCCCATGGGCTGAGCGACGTAGTGCAGCGTAGTGGTGCTGGTCACGGTGAGGGAATAGTCCCCGGGGCCCGGATCGTAGGGATAGACCTCGACCGTATGGTCGCCGGC
>JAAXHG010000078.1:0-24311 GCA_012270995.1 Vicinamibacteraceae bacterium | reverse complement strand
CCATAGTAGCTGGAGGTCAGGGTGGGGCTGACCTTCAGCGAGAGCGTGTAGCTCCCCGAACCCGGTCTGTAGGGGTAGACCTCGATCACGTGATCGCCGGCGGCCAGCGTGCCGGTCCAGGAGTCGTCCCTGGTGCTCCCGTGGTTGGTGCAGGAGCTGTCGTTGACCTTGCAGTCGAAGTCGATCGTCATGTCGGTCAGGTGGACCTCGACGTCCGACTCCCAGGGCAGGCTGAGCTTGAAGTAGCGCGGTTCCGAGTTCTTGGGGGCGGCGGGGGGCGTCTCGGCCGAGACGCTCAGCGTGTAGCTGCCCGAGCCGCCGCCGTAGGGGTACACGGTGACGGCGTGGGTTCCGGCTTCGAGCGTGCCGCTCCAGGAGTCGTCGTGGGTGCCGCCTTGGTTCGTGCAGGGAGTGGAGTTCACCCGGCAGTCGATGTCGCGGTCCATGCCGGTGAGGGAGACGTTGACGGTGGTGGAGGCAGCGAGCGTGAACGCGAAGGCCTCTTCGCCCGAGGCGTTGGTCCGCGATTCCGTGAAGGGAAGGATGTAGATGGAAGCCGGCGGAGACGGGGCAGGCGGCGGCGACGGAGATGGAGACGGAGACGGCGGCGGAGCGGACGGCGGGACGACGGTGGCGAGGAAGGTCACGGAAGCCGCGTCGCCGGCGCCGTCGGAGACGGCGTAGGTGACGGTGTAGGTCGTCTCGACCGCCACCGTGGGGAGCGTGCCGCTCGCGACCCGGGTCCCCGGGAAGAACGTGATGCCCGGCGGCTGCCCCGACAGGGTGTAGGCGTAGGGCGCGGCGCCTCCGGTCGCGGCGGGGAACACGGTGTCGACGACGCCGGCGGACGGCAGCCGGAAGTCGGGGAGGCCCGGCAGGGACAGCGGCGGAGGCGTCGGCGGAACGACGGTGGCGAGGAAGGTCACGGAAGCCGCGTCGCCGGCGCCGTCGGAGACGCCGTAGGTGACGGTGTAGGTCGTCTCGGTCGCCACCGTGGGGAGCGTTCCGCTCGCGACCCGGGTTCCCGGGAAGAAGGTGATTCCCGGCGGCTGGCCCGACAAGCTGTAGGTGTAGGGCGCGGCGCCTCCGGTCGCGGCGGGGAACACGGTGTCGACGACGCCGGCGGACGGCAGCCGGAAGTCGGGAATGCCCGGCAGGGACAGCGGTTGCCCGGCGGCGATCGACGGCGCTCCGGCCAGGAGCGGGAAGAGCAGAGCTGGCAGGGCGCCAAGGCGTTTCAAGGTCCTCGCCTCCACGGGTGGATTCGGAGATAACGGCAAATATCTGTAGCAAAGTGGCGCTGGAGCCTCCCGTTTCCGCCAGCAGGGCCCCCCGGCGAGCCGTCAACGGCCGCCAACTGACGTGTCGCGACGGTTCGAAGGTGCTCGAGTCGGCCAGAATGGCGCTACCGACGCGGTTATCGGCCCGTTCCGGACGCTCGGGAGGTCCGATCAGGGCTTGACACGGCCGATGACGGAGGTATAGTTGCCGTTATCTACATCGTGGTGGCCGATGGCACGCCGGTTGCTTCATGCAGCCGCTGGCGGTACGGGACGAAGGGGTTAAGCGTCAGGAACGCTTACCGCAGCCGATCTGCGGGCGCTTCGGACCGTGTTCAAGGACTCCCACGCGGCCAACACCCACAAGGCCTACCGCCAGGCCGTCGAACGCTTCGCCGCCTTCCTCGACGGCGAGCGTCGAAGGCCGGGTCAGCGGCCATTCGCTGCGGGTCGGCCCCCCCCCCAGCGCCCAGTCGCTGGTCGCCGCCGGCGCCTCCACGGCCGAACTCATGCAGGCCGGCAGGTGGACCGATCCGAAGTCGGCGGCCCGCTATGCCGCCAACGAGCTCGCGGCGCACGGCGCCGTTGCCCGCTACTTCGAGGACGAGGACGAGTAAGAGCCGCGGGGCGCTCAGTTGGAGGCGCTGCGCCCTCAGAAGCTGATCCGGCTGCTCACCCCGATCGTGCGAGGCTGGTTCGTCAGGTAGCCGACGCGGGCGCGTGTGCCGCGCTCCTGGTCGAGGGCCAGGAACGCCCGCTCGTCCGTGGCGTTGTTGACGAAGAACGCGATGTCCCAGCGCTCGTTCAGGAAGCCGAGGCGCAGGTTCAGGAGGTCGTAGGCCGGCATCTCGGGGTCGAATCTGAAGACGCTCTGGGTCAGCGGACCGCCGAGTGGATTGGCGGCGGAGAGCGCCAGGAGGTCCACGTTGCCGAACCCCGGGGCGTGGTCGCCGATCTGGGTGAAGCGGGCGCCGACATGCTGGAAGGCTCCCGTCAGGTAGCCGGCCCAGTTGCCGACCTCCCAGCGCCAGGTCGCGGCCACCGCGGCCTGGAACTTCGGTACCGTCGGCAGGCGGTTGCCCTTCTCGATTCCGGAGACCACGCTGGTCGTGCCGTCGGCCGCGGTCGAGGTCAGGGTCGACCCGAGTTCGGAGTCCGCGTAGCTGGCGGAAATCGCGTAGTCGAAGGCGCCGGTGGGCTGACCGGTGATCTCGAGTTCAAGGCCCGTGCTGCGGGCGTTCGGCACGTTGAAGACCAGCCGGGACGAGCAGGACCCGGCGGTGACGGTGGACTGCAGATCCGAGATATCCATCGAGAAGGCCGCGATGTTGAAGGTCCCGCGGCCGTCCAGGATCGTCGACTTCGAACCGATCTCGAAGTTCCAGAGCTCCTCGTCGCCCCACCTGTCGCGACCGCCGAAGGTCTCCAGATCCTCGGGCGTACAGAGCGGGACGTTCAACGGATCGTTGATGCCTCCGAGCCGGAAGCCCTTGGAGATCTGCGCGTTGAGCCGCGTGTTCTCGCTGGCCTGGAAGCTGGCGATGAAGCGGGGAGCGACGCCGTCCGCGCTGGTGTCGCCTTCGGTCGGACCCGGATCGGCGAACAGGCCGTCGAAGACCTGGCCGCGGCTCTCGCTGTAGTCGTACCAGCGCGCGCCCGCCGTGAGATCGACCCGTTCGCTGGCGGTCCAGGTGATCTCGAAGAACGCCGCGGTCTGGTCGAACTCGTAGTTCAGATCGGAGTAGAAGAGCTCGTCGGTGGCGGCGCCGAAGGCACCTGCGGTCGGAATGTCGGTCAGCGCTTCGAAACCGGTGACCGGGAGGCTCTGGCCGTAGTCCCGTTCGCTGGTGCTGTAGAAGGCGCCGAGAACCCAGTGGGTGCGCTCGTCGCCGCTCGACAGGCGGAGTTCCTGGGTGAGACCGGTCGCGGTCGTGGCGTCGATCAGAGGCGCATCCAGCGTGTAGACCTCCTCGGGCAGACCGATCGTGGGTCCGGAGACGCTGCCGGTCAGGGCCGTGGCGTCGCGCACCACGAGCACGTCGCGGTCGGTCGTCGTGGTGACGGAGGTGAGGGCGTAGCCGTCGCCCAGGTCGATCTCCACCTTCAGGTCGGCGAGCAGGAACTCGTCGGTGTAGGGCTCCTCGATCTGGGTGAAGTGCTCGCGCTCACCCAATTCGACCGCCGGCCGGGTGGTGGTGTACGGGTTGGCCAGGATGTTGAAGTCGTCGATCCGGTTCCAGCCGTCCATACCGACTTCCTGGTAGAGGAGGCGCGGGGTTACCGTCACGTTCTCCGACGGCTCGAAGCGCAGGGCCCAACGGGCGCCGGTGCGCTCGCCGGAGTTCACGTCCTCGTTCACGCTGAGGTCGGGCTGGACCGCGTCCATGAAGCCGCCGAAGGTCGTGTGGTAGGCGGTGATCCGCATGGCCGAGGCGTCGCCCATCGGCACGTTCACCGCGACCTTGGCGGCGCCGCCCATCCCGCCGCCGCCGACTGAGTCGACCGAGAACTCGCCAAACCCGTCGGACACCCCGATTTCCGGCTGATTCGTGATGTAGCGGACAGTGCCGGCGAGGGAGCCGGAGCCGAAGAGCGTGCCCTGGGGACCGCGCAGCACCTCGACGCGGGACATGTCGAAGAGGTCGATGTCCGGCGTGAAGAGAGACAGGGAGATGACCGATTCGTCGAGGTAGATGCCGACCTGTTCCTTGACCCCGGGCTGGTCGCGGACGATCTGGCCCGAAGCGACGCCGCGCATCGCGACCTGGCTCTGGCCGGGACCTAGGTTCTGCACGGTGAAGCCGGCAACGTTGGCCGCGATCTCCTCCAGGTTCGACGCTCCCCGGTTGCGCAGCACATCCTCGCTCGGCGCTACGACGGAGAATGGAACCTCCTGGAGATTCTCTTCACGTTTCCGGGCCGTCACCGTGAGTTCTTCGGAGAAGATCTGGCCGGGCAGCGCCTCGGCTTCCTCAGCGGAATTCGTTTGGGCCGCGGCCGCTGCGGGGAACATGCCCGCCAGAGCCAAAAGGCCGAGTGTCGGGAAGAGTCGTGTGGGTGTTCGAGTCATGGTCAGAGCCTCATCGTGTTCGGGGCCGCGGGTGCGGTTCGAGCAGCTTGCCCCACTGTTCGTTGTACGGGTGAACGCGTTCGACCTCGACGTCGCCGCGGTACACGGGCCGACCGGAGTTGGCCCACTCGAAGATCGAGCCCTCCAGATTCCAGACCCGATCGAGAATGTCCGGCCAGACAGGATCGAGGATGTCCGAATGGCGCAACTGGATCAGGTCGGCGACCGCCGCCGAGGAACGGTAGCCGACGGAGCAATAGAGGACGATCGGCCGATCGGGATCCGCGGCTGCGACCAGTTCGGCGATGTCCTCGCCTTGGGCGTGGACCGCTCCGGGCAGGTGGCTGACCTCGTACTCGAAGGGCTCCCGGACGTCGATCAGCAAGGGCGGCGGCGCCTCCTCCAGCCGTCGGTCGAGCTCGTCGATGCTCATCTGCGGCACGCCGGGAAAGCTCGCCCGCACCAGCGCCTTGAGCTGGGACATCGTCGGCCCGCCGCAGGCCGCGGCGAGGAAGAGCGCCATCGACAACAGCGCTGCCGGGGCCCGCCGCCTCATCGTGTTCCCAGGCCAATCGACTCGTTGCGGCTCTTCCGGTCCCTACTCGCCGGCGGTGGTCGCTTCGGCCGGCGTCGTTCTTCCGGCCGGCCGGCCGACCATCTTCACCGGCAGCGGACGTTCGGTGTCCGCTCCCATGACGATCTTGCCCCGGAGCGCTCCGTCGGCGTCGAGCTCCCCCTCGATCACGGTCGTGATCGCCGATGCCTCCGGCGTCGGGAACTGCGTCGTCAGCCGCAGACGGTCGCCCGCCCACTCGAAGTCGTCGAGCGTGATCGTGAACATGACCATTCCGTTCACGATGTAGAGGATCCCCTCTCCCTCGCGCGGAGCGTGGAAGGCGAGCGGCACGACGCCCTCGACCAGGAAGGACGTTCCTTGTGGGTGCGGGGCGATCAGATCCCGCAGTTTGTCGACGCTTTCCCTGGGCTGGAGGTAGCCGCCTTGCTTGCGGACGACCTCCAGGAAGCCGACGAACATCTCGTTGAATACGTCGCCACGGTAGATGATCTCCCGCGTCGGGTCGGGATTGGCGGCGTTCTCCTCCGAGTTGTCCCACACGGCGGTGACCTCGACCCGGCTGCCGGCGGGAATGTCGATCGGCTGCGTCGGGTAGTACAGCCACTGCCAGTTGTAGTCGTACTTCGGCACGTCGAGCAGGGTCTCGCTGCTGCCGTCGGGACGCACCAGGCGATAGGTCATTGCCTTGCCGCGGACGTGCATGTGGGGACTGAAGGCGAGGATCTGCATGTCCTCGTCCGGGATGTAGAACCCATGCTCCGCGTGGTGGGCGGCGCCCGGCGGGATGCGGATCCCCGTGTTGGCGACGGAAACCGTCCCCACCTCGCGCTCCAGTTCGCCCTCGCCGAAGAAGATCCCGATTCGGGTTTCGTCCGAGGTCGCCTCGCCGAACGGGTGGTAGTGCGAATCGACCGTGATCGTCGTGCCCGGCGTCAGGACCCGGCCCGTGCCCTCGGGAAACACGTAGGGCGGCATGCCCGCCGTCCAGATGCCGAACACGCCGCTGCCGCCCACGCGGCCGGGCGCGCCCGCCCGATCCTCCCGTTCCCGTCGAGGCGAAGCGTAGGTGGCCTGGAAGTGGTGGGCGGCGCGCCGGTCTCCGGGCATGAACTCGATCGCCCGGACCCAGCGCTCCTCCTCGAGGTCGAGCTCGATGACCTGTTTGGGAAAGACGTCGTCGCCCGCTCCCGGGACTTCGACGCGGTCGAGTGTGAGCACGAGGTCCGGTTCGCCGAGGGTCCAGCCCTCGGCGAAGGTGGGCGTCGGCGGGAGATCGGCGGGGTCGCCCTCGGGCGCGCCGCCGGCGGCCCAGGCGGTGATCGTCGCGATCTGGTCCGCGGACAGCGAGAGGTCGTTGCGAAACGCAACGCGCTCCGATTCGCCGCTCCACGGCGGCATGTCGCCGTTCTCGACCGCCCGCGCCATGCTTCGCGCCCAAGGCCGCGCAAGCCGGTAGGAGAGCAGCGACATGGGCGCCGCCTGGTTCGGGCGGTGGCACTGGACGCATTTCTCGAAGAGGATCGGCGCCACGTCGCGGCTGAAGGTGGGGGTCTCGACGGCGCCGACCGCGGTCGGCGCGAAAAGAACGGCGACCGGGAGCAGCGCGGAAGGTCGCCGCGGGCGGGTGTGAATCGGGAGCGTCATTCTCGTTTCGTCCTCCCCGGACTTCTCATGCTGGTTAGGGCATCACCTTAGCAGAGGCGGGAAAGCCCTCCGCGCCGCCCTCCATCCGTAAGTGTCCGTACGGCTCGGGTAGTCTCGACGCATTGATGGAGACGTTCTCCTACGACGCGTGGGACCGCCTGCTGGCCGAGATCGCCGCCGACGACGGCAAGGTCGACTATGAACGTCTTGCGGACCGGCGCGCGCTGCTCAAGGAGTTCGTGGCCGAACTCGGCGCCGCGTCTCCGGACAGCCGTCCGGGCCTGTTCCCGGACGAAGAGGACGGTCTCGCGTACTGGATCAACGCCTACAACGCGTTCACGCTGCACGCGATCGCGGAGGAGTATCCGATCCGGTCCGTCTGGAAGACGCGCGACGGCCGGTTCTTCCAGCGGCGGCGGCACGTCGCCGGCGGTTCGGCGGTCAGCCTCGACGACATCGAGCACCAGATCCTCCGGTCCGACTACGCCGAGCCGCGCATCCACTTCGCGATCAACTGCGGCGCGAACGGCTGCCCCGCGGTGCGACCCTCGGCGTACCGGGGCGAGGGTCTGCGCCAGACGCTGCGTGAAGCGGCCCGGGCGTTCCTGGCCAACCGCTGGAACTGCCGCGTCGACCACGAGGCGCGCAGGATCTTCGTCTCCCGCATCTTCCGGATGTACGCCGAGGACTTCGCCGGCGGGACGGGAACGCGCGAGGAGTACCGCCGCGGCGTCCTCGGCTTCGTGGCCGAGCACGCGGGCCTCGACCTGGTGCAGGTGGCGGACTACGAGATCGTCTACAACACGTACGACTGGGGTCTCAACGACACGCACCGCGATCCGAACATCGGCCCGATCACGTTTCACGAGCCCGTGGAGCACTTCGCGGAGGCGGACGGGGAACTGCGGGAACTCCATCTCTACGAAGGCAACTTCTGCAACCGGGACTGCTCCTGGTGCACGATCAACGGCTCGCCCGACGGCTGGTATCAGGCCTACACGCCCGAGGTTCTCGACCAGGCGCTCGACTCGCTGGCCGTGGACGGCAACCTGAAGTTCTACGGCGGCGAGCCCACGTTGCACACGCCCGAGATCATCGAGGCGATGCGCTACGTCCGCGGGCGCGGCTTCACGGGGCTCATCACCGTGTTCTCGAACGGCATTCAGGCCGAGAAGCTGGTCTCGATCCTCGAATCGGATCCGAAGAGCGAGGCGGTGCTCAACTATTCGATCTACCACGGCCGCGACGCGGATCCCATGCCTCGGTACGCGCGCGACCGCCTGGAGGACTGGGCGCGCGCTAACCCGAATCGCATCTTCCAGGGCTACAAGGTGCTGTTCCACGCCGGCGCCGGCGCCGACCAGGAGTTCGCCCGCGACCGCGAGTCGGAGTACCACGGCATGGGCAACCGGTGTGTGCGCTGCTTCCCGGTGCTGACGACGAAGGGCCGGTTCCACGCCTGTCCATTCGCCGCCGAGATCGAGTCGCCCCACTTCGACCTCGGCGCCGTCGGGACGAAGTCCGAAACGATGTTCGAGAACTACCGCACGTTCCTGCGCTGGGTGGACGAGGAACTCGATCCCGCGGCGGCGGCGAAAGGCGTCTCGAGTTGCGAGATGTGCCACCGGCACCTGACGGAACTGCCGGTGCCGGAGTTCGCAGGTTAGGAGCTTGCGCCGCACCGCCACCGCGACAGTCCTGCTGGCCCTGGTCGCCTTCGTCTATTGCGGCCTCTTCGCGGCGAACTCCCTGATCCGGGTCCGCACTTTCACGGCGGACTCCATGAACTACGTCGACGTCGCACGGCGGGTAGTTGCCGGCGACGGACTGGTGCAATCGACCGGCGGCTTCAACCAGCCCTTCTACCTGTCCGGCGATCTCGACCTGCCCTCGGCTTTCACGGCGCAGCCGCCCGGCTATCCGCTGGCGATCGTGCTCCTGTCGCGGCTCGGCATGGACGAGGCGGATACGGCGCTGGTCGTTTCCGCGTTGGCCTACGCCGCGATCCTGGCGTTGGTCTACCTGCTTGCGCAGCGGACCGGAGGTTCGGCGGCCGCGCCGATCGCACTCGGCGCGGCGCTTCTGTTCGTCCCGCTGACCCACTTCGGCCGAGCTGCGTTGAGCGAGTGTCTCGCGGTTGCCGTGGTGCTGCTGTTCTTTCTTCTGCTCGATCGATACGTCAAGGGGACGCCAGACCGCGGCGACCGTGCGGCCTCGCGCGGCCTTCTGCCGCTGCTCGGTCTGGGCGTGCTCGCCGGCGCGGCCTTCAGCGTTCGCTACTCCCTGTGGCCGCTGCCGCTCTTCGGTGTCCTGGCGCTGTGGCTCAGCGGTCCGGGTCCGCATGCAGGCTGGAGCCGCCAGGAGCGCAAGCGCCCGGCCCTGATGTTCGTGGTCGGTGCGTTCTTGCCGATGGCCTGGATCCTGGGCCGGAATCTGTACGTCGAAGGACAGCTCCTGCCGCGAGCGATGCCCTCCGTGACGACGCTGCCCGAGAGCCTGAGCCATGCGACGACGGCCGTACTCGGCGGCTGGCGCTCGACCGCACTCGGCAACTGGTCGGACGCCGCGGTGCTAGCAGTCGTGCTCCTGTTGCTAGCTGCATTGGCGATCCGGACGGCCATGGACTCGGGCCGTTCCCGGTACCCGGCGGGGTCACGTCTGCGACTGCTCATCTGCCTATGGGCCGTCCTCTATGTGGCTGCCGTCGTCTGGCGCGGCAGCCAGGCCAACTTCGACCCGATCGGCGCCCGTCTTGCCCTGCCCGCCACCGTTCTCCTCATTCCGGTGCTCGGCGCCCTGTTTGCCGAAGCCCTGCCACGAGCGCGTCGTTTCGCCTGGTTACCCGCCGCCATCCTCGTTCTCTGCACGAGTGCCGCGTTTGCGCGCGAGGCTGGCCTCTGGTCGAGCGGCCGTGACGCGCGCGCCCTGGAACTCAGGAGCGAACGCCAGCAGTGGCTCCGCGACCACACCGACCCCGGCGACCTGGTCATCGGCGGCGGCACGATGGACGTACCCTTTCTGTTCCCGGGCCGCCACGCGATCTCCTATGCGGGCTTGCCCTATACCGAAGTCCTGACCTACCCCGACCTCGAACGAATTGCCGTCCGCCACTGCCTCGACTTCAGCCGCCTCCTCATCGTCGTCCGCCCCACCGTCCAACTCGGCGGCGGCCGCTCCGACGAAGATCCCAGCAACTGGCTCGGCCCCTTCATCGCCGACGCAAGGGCCGGCGACCACGAGCCGTACCCGCTCCTGGAGCCCCTGGCCACTTTGACTGAAACCCGCGTCTACCGGGTCACCTGCCCCTGACGGCCAGCCCCTCCGGGTCCCTTCCCCAGAAGGCCTCGCCGTAGCGCGCCCCTCAAGCAACGACGGCCGCAGGGACCCTCTCCCCGGACCCGAACCGGCGTGTGACCGCGCCGCCGCTACGCCGGCGCCTCGGCGACGCCGGATGCCCTGGCGCCGGCCCAGCGGTTGAAGCCGAGCGGGCCGCGGACGTCGGCCGTGCTTTCGAGCATCTGGGGGTCGCCAGGGATGCCGGTCGAGTCGGCGACGCGAACGAGGCCGTTGAAGATGCCAATCGTCGCCGCGGCTTCGACGAACTTTGCCGGACCCAGCGCTTCCAGCGCCCGGGCGCGGGCAGCGTTCAGATCGTCCGTGGCCCTGACGACCGCCTCCGCGAAGGCCGTCAGGACCGCGCCATCCTCGACGCCGCCGTCGGCGGCCTCCTCCACCGCGGCACTCAGGTCGACTTCCGCTCCAACTGCGTCGCTGCTCGCCCGGAGCAGCATGGTGTGGGCGGTCGTTCAGTAGAAGCACTGGTTGAGCGCCGAGACCCGGGCGGCGAGGAGTTCTACCTGCGGCCGGGACATGGGCCGGTGATCCCACACCATCTCGTTGAAGTCGGTCGCGGTGCCCGAGTACATGGCCGCGACCATGCGGAAGAACGTGCGGACGCCTTCGGGTACCAGGCTCAATGCGCGGGCAACGTTGGCGCGTTGCCAGTCGATGACCTGAACGGGGACCCAGGCGCCGATGTCGCCCATGTTGTCGGGCCGTTCGCGGCTCGGCTCGCCGGCCTCCGGTTCGGGCAGCGTCTCGTGTTCGATCCCCATCGCCTCGCAGAAGGCGTCCGCGGCAACCGTCGTGACGACGACGGAGGCGAGTTCGACGTACCGTGCGTCGCCAAGCTCGGTGATCGCGGCTTCGGCCCAGTCGCGGTCGAGATGGGTCGGATCGGCGCCGATCTTCCGCGCCGCCTCGATTGCCTTTTCCGGCAGTCGCGTGCGCGGCTCGCCGCGGTCCCGGCTCCAGGGCGGCTCGTTGCGCCTAATGCGCTCGGCGCGAGCGAGGGCGGCGATGGCGACGCGCTCCGGACCCTTCCACCAGGCGCCGGGACGGCCGATGTCGGCCCACGACCTGCGCAGCGCGGCGGTCAGGTCCCCGCGGACGGGAACCGGGAAGCGAGAGTCTTCGAAGCTCATCCGGCCGGGCTCACGGGCTGCTGTCCCCACCCGTCTCTTCCAGGTGGCGGGCGCCGCTCAGCGTGTTGGTGACAGCCCAGTTCCCCTCGTGACAGGCGTACTCGAACATCTCGTTGTCCGGATCGAAGTAGAGCGGGATGTTCACGGTCCAGGTGTCCGTGTAGTTGACCGGATCGTCGATCGTTACCGTCCAGTCCACCGTGTGCTCGTCCGTGCGCGTGAAGCGCTCCACCGTGACGAGTTCCGTGCTGACCGGAATCCCCTTGATCCGGCCCTGGGAGCCGCTGGTGGCGATCCAGCCCTTGTCGGAGAAGTTCTTGGTTTCGACGACCAGCGCGTCGCCGTCCCAGTGGCCGCGGGAGTCGCCGTTCCAGAGGTGGAGGTCTTCCGGGATCCGCTTCCGGCCGTTGATCGGGATGAAGCGAACGTCGTTGATCATCTCGGAGTAGATGACGACGTGTTCCGGCGTCTGGGCGATCCGGTAGTTGTTGTTGTAGCCGGCCGGGAACAGGTGCCCGGGGACTCCGCGGGTGATGCAGCGGTCCCAGACGCTCATGTACTCGTAGGAGTCGAACATCTTGATCAGGTTGTCGGCGCGAACGTGTTGCGCCTCCGGCCGCACCGGCACGCGGCCGGTCGGGGGATCGACGACGAGGGAGGTGCGCCGGCTGCCGACGATCTTGGTGCCCAGTTCGAGCCAGTGCAGGTTGTAGGCGCCGACGTTCTGGCCGGCCTCCGCCTTCTGCGCCGGCTGCTCCGCGCGGCTCTGGATCATGTTCTGGCGGGCCGCCTCGGCCTGAGCGACTTCCACCTCGGTGAGGAAGGCCTTGTCGCCCATCTCGACGGGCCGCTCAAAGGGCGTCAGGGTGGTGTTCGTCCAAAGGCCCTGGAGGTCCGGATGGCCCCAGGGAGTGCGCGGCGTCTTCCAGTCCTCGGCTGCCAGGGCAGGCGCCGCGAGTAGTCCTGTCGCCAGGGCGAGAGCGAGCGTGGTCCGTCCCATCATCGGTGACTTCCTCCGTCTGCGTTCGGTGCCTCTGTCTGCGTCGGATGGCCTTGAGGCTATCAAGTCGGCCGGCGCCTCAGTCGTCGCTCATCAGCGCCTGCGCCCGTCGCCAGCGCTCGACGATCCGCTCCTCCCGCTCGTAGTCGAAGCGCCCCGTGCCCGCGGCGTAGAGGTCCTTCTCATCCGGCGGATTGTCGTGGAGATGGCGGGCCGTCGCGCGGGTGGCGGTCTCCGGATCGACCACGTCGCGGTAACCGAGCAGGGTGCGAGCCTTCGACATGTCGAGAAGCTGGTTGGACTTCTCCGCGAGCGGGAACACGCCCCGGCAGAAGGGCGCCGGCACGCCGATCAGCTCCATCTCGGCGCCGAGTTCGTCGATGATGACCTCCGCCACGGCGCGGCAACTGATCACCCGTTCGTCGCCGGCGTTGAACGCCTCTCCCGCGGCTTCCGGTCTGGTGGCTGCGAGGTAGACGAGCCGGGCCAGGTTCTCGGCGTAGCCGCGCTGGAAGTAGGTCACGCCGTCGTGGGGGAGGATCATGAAGGGCCGCCGGTCGAGGATGCGCCTGACGACCGCCCACTCGTGGTTCATCGGCGTGCGCGGGCCGTAGACGCCGGGGTAACGCAGGATGACGACCTCGAAGTCGCCGCGGCCGTGCTGCTCGAAGAGCTGGTCTTCGCCCGCGGCCACCTTGCCGGTGTAGTTCTTCGCGTCGTACTGGCGTGGCGCGAACTCCGGGATCGGCAGCGGAATGCGACCCTCCGGCGTCGGCGGCTGCGAGCCCTTGTAGACGGGCTGGCCGGTGATGCCGACGAGGCGTCCCGTCTTTCCGGCGAGTTCATCGGCCAGGGTCCGCAGCCGGCCGTACATGCACACCGCGATGTCCCATTGGCGTGACGCGAGCTTGGCGTGGATGTCGTCGCGGTCGCTGGCGTTGCCCAGTATCCGCTCGACGGGACCGTCGAAGTCGACGGGATGGCGGCCGGAATGGAAGATCGAGACTTCATGTCCCGCGCCGAGGAAGCTGTTCACGATCGGCGGACCGGTCGGGCCGGTGCCGCCGACAACCAGGATGGGTGCCATGGCGCGGAGATTAGCCTGCGGGATCCTCCGCGGCGGGAGCGGACGCCGTGTCAAGTCGCAACTCGACGGCAACGCCGCGTGCCAGGACGGCGAAGACGCGGTAGTTCGGCCGAGGAGCCGTGACGGCGGCCGAACCGGGAAGGACCCCGCGGAAGCCGATGCGTCGAAGCCCGGGTCTCCCAATCGCTTGCGCGATCTCCGGACGTTCCCGGTTGATGCCGAAACTGGCCAAGTACTCTCCGTCGCGATACACGATGATCTGGCGGGGGCGTTCAGAGCGTTCGATGTCGGCGGCCCAACCCACCAGAACGAACTGTCTGCCAACGAAGGTCATGCGTTCGACCGAGCCGTCGAAGACTCCGGCCAGTGGAGGCATGACGGCGAGTCTTCGTCCGTCCGAGACCGGGAGTGTCTCTCTTCCCGTCCAATCGCTCTCGATTGGCAGGTAGCGAAGAGCCAGGCGGCTCGCCGTTCCATCTTCGAACAGCGCAAAGACGACGAAACCCAACCTCGCGACGTCGCTAGAATCGGCCCGGGCGTCCATGACGAAGCCCGGCCATTCGGCGGCGTCGCCGACGGCGGCGGCTACGTCGGGTAACGAGACCAAATGGACGCGCTCGGAGGACGCCAGCCCGTCGTCCACGAACGCGACGATGTCCACAACCCGGCCCCGGTCTGCTCCGAACGCCCAGCCCGAGAGGGCGAATCCGGTATCCGAGTCTCCTCCGAGCGGCTGCGGAACCGCGGCCGCCGAGTCGAGCGAACCCTGCATTCGTCCGCGAGCCTCTACGATCGGTATGTCGACCGGCGGTTCCAGGAGCGCGCCTGCGGGATGCCGCCTCGTCAGCGCTTCGGCGCGGCCGTCGGAGGACCGCGACAAGGCGTAGCGAAACTCTCGCTCGATCGTCGCCGCGGCTCGATACTTCAGACGTTCGAACCGGAGTCCGGGGAAGCGCCGGGAAACAGGCCCAGGAACTCGGCACGTACTCCGACGGAGGACGTGTTCGTGTCCTCCATCAGGCGCAGGTAGTGCCGGCGGAGTGGAGAACCCGAGGCAAGACCGGCTCTGAGCCGTTCGACGGTCTCGCCCATCGTCGGCAACGGTTCCAGCGAACCGATCGCGCGGTGGCCGATCGTCGGCAGCCAGACGATTGCGTAGAGGGCCAGCGCCGCGCCGAGCAGAGCCGCCGCGCGACCGAGCCGTGCCGCGCCGATCGTCATGATCAGAAAGACGAGAGGAAAGTAGAGATCGAACGGCCGGAACTCGAAGAAGTCGCCGCCGATGGAGACGTAGTAGAGGGCGTGTGGCACCGCTGCGGCCGCGAAGACTGGCGCAACAACGCGCCCAGGACCAGGACCTCGAATAGCCGGGTCTCCAAACCGCCCGTGGACCACACCGCGACGCTCCGCGTGGCCGCCAGCATCGTCGGCGCCAGGAGCCAGGCCCACGGCGAATCCCGGGGCCGCGCTTCGCTGTATGCGAACCAGCAGACGAGTGCCCAAAGGACGACCGTCAAACCGTAGCCGAGACCGATCGCGGCGGCCTCCGGGGCGACGCCGACCAGCGCGCCGGCGGCCAGAACGAGAACCCAGAGCAGGTTCGTGTAGCCCTCGACCCGCTCGAAGCCCGGGTTGAACACGAGTCCATGACCTTCGGCCAGATTGCGGGCGTAACGAAACGAGATGTAGCTGTCGTCCGTGAGGAACTCGTACTCCCGGGCATGCAGAAGCAGTCCGAGGAGCGTGGCGACCGCAAGTGCAGCAGTCAGCGTGGTCCTTGCTTGCCTGCGGTCCATTCCCCCGAGCCTATTCGGGCCAACTCGATAGCGTCGTTCGCGGCCCGTGCCCTGAACGAGCGCATACGGCGCATGGGGTCGTCGGGATCGCCCGGTACCGGCTGGCCGGCGGATGCCGCCGGCGCCGACGCCGAAAGGCGCAGGACGCGCGTACGTCGTAGCAGTTCGGCTTCTACTGCACCCGTGGCCCAAACCACTCTCGGTCGGCCGCGGCCTCTGCCTCCCGGTCAGCTTCCAGCGGCGGCGCCGGGGTCGTCCGCCGCAGGTCCACGACGCGGGCAAGGGACGTCGAGGTGCCATCTGCGCGCCGCCGCTTCTCGACAATGACGGCATGCAGGCCGTTCGCGCTAACGAAGACCTCATTCCAAGGCGACACATGCACCCGTGGCACCCGGCGCCCTTGTCGCTGCCGCCCAGGTGGCCCGATCAGCAGGACATAGTCCCGGTACCAGTCAGACGCGTGACGCACCTCCGCCTGCGTCGCCCTGTCGAGCCAGGCGTGCTCGACGCGGTACTTGCCGTTGGCCGACGTGACCTGGACGATGCCGCGTTCCGGATGAGGCGCGGCCATGTCCTTGTCCAGCACCCAAATCGGCTCTTCATCCATGCCGGATACTCCCAGATCCGGAAGCGCGTAGCCCTTCCAGTAGAGGGATGTCTCTGCCCATAGGATTCGCTCTTCCCACTGCCACCGGAACAGGTATTCCTCCACTCCGTTGTCGAACAGAATCGGACGCACGACGGGTGAACCGTTCTCCGCGAAATGAACGATGTAGGCGCCCTTGTTCCACGGGGCGACCACTACGGGCCCTTCGGAATCCAGGTAGACGAAACCGGGAGAGAAGATGGTCCACTTTCCGACGTCCGTCAACTCGCGACCGACATCGAACCGTTCCTTCCGAGTGGCCAGACTGCGACCTCTTGTTTCGCGGAACGAGAAGGAGGTGCCATGACCCGTGCCCCAGGCGCGGCCGTCGCCGGAGAAAACCACACCAAAGCCGTGGTTTCCCGGGTCGACTCCCGGAAAGGCGTCCCTGCTGTTCCAACTCCACGATGTTTGCAACTCGTTGCCGCGAATCTCGACGATGTCGTAGTGCTGGGTCCTGTCGTGCATCGTGGAAGCGTCCTGGCTTCCCAGCAGGATCCGGCCATCGCCAAGCACCGTCAAGCTGACACCCACACGCTTTGGCGGAAGGTCGATCGTCCCCTGGATTCCTCGGTCGTCCATGAGAACCAGCGCCGAGGTTCGGCGGTCGTCGTCGGTAACCAGAAGGGCGGCTCGACCTCCGGACTCCACAAGCCCTCCGGCCACTCTGCCGGGAAGTGGAGTCAGACTCTCCGCCTGTGCGGCGCCGGCCAGACAGCCGACGACCAGCGTGTAGGTCCAGCATCTCGTTCGTTGCTTCATCTTCCTATTCCTCGGCACAGTGCTCTGCATCAGAGCCGTTGAATGTGAACCCGGCGGCCGCCATGACGTCCTCTCCTCCAGCGGCCTCGACGGGATCTATCGGGCGGTCGTTGGAGTCGGTCACCTTCAAATGAAGGTGCGGCCCGAATGTCACGCCCGATGGGCCATACGTTCCGAGTGCATCGCCCGCGCTTACTTCGGTTCCCTCGGCTAGCCTCGACCCGTCGTCCATGTGGCAGTACACATGGCGGCCCCCGTCCGCAAGGCTAACCGCGACCTGATGCCCACACGTCGGTGACGAGGCGTAGTTCGTTATGGTCCCATCCGCGAGAGCGAAGAAACTGGCGCCGTCGCTGCTGACCTGGACGTCGATGGCCCGGTGTTTCCGCGTCGTACCGTCGCTGTTCGTTCGCGGCGCATCGAACCCGTCGCCGTCGTCGATGTTCCCGCCTTCGCAGTTGATGTCGCTTGTCGCGGCCGCAAGCGAACTGCCGCTTGGTGTTGGCCCGGTTGGCGGTGTTGGAGTCGGTGTGGGTCCGCCGCCGCCCCCACCACAGCTGCTGCAAGGATCAGGCGCCGGTCCCGGTCCCGGTCCTGGGTCGCCTTCTCCGGGTCCCGTGCCGGGCGGCGGTCCAGGATCTTCTCCGATGACGGTGATCTCGTCGTTGATCACGATGTCCTGGCAGGCGTCTTCCTTCGGCTGACCGTCCTCGTCCTCTTCGCAGATCACCGCGGTGGGACCGCCGGCCATGGGCTGAGCGACGTAGGGCAGCGTGGTGGTGCTCGTGACGGTCAGCGAATAGTCCCCGGGGCCCGGATCGTAGGGATAGACCTCGACCGGATGGCCGCCGGCGGCCAGCGTGCTGCTCCAGGAGTCGTCCCTGGTGCTCCCGTGGTTGGTGCAGGCGGAGCCGTTGACCCGGCGGTCGATGTCACGGTCCATGCCCGTCAGGGTCACGTTGACGACAGTGGCGGTAGCCAGCGTGAACCGGTACGACTGCTCGCCCGTGTGCGTCTCCGTGACTGTGAACGGCCGTGTACGGACGGCGGAGACCTCGATGGGCGGGGGGGCCGGGGCCCGGGTTATCTCGCGCCAGGCACCACCCGAGTCACAGTGTTCGGCGTCGTCGGTGGCGGAGTAGTGAGTGGTGCGGGCGGGAGGATGACCGCTGTGAACCTGGTCGAAGCGGTCCCGAGAATCAGCGACCTACGAGGGAGGCTCTTGTTTCTTGGCCGGCCCGGCGTCGTCATCCGCCGGGGGTTCAGCCGCCTCAACCGGCGGAAGGGGCCGCGGCTCCCACCGCAGGTCAACATTCCGGACACTGAACGCTATCCCGCCGCCTTCCTCGTCTTCTAGCTGGCGGGTCCCGATGACGGCGGCGTGCCGTCCGTTCGCGCTGACCAGCCAGCCGTTGCCGACTACGGACGCCGGCGGGGACCCCGGCTGCAAGTCCGAGACGTGGTGCTCCTCGGTCGCGGTCCACGGCTCGCGCCACAGGTGTTCGATCCGGTAGCCCCGCTCGCCCTCCACCACGCGGACGACGCCGCGCTCCGGATGGGGCTTCCACCCGTCCTTCCGCTCAACCTCCCAGAAAGGCTCGGCGGGCAGGCCCGACAAACCGAGATCCCAGAGGTGGTAGGCGTGCCAGCGACCTTCCCCGGTCGGAGAGCCGGCCCAGAGAAGACGGTCGCCGCGCTGCCAGTAGAGAGCCGATGGGTCCGATGGGTCCCCCTCCTGTAGGACTGGGGCCGTGTACGGCGATCCGCCGTCTGAGAAGTGGACGATGAACGCACCGCCGTTCCACGGCACCATGACGGCTTGGCCCTCGGAATCGAGGAACCAGAAGTAGGACAACTCGCCGGCGAACGGGCCGGAGTCGGGAACATCGAACTCGACGACTTCAGTCCGAGCGACCTTGCTGCCCTTCTTAGTGCGGCCAAACGCGAACCTCGCACCCGTGTATGGCCAGTGTGGGTCCTCGGGCCACACCTCACCCCACACCTTGCCGTTGCCGGAGACAATCGGAGGCGGGCAGGGATGCATGGAGTCGTTGTCGGGACAAGCCGTCCGGCTGTTCCAACTCCAAAGTGTGACGACCTCGCCGGCCCTCAGCTTGACGATTTCACGCACCAGGGCATGCTCATACCTGCCTTCCCCCTTCGAGCCGCCCAACAGAAGTCGCCCGTCCTCCAGCAACCGCCCAAGCCCGAGGTTCGGCAGTTCGAAGATCTCCTGGCGCTTGCCCGACTGCCTTACGAGGAACGAGCTGCCCTCCCCGCTCGCCGCGAAGAACACCTGTCCGTCGTCGTCGATTGCGCCGAAACCCAACCTGGTGCCTGGAGGCAACTCGACCTCGCCTGCCGTTGCCGGCACTGCAATGGCCGCCAGACAGCCGACGACGATCCGCCTGACCTTCAACCGCATCGCCTTACTCCCCACCTTCCGCGGTGCAACTCGCAGGGTCGTTCTCGTTGAAGGTGAACCCTTCGCTCTCCAGCGCGGCCCGACCCCCGAAAGCCTCGACGGGATCCTTCGGACGATGGCCGCCGCCATCTTGGCGCTCCTGGTACTTGATGTGCATGTGCGGCCCAGCCGTTGTACCCGGTGAAGTGCCATCCTCCCGCAAATTATTCTCAACATCCGTTATTCGATCATTACCTTTCCCAGCGCCTCGAAGGACGGCGTGGGGGTTGGAGTTGGAGTCGGCGTCGGCGTTGGTGTGGGCGCCGGTCCCGGTCCTGGGTCGCCTTCCCCTGGCCGCGTGCCGGGTGGCGGCCCGGGATCTACTCCAACGACGGTCGTTTCGTCGTTGATGACGATGTCCTGACAGGACCCTTCGATGATGTTGCCGCTCTCAGGATCCTGTTGACAGATCACGCCGCTCGGCCCTCCCATGGGCTGAGCGACGTAGTGCAGCGTAGTGGTGCTCGTGACGGTCAGCGAATAGTCCCCGGGGCCCGGATCGTAGGGGTAGACCTCGACCGCATGGTCGCCGGCGGCCAGCGTGCCGCTCCACGAATCGTCCTTGGCGCCGCCGCGGTTCGTGCAGCGGCTGTCGTCGACCTTGCAGTCGAAGTCGATCGTCATCCCGGTCAGCGCCACCGACACCTCGGCGCCGTGCTTCAGCGTGAACGGATAGGACCGGGAGCTCGAGACGTCCTTCTCGCTGACGTCCACTACGGTCTCCGTCTTGGTCACGCTCCCATAGTAGCTGGAGGTCAGGGTGGGACTGACCTTCACCGAGAGCGTGTAGCTCCCCGAACCCGCCCGGTAGGGGTAGACCTCGATGACGTGATCGCCGGCGGCCAGCGTGCCGGTCCAGGAGTCGTCGGGCGGTCGCCAGGGGAGCCGCGTCAGCGTCGTTGACGGGTTCCTCCCCCCGACGGCGAACTCGGTCCCATGGGCAGCGCCCCATCATGCGTACGGTCTTGGGACGACAACGAGCAGAACCGTCACTCCAAATGGCTGCCATGTGCCGAATGCGTGAACCAGCGTTCATTGATCTGACCGTGGTTGCGCTCCTTCCTGTCCGTCGGTCTCGCCTGCAGCGGTTGGGACTGGTGGAACCACCGGCGCGAGATCCAATCCAAACCTGCTCGCATAAGTGACGGCCTCGCCTTCTTCGGTACTTCGGCTCTCCAGCACCAAGGCATGACGCCCGTTGGGACTCACGGCTACCGGCGGCGGGCCACTCCGCCACTCCGAAACATGTTCCTCCCGCCAGGTCTCGAACTGCGGACTTCGCCAAGAGTGGTTCACGCGCCAACGGCCTCCGTCCCTCTCGGTCTGGACGAAGCCGCGGATCGGGTGCGGCGAACCATCGGCGGCGGATCGGCGAAGGAACGGCGCCTCGGGAACGGCAAGGTCGTATCGGACATTCGACAGGTCGTAGGCCAGCCACTCCCCTCCCTTCCGAGCCCACAGCACGCGGTCCTCCGATTGCCACACGACGTCGAGGTCGCTGCCGCGAGGATGCACGACGTATCGCAAATGGTCCACGGGCACGGATTGCACCCCGTAATCGTCAAACCGGATCAGGAAGAGATCAAGCGCGTAGGACGCGAGCAGGATCGGACCCTCGGGATCCACGATCTCGAAAGCCGTCTCGTCGTGTTCGCGATGAACATCGGGGTAGAACTCCAACGCCTCCGTACGCCGGGCCTTCCCGGAACTGGTCCTCCCGATGGTGAAGTGCCGGCCACGAACGCCGTAGATCCTCCCCGTCTTCCGATCTCGCGTATAGAGGTTCGCCATCCTGACCCAGGTCTTGAAGTCACTCGTAATCTGGGTGAAGCCCGTCTCGACGTCGTTTGCCGAAATCTCGAACTCCCGCTCCAGATGGAGATTCGATCCCCTGATCCGATAGACCTGATGGACGAAGTACGCATCGCCGTGCTCGTAGGAGTCCTCATAGGGGTCGACGCCATTGACCAGTTTGTAGCCGTACAGCTCGATCCGACCATCGCGAAGCAGCCGAAGCGACTTTCCACCGACGTGGAGATTCCGCGTTCGGGGCTTTCCTCGCTTCCAGATCGCCACGGACATCCGGCCGCGAACGTCGGGAAAGTCGAGACCAACAACTGCGTACCCCGAATCTGTGATGAGGCAGCAGCGGGAAGCGAACACGCGGCCCGGAGGTAGGAAGGCACCGCCATCGGCGGCGTGAGCCGCCAAGGCCGTCAGCCCCAGAAGGGCGGCGAGAATCGCGGTTCTCATCGTCAGCATCCGTTCTCGTTCAGTTGCTCCGCCGTCGGCTGTCCGCTATCTGGAAGAGCCGAGAAGTACTCGATCTTCGTGTCGTCGGCCTGAGTGTGCGTAATGTGTACATGGAAGCCCGTCACGCCCCTGCCAAGCCTGCCCACATGACCGACGAGAGCCCCCGCCCGAATTCGATTGTCGTGTCCGGGGAAGGAGGACGGAGTGTCGAAGTGGCAATAGCGGGTGCTGGAGCCATCGTCGTGGTGTACGTTGACACCATGGCCGCAGTACTCGTTGTAGACTAGGCTTACCCTGCCTCCCCGCCAAGCGTAGACGGGATCACCGTCGTTTCCCTGGATATCAACCCCGCTGTGGTTCTCTCTTCCGGGCGTGTCGTTCACGCCACCGTGGTTTATGCCAAGCCGATCGTTCTTGTCGAAGTTCTCGGCGCAACGGTCGGTTGTCGTTATCACCTCATCCCAGGACGACACATAGGTGTCCGACGGCGCCGGCGTTGGTGCCGGCGCTGGCGTCGGTGTGGGCGCCGGTCCCGGTCCTGGGTCGCCTTCCCCTGGCCGCGTGCCGGGCGGCGGCCCGGGATCTACTCCAACGACGGTCGTTTCGTCGTTGATGACGATGTCCTGACAGGACCCTTCGATGATGTTGCCGCTCTCAGGATCCTGTTGACAGATCACGCCGCTCGGCCCTCCCATGGGCTGAGCGACGTAGTGCAGCGTAGTGGCGCTGGTCACGGTGAGCGTGTAGTCCCCGGGGCCCGGATCGTAGGGGTAGGCCTCGACCGCGTGGTCGCCGGCGGCCAGCGTGCCGCTCCACGAATCGTCCTTGGCGCCGCCGCGGTCGTGCAGCGGCTGTCGTCGACCTTGCAGTCGAAGTCGATCGTCAGCCCGGTCAAGGCCACCGACACCTCGGCGCCGTGCTCCAGCGTGAACGGATAGGACCGGGAACTCGAGACGTCTTTCTCGCTGACGTCCACCAGGGTCTCCGTCTTGGTCACGCTCCCATAGTAGCTGGAGGTCAGGGTGGGACTGACCTTCAGCGAGAGCGTGTAGCTCCCCGAACCCGGCCGGTAGGGGTAGACCTCGATCACGTGGTCGCCGGCGGCCAGCGTGCCGGTCCAGGAGTCGTCGCGGGTGTTCCCGTAGTTCGTACACGGGCTGTCGTTGACCTTGCAGTCGAAGTCGATCGTCATGTCGGTCAGGTGGACCTCGACGTCCGACTCCCATGGCAGGCTGAGCTTGAAGTAGCGCGGCTCGGAGGTCCCGGGGGCGGGGGCCGATGTCGTCTCCGCCGAGACGCTCAGGGTGTAGGCGCCCGAGCCGCCGCCGTAGGGGTACACGGTGACGGTGTGGATTCCGGCTTCGAGCGTGCCGCTCCAGGAGTCGTCTTGGGTGCCGCCCTGGTTGGTGCAGGGAGTGGAGTTCACGCGGCAGTCGATGTCCCTGTCCATGCCGGTCAGGGACACGTTGACGACAGCGGCGGAAGCGAGCGTGAACGCGAAGGCCTCTTCGCCCGAGGCGTTCGTCCGGGACTCCGTGAACGGAAGGCTGTAGGTGGAAGTCGGCGGCGGCGGGGCAGGCTGCGGCGGCGGAGACGGAGATGGAGATGGAGATGGAGACGGTGGCGGAGCGGATGGCGGGACGACGGTGGCGAGGAAGGTCACCGAAGCCGCGTCGCCGGCGCCGTCGGAGACGCCGTAGGTGACCGTGTAGTTCGTCTCGGTCGCCACCGTGGGCAGCGTGCCGCTCGCGACCCGGGTTCCCGGGAAGAAGGTGATGCCCGGCGGCTGCCCCGACAAGCTGTAGGTGTAGGGCGCGGCGCCTCCGGTCGCGGCGGGGAACACGGTGTCGACGACGCCTGCCGACGGCAGTCGGAAGTCGGGGAGGTCCGGCAGGGACAGCGGCGGAGGCGTCGGCGGGACGACGGTGGCGAGGAAGGTCACGGAAGCCGCGTCGCCGGCGCCGTCGGCGACGCCGTAGGTGACGGTGTAGGCCGTCTCGGTCGCCACCGTGGGAAGCGTGCCGCTCGCGGCTCGGGTCCCCGGGAAGAAGGTGATGCCCGGCGGCTGGCCCGACAAGCTGTAGGCGTAGGGCGCGGCGCCTCCGGTCGCGGCGGGGAACACGGTGTCGACGACGCCGGCGGACGGCAGCCGGAAGTCGGGAATGCCCGGCAGGGAGAGCGGTTGCCCGGCAGTGATGGACGGCGCTCCGGCCAGGAGCGGAAAGAGCAGGGTTGGCAGGACGCCAAGGCGTTTCAAGGTCCTCGCCTCCACGGGTGGAGTCAGAGATAACGGCAAATATCTGTAGCAAAGTGGCGCTGGAGCCTCCCGTTTCCGCCAGCAGGGCCCCCCGGCGAGCCGTCAACGGCCGCCAACTGACGTGTCGCGACGGTTCGAAGGTGCTCGAGTCGGCCAGAATGGCGCTACCGACGCGGTTATCGGCCCGTTCCGGACGCTCGGGAGGCTCGATCAGCGCTTGACACGGCCGACAACATGTGTATATTTCCGTTATCTCTATCGTCGTCGCCGATGGCACGCCGGTTGCTCGCAGCTGCTGGTGCAACGCGACGATGCAGGCGAGATCGAGAACGCTTACGGCAGCCGAGCTGCGATCGGTGCGGATCGTGTTCAAGGACTCCTACGCGGCCAACACCCACAAGGCCTACCGCCAGGCCATCGAACGCTTCGCCTCCTTCCTCGACGGCCGCCCGGCCGACGACGCCCGCGTCGCGGCCTTCCTCGAAGCCGAAGCGGAACGGGGCCTCGCCCCGGCGTCGCTGGCGGTCGTAGCCGCCGCCATCGGCACCGCCGCGCGATCCTCGGACGCCGCCGATCCGCGCGGTCCGATCACCCGCCGAACGCTCCGGCGCCTCGCGCGACGCCACGCCGCCCGCGGCCGCGGTCAGGTCGCGGGCCTGAAGCGGGAGGATGTGGAGGCGGCCGCCAGGCTCGCGGCCGAGGAGGGCGGCTTGCCGGGTCTGCGGGACGCGGCGCTCTTGCGGCTCGGTAGCGACGGCTTCCTGAGGATCAGCGAACTGGCCGCCGTTCAGGCGGCCGATCTCGCAGCTTCGGAGGACGGGAGCGGCCGGCTCGCTCTGCCCCGGAGCAAGACCGACCAGGAAGCCAAGGGCGAGACACTCTACGTCTGCCGCGCCACGATGACGGCCGTGGCCGCCTGGCGTCGGGCGGCGGGGATCGATTCCGGCGCTCTGTTCCGCGGCGTCTCGAAAGACGGCGCGGCGGTCGCCGA
>JAAXHG010000010.1 GCA_012270995.1 Vicinamibacteraceae bacterium | reverse complement strand
GGACCGCGGTCGTCGTCGCTGGAAGGGCAAGGAGGATCTGCAGGCCATCGTGTACGCAAACCGTCGGCGGATCCGGGGCAATCGGGGCAAGCGGATGCAGCGCCAGCGCGGCGAACGCCTCGAGCGGCCCTTCGCTCATCAGTTCGAGACCGGCGGCATGCGGCGACTGCACCTGCGCGGGCGCCGCAACGCGCTCAAGCGGCTCTACATTCATGCCTGCGGCTTCAATCTCGGCCTCCTGATGCACACGCTCGTGGGAGTCGGAACGCCACGGTCTCTGCAGGGCCGCGCCGCCACGGTCTTCAACGCCCCGGCCGGCCCCTACGCGGCGCTTTGGAAACGACTCAGCCAACTACTGGGCCGAATCCTCGCCCAATGGCGAGTAAACCGCTCCACCTTCGAACCGCGCGTTTTCGGCCGCTACCCCATCTCGACCTGACTCAGCAGCAGCGCTCAGGCCGCAAGACCACTTCCGCCACGGACTGCTAGATGTCCGTCTCTCGCGGCTCCGTTCTACCTGCTTGATGGCAGCGAACTTTGCTGCTTCGATTGCCCACTGCATCTTGTAGACGCGCCATTCAGTCCTCTGTCGTCTGTCACTCACTGTGTCGTCTCGTCCTCCAGTTGGCTAACGGCCTACGCTGCGGGTTGGCGGGTTTCTCGCCCTCGCAGCCGCAAACATGGCCTGTGCCACTTCCTCTGGCCTGGTGCCCAGAGCTTAGCTTTCCGCCCCGACTAGCTGGGCCTGATCGGGGTGTCCCGCTGCCCAGCGACCTCCAGCCTGCAGTGGGCCGGAGGAGGGGGTCCCAGCGGGCTGTCGGCAAGCGACGGCCGATGCCCTCTCATCGTCCGACGCCAAACCGGAGCGCAGCCGACCGAAGCGAGCACCCCCCTCTCATCTACTCAGAAAGTGCGAACCCGGGTGGCGCGATCCGCGCCACCCGTGAACCAGTCCGCGCGCCCGTCATCGGGCGCGCGGATGACGCCTCCGCTGGGACCCCCTCCTCCGGCCCGCGGCAGGCGGGTGCAACCGACGCCGCCACGCTGCCACCGAAGGCGGCCAGAAACACGCGCCGGCCGAAGGCCGGCTCCGTTACTCGTCGGTCTCGACGAACTCGATGACGGCGCGTTCGGCGGCGTCGCCGCGGCGGGGGCCCAGCTTGGTGATGCGGAGGTAACCGCCGGGGCGGTCGGCGTAGCGGGGGGCGATTTCGTCGAAGAGCTTCTTGACGTGGTCGCGGTTCGGGAGCCAACGGCGTACGAGGCGCCGGGCGTGGACGGAGTCCTCGCGGCTACGGGTGATCACCTTCTCGGCGACCGGGCGCAGGGCCTTGGCCTTGGCCAGGGTGGTGTGGATCCTGCCGTGCTCTACCAGGGAGGCGAGCTGATTGCGGAACATCGCCCGCCGGTGGGCCGTCGTCCGGCCCAGCTTCTTGTAGCCAATTCGGTGACGCATCTTCGCTCCTTTGCGGGGAAGCTCGAAGGCGGTCCAGCGGCCGTCAGGCCTGGACGCCGCTCTCCGCGTTCTCCGGAAGCTCCATGCCGAAGGACAGTCCCATCCTGTCGAGCACCTTCTGAATCTCTTCGAGCGACTTGCGGCCGAAGTTCTTCGTCTCCAGCATCTCCTTCTCGCTCCGCACGACGAGATCGCCCACCGTATTGATGTTCGCGTTTCTCAGGCAGTTCGCCGAGCGAACACTCAGGTTCAGATCGTCGATCTCCTTCTGGAGCAAGGCACCGATATCGGCGCCATCGACCTCCTCCTCGGCCGCCACTTCGACGACCAGGCTCTCCTCGGCTTCGATGAAGATCGTCAGGTGGTCGCGCAGCAGGGTGCCGGCACGGGACACCGCTTCTTCCGGCGTCACCGTTCCGTCCGTCCAGACCTCGAAGATCAACCGCTCGAAGTCGGTGGTCCGGCCAAGCCGCGCCGCCTCCACGCGGTAGTTCACGCGCTTCACCGGACTGTGGACGGAGTCGAGCGGGATCCAGCCGATGCCCATCGACTCGTCGAGGTTGCGGTCCGCGCCGACGTAGCCGCGTCCGTTCTTGACCTGGGCCTCAAGGCGGAGCCGGCCCCGTTCGTTCAGCGTCGCCACCCTGCTCTTCGGGTCGCGAATCTCGACGCTCGGGTCGCCGTTGAAGTCACCCGCCGTCACTTCCCGCGGGCCCGTCACGTCGAGCGTGATGACCCGCGTCGTGTCGTCGAACGAGCGCAGCGGCACCTGCTTCAGGTTCAGAATGATGTCCGTCGTGTCCTCCACCACCCCTTCGAGTGAAGAGAACTCGTGCAGCGCGCCGTCGATCCGCACCGCGGTGATCGCCGCGCCCTCGATTGCCGCGAGGAGGCTGCGACGCAGCGCGTTGCCGACCGTGGCGCCGAAGCCGCGTTCGAACGGCTGGGCCGAGAACTTGCCGTAGGTATCGGTCAGGGTCTCGGTATCGATTTCGACCCGCTTCGGGCGTTGGAATCCCTTCCAGAGCATGTTCACTCCTACAATCTCGATTGCGTTCCAGGTTGAAACGTTGATGTCTCGATTCGGTACCGGCGAAGCGTCGCCGGGGCTACACCCGACGCCGCTTGCGGGGCCGGCAGCCGTTGTGCGGAATCGGCGTCACGTCGCGGATCGATCGGATGCTGATGCCAGTGGCCTGAAGAGCCCGGACGGCCGATTCGCGGCCGCCTCCCGGACCCTTGACCAGCACGTCGACCGACCGGACGCCGAGGTCCTTGGCCTGATAGCCGACCGCCTGCGCGGCGACCTGAGCCGCGAACGGCGTTCCCTTGCGCGATCCCTTGAAACCGTTTCGGCCCGACGACGACCACGTCAGGACGTTGCCGTCCGGATCGCTGATGCAGACCAGTGTGTTGTTGAAGGTCGCGTTGACGTGCGCCATGGCGTGGGGCACGACGCGCTTCTCCTTCTTCCTCGCCTTTGCCATCTAGGTAGCCCTTTCTCGCCTACTTGCCGACCTTCTTCTTGCCGGCCACGGTGGCACGACGCGGTCCCTTGCGGGTTCGCGCGTTGGTGTGCGTGCGCTGACCCCTGACGGGCAGGCTCTTGCGGTGCCTGACGCCGCGGTAACTGCCGATCTCCATCAAGCGCTTGATGCTCTGGGTCACTTCCTTGCGCAGATCTCCCTCGACCGATCCCGCGTCCTGAACGACGCGACGGATGCGTCCGGTCTCGTCCTCGGTCAGATCCCTGACCTTGATCTCGGCTCCAACACCCGCCTGGTCAAGCAGCGTCAACGCCCGTGAGCGGCCGATGCCATAGATGTAGGTGAGGCCGATGCCGACCTGCTTGTTCTGCGGTAGATCGATGCCCGCGATTCTCGCCATGCCAGTCTCTCCCGTTCCTTCTTCAGCCCTGCCGCTGCTTGTGCTTGGGGTTCTCGCAGATGACACGGATCACTCCGCGGCGGCGCACCACCTTGCACTTCACGCACATCCTCTTCACTGACGCTCGTACCTTCATCATCGTTCTCCTCGGATTCCCAACCGACCGTCAGGTCCGCAGCCTGTACACGATCCGGCCGCGGCCGGGGTCATAGGGCGAGAGTTCGACCAGAACGCGATCCCCCGGGAGAATGCGGATGAAGTGCTTGCGCATCTTTCCCGAGATGTGGGCCAAGGCCTGGTGCTTGTTGTCCAGTTCGACCTTGAAGACCGCATTCGGCAGCGTCTCCACCACGGTCGCCTCGACCTCGATCGCCTCTTCCTTCTTCACAGCGTTCCCTTCGTCCCGTTTCCCTCTTCCGCCTCGGCAAGCGCCGCCTCGATCGCGGCCGTCACCTGTTCAATGGGAAAGTTGCCCTGGACCCGGCGCAGCAAGCCCAGCGCCTCGTAGTGCGCGATCAGCGGCTCCGTCTGCGCGGCGTAGACCTGCAGCCGTTCGCGCACCACGTCCTCGCGGTCGTCGGCGCCCCGACCTCGCAGCACGATCCGTTCGATGAGGACTTCGTCCGGAACGTCGATCGTCACCACGTGGTCGAGCTCGCAGCCGTCGAGAATATCACCGAGTGTCTCGGCCTGCGACGCCGTGCGCGGGTATCCGTCCAGCAGGAAGCCGCCCCTGGCGTCCTTCTGGCTCAGCCGGTCCCGAACCACATCGGCCATCAGGTCGTCGTCGACCAGGGCCCCGGAAGCCATCACCCCCTCGACCCGCCGGCCGAGTTCGCTGCCCGCAGCGACCGCCGCCCGCAGCATGTCTCCGGTCGAAATCGCGGGCACGCCGAGCGACGCCTGCAGGCGCGCTGCCTGCGTGCCCTTGCCGCAACCCGGAGCTCCGAGCATCACGATGCGGCGGGAGTCAGCCACGGCGTCCCTTGATCCGGCCCCGCTTCATGAAGCCCTCGTAGTTGCGCATGACGAGCTGGCTCTCGATCTGTTGCAGCGTATCCATCGCCACGCTGACGACGATCAGAAGCGACGTGCCGCCGAAGTAGAAGTTGATCCCCATGCCCTCGGTCAGCCACAGCGGCGCGTAGTTGTCCAGCGTGGAGCCGATGAAGGGGAGCCCCCCGACCTTGAAGCCGGCAATCAGGAACTCGGGAAGCACGGACACCCCGGCCAGGTACAGCGAGCCGACCAGGGTCAGGCGGGTCAGCACGCGGTCGATGTACTCCGAGGTGCGCCTGCCGGACCGGATGCCGGGAATGAACCCGCCGTACTTCCGCATGTTCTCGGCGAGATCGTTCGGATTGAAGATGATCGACACGTAGAAGTAGCAGAAGAAGATGATCGCCGCCACGTAGAGCAGGTAGTAGATCGGCTGGCCCCACTGCAGGGCGGCGGCGATGCGCTGCACCGGCTCGTACTGGATCATCTGCGCGACCGTGGCCGGCACGGTGACGACGGAACTGGCGAAGATGACCGGGATCACGCCGCCGGTGTTCACCCGGAGCGGCAGGTAGGTGCTCTGCCCGCCGTACTGGCGCCGGCCGACGATCCGCTTCGCGTACTGCACCGGAATGCGACGCTGCGCCCGCTCCATGTAGACGATGAAGGCGACGACCACCAGCATGAACGCCGACAGGAAGAGGATCTTGAGCAGTGACATCGCGCCGCTCTGCAACTGGCCGAAGAGGTTGATCACGGCGCCGGGAAGTCCGACCACGATGCCGGCGAAGATGATCAGCGAGATGCCGTTGCCGATGCCGCGCTCGCTGATCTGCTCGCCCAGCCACATCACGAAGGCGCAGCCCGTGGTCAACGTCAGCACGGTCATGAACTTGAACCCGAGGCCGGGGTCGAGAACCAGCGGCGCGCCTCCCGGCGAGGTCAGGTTCTCCAGGAAGAAGGCGATGCTCGTGCCCTGGATGATCGAGATGACGACGGTGCCGTAACGCGTGTACTGGGTGATCTTCCGGCGGCCCATCTCGCCTTCCTTCGAGAGCTTCTCGAGGTGGGGCGAGACGACGGTCAGCAGTTGCAGGATGATGGACGCCGAGATGTACGGCATGATGCCGAGAGCGAAGATGGCCACCCGGCCCAGACTGCCGCCGGTGAACGTGTTGACGAACCCCAGCACGGTACCCTGCATCTGGTTCATGAACTCGAGCAGGGCCTGGGGATCGATCCCCGGCGTCGGAATGATGCAGCCGATCCGATAGACCGCCAGCAGGCCGAACATGAACAACACCCGATTCCGGAGATCCGGAATCGCGAAGATGTTGCGGAAGCTCTCGACGCCCACGTGCCAGCTCCCTCAGGCGATCTCTTCGCAGGCGCCGCCCGCGGCTTCGATCTTGGCGCGCGCGGACGCGCTGAACCGGTGCGCGCGCACCGTCAACCCGGCCGGCGCATCGCCCTCGCCGAGCACCTTCAGCTTCATGCCCCGGCGCACGCGGCCGCGGGAAACGAGGAGTTCGACATCGACCGTATCGCCCAGACCGTCAAGGTCGCCGACGTTGATCACCGTGTACTCGGTGCGGAAGATGTTCGTGAACCCGCGCTTCGGAACCCGCCGGATCAGGGGCATCTGACCGCCTTCGAAACCGGCGCGGCGCGAGAAGCCGGCCCGTGACCGCTGGCCCTTGTGGCCTCGCCCGGCGGTCTTTCCCGTGCCGGATCCCGGCCCACGGCCGACCCGCTTGCGGGGGCGGCGGCTGGACTTCGCGGGCCTGAGTTGATGCAGCTTCATGTCAGTCCTCCAGCACCCGGACAAGGTGCGGGATCTTCCGCACCATGCCCCGAACCGCCTGGGAATCTTCCCGCTCGACGATGTGGCGAATGCGCCTCAAGCCCAGACCGCGCAGAACCTCGCGTTGCGGTCTCGGCCTGCCGATCGCGCTACGCACCTGCTGTATCCGTATCGTCCTGCCAGCCACTGCCTGTTCCTCCCTGATCTGAGTTCATCGCCGCGCCGTCCAGCGAGTCCAGGCCCCGCAGTACCCTGACCTGCTCCGCGCTGCGCAGGGACATCAGGCCGGCGAACGTCGCCTTGACCACGTTCTGCGGGTTCGTCGTCCCCAGCGACTTGGTCAGGATGTCCTGGATGCCGGCGCCCTCGACCACCGCGCGCACCGCGCCGCCGGCGATGACCCCGGTTCCCTCCGAGGCCGGCTTGAGCATCACCCGGCCGGCGCCGAAGACGCCCACGGTCTCGTGCGGGATCGTCGTTCCGGCGAGCGGTAGCCGCACCAAGTTGCGCTTCGCGATCTGAATCCCCTTGCGAATCGCGGCCGGGACCTCCTTCGCCTTGCCCGAGCCGTAGCCGACCCGGCCGGCGCCGTCACCGATCACGACCAGGGCGGTAAAGGAGAAGTTCTTCCCGCCCTTGACGACCTTCGTTACCCGGTTGATGTCGACAACCTGCTCGAAAAACTCGCTGTCGAGATCGATGTCCCTAGCCACTACTGTCTCCTTCGTTGCTCCGAGGCATCAGAACTTCAGGCCTCCGGCGCGCGCGCTGTCCGCCAACGCCTGGATGCGGCCGTGGTACAGGAACCCGCCGCGGTCGAAGATGACCGACTCGACGCCCTGCTCCGTGGCGCGCGCCGCGAGTGCCGCGCCTACCGCCTTCGCCGCGCTGCAACTGCCGGTCGAGCCCTCGAGATCGTCCGAGAGTCCCGACTCGAGCGAACTCGCGAACGCCAGAGTGTGCCCGGCCCGGTCGTCGATCAGTTGCGCGTAGATGTGACGGCGGCTCTTGTGGACCGCCAGACGCGGCCGCTCCTGGGAGCCGCGGAGCTTCTTGCGCACGCGGTAGCGCGCGCGGCGCCGGCGGCGGCTCCGATCCAACGTTCTCTTTCTTCGCAGGTCGCTCATGACTTCGATGTCCCTGTTTCCAAACTCGTCCTGAACGGTCTAGACTGTCGCTGCCGCCTTGCCGACCTTGAGCCGGACGACCTCGTCGCGATAGCGGATCCCCTTGCCCTTGTACACATCCGGCTTGCGCAGGCTACGAAGGTCGGCCGCTACCTGCCCCACCTGCTGCTTGTCGATGCCGGAGACGGTGATCCGGTTCGCCCGGTCGTCGATCGCGACGTCGATCCCTTCCGGTATCGGATAGACCACTGGGTGGGAGTACCCGAGCGCCAGGTGGACTTCACGCCCCTTGACCTCTCCCCGGTAACCGACGCCGACAATCTCCAGCTCGCGCTGGAAACCCTCCGTGACGCCCACGACGGCGTTCGCGAGCAGCGCCCGCGCCAGCCCGTGCAGGGCCCGTTCCGGTCCACTCGAACCGGAACGGTGCAGCGTGACGACGCCGTCTTCGACCCGGACCTCGATGCCCTGCTGGAGCGGCTGCTCCAGCTTTCCCTTCGGACCCTCGATGGTCACGGCGCCGCCGTTCGTCGCCACCTTCGTCCTGTCCGGCAACTGGATCGGCGCCTTGCCTATGCGTGACATCTCATTCCACCTCGCGCGGTTCAATACACTTCACAGAGGACTTCACCGCCGACCCGCTGGCGCCGCGCCTGGGCGTCGGTGAGCAATCCGTTCGAAGTCGAGACGATCGCAACGCCCAGACCGTTCAGAATCGGCTTCAAATCGTCGGCGCCCCGGTACACCCGGCGTCCGGGCTTGCTGATCTTGCGCACCTTCGTGATGGCCGGCACGCCCTGGTCGTTGTAGGCCAGGAAGATCCGCAGCGTCCTGCCGGGAGGCGAGTCGTAGACCTCGTAGTGCCTGATGTAGCCCTGGTCCCGCAGCACGCGGCACAGGGCGATCTTCTGCTTCGAAGCGGGCGCCTCGGTCTGATCGTGCTTGACGATCAGGGCGTTGCGAATGGTGGTCAGAAGATCCGCTATCGGGTCGGTCATGGTCATCGTGGCAATCCTTGGTGGAAGAAGTTCGTACCGGTCTCGATCTCAGGCCGCGAACGGCATCCCGAGACCGCGCAGCAGATGCAGCGCCTGCGCGTCGGACTCCGCCGAGGTGACGAGGGTGACGTTGATGCCCTTGGAACCATCGCTCTTCGCGTAGTCGACCTCCGGGAAGATCAGATGGTCCCGGATACCCAGGGTGTAGCTGCCGCGGCCATCGAAGCTCCGGTCCGAGATGCCGCGGAAGTCGCGGACCCGCGGCAGCGCGACGGTGACCAGCCGGTCGAGGAAGTACCACATCCGGTTGCGGCGCAGCGTGACCCGGCAACCGATCGGCATGCCCTCGCGCAGCTTGAACGCCGCGATCGACTTGCGGGCACGGGTGATGACCGGCCGCTGACCCGCGATCAGGGCCAGTTCGGGCACGGCGTTCTCGAGAATCTTGATGTTCTGGATCGCTTCACCTATCCCCATGTTGAGGACGATCTTCTCCAGCCGCGGCACGGCCATCGGGTTGGAGATGCCGAACTCCTGCTGCAGGGAGGCCTTCACCTCCTCCTCGTAGAGAGTCTTGAGTCGGGGAACCATGGTCATTCCGTCAGCTCAGGACCGCCCCGCTCACCTTGGCGTAGCGCGTGGACTTGCCGTCCTCGAGGCGCCGTTTGCCGACCCGGGTCGGCTTGCCGGTGTCCGGGCAGATCACCTTCAGATTCGAGATATGGATGGGCGCCTCCCGTTCCAGGATGCCGCCCTGAACCTGGCGCTGCGGGTTCGGCCGCTCGTGCTTCTTGACCAGATTCACGCGTTCGACGATGGCGCGATTCCCGGCCGGAAGCACCCGCAACACCTTGCTGCGGACGCCCCGGTTCCGGCCCGCGATGACCAGCACCTCGTCGCCCTTCTTGATTCTCACCTTGGGCATGTCAGATCACCTCCGGCGCCAGCGACACGATGCGCATGAACCGCCGCTCGCGCAGCTCGCGGGCGACAGGGCCGAAGACGCGGGTTCCGATCGGTTCCCGCGCCTCGTTGATCAGGACCGCGGCGTTGTTGTCGAAGCGGATGTAGCTCCCGTCGCGGCGCCGCCGCTCCTTGCGGGTCCGCACGATCACCGCGCGCACCACCTGTCCCTTCTTCACCGTGCCTTCGGGCACCGCCTCCTTGACCGACGCCGTGATCACGTCCCCGAGCACGCCGTACTGGCCGGTGGAACCGCCCCGCAGTTGGATGCAGGCGATCCGCTTGGCCCCCGAGTTGTCGGCGACGTCGAGCACCGTTCCCATCTGGATCATCGCCGCACCTATCCTTCCGCGCGCTTGACGATCCGCTGTACGCGCCAGCGCTTGCGGCGCGACATCGGTCGGGTCGAAATCAGGGAAACGACGTCTCCCTCACGGCAACTGTTCGATTCGTCGTGCGCGACGAACCGCGACGACTTCTTCATCAGGCGGTGGTAGAGGCGGTGCATGACCGTCTTCTCGACCGTCACGACGACCGTCTTGTCCATCTTGGCGCTGACCACCTGGCCCACCCGGACCTGGCGGTGCCCCCGCGCTTGCTGTTGTTCCACGCTCATGTCGTTCCTGTCGCCCTCTCGCGCCGGATCGTCAGCACGCGCGCCAACTCGACGCGGGCCTTCCTGATCCTGCTCGGCTTCTCGAGTTGGCCAATCGACTTCTGCAGCCGGAGGGCGAACAACTGATCAGCCAGTTCCTCCTCCTTCTGCCGCAGTTCGTCTTCGGTCAACTCCCTGAGTTCGCTTGCCTTCATCGTCTTCCACCCTCAAACCTGGACGCCGTGGCGCCCGACGAAGCGGGTCTTGATGCCGAGCTTGTGGGAAGCCAGCCTCATCGCCGCCTTGGCCAACTCGGGTGACACGCCCTCGATCTCGTAGAGGATGCGGGCCGGACGGACGACCGCGACCCATTCCTCCGGGTTGCCCTTGCCCTTGCCCATCCGCGTTTCCAGCGGCTTCTTGGTGATCGGCTTGTCCGGGAAGATCCGGATCCAGACCTTGCCGCTGCGCTTGATGTGGCGCGTGATCGCGATCCGCGCGGCCTCGATCTGGCGGGCGGTCACCCACCCCGCCTCCTGGGCCTGCAGGCCGTACTCGCCAAAGGTCACCACGTTGCCGCCCTTGGCCAGACCCCGGCGGCGGCCGCGGTGATGCTTGCGGAACTTGACCTTCTTCGGCATCAACATCGTTCGCTACTCCCTCGAATCCCTCAGCCCTTCAACCCCTACGCCACCGCGCGCCGGCCGCGCTCCCGCGAAAGATCGCCGCGGTAGACCCACACCTTGACCCCGATCACGCCGTAGGTCGTATAGGCCTCGGCGAAGCCGTAGTCGATGTCGGCCTTCAGGGTGTGCAGCGGCAACCGCCCTTCCTGGTACCACTCGGTACGGGCGATCTCGTTGCCGCCGAGCCGACCCGAGACCATGATCTTGACACCCTTCGCGCCGAAGCGGAAGGCGGACTCCATCGCCTTCTTCATCGCCCGGCGAAAGGCGACGCGGCGGAGAAGCTGCCCCGTGATCGCCTCGGCCACGAGTTGGGCGTCGAGCTCGGGACGCTGGATCTCCTGGATGTTGATGTGAACCTCCCGCCCCATCTGCCGGCTCAGATCGTCGCGCAGCTTGTCGACCTCGGCGCCCTTGCGGCCGATGATGATGCCGGGCCGCGAGGTGTAGATCGTGACGCGTAACTTGTCCGCGGCGCGCTCGATGTCGATCTGGCTGACGCCGGCATGCATCAGGCGCTTCTTGAGACCCGTGCGCAGCTCGATGTCCGACTTCAGAGTCTGGGCGTAGTCGCGTTCCGCGTACCAACGCGAATGCCAGCCCTGGTTGTAGACCAGTCGAAAGCCGTAGGGATGTGTCTTCTGACCCATGAACGCTCCTAGCTTGGCTCTGCCGCGGCGCTGCGGGAATCGAGCTTGATCGTGACGTGGCTCTGCCGCTTCAGGATGCGGAACGCCCGGCCCATGGGCTGGGGCCGCAGCCGCTTCAGCGTCGGGCCGCCGTCCACGAAGATCTCCTTGACGTAGAGCTGCCCCACGTCGACCGCCGCGTCGCGGTTCTCGGCGTTGGCGACGGCGGACCGCAGCAGCTTGGCGACCGGCCGCGCCGCCGCCTTGGTGGAAAGCTGCAGCAACGTCGAGGCCTCCTCGACATCCCGGCCGCGGATCAGGTCCGCCACCAGACGCACCTTCTGCGGCGACGCCTGCAGGTACCTGAGTCGGGCAATTGCTTCCATCGTTCTGTCTCTCTCCAACTACCGGGGGCGCGCGCGGCGCTCCCTCTTGCCGCCCGCATGACCGCGGAACGTCCTGGTCTGGGCGAACTCGCCGAGCTTGTGCCCGACCATGTTCTCGCTGACGAAGACCGGGATGAACTTCATGCCGTTGTGAACGGCAATCGTGTGCCCGACCATGTCCGGAATGATCGTGGACCGGCGAGACCAGGTCTTGATGACCCTCCTGTCGTGGCTCGCATTCATCGCCGTCACCTTGTTGTACAGGTGGTTGTCGATGAAGAACCCCTTCTTGAGTGAACGTCCCATGTTGACCTCTGTTTCGTGCTTTCGCCGGTCCTACTTCCGGCGTCCCCGCCGCCGCACGATCATGCCGGTCGTGCGCTTGTTTCTCCGCGTCTTGTAGCCCTTCGTCGGTTTGCCCCAAGGCGTGGTCGGATGCCGACCGCCGGAGGCCTTCCCCTCGCCGCCGCCCATCGGGTGATCGACCGGATTCATGGACACGCCGCGGTTGTGCGGCCGGCGTCCCAGCCAGCGCTTGCGGCCGGCCTTGCCGAGCGCGATGTTGGAGTGTTCCGAGTTGCTGACCTGGCCGATCGTGGCGGAACAGTCGATGTGAACCCGGCGAACCTCGCCCGAGGGCAGGCGGATCTGAGCGTAGACGCCCTCCTTGGCCATCAACTGGGCGCCCGTGCCGGCGCTGCGCACCATCTGGCCGCCGCCGCCGATCTTCAGCTCGATGTTGTGGATCATCGTGCCCAGGGGAATGAACCGGATCGGCAGGCAGTTGCCGACGTCGATCTCGGAGCCTTCGCCCGACTGGACCACCGCGCCCACCTTCAAGCCCTGAGGATGGAGGATGTACCGCTTCTCCCCGTCCGCGTAGTGCAGGAGGGAGATCAGCGCGCTCCGGTTCGGGTCGTACTCGATCGTGGCCACCTTCGCGGGCACGCCGGTCTTGTCGCGCCGGAAGTCGATCCGCCGGTAGCGGCGCTTGTGCCCGCCGCCCCGGAACCGGAGCGTCTGCCGTCCCTTGTTGCCGCGGCCGCTGATCCGCTTCTTGCCCTCGACGAGGGCCTTGTGCGGCTTGTCGGTCGTGACCTCCAGACGCTGCGCGTACTCCTGGAAGCGGCTGGCCGGGTTGGTCGGTTTGAGTTTCTTGATCGCCATGTTCCTGGCTCTCGCTACACGTTGTCGAAGAGTTCGATCTGACCTTCGGCCAGTCGTACGTACGCCTTCTTCCAGTCGGGGCGGCGGCCGACATAGCGGCCCTGCCGGCGGACCTTGCCATGCATGTTCACGATCCGGACTTCAGCCACCTTGACGCCCTGAAACTGGGCCTCCACCGCGCGCCGCACCTCGATCTTGTTGGCCCTCGAGTCGACGACGAAGGCGATGATGTTGCGTTCGTCGCGGAGCTCGGTCGACTTCTCGGTGATCAGCGGCCGGCGCAACACCTCCTGCACTCTCATGACGGCCCTCCGTTCTTGCGCCGCTTCTGCAGTACCTCGGACAGCCGGCCGATCGCACTCTCGCTGAACAGCAGGTAGCCGCGATCGACGACATCGTAGACATTGACGCCCAGCGCATCGACCGTCTTGAGCTTCGGGTGGTTGCGGGAAGCCAGGATCAGGTTCCGGTTGCCGCGGTCGTCGACGATCAGCGTCTTCTCGTCGATGCCCAGGCCCTGCAGCCGGGCGGCCAGGGTCGCCGTCTTGTGGCTGTCGAGCTCGAGCGAGTCGATCACGACGATCCGCTCTTCGGCCAGCTTGCGCGAGAGCGCCGCCTTGAGCGCGTTCCGCTTCTCGTTGCGCGACAACTTGTTGCGGTGGCTGCGGGGATGCGGCCCGTGGACGACGCCGCCGCCGCGCCGGAGCGGCGAGCGACGGCTGCCGGCCCGGGAGCGGCCCGTTCCCTTCTGGCGGTAGGGCTTGACGCCGGAGCCCCTGACCTGGTGCCTGCCCTTGACGCTGTGCGTGCCCGCCCGCCGGGCGGCGCGGACCGACACCACCGCCAGGTGAATCAGGTGTTCGTTGTACGGATACGTGAAGACCTCTTCAGGCAGCTCGAGACTGCCGACCGCTTCATTGTCGAGGCTCCTGATCGCGACCGTTGGCATCAGACCGAACTCCGCACCATGACCAAACCGTTGCGGGCGCCGGGAACAGCGCCCCGCACATAGAGAAGGCTGTTCTCCTCGTCCACCTTGACCACCACGAGCTTCTTCGTCGTCACCCTCTTGCCGCCCATCCGGCCCGGGAACCTCATTCCCGGAAAGACGCGCGAAGGGCTCGCCGACTGTCCGACCGAACCCGGAGCCCGATGGAACATCGAGCCGTGGCTGGCCCGGCCGCCACCGAAGCCGTGGCGGCGCATGACGCCCTGGAACCCCTTCCCCTTGCCGGTGCCGATCACGTCGACCCGGGAGCCGACCTCGAAGACCGATACCGCGATCTCGTCACCGGGCTGCGACTCGTCCGCCGCGTCCACCCGCACCTCCGCCAAGTGACGCATCGCCTCGACGCCCGCCTTCTTGAAGTGGCCCCGACGGGCCTCGGTGATCCGCTTCGGCGGCCGCTTCTCGACCAGACCGATCTGCACCGCCTCGTAGCCGTCGGACGCCGCCGTCTTTCGTTGCACGACCCGGCACGGCCCGACCTCCAGGACGGTGACCGGCACCACGGCGCCGTCCTCGGCGTAGATCTGCGTCATGCCGACCTTGCGCCCGAGCAGCCCCCTCGCGTGACTCTTGCCATCGCTGCTAACGCTCACCGCCCTCATCTCCCTCGCTGGCACCGGCTCAACTGCCGAAGGCCTTGATCTCGACGTCGACGCCCGCCGGAAGCTCGAGCTTCATCAACGCATCGACGGTCTGGCTGGTCGGTTCGAAAATGTCCAGCAACCGCTTGTGGGTGCGGATCTCGAACTGCTCCCGCGACTTCTTGTCCACGTGCGGCGAGCGGTTCACCGTGTAGCGCGCGATGTGGGTCGGCAACGGAATCGGGCCGACCACGCGTGCGCCACTGCGCCGCGCGGTGTCGACGATCTCGTGCGTCGACGTATCCAGGATGCGGTAGTCGAAGGCCTTGAGCCGGATACGGATCTTCTCGTTCACCATTCTGCCTGGTCCCAACCTTCCTCGAATGCGTACCGCACCTTGCTTCCCACTCGACTCTTTCTACTCGACGATGTCGGTGACGGTGC
>JAAXHG010000138.1 GCA_012270995.1 Vicinamibacteraceae bacterium | reverse complement strand
CCGCCTCAACCCCTGGGAGTACGATCGGGAGATGTACAAGCGGCGCAACGAGGTCGAGCGCCTGTTCCGTCGCCTGAAGGGCTTTCGCCGCATCTTCTCGCGATTCGAGAAACTCGACGTGATCTTCCTCGGCTTCGTCGTCTTCGTGCTCATCGTCGATGCACTGAGATAGTGTGAACAGGCCCTAGTTAACGGACACGAGGAACCGAACCGATGGCAAGCGAACAGATCTTCAACGTGGACAGTCAGAGCTTCGAGGATCAGGTACTGGGGTCGGACACCCCGGTGCTGGTCGACTTCTGGGCGACCTGGTGCGGTCCTTGCCGGATGGTGGCCCCGATCCTGGACGAACTGGCCGGCGAGTACGACGGGCGCCTCCGCATCGCCAAGCTCGACGTCGACCACGCCCAGGACGTGGCCGTTCGTTACGGCGTACAGGGCATCCCGCACTTCATCCTGTTCAAGGATGGCGAGATCCTGGGCCGCATGACCGGCGCCGCGCCGAAGATGCGGTTCGAGGCCTTCCTGAACGATCACGTCTGATCCGGAATCTGGCGCCGGCGTGATGGCCTGGACGCGGAACGAGCTGCTGGGGGACCTCCTTGCAGCGGAGAACGCCGAGGCCCTTCTGGTCCTGGCTGGGTCGAGCCGTGACCCGGACTTGGCGCCCTTCCTCGGGGGTGGTCGGCTGGGAGACGCCTGTGTGGTGGGGCATGGCGGCGGGGCCTGGCTCGTGTACTTCACGTCGATGGAACGGGAGGAAGCGGCCCGGGCGGAGGCGGGGGGTGTCGAGCTGATCCACCCGGCCGACTTCGGGATGGAGACTCTGCGTCGGGAAGGGAAGACTCTCGAGGAGATCTTCGCGGCGGCCGTGAGGGCCGCACTCGATCGGGCCGGCGTCGTTCCGGGTCGAGTGGCGCTTGCCGGTCGGCCGGCGGCGGGCCTTGCCGTGGCAATGGCGGGAAGGCTCGAAGAGGGGGGATGGAAGCCTGTCTCGGGACGCGGACTGATGCTCGCGCTCCGCCGCACCAAGACGAAGGGCGAGACCGAGGGAATCGCATCCGCCGCGCGAGCAACCGTCGAGGCCTTCGAATCGGTGGCGCGGATGCTGGCCGACAGCTCGGTCCGGGAGCGTGGAGAACTCTGGCTGGGCGAGGAACGCGTCACCGTGGCCCGGGTCAAGGCCTTCGCGGCGCAGGTGTTCGCTGCCCACGGTCTGGAACAGCCTGAGAGTTCCATTGTCGCTCCGGCGGAAGAGGGGGCCACCGGGCACAGCACCGGTACGCCGGAACGGGGCCTGAGGGCGGGCGGGTCCATCGTCGTCGACCTGTTCCCGCGCGGCCTGCTGTTCGCCGATTGCACGAGGACCTTCTGTGTGGGAGAGCCGCCGGAGGAGCTGGCGAGGGCGCACGGCCTGGTGCTGGAGGCGCTCGAGACGAGTCTCGAAGCCGTCCGTCCCGGCGTACGGGGCTGGACGCTCCACGAGCGGGTGTGCCGCCTGTTCGAGCACGAGGGCTTCGAGGTGCCCGACAAGAATCCCGGGGCCCAAAGCGGCTACTTCCACCTGCTGGGTCACGGTGTCGGCTACGAACTGCACGAGCTGCCCAGCTTCCGGGAGACTGGACCCGGCACGGAGGCGTTTCGGGCGGGCGACGTGGTGACGATCGAGCCCGGGCTCTACGACCCGGAAGCCGGGTGGGGAGTACGACTCGAGGATCTCGTGGTCGTGACGGAGGACGGCATGAGGAACCTCACGCCGCTGCCCTACGATCTCGATCCCCGCGCCTGGTAGGCGCCCTTGAAGCCGTGCGGTACTCCGGTGTCGGTCGGCCGGTTCGGGAACCGGCCCCCGCTGGCCCCCGGACTGGCGGGCGCTGCCTAGCTCCGGTCGACCCAGTAGTTGGGCGCTTCCTTCGTGATGACCACGTCGTGGGCGTGGCCCTCCTTCTGGCCCGCGGCGGTGACCCGGACCATGCGGGCCCGGGTTCGCAGTTCTCCGATGCTGGCGCAGCCGGACAGGCCCATGCCGGAGCGCAGACCGCCGGTCAGTTGGGCGATCACCTGGTGGACACTGCCCTTGTGGGGGACCATGCCTTCGATGCCCTCCGGCACCAGCTTCGAGAGCGGTTCGTCATCGGCCTGGAAGTACCGGTCGGCGCTGCCCTCGGCCATCGCGGACAGGGAACCCATGCCGCGGTAGGCCTTGTAGCTGCGCCCCTGGTAGAGGATCGTCTCGCCGGGGCTTTCCTCGGTGCCGGCGAGCAGCGAGCCGACCATCACGCCGTGGGCGCCGCAGGCCAGCGCCTTGGTCAGGTCACCCGAGAAGCGGATGCCGCCGTCGGCCACGATGGGCACGTCTCCGGCTTCGGAAGCGGCGTCGCGGATCGCCGTGACCTGGGGCATGCCGGCGCCGGTGACGACGCGCGTGGTACAGATGCTGCCCGGTCCGATGCCGACCTTGATCCCGTCCGCGCCGCGTTCGGTGAGCGCCCGCGCACCCTCGGCGGTCGCCACATTCCCGACCAGGAGCTGAGCGTCGGGCAGCGCCTCGCGGATTCGGGCCAAGGCACTGAGCACGCCGCGGCTGTGGGCGTGCGAGGAGTCCACGACGAGCACATCGACCTGTGCCGAGGCCAGCGCCCGCGCCCGTTCCAGGTAGTTCCCGGCCGTGCCGACCGCCGCCGCCACCCGCAGCCGCCCGAGGTCGTCCTTGCAGGCGATCGGGTACTCCATCATCTTCTGGATGTCCTTGACGGTGATCAGGCCCTTCAGGTTGCCGTCGTCGTCCACGACCAGCAGTTTCTCGATCCGGTGGTGGTGGAGTTGGGCCTTGGCCTGCTCCAGCGTCGTTCCCTGGGGGACCGTGACCAGGTTCTCGTGCGTCATCAGCTCGGACACGGGACGGCTGGTGTTCGTCTCGAACCGCAGATCGCGGTTGGTCAGGATGCCGACGAGGTGCCCGTCGCGATCGGTGACCGGAACGCCGGAGATCTTGTAGCGGGCCATCAGGTCGAGCGCTTCGTGAATCCGCTGCTCGGGCCGGATCGTGATCGGGTTGACGATCATGCCCGCCTCGGAGCGCTTGACCCGGTCGACCTCCGTGGCCTGGGCTTCGATGGAGAGGTTCTTGTGGATGACCCCGATGCCCCCCTCCTGGGCCAGGGCGATCGCCAGTTCGGCCTCGGTCACGGTGTCCATCGCGGCCGAGATCAGGGGAATGTTCAACTCGATTCCGCGGGTGACGCGGGTGTCGAGACGGACGTCGTTCGGATGCACCTCCGAGAGGCCCGGGGCCAGGAGGACATCGTCGAAGGTGAGGGCGAGTGCGGGGGTGTCACCCCCTGAATCCGACGTTTCCATGCCGAACGCTATCAACTGGGAGGCTGTGGCGCACCCAGTCCCGGCACACGCAGCGCTTGGCGTTGAGAGTTCCTACACGGCGACCGGGGCGCCGCAGCACTTCTTGTACTTCTTGCCGGAGCCACAGGGACAGGGGGCGTTGCGGCCGACCTTGGCCTGGGAGCGGACGACGGTGCGCGGCTTCTGTGGTCGCATGGGCGGGCCGCCGGACGCCTGGGGCGGCGGAAAGCCCCCGGGAGCAGGACCGGGAGGGCCGCCGGAGGGCATCCCCGGGATGCCCGGCATGCCGGGGCCTGGCTGCGGTCCGGCGGCCGGAGCGGGAAGGCCGAGGGCGCTGGGGTGGCGAAAGCTCATGCTCTGCGGGCCGAGCGACCGGCGGCGGCGTTCGAGCTCCGCGATCTCCTCGGCGGAGATCGGGCGCAGCCGGAACAGGTCCTTGATGATCGTGTCCTCGGTCCGCTCCTTCATCTCGGTGAACAGCTCGTAGCTCTCGCGCTTGTACTCGTTCTTCGGGTCGCGCTGGCCGTAGCCGCGCAGGCCGATGCCCTCCTTCAGGTGGTCCAGGGCGAGCAGGTGGTCCTTCCAGGCCGCGTCGACCACGCGCAGCATGTGGTGGCGCTCGGCGGCCCGGACCGCTTCGGCGCCGTGCGCTTCCTCCTTCTCGCCGTAGCTCCGCTCGGCGGCGCCGAAGATCGCCTCCTCGAGTTCCTCGGTGCCCATCTCCTCGAGCGGTTCTCCCAGATCCGCCTCGTCGAGATTGAAGTACGCCCGGATCTCGGAGCGCATCTCGTCGATCTTCCAGTCGCGCGGGTCCAACTTGGCGGGGCAGTGCCGTTCGATCAGGTAGTCGACGACGTCGCGGGCGATCTTCATCACGTAGGCGCGCCCCTCGCGGCCCAGGAGGATGTCCCGGCGCAGCTCGTAGATCGCTTCGCGCTGCTTGTTCATCACGTCGTCGTACTCGAGGAGGTTCTTGCGGATCTCGAAGTTCCTGCCCTCGACCTGGGTCTGGGCCCGCTCGATCGCCCGGTTCACCATGGGCGCCTCGATCGGCACTCCCTCCTCCATGCCGAGCCGCTTCATCAACGCCTGGACCCGATCGGACGCGAAGATCCGCATCAGATCGTCCTGGAGCGACAGGTAGAAGCGCGAAGAGCCGGGGTCGCCCTGGCGGCCCGAGCGTCCGCGAAGCTGGTTGTCGATACGACGCGACTCGTGCCGTTCGGTGCCGAGGATGTGAACGCCGCCGGCCGCGACCACTTCCTCCCGTTCCGCGGCGCACAACTCCCGGTACCGCGCGAGTGCCGCGGCGAAGCCGTCCGGATCCTTGCCCTCGTCGACCTCGGCTCGGGCCAGTTGCTCGGGATTGCCGCCGAGGACGATGTCCGTGCCGCGGCCGGCCATGTTCGTGGCGATCGTCACCGCGCCGCGACGGCCGGCCTGGGCCACGATCGCCGCCTCGCGCTCGTGGTACTTCGCGTTCAGGACGACGTGCTGCACCCGGTTCTTCTTGAGCAGGCGCGACAGCATCTCGCTGTTCTCGATCGATACGGTGCCGACCAGCACCGGCTGGCCGTGCTTCTGGCAGTCCTGGATCTCCTCGACGACGGCGTTCCACTTCTCGGGGGCCGTGCGGTACACGAGATCCGAGCGGTCGTCGCGGATCATCGGTTCGTTGGTTGGCACGACGACCACGTCGAGGTCGTAGATCTGGCTGAACTCGCCCGCTTCGGTGTCCGCCGTTCCGGTCATGCCGGCCAGCTTCTCGTACATGCGGAAGTAGTTCTGGAACGTGATCGTCGCCAGGGTCTGGTTCTCGCGCTCGATCCGAACGCCTTCCTTCGCCTCGACCGCCTGATGCAGACCGTCCGACCAGCGCCGGCCGGGCATCTTGCGGCCGGTGAACTCGTCGACGATGACGACCTGGCCGTTCTCGATCAGGTACTCGACATCCCGGCGGTAGAGGTGGTGCGCGCGCAGCCCCTGGTTCACCGCGTGCAGCACGTCCATGTTCTCCATCTCGAACAGGTTGCCGACGCCGAGCAGCTTCTCGACCTTGGCGGCGCCTTCGTCGGTGAGGGTCGCCGTGTGCGCCTTCTCGTCGCAGACGAAGTCGCCGGTCATGTACTTCCGGTCGCCGTCGCGGACCTCCTCGCCGCGCTCGAGTCTGGGGATGATCCGGTTGACCAGCGTGTACTTCTCGGTCGATTGCTCGGACGGGCCCGAGATGATAAGCGGCGTTCTCGCCTCGTCGATGAGGATCGAGTCGACCTCGTCGACAATCGCGTAGTGATGCCCGCGCTGGACCATGGACTCCAGCGTGAACTTCATGTTGTCGCGCAGGTAGTCGAAGCCGAGTTCGTTGTTCGTGCCGTAGGTGATGTCGGCGCCGTAGGCCTGCTGGCGCTCCCGGTCGGTCAGGCCATGCTGGATGACGCCGACCTCGAGACCGAGGAAGCGGTAGATCCGTCCCATCCACTCGGCGTCCCGCCGCGCCAGGTAGTCGTTCACCGTGACGACATGGACGCCGTTGCCGGCGAGGGCGTTGAGGTAGACGGGCAAGGTGGCGACGAGGGTCTTGCCCTCGCCGGTCTTCATCTCGGCGATCTTCCCCTGGTGGAGGACGACGCCGCCCAGCAACTGGACGTCGTAGTGCCGCATCCCCAGCGTGCGCCGTGAAGCCTCGCGGACGGTGGCGAAAGCGGGAATCAGCAGGTCGTCCAGGTCGGCTCCCTGGTCGAGCCGGGTTCGGGCCTCGGCGGTGCGGGCCCGCAACCGATCGTCCGTGAGCGACTCCATCTCCGGCTCGAGCGCGTTGATCGCCTCGGCGAGCGGCTGGAGCCGCTTCAGATCGCGGTCATGCTTGCTGCCGAAGATCCTGGTGATCGCCTTGGAGATCATCGACTCGTTCCGGGGAGAAAGCGGTGCCGCGGCCGGCCGGATCGCGGATCGACCGTTTCCCGGGTGTCGGGGCCGCGGTACGTTCGGCGTCGCGGCGCTGCCGTCAGCTCTGGTCTCGCATGAACTCGAAGGGGTCGCACGTGTCGCCGCCGAGCCGGACTTCGTAGTGCAGGTGGTAGCCGGTCGCGCGTCCGGAGTTGCCGACCCGGCCCAAGGTGTCCCCGCGGCGGACCTCCTGGCCCTCCTCGACCAGGATCTGCGACAGGTGACCGAAACGAGTCTCGTAGCCGAAGCGGTGTACCACGTAGACGGCGCGGCCCAGGTTGCCGGCCCGCTCGGCGCGAACCACGATGCCGTCGGCGGTGGCGACGACCTCCTGGCCGCGGTCGGCCGAGATGTCTATGCCGTCGTGATGGGCGCGCTGCCCGGTGATCGGATCGCGACGGAAGCCGTAACCGCTGTTGATCACGCCCCGGACCGGCGAGATCATGGGCGTGGAGCGGAGCAGGAGCAGCCGATTCTCGACGGCGCCGTTCACTTCGTCCAACTGATCGTCGAGCCGGGAGGCTCGGGCTTCGAGCAGGGACAGGTCGTAGCTGTTGGGTGCCGCGGGGCTCGGATAGCCGCCGCCGGCGCCGGTCTCGGACGGACGGTTCTCCGGCTCGGCGCCGGCCATCTGCTCGAGGCCGGCGACGATCGAGAGTTCGCGCGTGCGGTCCTCGGCGTCCGTCAGGGCCTGCCGCAGGCGCGAGATACTGGCTTCGAACGCGTCGTTTGCCCGGCGCAGTTCCTCGTTCTCGCTCTCGATCCGGGCGAGGTCGCGCAGTTCCGCCGCCGAGCGCATCTGGGCGACGTTGGCCCAGCCGACGAAGCCCAGCACCAGGACGGCGGCGGCCGCGACCCCGGTCAACCAGCGGCTGCTGACGCGGAACTGCCGCGTCCGCTTCTGGGAGTGCGGCACGAAGACGATGGTGTGGAGCCTTGATCGCATGCTGGGAGAGAGCCTGTCCGGGGCTGGGGCGGCAGCTAGGGTCGGACGCCGTGGGGTACCTATAGATGCGCACGAATACTATCCGCCTCGGGCGGACCGATGTCAAGAACACGGACCGGCTGAGGGCGGCGGCGCACACCGAGTCGGCGAAGGCACTCTAACAGCAGATGCGTACCGTCGTCAGGGCGGCGGCCGGACGGGGCTGAGGGGGATCCCCGCCCGGCCGCCTTCCGCTTCGACGTCACGGTCCGGTGCGATCCAGAGGCCGGTACTGAATCGCTTCCGCGACGTGCGTGACGTCGACCTTGGGGGAGCTGTCGAGGTCGGCGATGGTGCGAGCCACCTTGAGCGCCCGGGTCAGTGCCCGCGCGGACATCGCCAGGCGCTCGAACGCGGCGTCGATGAGGCTCTGCGCGGCGCTCGTGGGTCGGCAGTGCCGATCCAGGTGCCGTCTCGTCATCGCGCTGTTGAGGGGCGTCGGATGCCCTGCGCAAAACCGGGACGACTGCTTGCGGCGCGCTGCCGACACCCTTTCGGCGATCGAGGCCGAGGTTTCGGATGCCGGTCCCTTCAGCTCGTCGAGACTCGGTACCGGCATTTCGATGTGGAGATCGATGCGATCGAGCAGGGGTCCGGAGAGCTTCCGGCGATAGCCTTCGATGTCGCGGGTCGCGCACACGCACTCCACTCGTGGATCTCCCAGGTGGCCGCAGCGGCAGGGGTTTGAGGCGGCGACCAGGGTGAAGCGGGCCGGGAAGGTGAGCCGAGCCTGCGCCCTGACCACCGTCACGGCGCCGTCTTCGAGCGGCTGGCGCAGCGCCTCGAGCGCGTCGCGGCGGAACTCGGGCAGTTCATCGAGGAACAGCACGCCGCCATGGGCGAGGCTGATCTCTCCGGGTCTGGGCATGGAACCGCCTCCGATCAGCCCGGACGAGGACACTCCGGCGTGGGGGCTGCGGAACGGGCGTGTCCAAAGCAGGCCGTTCATGCGGGCCGCGCGGGCCAGGGAGTGGATCTTGGTCACCGTGATCGCCTCGGCTTCGGTGAGCGGCGGAAGGATGCCGGGCAGCCGGCGGGCGAGCATCGTCTTGCCGGTTCCCGGCGGCCCGACGAAGAGGACGTTGTGTCCGCCCGCCGCCGCGATCTCAAGCGCCCGCTTGGCGGTTTCCTGGCCGCGCACGTCGGAGAAGTCCGGGACCGCGGCCTCGGTGGCGCTTCGGGGGAGGGGCGTCGCCGGGCCGATGGTCACGTCTCCAGCCAGGTGCTGGATCGCATCGCGCAGATGGGTGATCGGCACCACCGGCGTACCGGACAGTGCCGCGGCCTGCCGGCCGTTCGCCGCCGGAAGCAGGAGTTCGCGGATGCCGAGCCGGCGGGCGAGCTCAGCGACCTGGAGGGCTCCCCGGATCGGGCGCACTTCGCCGTCGAGGCCGAGTTCGCCGCATGCCATTCGCCCCTCCAGCGAGTCGGGCGTCAGTTCGCGATGGGCGGTGAGCAGACCCAGAGCGATGGGCAGATCGAGTTGGTTGCCCTCCTTCTTCAGGTCGGCGGGGGCGAGGTTGATGACCACATTGCGGTTCTTCAGGTCGTAGCCGCTGTTGCGGATTGCCGACCGGACCCGGTCGCGGCTCTCGCGAACGGCGGCGTCCGGGAGGCCGATCAACTGCATCGCGGGCAGGCCGAAGTCGGCCCCGACCTCCACCTGGACCTCTCGCGCTTCGATGCCCCAGGGCGTCGCGGAACTCATGTAGGCGATCACATGGACTAAGACGCGAAACCGCGCCGGAACTTCGATCCGAGTGAGTTCCCGAGGCGCTGGAACGCAGAGGAACGCAGGAGCTGGCCTGCGCGTCACCGGGTCTCCGGGTCCCGGTTCCGCTTCGTTCAGACGCAAGAGAGCGCAGGCATGAGCCTGCGCTCTCGGATTGTCCCCGGCCTGAGTGGATGCGTCTTCGCGGTGGGCGCTCGGCGCCCGCTGGGCCTCGCCTCGCTCTCGTCGGCCTCGGCGCGGTCGGTCCGGATCAGCGATCCGTCAAACGCTCGGGCTCTTCAGGCGACGGTCGAGCGGCCGGATGTCGTTCGTCCACTCAGGCTGCGGACTTGGCGGCCCCCGGCTTGTCTTCCCTGGCGGTCAGCCTCGGGATGGCCGGGGGCGGGAGATGGCCCGGCGGAGTCATGGTGCCTCCTTTCACTGAACGCTGGATACACCGTAGGAGCGGAGGTTGACTCTGTCAAGCGTCCGACCGGTCGGACGGTGAGGGGCAGTCCCCAGTGGCGTAGAATCGTGTCCAGGAATCGTGTCGATCAATCGCGTCGACCCACTGGGTGCCATCCGTACGGCCGATGACGGCCGTACGGGTGGTTCACGGGTGGCGCGGAACGCGCCACCCGGGTACAGGAAGCGTTGCCTGACGCTCTTTCTGCGGGCGCTGGCGAGGCTGTTCTTTCGCAGCGTCGAGGTGGTGGGGCGTGAGAACGTGCCGCGCGAGGGAGGCGGGCTGCTCGTCGCGTGGCATCCGAACGGTCTGGCCGACGGCATCCTGATCCTCGGTTTCTGTCCGCGGCCGGTCACGTTCGGATCTCGTCACGGTCTGTTCCGCCTGCCGCTGATCGGCTGGCTGCTGCGCGCGGTTGGGGCGGTGCCGCTCTACCGGGCCCGGGACCGCGGTGAGGCCGGCGCCCCCGCGAGCGACCGGGAGCGCCGCGCCGCGAACCACCGGAGTCTCGCCGCTCTGGCGGCCGCGACCGGCGAGTCCTTCGTCGCCATTTTCCCGGAGGGAGCGACGCACGACGAGCCGAACCTGCTCGAGTTGCGGGCCGGAGCAGCGCGCCTGTTCCAACTGGCGCGCCAGGGTGGCGGCGACCCCGCGCTGGTGCCGGTTGGGCTGCACTACGAACGCAAGCACGCGTTTCGATCGCGGGCGCTGGTGGCGTTTCACCCGCCCGTTGAGGTGGGGGCGGATCCCCGCCTTTGCGGCAGCGATACGCCGGAGTCGAAGGCCGGCGAAGCGGGCGGGGACACGTTCGTTCCCCGGCTGACGGGGGTGATCGAACAGCAACTGATCGAGGTCACCCACCCGACGGAGATCTGGGGCATTCACCGGGCGATGGAACGGGTGCGGTCGCTGGTGCGGGCTGAGGGCGCGGCACGGGAGGGAGAACGCCTGCGGCGGGCTCCGATGCAGGAACGGGATCAGGGGTTCGCGCGCGTTTGGGCCGGCTACCGCAGCCAGAGGACGAACGATCCGGAAGGGACGAAGCGGCTCATCGTCAGGGTGACGCGCTATGACGAAGCACTGCGACTGCTGGGCCTGAACGATCGGGAACTGGACGGTGTACCCGTGATGCGGACGGCGCTACGCCTGCTTCTTGTCGGCGCCGAGGCGCTGGTCATGCTGCTGCTCCTGCCGACGCTGGTCCTGGTCGGCAACCTGATCAACCTGCCGGCCGCGTTGCTCGTCGTGTTCGGGGCGAAGAAGTACTCGAAGACCAGAAAGGAGCAGGCGGGACTCAAGATGGCGTTGGGTCTCGTCATTCTGCCGGCGGCATGGATCGTGGCAAGCGTGGCGGTCGGTATTGCCTGGACCGAGCCGCTGCCGGGATTCGACTGGATCCCCGAGGCCCTGTGGGTGCGCGTTGCCGGGATGCTCGGGCTCTGCGCCCTTTCGGCCCTGCTCGGCCTGCGCTACCACCGCCTGATTGCGGAGCTGGGTCACGGTCTGAAAGCGCTGTGGACCGTGGGTCTGCGCACCGGAGCGGTGAAGCGGTTGCGCCGGCGGCGCGCCGAGCTGTACGACGAGGTGATCGCACTGGAAGCTGCTCTCGACTGGTAGTCTGCCGCCGCTGTGTGGCCGTCCGGCGCCCTTCCTGTGCTGCTCGCTGCCGCTGTGGTGGCGGGCGCGGCGTTCGTGTTGCTGCGGGTAAGACAGCGGATCCATGCCCTGCGTCTCGAGGTGACCCGGGTTGCGACGTTGTGCGGCGCGCTGCAGGACCGGATCGACGAGATGTCGGACCGGGCCGCTGAGGTCGAGGAGGCGCTGTTCTTCGAGTTGTATCCGGCGGAGGTGCTGCCGCTCATTGACAAGCTGGACCGGAGCGGCCGGTTGACCGAAGGGACGGCGGACCAGCTGCGCCGTCTGACGCTCGACATACGCGCCGAAGGCTGGTCCGACCAGGGGACTTGACTGTCGGCCCCGTGGATGCGTTGGCTGCAGCCTAACGCAGCCGCGGCGTTGTGCGGCCGGAACCGACAGCCAGTCTAGACCCAACTCGTCTTGACGCCGCTGGGTTCCTCGGTATCCGTGCTGACAAAGTAGACAGTGCCGAAGCCTTTTGCCAGATGGTAGGTCTCATGCTTTCCTGGATCCGTGCTGTAGGAACTCCAGAAGCGGATTCTGAGAACGTCTTTGAACGTCAAGCCGCGGCCGTCGTCTTCCGGGATGGTGAATGTTGGCAGATACTCGAGTATCTCCAGGCGCATTGAAATGGTGGATGTGCTGACGTTCTTCCGTAGCTCGTTAGACAGCTCCCTCACGGTGAGAGAGTTCTCCATGTAGTCGTGTACCTTCATGTACCGGTTCATCCAGCGAAACGGGTTGTCGAAGGCGTGACTGTCGGGCCTGTCCCATAAGTTGCCGCGGAACGACCCCCAATACTCGAATATGCTCCCGTTCAACACGTATATGTCATAGCGGGACATACTCGGGTCACCTTGAAGGCGGACCGTCCTTCCCCAGAGCTGGCCGTACCAGAAGCCGTGGCGACCGCCGCTCCGAACGCTTCCGTCGTGGAAGCGGTTCTTTGTGTGGGTGAAGAGATTCTCGGGCGTGAACCAGTACTCGTCCATGTCGTAAGTTGGAGCAGTGGTTGCTGTCGTCGCAGTTGGGAGAATGAGGGCGAAGATCAGGACACAGAGTTGGGCAATCGTCGTTGCTGGAGACATTTTCTTCCTCCGGGTTGTTGGGTTTCAGGTGATAAGGCGTTCCCTGGTGGAGTGTCGAAGTCCAGGACGTGTCGAGGAGGCCCTCGAGGCAGCCGGACGAAGGGCCAAGGTCGTGGGTTCGCGACGGCGCGTCGACCTGCGCACCGCGGAAAGAACGGATGGTTAGCCGCGACTCGTCTAGGGCCTGTTCACACTAACAGGCGATTTCGTGTATTCTCCGTTG
>JAAXHG010000041.1 GCA_012270995.1 Vicinamibacteraceae bacterium | reverse complement strand
AAAGAGGGATGGCTCGCGTTTCCGCGCACCAAAGACGACACGCAGTGGGCGTTTCCGAAGCCGCTGACTTTCGTCACGCGCACCGGATCCGACGCCTCGTTCTGGTAGAGTGCGATCCACACGCCTCGGCCACGTGGCGGTGGCCAAGAACAGCGTGCTGCAGCGCCACGCCGAAGCGGCCCTGGACCAGGCGCGCGCCGAGAGCGCGAGGACCGGACGGACTGCACACGTCTACGCCGAAACGCGCGATGCCGCCGCCACCTGGAACGACCTGTGGCGCGTCGTCATCAAGGCCGAAGTCGTCCGCCTCGACGACCGCGACCCGCGCGACAATTCACGCTTCGTCGTGACCAACCTGCGCCACGTCCCCCGCTACGTCTACGAAAAGGTCTATTGCGCCCGCGGCAACATCGAGAACCGCATCAAGGAACTGCTCGACGGGCTGCAGATCGACCGCACCAGTTGCTAGAACCCACCACGCAGACAAGGTATCTTGGCCGTCATGAGCGAAGGCAAGCAGACGCTTCGGGGGAAGCTCACGGAACTCACGGGCCGTTCCAAGCTCGCCGAGCTCGCGATCGAGTCCCTGATGGTGGTGTTCGCAGTGCTCGTCGCGTTCGGCGTCGAGGAGTGGCGGGAGGAGCGCCAGCTCCGTCGGTTCGCAGACGTGGCGCGGGCCGCGGTAGAGCTCGAGCTGCAGGAGAACCTGGGCGAGTTCCGGGATGCAGAGCCGGCGCTGGAAGAAGTCACGGAACTGTTCCAGCGCGTACTCCAGGCCGAGAGCGAGGACGACCCCATCTTCGCCGACGGAGAAGTGAGCTTCTCCGTTCCTCTTCCGGAAATCTCGTCGGCAGCGTGGCGTGCGGCACAAGGCAGTCAGGCTTCACCCTATTTCGACTACGACTGGGTGATCAGAGTTTCTCGGGTCCATGACGTGCAAGCTCTCTACGAGCAGGCACGCGGCCAGTTGCTCAGCGACATGAGCCAGTTGTTGGCGATCGTGTCATCCGATACGTCCCCGCTCGAGGTCAAGGATGAGTTTCGTGTGGCCTACGGAGGTCTCCTGCTGCTCCATCAGGTGCACGCGGCGGTACAGGGGGAACTCGAGGAACTACTGGGGGATGAGGGGTCTTTCCCGCCGCAGGAATAGGTTCTGTCGGCGAACTGGCGGCCCCCTAGGACTCAAGGTGTGATATCGCGATCGCGTGAACGTAGACGGCGCGACTGGAGCTGTCTTCACTCCGGGTACGTCGACGGCCAGACGAATCTGTGCTGTCCGTCAGCCAGCCCTTCTGCGCAAGGCGGTGCAGGGCCGGAAAGAGCGAGCCGGGGTTGACACGGAACGCGCCCTGCGTGATCTGCTCCACCCGCCGCGCGATCCCGAGGCCGTGGTCCGGCCCCGTCGTGAGCGCCCGGAGAATCAGCAGATCGAGGGTGCCGCGCATGAGATCGGTCGGGACATCGGCGTGCCTCCTGGTCGACGAGGAGCCGTCGGATCGCGTCAGCTGTTCGGCGTCAACTACTTTTGCCGGTGAACGACAACTATTTCTGCCGGTTGAGAGGATCGGAGATCAGTATCGAGGAAGGTGATGCCTGTGTAGCCTGTGGGCGGCGCTTGGCGCCGTCCAAAGCAGGGTGGGAAACGCGCTTCCTCGACGTCACACGCTCTCCGGATCGCTCGCGCGCGTTTTCCACGCTGCTGGCAGGATGCACAGGCCCTCGGGAGTCGAACCGACCGTCGAGAAGGTGTTCAACGCGACGGCCGAGAGCAAGTTCGATGGTCGCTCGACGCCGCGCGCCGACCTACGGCTGCAGACGCGTTCGGGTCCGGACCGGAACGCTCAGGAGGTCGACGGTCGACGGCGCCGCGGCAGCAGCGGACCCGGTGGCCGTCCACGACGTGCTGGCGGTGGTGACGGCGCCGGCGACGTTGGCCGCGACGGGTCTGTTCGAAAGCTCGGCACGTCGAACTCGAGTACCACCGAGTGGTGCACCAAGCGGTCGATCGCCGCGGCGGTGGCCATCTGGTCGCGGAAGATCCGGTCCCACTGGCTGAACACGAGGTTGCTGGTTACCATCACCGAGCGGCGCTCGTAGCGCTCGGCCAGCAACGTGAACAGGACCTCGGCTTCGTCCGGACTCTGCTGCACGTAGCCCAGATCGTCGAGCAGGATTACCTCGAACAGATCGAGCTTGCGCAGCGCCCGGGGCAGGTCGAGGTCGCGTTTGGCGCCGAGTAATTCCTGGACCAGGGCGTAGGCCGGTACGCACAACACGCTGTGGCCCGCCTCGACCAGCGCATGCGCGACGGCGCACAGCGCGTGGCTCTTTCCGACGCCAGGCAGGCCGAAAGCCAGCACATTGGTCGCCGTCTCGATGAACGCCCCGCTGGCCAGCGTCTTCAATTGCTGCACCACCGGGCCCGGCAACCGGCCCGTGTCGAGCGTCTCGAACGTCTTGCCGAGTGGCAGGCGCGAGGACCGTCGCAGCCGGGCAATCCGGCGCTGGCGACGCGCCTCGGCTTCGGCCTCGAACACTTCCAGCAACACTGGCAGCGTGTCGTGGTGGCCGGCCTGCGTCAATCGCGGCACCAGCTCCTCAGCCGCCGTCGTCAGGTTGAACTGCGTCAGCAGCGTCGTCACCTGCGTGCTCGGCGCCATCATCCGTGCAGACCTCCGGTCAACAGCGCGTCGTAACGCGTCAGGTCCGGGCGAGGGATGTGAACCACCGGCACGGTCGGGACCGGCGGACGCACCTCCGTCTGGACGCTGGCGTACTCGCACGTGTCGCCGGCATCGAGTCGAGCCCGAAGCGTCGCTTCGACCCGACGCTCGCTGGTCGTGGCCGCCAGGTGCAGCAGCCGCACATACTCGACGTCGGCCCGCTCGCCGTGCGTCCGACCCAGTGCGTCATACGCCGCCCGGAACACGAGTGACGGGAACAGCTCCTCCCGGAAGCGATACCGCGCAAAGGCGCCCGGCTTGCGGACCAGGCTGCCGATGATGTGGCGGTAGTCGATCCGGTGGTCCGCCGCGCCCCGCAGCCGAGGCATCGTGCACAGCACCCGGCCGCTGTAGAGGACCTCGACCGTCGACGGATGCTGGCGCGCTTCGACCGTGTGACCGATCAGGCGCGACGGCACCGAGTAGATCCGGCTGCCGATGCGAATCGTGCTCCACTTGCGCACCCTGCACTGGAACGTCGTGTACTCCGGGACCCGCGCCGCCGGCAACGGCCGCAGGAAGGCCCGCTCCTCGGCCAGCCGAGCCACCGCCGGCCGGTTCCGCTCCTCGTCGACGACCGCACGCACGAAGCACAGATACGCCGACTCGTCGACGAAGTCTCTGCCGCCCCGCAACAGCAGCGCCTGCTCGATAGCCGTCTTCGTGCGAAAGTGAGCCTGCTCGGCAACCCCGTTCTCGTGCGGTTTCCCCGGCTGGATCCGCGACGAGTCCAGCCCGTAGTGGTCCAGCACCTGCCGGAAACGCGCCGTCAGCTGACGCCCGCCGCTGCGCTTCAACTCGTGCGTCGCCGCCGACAGGTTGTCGTGACGAAGCACCGCCGGCACCGCCCCCAGCATCCACAGCGCGCCCTGCAGGCCCGACACCAGCGCCTCGAACGTCTCGCTCAGCGCCAGCCCCACATACGTCCACTTGCTGTAGCTCAGCACCCACTCGAACAACAGGTGCGGGAACGGCACGCCCCGGATCGTCACGCCCAGGTCGCTCGCGGCGGTGAAGTCGAACGCCGCTTCCCGACCCGGAACCGCTACCTGCTCGAAGTAAACCTCGCGGTCCGGACCGTCCTGCACCCGCCACTCCCGGACCCGCCGCTGCAAGGTCCGAAGCTGCCCAGGCTGAAAGCGACCCGGATGACGCCGGCACAGCGCTTTGAACAGCGCCAACACCTGCAGCCGGCCGTCGCTGTCGGCCACCAACTGCGGCACCACCTCCGACTCCCACACCTCGGCGAACGGGTCCTCCCGCGTCCGCCACGTCCGCGGCGCCTTCGCCGTAGACGGCAACGCGCCGCTCTGCCACTGTCGCGCCGTCCGCTCGCTCATTCCCGCCGCCGCCGCGGCCGCCGCCAACGTCTTCCCCGACATCCGTTTCTCTCGCAATCGCCGAACCTGCGCATCCGTGACCAACCCGTCCTCCGCGAGGAAAACGGGCAGTTTCACACGGCTCTGGGTGCGTCCACGAACCGGCCGATCGCGTCCTCGCCAACCGGCAAAAATAATTGTCGTTGATCAAACCACGACGGCCGGACGTTCGAGTTCGACAACTATTACCTGCAGTCTGCCACTTACGAGGCCGCGATGCGAGACGCGGGCTTCAAGGACTTTCAGTGGGTCGACGCGATGCTGGATCCCGTCGAGCGAACGGATCCGTTCTGGGACGACTTCATGGTTCAGGCACCGCTCACGGCCTTCTGCGCGACGCGGACATGATTCGCCGACGATCAGGATCAGCAACCGACATCGTGGCGCGCCGGATATCGGACGCGCACGACTGTTGTTTCAGAAGTAACGTACGCGACCACACGCCCATCTCTGCGCTGACCAAACTGAGGGCGGCTTCGAGTACGTGGCGGACGAGCACCAAGTCGATCCCGCGGGGAACCTGATCGGCTGGACCTGCGTCGACCTCCGCGACCCGGCCGAGTGGTTTCCGATCACCGTCCCGCAGAGGTCTCATCCAACGCGGCACGCGATTCGGGGCGATCTCGAAGCCGGTAGAATTCCTGCAACACGCCGAAGGGCTCACCAGCGGCGGCCAATCACGGCACGAACGGCCGGCTCTACTGCGCGTCGAAGGCGATGCCGGCCGCGAAGCCGGTCGCTCTCCGCCGGTGTCGGGCGTTCGCGCGGGCGCTCGCCGCAATGGTCGCCGAGCAGGCAGGACCGCGGCCGGATCGTTTCTGCGAAATACGGTCGAGGACCGTGCATTCTGCACGGTCCACAAGAGCCAGACGGTCTACTACGGCCCGGTCGTCTACGTTGGACGATCTTGTCCGGCGGCTGGAACCAGCGTCGTCGGACCTGGAGCTTCTGTTGGTGTTCGTCTTCGTCAAGGACGCAGCGCGCCGGGCCGGCGCGAGTACTTGTTCGCCGTGTGGGTGGAGGACGAGTAGGCGAAAGACATTCTCGATCTCGATATCTCGCCCGGAGTGGCCGACGCCATGCGGGAGCCGCCGCCGAAGCCCGAAGGCAGTGGCTTCGTGCGGCCCGGCGCAGAGGAGCACTCGGCCGTCGAGGACCTGGACGGCGACGGTTCTACGAAGGCTCGGGCGCGGGTCGAGACGCTGCTGGCCTTCCTCGGGGCCGGCAACCCTACCCTGGTGCTGCGGCCCGCCGATGTCGAGACGCGTCCGCGCGCGCTCTGCGTGCGACGGCGGCCGGCCGCGCGGCGGTCGAGCCGCTGTGAGGCGTGGTCGACACGACCACCCGCCGCGCAGGTGCGCCGAGCACCGCCGTTCAAGGTTCCTTGCGTGAGTCCACTCTCAGTACGTCGGGAACTGGCCTCACTCAAACCGCGCTTTTCCAGGTAGTTGCACCCGCGAGCTGGCCCTGATCCCGAGTCCCTCCGTGGTCGGGATCGCCGCCAGCGGATGTCCGCTGAGGCTCCGAAACACCTACCAACCGGCTTCGGCGACGGCCGTCTCGGCCTCGATCACGAGCGAGACTTGGTCGCGTGGGTGCACGGAAACAACGTCATGGACTCGGTGTGTCGGTCGCAACCGGCCCGTCCGACAGAACAGACTGACGTAGCCACCACGTCCTGGCCACGCTCGCAGAAGGCAGGGCATGAAACCTCTGCCACACACGGAAGGGCCGGTCGGCAGCCACCGCCGACGGCATATCGGGGGTCGGCACATAAAGGCCGGTAAATATCAAAACTGAACTGCTGTAACTGGCATAACATATAAGCTATCAGTTTTGAGAGCTTGAAGAGGCAACGGGCGGCCACGCCGGCTCCTCCCCCAACTGCGCGCAGAATCTACTGCACGTTGAATCATTTTTGATGTATTATATTCTGAAATACAGTCTACGCTATCATTATAGATATTTTATGACATCCTCTCATGCATCGGATCACGCGGTCTTGCAAGCGCTAGGCGCCCGCCTTGCCCGCCATCGGCTGAACCGGAACCTCACCCAGGCCGCGTTGGCCGCGCAGGCAGGCGTTTCCACGCTGACCGTGCAGCGCATCGAGCAGGGACATTCGTCACAGGCCGCAAACCTCGTCAGAATCCTGAGAGCCCTCGGGCTGCTGGACAACCTCGACGCCCTCGTGCCCGAGCCGGCCATCAGTCCGATCCAGCAGGCCAGGATGCGCGGCCGGGTCCGGCAACGCGCTTCCTCCCGGTCCGGCAAGCCGGAACGACCCGCCGACTGGTCATGGGGCGACGACGAACCGTGACCGTGGCCGTGGCTTCAATCCGGCTCTGGGGACGCACGGTCGGGGCGGCGAGCTGGGACGACGACCGCGGTCTCGCCCATTTCGAGTACGACCCGGACTTCATTCCCGGCGGCCGGCAGGTCGCGCCGCTCGCCATGCCGCTGGCCAGCGAGATCTACTCGTTTCCGGCGTTGCCTCGGCAGACGTTCCACGGCTTGCCCGGCCTCCTCGCGGACTCCCTCCCCGACCGTTTCGGCAATGCTCTCATCGATGCGTGGCTCGCCAGGCAGGGACGCGACCCAAGCGACCTCAACGCCGTCGAACGCCTCTGCTACATCGGCGCTCGCGGCATGGGCGCCCTCGAGTTCGTCCCCGCCACCGGTCCGAAGCACGATCCCGCACCCCTCGACGTCGCGGCGCTCGTGGAGCTCGCCGGCGAGATCCTCACCAGGCGTGCGGCTCTTGGAGGCTCGCTTGCACCCGCTCACCGGGAGCAGGCATTGCAGGCCATCCTGCGAGTCGGCACCTCCGCGGGCGGCGCCCGAGCGAAGGCAGTCATCGCCTGGAATCCCGAGACCGATGAAGTCCGCTCCGGGCAGATCAAGGCCGGCGACGGCTTCTCCCATTGGCTGCTCAAGTTCGACGGGGTAGCCGGAAACAAGGACAAGGAGCTCGAAGATCCCCGTGGCTATGGTCAGATCGAATACGCGTACCACCGCATGGCGCGGGCGGCCGGCATCCGGATGACCGAATGCCGGATCCTGCGGGAGAACGGTCGCAACCACTTCATGACCCGACGCTTCGATCGCACGGCGACGGGCCGCAAGATCCACATGCAGTCGTTGGGCGCCCTGGCCCACTACGACTTCAACCAGGCGGGGGCGTACTCCTACGAACAGGCCCAGCGCGTCATCTACAAGCTCGGACTCGGCAAGGACGCTGCAGAAGAACAGTTCCGGCGCATGGCCTTCAACATCGTCGCCCGCAACCAGGACGATCACGTCAAGAACATCGCCTTCCTGATGGATCGGGCGGGCCGCTGGTGGCTCTCTCCCGCGTTCGATGTCACCTACAGCTACAACCCCGCCGGCCGCTGGACCGGAGCGCACCAGATGACCCTGAACGGCAAGCGCGACGGTTTCGAGATCGACGACTTCGTGGCGTGCGGCCGGAACGCAAGCCTGAAGCGCGGTCGGGCGACCGCCATTCTGCGCGATGTCCAGGGAGCCGTCTCACGCTGGCGCGAGTTCGCGGAAGAGGCGAGCGTACCGGACGACACGATGCGCAGGATCGGCGCCACACATCGAACGGATCTGCTTCGGTAATCGGCGCCTCTCGCTGGCTGGGTTCCACGGCTGCCCGCAACCGGCCAACTGTCATACGTCACTAGCGACGTACGTCAATTCCGACGTGCGTTGTGCACCGTGAGCGCCTCCGCACCGGGCGCCGAGCAGCTAATCGTGCCCGCGCCGCGTGGTCGGAGCAGCCATTTAGAACACGATGCGCAGGCCGAGCTGCGCCTGCCGCGGAGCGCCGGCGAGCACGCTGGCGATGCCGAACTCCGGGTTCGGGGTCAGGCCGTCATGCTCGAACACCTCCTGCTGGTCGGCGTGCCCGACCCGGAAGGCGCCGGTGTTCAGTAGGTTGAAGACCTCGAAGAGCCCCTCGACGCGTGTCCCTCCGAGCTGGAAGCGTCGGGTCACACGCAGATCGAGGTTGGTCCAGGGGGCGTTCCGCTCGCCGTTCACCGGCACGAGAGCGCCGTCAACCACGGCCCGGGTCTGGGCGCCGTGCGGCCCCACGGCGAAGCCGGGGTGGTTGTGAAAGCCCACCGCCGGGTCGAGCGCCGTGTAAGGCGAACCCGACTGCGCCGTGAAGATGCCGCTCGCGGTGACATCGAAGGGCAGGGTGAAGACGCCGCTCGCCACGAAGCGGTGGGGGACGTCGCGGATCGAGAGTCCCCAGTCGTAGTCGGGGTCCGTGGGGTCGGTCAGGGTCAGGCTGCCCGAGCGCTCGTTGTCGTCGTTCGAGCGGTCGCGCGACCAGGTGTAGTGCGCCTGAAACTGCACACCGTCGCGGAAGCGCCGGCGCAGCGCAGCGGTCAGCGCCAGATAGTCGGACCGGGCTGGCGACGCGCGCACCAGGATGGGCCCGTAGGCCGGGTTGATCCGTTGGCCGGAGTACACTGGACGCCCGAAAGCGTCGCGAACGGGTGCCGGAACGTTCGCGTCGAAGTTCGAGGCGAGCGAGTCGCTCCGCGCATGCAGCACATCGAGCGAGGCCGCGAGGTCGCCGCCCAATTCCCGCTCATACCCGAGATTGAAGCGGGTGGTTCGGGGATCCTCGAAGCCGCGGTCGAAGTGGCTGAGCGCGGGGATCAGGTCGCGCGGCGGACTGTCGTTGTCGATCGGCGCGCCCAGCGGGACGAAGCCCGACTCCCCCGGCGACACGATGGCGTTNNGCGGCCCGGACCACGCTTCCCGGGTCGGGCGACCAGACCAGCCCGGCGCGGGGCGAGAAGTTGTCGAGGTCGTCGGGAATGCGCCGCCCCGCGGGGAGCACGTGCTCGATCTCGCCTGGATTGAAGGTGCCGTCCCAGCGCGCGCCGACCTGCAGGGTAACGCGCCGGTTCGGGCTCCACGAGTCCTGGACGTAGGCGCCGAGAATCTGCTGGGAGACCACGAAGTTGGGGTTCTGCATGCTCCCGAAGAAGATGACGGCCCGCGCGGGCGTGCCGGCGGCGAAGTCCCGCAGCGTGTCGAAGTCGTAATTCCCGTCGGCATTGCCCACGAAGAACTCGCTCAG
>JAAXHG010000093.1 GCA_012270995.1 Vicinamibacteraceae bacterium | reverse complement strand
CGCTGAGTTTGTAGCGACACGATCATGCTCCGATGATCTCCCGTCGCCGAACTTCAGGCTCATCTCCCCTTGGATCACGACCGCCTCTTCAGGCTCATCTTCCAGTGGACAGCTCTCAGGGTTGGAGTTTGGGGTGATCGCGGCTACACTTCCCTTGTGAGCGACGTCCGGGCGTCGCCCAAAACGGCGGAGAGCATTTGGCTGGTCGAAGAGAACTCAACATGCGCCGTCGCAAGCGACGGATCCTGGACGCGGCGACCAAGCTGATCTCGAACGGCGGTATCGAGGCGTGCACGATGCGGGCGCTGGCCCGAAAGGCCCGTCTCGACGTCACGACGCTGTACAACTACTATGGGTCGAAGGAGGAGATCCTCGAGGCGCTGCGGAGGTCCGGGGCTCGCCGACTCGAGCGCCGGATAGAGCAACTTGAGGAGACGGACCCCTTCGATCGCATTCGTTCGATCGTCGACCTGACGCTGGGAGTCTCGGAGTCGCCCGCCGAGTTGGCGCGGCCCATCAATCTGCCCGTGCCCTGGCGCCGTCCGGGTAGCGGACCGATCGGAGAGGTCGCGAAGGAGCACCTGGTGAAAGAACTCCGCCGCGCGGCGGCCGGAGGCGACCTGCTTCGCTCAGTCGACCCTGAACAGTGGGCAATGGTCGTTCTCGGTCACATCGGCGTCTGGTTGACGTTGTGGGCCCGGCGCGTGACAAACGCCGAGGAGACGTTGGCTCGGGTCCGGTATCTCGTGAGCCTCTGCCTGTTGGCGGCGGCGACGGACGCGTCGCGGCCTGGACTCGAGCCGGAGATGCTCAGGAGCCAGAGTCGGCTGGCCGCTATCGAGGCGGCACTCGAAACCGCCGCGGTCTGACCGCGGCCGGTTTCGTACAAGACCGAACAACCCGCTACGGCGGGGCCGCGACTCCGTCGGGCAGGGCAGCCTTCCAGCCGGCTTCGAGTTCGCGCGCAAGTCGGGCCTTCCAGGCGGCGTGGTCCGGATCCCGGCTCAGGTTGTCGAACTCCCTCGGATCCGTCTCCAGGTCGTAGAGTTCGGTCTCCACCTGGTTGCCGCCCGAAACCGGCGTCCACTCGGTGTAGCGGTAGCGGGCGGTTCGAACACTGAGTCCGGCGGTGACGTGCTGCCGGTCGGGTCGCGTGAAGCGATCGGAGCGCGAGAAGATCGCGCTCTTCCAGTCCCGGGCGGGGTTCTCGAGCAGCGGTCGAAAGCTCGTGCCCTCGAGACCCAGGGGTGAGGGAAGGCCGGCAAGATCGGCCAGTGTGGAGTAGAGGTCGACCAGTTCGACCAGCCCCGTGGACGTCGCGCCTCCGGCGACACCGGGCGCGCGCACGATCAGGGGCACGCGGGTGGACTCCTCGAACTGCGACTGCTTGCGCCACATGCCGCCGTGCTCACCCAGGTGGAAGCCGTGATCGCTGACGAAGACGACGACCGTCGAACTCAGGAGATCGAGTTCCCGGAGCGCGTCGAGCAGCAGGCCGACTTGGTGGTCGATTAGCGTGACCGTGGCGTGGTACGCCGCGATCGCCTGTCGCTTCTGGTCGTCGGTGTGCAAAGCGTCGTCCGGGAAGCCGACGAGAGCGGGAGCCGGAATGTCGTCACGGTCGTCGGCCGGCTCTTGCGGCAGCTCGACGCCGGCGATCTCGTGCTGCTCGAAGAAGCTGGCCGGCGCTACCCAGGGCTGGTGCGGCTTGTGGAAGCCGGCGGCAATGAAGAAGGGTCCGTCGCCGTGCTCGCGCAGCAGCTCGATGACTCTGCGGGTGGTGCGGCCGTCCGGCGTCTCCTCCTCGGGTTCGTTGGTGGCTCGCCAGGTGAGGGGCAGGCCGCCGGTGCGGCCGTGGGGCGCGAACACGTCGGCGCGCGACATGCCGTCATCGGAGCCGTCGGTCCAGGAGTTGTCGCGGACGGCCGAGTGGTCGGCGCCGGGCAGGTACTGGTCGCTCGGACGTCGCCGGGCGTTCTCCGAGATGTCCCAGGTCAGCGAGTCCTCGTAGCGGCCGTGGGCGACCTTGCCGACCCTTGCCGTGAAGTAGCCGTGCTGCCGGAAGTACTCGGGCAGCATGACGGCGTCGCCGATCGTTTGTCGCGGCTCCATGAAGTTGTGGAGGACTTGCGTCGTTTCCGGCCGCAGCCCACTCAGGAAGGACGCCCGGGAGGGATTGCATACCGGATGCTGGGCGTAGGCGCGGTCGAAGCGGATGCCCTCCGAGGCCAGGCGGTCGAGGTTCGGAGTGACCGCGGTCGGGTAGGCGCCGTAGGCGCTCAGGGCGACGTTCAGATCGTCGGCGACGATGAACAGGACGCTCGGTCGCTCGGCAGAGCCGGCGTCGGAGCCCGGATCGCTGGGGCCGCACGAGATGAGGCTGAGCAGCAGAACTGCGGCCAGAGTCCTCTTCATGGATCCTCCGAGCTGTTTGTGTGGATCTAGTCCCTCAGTATTGCGAACGTAGTTGGGACGTTCAAGTGGTGCGGGAACCGCTCGGACTCCTAGATCAGCCCTTGGTAGGCGCCGCCATCGAGCAGGATGCTGGTGCCCGTGATGAACCGCGCCGGCTCGGAGCACAGGAAGGCGACGGCCTTGCCGAAGTCGTCGGCCGTGCCCAATGTGCCGGTGGGCACCCGCTGCGCCACGACGTCCGTGTTGCCGAGCGATTTGATGCGGTCGGTGGCGTGGATGCCGGGCTGGGCCGAGTTGACCGTGACGCCATCGCGAGCGACCTCCGCCGACAGGGTCTTGAGAAAGCTGCTGACGCCGGCGCGGGCGACCGACGACGCGGCGAGGTTGCCGATGGGCTGACGGGCACCAATCGAAGTGATCGCCACGATCCGTCCCCAGCTGCGCTCGCGCATTCCCGGGATGGCGGTCTGACACATGACGATCGTCGACAGCAGGTTCAGGTCGATCGCCTCGCGGTAGCCGTCGATCGAAGTTGTCGCGGGCGAACCGGCCGGCGGGCCGCCGGCGTTGGCGACCAGGATGTCGACCTGGCCAAGCTCCGCGATTGCCTGTTCGACGAAGGAACGCGCACCTTCTTCCGTCGACATGTCGGCGACGATGGGTACCGCGCCGGCGCCCAGCCTGGCGGCGGCTTCCCTGATCCGCTCCTCGCTGCGGCTGCAGATCGCGACGTCCACGCCGTCCTCGAGCAGCGCCTTGGCGCAGCCGAAGCCGAGTCCCGTCGATGCCGCGGCCACGGCGGCCTTCTTTCCGTGGATTCCCAGATCCATCCTTGCCTCTCCCCTTCGTTGTCGTTCCCTGCCTGGGTCAAGCGCCGGAAGCCGGCGCGCTATCGCCTCCGATCCCGTGCCAGTTCGGCCATGCGGGTGAACAACTCCCGCACGTGGGTGCGGTCGCCGTCGCCGCCGCTGAACTCGCGGTACAGCGAGTCGACGTTGATCGCGATCCGTTCACTGTCGCCCCACGACTCGAAGTCACCGAGAGCGATGTCGAATGCCGCGTCTCGGGCACTGAGGCCCGCGTCGAAGCGCTTCCTCGCCTCGTCGCGGATGTAGACGAGGTAGGCACGCATGGCTTCCACGCCACGGTTGTCGGTGATCGGACCGTGCCCCGGCACGATCGTCTCGAGGTCCCAGCGGAGCAGCAGGTCGCAGGCGTCGATCCAGTTCTGGACGGGTCCCGCCCAGATGATCGGAGCGCCTTCGATGAAGAGGATGTCCCCGGTGAACACGGTCCGGTCGTCGGGGAGGTGGACCATGATGTCGCCGCCCGTATGGGCCGGGCCGACTTCGGTCAGCTCGACCCGCTTGTCTCCCACCGTGAGCGTCAACTGGCCGTCGAAGGTCCGGTCGGGCAGCGTGTGGGTGATTCCCTCGAAGTCGAAGCTGCCGAAGCACTCGACGAGGAAATCGCCGACCAGGCCACCGTTCTCGCGGGCGCCGCGCATCAGCGCGGCGAGCGCTTCCGGGGTCGTCGCTTCCATCTCGGCGGCCGCGGTCGCCGACGCGACGATCTCGGCGCCGGCGACGAGTTCGTTGCCGTGGGTGTGGTCGCCGTTCGAGTGGGTGTTCACCAGCCGGTCGATCTCGCCGGCGGCGTCGTGCGTCCGTTTCATTGCGTCGAGCATCTCGCGGGTGTTGGGGAAGTCGAACAGCGTGTCGACGAGCAGGGACTCGTCGCCGCTCACGATCAGGCCAGCGTTGCTCCAGCCCCAGCCGCCGTCGGGCTGGAGCCATGCGAACGAGTTGTTGCCGAGGTCGTGGAGGCCGCGTTCAAAGGCGAACCGGGGACTTCCGAGTCCGGTCCAGGGCGAGGCGTCGGGCATGGGCTCACTTTAGCCAAAACCCCTCCGGCGTAGATACGATTGCGCGATGACTGCCCCGACCGCGGTCGAGCGTTCCCGGGCCACGCTCGATCTCGACGCATTCTGGAACTGGCTCGTCCTCCATCCAAACTGCGTCATCCGGGCCGGATCGGTCGACGCCCTGCTCTGCGACGACGAGGACTTCCACTGGCAGTTCGTTGCGGAGGAGAACACGCTCCTGATCGCGCAGCTCGTCTACGGCAAGCGGCTGGTGGGAGAGATCCTGATCGATCGCGAGCGGGTCGCCTACGTCCAGTCGTTCCAGGGGGAGCAGGAGAACGAGTACGTCTTCGAGTTGATCTCGGAGACGGAGCGCGAGCGCACGGCGGCCTGGGTCTTCGTCATGTCCCACGGCCTGGACGACGAAGCCCAGGAGTCGGCTCATGCCACTCCTTCGCTCGTTCACTGACGGTCGCGCGGCCGCAGGCGGCCCGGGGGCGCTGAATTGACGCTGCGCATTCTCGGCGTCGTTGACATGCACTGGTCCGGCAAGAGGCCGCCGCGCCTGCCGGACCCGGCCGGCTTCGACCTCGTGCTCCTGGCCGGGGACCTGACGAACTTCCTCGGTCCGGACCATGCCCGCCGGATCGTCGAACCGCTCCGGGACTCTGGCGTGCCGGTGCTCGCGGTGTGCGGCAACTGCGACCAGCCTTCGGTTGACGACTACTTCCGCGAACTCGACATCGATCTGGACCGACGCGCTCGCGTGGTCGACGGCGTCCGCTTCCTCGGCCTCTCCGGCGGTCTCCCCTTTGGTGAGCTTCCCTACGAACGGACCGAGGAAGACTACGAACGAGTAGCCGCCGAAGCCTTCTCGCGGGCCGCGGCGGTCGAGGGAAGGCCCACCGTCCTCGTCTCCCACCAGCCGCCCCACGGCACCGCCTGCGATCTCGCCCGCGGTCAGCACGTCGGCTCGAAGTCACTCCGCGCCGCCGTCGAGCGCCACCAGCCCGACCTCGTCTTCTCCGGCCACATCCACGAAGCGATAGGCCAGGACACGATCGGCGCCACCCGCATCGTCAACCCCGGCCCCTGGTTCCAGGGCCGCTCCGTCGTCATCGAAGCCGACCCGCACGCCGGGATCATCGAACTCGAGATCCGCGCGCCGGACTAGCGGCGCGCACACGGCGCTGTTCGGTTCGGGCCTCCCTCCGGCCCCGCCGGCAGACTGGACTCCACCGGGGACGACCGCGTCGTTGGGGATGCGGACGCAAACCGCCTGAGGCTGCCGGCCTGTCCTTGGCATTGACGGGCACTACCCGATGGCGTCACTATGGCGTCATGCCGAAGAGAATCCGCGAGTTGGCTACGGCACTGGAACAAGCGGGTTTCCGGCGAAAGCCCGGGAAGGGCAGTCATCGGAAGTACATCCACCCGGATGGCAGGCAGCTCGTGCTTTCGGGCAAGGTTGGCGACGACGCCAAGCCCTACCAGGAAAAGCAGGTGACGAAACTGGTGAAGCGTTAGAGGGGGCAAGCATGGGGACGAAGCACTACAGCGTCTTGATCGAGCGGAGTGATGAGGATGACTGCTTCATCGGCAGCGCCTGGCCTTTGGTGGGGCAGTGCTGCCACGGGGAAACGCGAGCCGAGGTTGCGGGCAAGCTGGAGGCGATCATCGAGGACTTGCTGGACGATCCCGACTGGCTGAAGAACGTGCCCGAAGTCGCGGCCAGGACGTACTCCGGCAGGATCACGCTGCGGGTCAGCCCCGAGGAACACAAGCTGCTGGCCGCCCGATCCGCCTTGCGTGGGATGACCATCAACAGCTATCTCAAGGAGAAGGCACTCGGATAGCTGGGATGTTCCTTCACCCCGCGGGTTCGCCCCCGGCGAGATGCTTGCGGACGAAGCTCTGGACGCTTCAAGGGAGCCATCCACGTTCCGGTCGCCGCCCCCGCAGGGCCGTTCCAACGCTAGCCTACGCCTTGCCGCGGGCCGAGGTCCCAACGGGTGACCCGGCTGTTCCTCTCAGGCCCCGAAGCAGACGGCTCTTGGCAACTACTTCACGGTCACTGCCCAGGCCGGCGCCACTGCCGATCTCAGTGTCGGTGCCGCCAACGCTCCGCTCGACGACTGAGGACTGCCGTAGTACTTGCTCGGGATCAGGCCCTGGGCGGTCCATGCGTCGCGCAGAGACACCGTGGTCCCGAAGCCGATGATCGCGCAGCGGTCGTCGCTCCGATCGGACGGAGAAGCACAGTGAACGAGGTCGTTCCGGATGTCCGGGTCCGTGATGCCGAAGTCCTTTGCGCGCCCCGTCAGAATCTCCCACGTCGCTCCGGTGAAGGTGTGCCTGGCTCGCAGCAAGGTCCTGAGGTCCGAAGTGACGGCGAGGTCCATCCACCAGTGATCGTTGAACGAACGGCCGTCAAGGACCTTGAAGAGACCTTCGGGGTTCTGATCGTCGAAGGCCCAGTACAGGATGCCCTTGTCAGACGGCCAGTCGCCGATCGTGGCTATCCACTCCGTGTCATCTGGCGTCAGGCCGCCGAATGCGACGGTGAACTGGCCGCCCTGCAATGTCCCGTCGCCGATCTCCCGCTCGGGGCAGCCCCTGCACTCTTCGCACTCCTTGCAGTCCTCGCATTCGGGGCACGGTGCGGGATCGGGGCATGGCTCGTCCTCGTCGTCGTCCGCCCTTCCTTGACGAAGCGGATCGACCAGGACTGCAACTGAAAGTCGATCGGGTCGATCTCGTGCCATCCCTCGCAGATCTGGGCCGGGAACGCGCCTACTGAGAGGCGCTTGTTGCGGCCCGAAGCAGAGAGCTCTTCGATGGAAGAACCATCGCACGTCAGCCCCACGAATCTGAGATAGAAGCTCGGAGCATCGTCGTCGTCGGTCTGGTAGGTAACCGTGTAAAGCCAGGTTCCGGCGGTCAGACGGTGCGGCAGATCGACCGCATCGTCTCCCGTCCCTCGGACCGTGAAGTCGGTGTTCGCCCATGAAGCGGAAACCGCCAAGCCCAGCAATGCCACGCCGACCGATGCGATGCGTCTCGTCATGTTGCTTCCTCCTTTTCGGTGGGGGCTTCTACCGGCTTGAGGAAGGCCTGTCAATGGCAACCGAAAGCTGCACACTTGCGGCTACTGAAGACTACGCACTTCGACTGTAGCCGTGGCGGGAAGGCTGGACGGCGCCGGGCCGCGTGGTTTACTGCCGAATCCGGCCGAGCCGCGCAACGAGTTCGTCGATTGCCGGCAGGTCGACGTTGGCGAAGGCGAGGCGGAGGTGGCGGTCCTGGCCGGGGCCAAACATGGAGCCGGCGAGGCAGAGGATGCCGTGGTCGTGGGCGAGGCTGCGGCCGACTTCGACGGAGGAGCGGTCGGTGAAGGGGTGGCGGAGGTAGACGAAGTAGCCGCCGGAGGAGACGACTTCGAAGCCGGTGTCGGCTTCGTGGAGGCGGCGGGCGGCGTAGGCGACGCGGTCGCGGACGGTGCGGCGGTACTCGCGCTTCCAGTCGTCCAGATGTTCGAGACAGTAGTTGGCCGCCAGTTGGCCGATGTGGGACGGACAGAGGGCGACGCAGTCGGCGATCTTGAGCGTTTCGCGGAGCAGGGCGGGGCTCGTGGCCATGCAGCCGATCCGGTAGCCCGCCATGCAGTAGGCCTTGGAGAAGCTGTAGAGGTGGATCAGCGTGTCGCTCCAGTCGGAACGCGAGAAGAGGGTGTGCGGCGGGTCGGAGTGCTCGCGGAACTCGCGGTAGGTCTCGTCGATCACGAGCACCAGTCCGCGGTCTTGGGCAAGTTCGAAGAAACTCTCGATGAGGGCCACCGGATAGACGGCGCCGGTCGGGTTGTTCGGGGTCACCAGGATGATGGCGCGCGTTCTGTCGGTGATGGCGGCCGCGGCCTCAGCCGGGTCCGGGACCATGTCCGGGCCGGGTTCCAGGTAGACGGGCTCTACATCCTGGGAGCGCAGCCACATGTCGTGGTTGAAGTAGGAGGGCAGGGGCAGCAGGACCTCGTCGCCTGGTTCGGTCAGCGCCATCATCGCCAGGCAGAAGGCCTGGTTGCAGCCGGCAGTGACGGCCACGTGTTCGACTGCGACCGGGGCGTCGTAGTCCACGGTCAGAGCACGGGCCAGCGCAACACGCAGTTCCGCGACTCCCTGCTGGTCTGTGTAGGTCGCGGTGGCCGGGCTCTGGGCCTGGGCGGCGATGTGGTCGCGCAGTTCCTGGGCGGGCGGGTAGGTCGGGGCGGCCTGGGAGACGTCGATGAGGGGGAGGTCCGGGGAGGCGTTGCTCTTCCACCGCCCGACCTGGGTGATCGGCGAATCGATCACCCGATGCACTGCCTCCCTTATGCGCATTTGAGGGCGTAAGCTACCGGATCGATTCGCCGGCGGCTGCGGGTCGGGCCGAGAAGGGGGAAGACGAAGGATGAAGTACCTGCACACGATGGTCCGGGTCGCCAGCCTGGAGAAGGCGCTCGACTTCTACTGCGGCAAGCTGGGAATGGTCGAGATGCGCCGCTTCGACAGCGAGCAGGGGCGGTTCACGCTTGTGTTTCTGGCCGCGCCGTCGGATGTGGAGCTCGCCCGCGAGCGGACCGCGCCATTGCTCGAGTTGACGTACAACTGGGATCCGGAGGACTACGCCGGGGGTCGCAACTTCGGGCATCTCGCCTTCGAAGTCGATGACATCTATGGCACCTGCCGCTCGCTGCAGGAGCAGGGGGTGACGATCAACCGGCCGCCGCGGGACGGCCGCATGGCGTTCATCCGCTCGCCGGACGGGATCTCGATCGAACTCCTGCAGGCGGGCGGCTCCCTGCCGGTCGAGGAGCCGTGGGCCTCGATGCCGAACGAGGGGACCTGGTAGGAGGCCTAGTCCCGGGACTGGCCGATCAGTACTCGGCGTAGTCCTTCTCTTCGACGAGTTCGGAGTCCAGCAGCTCGTTGATGTTCCGTTTGGTCGCCGCGCGCCGGTCGTTCGTGCGATAGACCGCCCGCGCGAGTTCGATGAAGCGCTCGCCGAAGTCGCCGTTCCGCTCGCAGTCGCGGATGTCGTCCTCGATCTCCCAGAGACGCTCGTTGATCCGGCGAAGCTCCGCTGTGAACTCCTCGAGTTCCGGCGAGGGTTCCAACGCTTCCTCGCGGGTCGCGGTCAGGCTCCGCAGTTCCCGGTGGACGTTGGCCAGCTTTCCCGGGTCCGCGATGCACTCGGCCTTGATCTCCAGGATCGTGATCTTGTCGATCAGCTCGCCCGGCGACACCTCGACCTGCAGTACCGTCCCCACAACGGCGGAGACACTACAGGAGTTCGGGTGTCCGGTTGCCGCTCAGCTTCTCTCCCGCCTCACGAGGTCATTCCCGGCCTCGATGACTCGGGCGGCCACTTGCCGCCAGTCGTAGCCGGCCGCGCGCTCCACGGCCGCGCGCGAGGCGGCGGCTACTGCCGCGGGTGCGTCGAGCAGCCGTTCGAGCAGGCTGGCCAGCTCACCCGCGTGTGGGTCGACGGCCCATCCCTCCCGGTCGTCGCGCACGAGTTCGGACACCGCACTGTTCGGGGACTTGCAGTGCACCACGGGCACGCCGGCGGCCATTGCTTCCAGCGGGAAGAGACCGAAGCCCTCGCGGGCCGAGGGTTGCACCGCAAGGTGAGCACCCGCCACAGCGCGCCACACGTCCTCGTTCTCGGGCAGCCGGCCGGCGAAGTCGACGACGCCGGCGAGTTTCTCCCGCTCGATGTGCGCGCGGATGTCGTTCTCCGCCGGGCCGCCGCCGATGATCCGGAGCAGGGCCCCGCGTTCGGTGGCGAGCCCGCGGCCCGTGCCAGTGGCCGCCAGTCGGGCCGTGGCGTCGAGCAGCAGGTCGATCTGTTTCTCCGGGATCAGCCGGCCGGCGTAGACCAGTGGCGGAGCGTTGGCGTCCGATTCCGCCGCGAGGGCGCGGATTCTCTCGAATGGAATGCCATTGGGGACCACATCGACCGCCTGGCTGCGGACCTTGGAGACACGATCCGCGGTGAGGCGGCTGACGGCGACCGCCCGGGTGCCGAAGCGCGCTGACCAGTGTTCACAGAGGGCGTAGAAGCGCCACATTCCCGGGCTGAACCGCCCTGGAGGCCGGTGCTTCCGCCAGTAGCGGCCCCAGTGCTCGTGCCAGGTCACGAGCAGCGGAATGCGCCGCCTCCGGCAGCGCCGCGCGAGCAGGGGCAGGTGCAGGTAGGGGATGTTCGCGGTCTCGACGATGTCGATGCCGTCCAGCGGAATGCGGCGCACCTGCGAGGCGAGCGTCAGCGCTTCGATGCTGGACCTGCGGCCGCGCGCCACGTAGCGCCGGCTCGCCCTGGCCACCGGTACGACGCGGACGTTGGGGTGGGGTTCGCCGGGACCGTTCGCCCAGCCCGACAGAATGACCTCGTGTCCGAGTCGGCCCAGCTCCCGGGCGAGTTCGTAGTTGCGGTGTTCGACGCCGCCGACCGACTCCGGGTAGATGCAGTCGTAGAAGAACAGCCATCGCAGCGGGCGTTCCGTCATCGCGGAAAGCGTACCCGCCACCGGCTGCTGTTAGCGTCTCGGTTGCATGGCGCCGCGGTCGGAACGGGGAAGAGTCTCGCGGGGACGCGGGATGCGTGTCGCCCTGCTCGTTGCCGTGGGCTGGGCGCTGGTGGCCACCATCGTGGCGATCGGTGCGGAGCGGATCGCGGGATGGCTGAGGGCATCTGCGGGGGTCGAGGCGCCAGCGTCGCCTGAGACTGCCGCGATCGCTGTCTACGGTCCGCCGGTCGAGGTCGCGGCGTTGCCAGGTTGGGCCGGTGACGATGTGTCGGAGGCTCGGCCGGCCCTGCTCAGGAGTTGCGATCGACTGCTGGCGCAGCCGGCGGCCCGGCAGTTGAAGCCGGTCGAACTGGGCGGCACGCCCGCCGACTGGCGTCCGTTGTGCGGCGCCCTGCGTGGCTTGGGCGACGCGGCTGGCGAGGAGGAGGTGCGCGCGGTCTTCGAGCGCGAGGTGGTGGCCGTGCCGCTTTCCCGAGCGGACGCTGGCGACGCCGGCGGCCGGCCAGGGAGAGCCTCCGGCTGGCTTCAGCGGATCGGCCTCTTCACGGGCTACTTCGAACCGCATCTCTACGGCAGCCGGCGACGCAGCGATCGCTACAACGTGCCGCTCTACACCCACCCCTCCGATCTCGTCATGGTCGACCTCGGCCGCTTCCGCGACGATTTGCGCGGCCGACGCGTGGCCGGCCGCGTGCGCGGCGGAAACCTCGACGTCTACGACGACCGCCAGGCCATCGCCACGGGTTCGCTGGCAGGCCGGGGCCTGGAGCTTGTCTGGGTCGACGACGCGGTCGACGCCTTCTTTCTCCACATCCAGGGCTCGGGCCGGATCGAACTCGATGACGGAACCGTGCTGCGCGTCGGCTACGCGGCCCAGAACGGTCACCCCTATCACGCGATCGGCCGCACCCTGGTCGACCTGGGCGAGATGGAACTCGCCGAGGTCTCGCTTCAGTCGATCGACGCCTGGTTGCGGGCGAACCCGAACCGCGCCCGCGAGGTCATGGCGACGAACCCGTCCTACGTCTTCTTTCGCGAGATCCGCGGCGAGGGACCGGTAGGGGCGCAGGGCGTCGCTCTGACGCCGGAGCGCTCGCTGGCGGTCGACCGCCAGCACGTCCCGCTCGGCGTTCCAGTCTGGCTCGACGCGATGATCCCGGCCGCATCGTCCGAGGGGCCGGACGAGCGCCGTCAGTGGCTGCTCGTGGCCCAGGACACGGGCGGCGCGATCCGTGGCTCAGTGCGCGGCGACGTGTACTGGGGCTCGGGCGAACGCGCGAAGTCGATCGCCGGCCGCATGGCTCACCGGGGCCGCTACTGGGCCCTGGTGCCCCGCGCTCTGGCGTCGCCTCCGTAGCGTTCTCCGCCGCAAGCCCACGCCCCGAAGGCCCTC
>JAAXHG010000068.1 GCA_012270995.1 Vicinamibacteraceae bacterium | reverse complement strand
CCGATCGCCATCAGCACGGCCAGCACGTTGCCGAGGATGATGAACTGGCCCGACGACGTTTCCGGCTGGAGCTCGTAGTACTCGGGTTCCGTCAGGGCCTGCACCTGCAGGCGCTGGTCGGCCTTGACCGTCTCGATCAGATCGCCGGCCGCGGCCGGCGACGCGGCCTGGAGCCGGGTCGACGAGTAGTAGCCGCTGCGGCGGAACGAATCGCCCAGGTCGCGGTAGTCCCCCCAGATCTCGGAGCCGTGGGCGCCCACGCCGGCGAACGTGCCGACGACCCGGAACGTGTTCCGGCCCAACTCGCGCTCGTCGCCGACCCGCAGCCCGAGCCGGCCGGCCAGACTGCGGCCGACGATGATCTCGCCGCGGCCCGGCTCGAAGGCCCGGCCCTCGGTGATCTCGAAGCCCGGCCGGATGGCGAACGCTCCGGGCTCGACGCCGCGCACCATCACGTTCGTCTCGGTGCCGTCGACCCTCTCGAAGATCTGGATCGTGACCGTTTCGCCGGAGGCCATCACCGCGCCGTCCGCCGTTCGCTCGACGCCGGGCATGGCGGTCAACAGGCGGTGGCTCTCCTGCGCGTAGGAACTCTCCATCTCGGCGCGGGTGCCGTCCCGCATCACGATCACGACCGAGGGGTCCCCTGTGTCCGCGAACGCGGCCCGCAGGCCTCCGGCGAGGGCGAGCACGCCGATGTAGACGAGAACGACGAAGCCGATCGAGGCCAGCGTCATGAACGCCACGCCGCGCCGTTCGAACAGGTTGCGGTACGTGTACTTGATCGGGATCATGCCGTCTCCTTGCCCATGCCGCCCACCGTCAGAGCCGCCTCAGTCCGTCGACGATCTTGAGCCGGGCGGCGGCGACCGCCGGGAAGACGCCGCTCAACAGGCCGACCGAGATGCCGATCGCGACCGCGGTCACCAGCACCTCGGAATCGAGCGCGAAGCCGCCGAAGCCGAAGCCCATCTGCTCCAGGAACGGCGTCGCGCCCCGGATCGCGACCGCTGTGAAGCCGAGGCCGAGCGCGGAGCCCAGCACGCCGACCGCCAGGGACTCGCCGATCACCATGCCGAGCACCTGGTTGCGCCGGAAACCCAGCGTCCGGAGCACGGAGACCTCGGTGGTCCGCTCGCGCGCCGCCATCGCCATCGTGTTCGCGGTGATCAGGAAGATGGAGATGACGATCGCCAGCCCGATCATGGAGAAGAAGAACGCGAGGTTGCCCAGCATCTCCGTGAACGAGGCGGCGAAGGCCTCGGCGGTCTCGGCCCGCACCTGGTTGTCCGAGTTCTCGAACATGGCCTCGGCGGCGGCGATCACCGCGGGCGCCGCCTCCGGATCGTCGAGGCGCAGCCAGTACGTTCCGTTCACGCCCGGGTTGCCCATCGCCTCCTCGACGTAGCGCCGGTGGAAGAAGATCTGCCGCTCCTGGCCCGGCTCGTCGAACTCGAAGATCGCGCGCAACTGGAGCTCCACGTCGATCGGGTAGATGTCACCCTTGATCGTGATCATGTCGCCGATCGACCACCCCTGGATCTCGGTCAGCTCGCGGCCGGCGGCGAAGGCGGTGCGCTGCTCCGCGAACGCCTCCCACTCCTCCTCGTTCCAGGTGTAGTCGTAGAAGACGCTACGGAACGTCTCGGGGTCGATCGCAAAGCGGGGAAAGAAGTTCTCGGGCCGCTGGTCCTTGTAGACGCCCTGGAACCAGTTCTGGGGCGTTACCTCCATCACGTTGTCGATCGTCCGAAGCCGCTGTTCATACGCTTCGGGCAATTGGAATGTCAGCGAGATCGCGTTGCGCACGACCAGCCGGTCGGGGATCGCCGACTCGTCGGCGAAGTTCATCGCATCGTTGACCACGCCGAGCAGCGACAGGATGAACAACGCCATCGCCAGGCTCGCCATCGTCAGGAAGGTGCGACGCTTGTTGCGCAACAGGTTGCGCCGGATCAGCCTGATCATGCTCCTCCTCCCGCCTCCGACGAAACCAGTAGGCCCTTGTCCAGTCGCAACAGGCGCTTGGCTCGCGCAGCGGCGTTCGGGTCGTGCGTCACCATCAGGATCGTCTTGTTGAACTGCTCGTTCAACTGACCGAGCAGGTCGAGCACTTCGCGGCCGGAATCAGCGTCCAGATCGCCGGTCGGTTCGTCGGCGAGCAGGAGGGTCGGGTCGGTGACGATCGCCCGGGCGATCGCCACCCGCTGTTCCTGGCCTCCCGAGAGCTGCCGCGGGTAGTGCTTCATCCGGTTCTGCAGGCCGACCACCGAGAGCGCGGTCTCGACCCGCCGCCTGCGCGCCGCCCGCGACCCGCGCCGGAGCGTCAGCGGCAGCTCGACGTTCTCATAGGCCGTCAGCACCGGGATCAGGTTGTAGAACTGGAAGATGAAACCGATGTGCCGCTGGCGCCACCTGGCGAGCTTGCTCTCGTTCATCCGGCTCACCTGCTCGCCGGCGACGACGAGATCCCCGCTGCTCGGCTGGTCGATGCCGGCGAGCAGGTTGAGCAGGGTGCTCTTGCCGGAACCGGACGGCCCCATCAGGGCGACGAAGTCGCCCGCCTCGACGTTCAGGGTGATGCCCTGGAGCACCTTCAGCTCGAAGGCGTCGCGCCGGTAGTTCTTCGTCACGTCGCGCATCTGGACGACGATTTCAGCCATCTATCAGCTCCTTCGTGGAATCTCTCTGCTCGCTGCTCTATGAGGCTTCGCGTACGCGCAGGCCCGGTGTGAGTTCCGGTGTCGGACTTCGCACCACCACCTCACCGCCGCGAAGGCCGGACAACACCTCGAACTGGTTGCCGTCCTGCTCCAGGCCGAGTTCGATCGGCAGCCGCTCCAGGCGGCCCTCGCGCAGAAGCAGTACGTAGTCGCCGCCGCCGTCGTTCGCCACCGCCTCCGCCGCGACCAGGATCTTCGGTTCCGCCTGGAGCACCGTCTCGTCAACACCCTCTTGCAGGAACGTGACGCTGCAGCTCATGTCCGGCACCAGGCGCTCGTCGCGGTCGTCGATCGTGACCTTGACCTGGACCACGGCGCGCTGGCGGTCGGCGGTCGGCACGATCTGTCGCAGCGTGCCGTGGTACTCGTCGTCCGGCACGGCGTCGACCTTGATCGTCGCCGGCTGGCCGAGCTGGATCCGGGCGATGAAACTCTCGTTGATGTCCGCCTCGACCTCGAGCGAGGTCGGGTCGGCGATCCGTACCAGCGCGCCAGTGGCCTGCTGGCTGGTGAATCCCCCCGGCGCGACCATCTCCCCCACTTCGACCGTCCGCTCGATGACCACCCCGTCGACCGGGGCATGAATGACCGTGTAGGCGAGCTGCGCTTCAATCGACTCCAGGTTCGCCCGCGCCGTGCCCACCTGGGCACGCGTCACCTGAAGCTGGGTGACCGCCGCGTCCAGGTCGGCGGAGGGCGCCACGCCCGCCTCGACGATCCGTCGCTGGCGGGCCTCCTCCCGCACCGCATCGGCAAGTCGCGCCGTCGCCTCGATCAGCGACGCCTGGGCACGGCGCACCGCCGCCTCGAGGTCATCGCTGTCGAGCACGGCGATCACGTCGCCGGCCGCCACCGCGTCACCCTCGTCGACGTGAAGTTCCGTGATCCGGCCGATGATCTTCGCCCCCACCGCGGCCCGCACCCGGGCGTAGGTGTAGCCGGTCGCGGTGAGCACCGTGGACGCCTGCTCGGGGGTCAGGCGCTGGACCGTCGTCGTCTCGACCTCGGGCATGAGGAAGGGCACGTACTGGTCGGGCGGCACGCGGTAGAAGGCGAAGACCGCGGCCGCGACAAGCAGCAGGACGATTCCCCACTTGATGAAGCGTCCGCGCCGGGGCCGGTATTCGTACTCGTCGTCGTCGCGCAGGATCGACAGATCGGGCCGCGGCGGCGGGCTCTCGGGGCCGTCACCCTGACTTGCCGGCGCGTTCACCGGCGCACCGCTCGCTTCGGCGGACTGGCGCCGCCGGCCGATCGTTCCATGCCGCGCATTCTATGGTTCTCGTTTACGCGGCGTGGAACCGATGGTTTCGGGCCTAGGCGCGGCGGCGGAGCATCTTCCGGCTACTCCAGCCCCAACATGGAACCACCGGTCAGGAGCTGGTACTCCGTGACCTGCCGGTAGGTCTCGCCCGGCCGCAGCACCGTGCTGGGAAACCCCGGCTGGTTCGGAGAGTCGGGGAAGTGCTGGGTCTCGAGGCACAGGCCACTTCGGTGAACGTACGGGCGGCCGCTCTTGCCAACCAGGGCGCCGTCGAGGAAGTTGCCGGTGTAGAGCTGCAGCCCCGGTGCCGTCGTTCTCACGACCAGCTTCCTGCCACTCGTCGGTTCGACCACGGTGGCAGCCAGACGCATTTCGCCGTCTTCCTCCGCCGGCCGCAGCACCCAGTTGTGGTCGTAGCCGCCGCCGAAGCGAAGCTGGTCGAAGTCCTCGTCGATCCGGTCACCGATCGCCGCCGCGGTCCGGAAGTCCATCGGCGTGCCTTCGGTCGGCGCGATCGCGCCAGTCGGAATCAATGTGTCGTCGACGGGCGTGTACTGCTCGCTGTTGAGCAGGAGTTCGTGGTCCAGGATGTCGCCCTCGCCCTCCCCCTTGAGATTGAAGTACGAGTGGAAGGACAGGTTGACGACGGTGGGCTCGTCGGTCACCGCCTCCGCTTCGATGCGAAGGTCGCCGACCGACGTCAACAGGTAGCGCACGCGGAAGTCCACGTTGCCCGGGTAGCCTTCCTCGCCATCGGGACTCCGGTACCGGAGCACGACGCCCGCCCCGTCGCTGTTCTCGAACGGCTCGCCCTCCCAGACCACGCGGCTGAGTCCTCGGATGCCGCCGTGGAGGCTGTTCTTCCCGTCGTTCCGGGGCAGGACGTAGGTCTCGCCGTCGAGAGTGAAGCGGCCCCCGGCGATGCGATTCGCATAGCGCCCGACGACAACGCCGAAGTAGGGGTTCGTGTCCGCGAGATAGGAACCGAGGTCGTCGAAGCCGAGCACGACATCGGCGAACTCGCCGTCGCGGCCCTGGGCCGTCAGGGACACGATCGCGCCGCCGAGTTCGGCGATCTCGGCCTGGAGCCCCGTTTCCGACGCGAGACGGAAGATCTCGACCTCCCTGCCGTCGACCTCGCCCCACGGACGCCGGGTCACTTGCACAATCTCAAGCATGGCGGCCATCTCTTCGGGCATCTCGGGCGGAGGAACCGTGTACCCACACGCCCCCGCGCCGACGCCGGCGAGGAGAAGGATGGGGACGGGGAACCGCACAGTCAAGCGGGCACACTAGCAGCGGCTCGCCCTGACCAACTTGCTTCGCGGCGCTCCGTCGCGCAGACTCGCGGGCAGCCATGACCGACTTCCACCACCAGCACATGTTCGAACACCGGGGCGACGGGCCGGAGTACCGCCAGCTGACCTCGGACCACGTCCGCGTCGAGTCCGCCGGCGACCGCGAGACCCTGCACATCGAGCCCGAGGCGCTGCGGTTGATCGCCCGCGACGCGATGGACGACATCGCACACCTGCTGCGGGCGAGCCACCTGGAGCAGTTGCGCCGCGTCCTGGACGATCCTGAGTCGTCGGCGAACGACCGCTTCGTGGCGATGGAGCTGCTGAAGAACGCGAACATCGCGGCCGGCCGGGTGCTGCCCGGTTGCCAGGACACCGGCACCGCGATCGTTCTCGGCTACAAGGGACAGGACGTCTACACCGACTTCGACGACGAGAAGGAACTCTGCCGGGGCATCTTCGACGCCTACCAGGAGCGGAACCTCCGCTACTCCCAGATGGCGCCGCTGTCGATGTACGAGGAGCAGAACACCGGCACCAACCTTCCCGCCCAGGTCGACCTCTACGCGGCGCGCGGCGACGAGTACCGCTTCCTGTTCATCGCGAAGGGCGGCGGCTCGGCGAACAAGTGCTTCCTGTACCAGGAGACGAGGGCGATCCTGAACCCGATCTCGCTGATGAACTTCGTCGACGAGAAGCTCCGCACACTCGGTACGTCGGCCTGCCCGCCGTACCACATCGCCCTGGTCGTCGGCGGCACGTCGGCCGAGGCGACGATGAAGACGCTCAAGCTAGCGACCTGCCACGCGCTGGACGACCTGCCGATGAGCGGCAACGAACGCGGCCGCGCCTTCCGCGACCTGGAGATGGAGCAGCAGATCTTCGAGCTCTGCACCCGGATCGGCATCGGCGCCCAGTTCGGCGGCAAGTACTTCGCCCACGACGTGCGGGTCATCCGCCTGCCGCGCCACGGCGCCTCACTGCCGGTCGGGCTCGGCGTGTCCTGCTCGGCCGACCGCCAGATCCTGGGCCGGATCAACCGCGACGGAGTCTTCCTCGAGCAACTCGAAGAGAATCCCGCGAAGTACCTGCCCGAGATCGACGAGGACGAACTCAGCGGCCAGGTCGTCGCCATCGATCTGAACCGGCCGATGGACGAGATCCGGGCCGAGCTGTCGAAGTACCCGGTCGCCACGCGGCTGGCGCTCACCGGCCCGATGGTCGTCGCCCGCGACATCGCCCACGCCCGGCTCAAGGAACTGCTCGACCGCGGCGAGGACCTGCCTCAGTACTTCAAGGACCAACCGGTCTACTACGCCGGCCCCGCCAAGAAACCCGAAGGCAAGGCGTCCGGCTCCTTCGGTCCGACGACCGCCGGCCGCATGGACCCCTACGTCGAGCTGTTCCAGAGCCACGGCGGCAGCATGGTCATGCTGGCCAAGGGCAACCGCTCGCCTGAAGTGCGCCGCGCCTGCGAGAGGCACGGCGGCTTCCATCTCGGCTCGATCGGCGGCCCGGCGGCGGCACTCGCCGAACAGAGCATCCGGAAGGTCGAGCTGCGCGAGTTCGAGGATCTCGGCATGGAGGCCATCTGGCAGATCGAGGTCGAGAACTTCCCCGCCTTCATCGTGATCGACGACAAGGGGAACGATTTCTTCTCGCCCTTCGAGAAAAGTCGAGCGGTGGCCATCGGTGGCGGCAAAAACCGGTAGGTGTCTCCCTGTTTCTCCCCAGAAAATGACTCAAACCGCGGAAAATACCAGAAAGTGCCTTTCTGCGGCCCTATTTCTCTCGACTTTCTTCGCCGCCAGTGTGGCAACCGCCCAGCGGGCCACCTATCCGCCCGGAGAATTCGCGGAACGACGGGCGCGCCTTTGCGAACGCCTCGACGTCGGCGCGGTGCTCCTGTTCTCGGAGACGATGCCGCGCTACGGTGCCCGCTTCCGGCAGGACCACGACTTCTTCTACCTGACCGGGTACGAGGGCCGGAACGCCGTCCTCCTGCTTGAGGTCGACGGCTGCGAGGCCCGCCTCTACCTTCCCCACCAGGGCGATCGGGAGAAGTTCATCGACGGCCCGAACTGGCTCTATGCCCCCGAGCAGGCCAAGGGCAGCGGCTTCGAGGTCGACCACCTCGCCTACCTGCCCGAGCACCTGGCCCGCCGCCGCGGCCGGATGCTGGGAAAGGCCGGAAATCTCCTTTGGATGCGCCTGGGCGAACGCGACGAACTCGACCTGGCGCGCAGCGAGAAAGGCCTTTACCTCGGCCGGCGCGAGCAGAACCCCTGGGGCGGCCAGCCGACCGAGCAGGCCCACCAGATCGCGACGATTCGCGGCCGCTACCCCTATGCCGAGCTGCGCGACCTGACGCCGCACCTCGATCGCCTGCGCATGATCAAGACGCCGCGCGAGATCGAAGTTCTGCGCCGCGCCGGCCAGGTCAGCGCCGAGGGCGTCGCGGCGGCCATCCGCGCCACCCGCACCGGCGGCTGGGAGTACGAACTGGAGGCCGCGGCCAAGCACGTGTTCCTGAAGCACGGTGCCGAGATGGAGGCCTACCCCGCGATCGTCGGCTCAGGTCCCAACGGCCTGATCTGGCACTGGGTGAAGAACGACCGGCAGCTACAGGACGGCGACCTGGTCGTCATGGACTACGGCGCTTCCTTCGCCTACATGACGATGGACATCACCCGAACCTGGCCGGTTACGGGCAAGTTCGACGAGGTCCAGGAACGGGCCTACCGCGCCGTGCTCGAAGCCCAGAAGGCGATCATCGCCGCCATGCGCCCGGGCGTCACCCGGCGCGAGACGACCGCGATCTGCCGCGAGATCTACGACCGCTGGGGCTTCGAGGACAAGCCGGCCCACGGGGCCGGCCACTTCGTCGGCCTCTCGGTCCACGACGTCGGCGACGGCTCTCTCCCCTTCGAGCCGGGAATGGTCATCGCCGTCGAGCCGATCCTCGAGATCCCGGAGCGGAACATCCACATCCGCGTCGAGGACACGGTGCTGATCACCGAAGGCGAGCCGGAGATCCTGAGTGCGGCTGTACCGAAGGAAGTCGACGAGTTGCTCGCCCTGGTCGGGGCCGCTCGCTAGCTGCTGCTCCGTCACCCCGTGCGACGAGCTTCGGGCAGTCGCACCGTCACGTCGTCGTTCTCCGCGGCCAGTCCCGTGGCGAGATAGTCGACCGCCCTCTTGCGATCGGCAGCGTCCTCGGCGAACCGGCTCTCGAAGAACGAGAAGGCGGCGAGAATCGTCAGCATCTGCTGGCGTGCCGGCCGCATCGACCGCACGCTCGGGAGTGGATCGCACGGCGTGCTGCTCTGGCCCGGGTTCACCCCCTGTTCCAGTCCTCCCAGCCCGGCCACATCGCCGAGGTTGGCGTCTTCCGCCACCGCGCCCATCAGGGCGCCGCACGCTAGCGTGTCGCCATGCCTGGACCAGCGGGGGGAGGTATAGCGGGCGATGTCGGCGAAACCGACGTGTGAGCCATCCCGCAGCGTGACCAGCCCACTGCGCGGCGCGCGCCCCGGCAGCGAGGCCGCGTTCTCCGGGTACGGCACGATGGCGTCGGCGTCGCCGGCGTGGCTCGTTGTTCCATGCAAGTCAGCGTTGAGCGTGCTCAGCGCTGGAGAACCCCCTCTCGGACGAGTCGCGCCACCAGGGTCAGCTTTCCCTCGGCATCCAGGCAGTCGGGCAGGTCCTCGATGGCGAACTCGTCGGTCGTCGTCGCGAACCGAAGCGCCGGCCACACCCCGGCCGGCAGCCTGAGTTCCCGGCCACCGAACCGGAGGAGGCACGACTCCGTGTCCGGCACGGCTTCGATGAGCAGCCCGGCTCGGCGCCTTACCCGCGAGCGGGGCGTCAGCCGGTCTCCGTGGAGCCGCTGGCTGAGCAGGTCGGTGAACAGGGGTACGTCGGCGGCCAGGACCTCGTCCGCGAAGCGGCGCCACACGACCTCGGCATCGAATCGCGACTGCACGAACGCCAGCTTCTCGCCGAACAGGCGCTCTCGCTCGGCCAGGGGGAATTCGTCCCGAGCGAAGTCGCGAGGGAGATTCCGGCGCAGCGATTCTTCCTCGAGCGCCGCCGCGGTAACGCTTTCGACGAGGAACTCGGCCCATGTGAACGCCGTGAGCCCGAGCGTGATGTGCAACGACGTCTGCCCGGTCGAACGGGCCGAGTGCATCAGACCTCGTGGGATGTAGAGGGCGCTGCCCGGGCCGAGCTCGAACTCGTCGCTGACGTCGCCGGGCGGCGTACCGCGTTCGAAGCCCTGGCCCCGGAGTGGCAGTTTCACCTTGGTGTCGTAGATCGACCAGCGCTTGGTGCCGCTGATCTGCAACACGAAGACGTCGTGGGTGTCCCAATGCGGGGCGAACCCCTGCGCCTCGGGCGGCGTGAGATACACGTTGGTCTGGGCCCGCGATGAGAAGCGCCGTCCGAGCGCCACGCACAGCCGCGCCAGCGTCGGTACGCGCGTCTGAAGCTGGTTGAAGATGATGGTCGCGCCGTCGTCGAAGTGCCTGGCGACCTCAAGCGGCTGGACCCTGCCGGCGTCGTTCGCGTACTCACGGGAAGCAACGTCGCCGTCGGCACGAACGAGCTTGATGTCGCGATGACCGGCCGAGTGGGTGCCGAGCACGGTGTCGAGGTCGCTCACCGAGAGGAGCCCGGCGTAGTACGCCGGCGCGTCGCGCCGGATGTGAAGGGACCCTTGCTCGTAGTAGTCGTTCTCGAACTCCGCCGGCGGCAGCGGATCGAGGAGCCAAGCGTACCAGTCGCGGTCATTCGCCGATCCCCGCCCGGTGTGGTCCGTCGTCATCTGGGCGCTCCGCGCGTCGTGGCCCATCGTGATTCGTTCTCGCGCATTGGCTCAGGGATCGGGTCGCGGCTTGACTCCCAAGGCCCGCATCTCTACCATACTGGACCCACTCGGTCCCAGTTTCCGAACGCAGGAGCAATGTCATGGGTAGATCGGAGAAGAACGAGCCTGAAGTCAATCGTCCCGGCACGCCGACTTCGCTGACGGATGAAGACATCACCACTGTCCGGGTCGATCGCCGCTCGTTCCTCTCTCGCGCGGTCGCGGTCGGATCGCTCGCGGCGGCCGCCGTCGTGACGACGGCCTGCCCCGGCGGGACCGACTCCGACGGCGGGGGCGACGCCGCTGCCCCGGCCGACTCCGACCAGGCGACAGACTCCGACCAGGCGACAGATTCCGACAGCCAGCAGTAGGAGCGGTCGCGGCGCTGCCCGGGACATGTCCCTGCGCAGGGCGATCTTCTGGGTCCATCTGGCGGTCGGCGTCGCCGCCGGCACCGTCATCCTCATGCTGGCGGTGACCGGCGTGATCCTCACCTACGAGGCGCAGCTCAACGAGTGGGCGCTGCGCGAGCATCGCGCCGACCCGCCCTCCCCCGGCGTCGCCCCGCTCGGGCTCGACGACTTGATCGCGCGCGCCTCCGCCGGGACGCCCGCCGGTCTCGTCACTTCCGCTGCTTTGCACAGGGATCCGCGAAAGCCAGCGGTCGTCGGGCTCGACGATGGGGCCACCGTCCATGTCGACCGCTTCACCGGCGAGCGGCTGGGCAACGGCGACACGCGGACGCGACGCTTCCTCCGCGGCGTCATGTACTGGCACCGGTGGTTCGCCCTTGACGGGGAGTACCGGATCATCGGTCGGACGGTGGTGGCCATCGCCAACCTCGGGTTCCTGTTTCTGCTCGTCAGCGGGGTCTACCTCTGGTGGCCGTCAACCCGCAGCCGCGGCGCCTGGAAACTCGCCCTGTGGTTTCGTCCCCGCCTCAGGGGACGGGCGCGCGATTACAACTGGCACAAGGTGATCGGCTTCTGGTCGGCCGTTCCGCTCGTCATCATCGTCTTCAGCGGGGCCACCATCTCGTATCAATGGGCCGCCGACCTCGTCCATCGGCTGGCGGGCGATACGCCGCCGTTTCAGCAGTCGCCGCGGGCGCGGCAGCCGGACGCGCGGGAGACCCCATCCGCCGCGCCGGACCAGGCGACCCCGTTTGTCGAGCTGCAGGCACTGGCCGCGAAGGCCGGCGCCGAGACGCCCGAATGGCGGACGCTCACGATCGACCTTCCCGAGTCGATTCACGATCCCGTCGTGGTCACGGTCGACCGCGGGACGGGCCGCCAGCCGTCGAAACGCGAGGACCTGCTGTTCGACCGGGCGACCGGCGAGCTGGTCGGGCGCGCCGGCTATCCGACCTTCACCCGCGGCTTCAAGATTCGCCGTTGGTTGCGGTTTGCCCACACCGGAGAGGTGTACGGCGTGATCGGGCAAACGATCGCCGGCGTCGTGTCCCTAGGCGTCGCCGTCCTGGTCTGGACCGGTCTCGCGATGAGCTGGCGCCGTTTCTTCGGCCGCGCCGGCCGGACCTGACGGCCCGCCTTGTTCGCGTGCGTCGGTCGACTTCGGTTGACGATGCGCACGCCAACTCCTCAGGAAGCGGTTACCCGCTAGCTGAGCTAGCTGCAACGCACCGGTCAGCGAGGACTTCCAGCGTCTCGCTGCCCGGTCGGATCTCCGCCAGCCGCCAGCGCCAACGGCTTGGTATCGCCTTCAACTCGAATCGGGCGCCGAGCACCGCGCCGGCCACCGCGCCGTTCGTGTCCGTGTCTCCGCCGGCACTGACAACCGCCACCAGCGCCTCCTCGAAATCGGTGGCCTGCGTCACGCACCAAAGAGCGACCTGCATCGCCTTGAGGGTGTAGCCCATGTCGTAGCCGTCAAGGGCCAGATCCGCGGGAGCTATGCCACCCGCGATTGAGCACGCATCCACGACGGATTCCGGCACGGCCCCTGCGACTCCGAGGGCCGCCAGGGAGTCCCCAAGTTCACTAGCCGCGCGGCGAGTTCGCTTGACGACTTCCGAAACGGCAACATCCTCGCCCCTGAGCGACATGGCAACCGCGATGTTGACCAGAATGGAGGACCACACGCAACGCGGGTCTGCATGAGTCGTGACAGCGCTCAGCGCGGTGTTCCTGGCAAGGGCAACGTCTTCGCGTAGCCACCGGATGGCGAGCGGCGCGCACCGCATGACGGCCCCGTTGCCCGCGGAGTCTCGGCCCGATTTCTCCCAGACCTGCCGCGCAGCCTCCAATGCCGGCAGTCCCGTCGGTTCCCGCGCCTGAAGTCCAAGCCCGCGGCCGCAACGGGGCCTGGCACCGCCGATCAGCGCCAAGACGTCCGCGGTCAGGTTCCCGATTCCGCGGCCGTTCTCCTCTGCCCACACCCAGAACCGCCGGCCGATCTCGTCGGTGTCGAGATCGCCGGACCCAGCCTCGATCGCAGCCTCGGCGAGGATGATCGCCTGGGCGAGGTCGTCGTCGTCGGACTCGCCGGGTTCCAGTTCGATCTCACGGATGCCGTTCGGGTAGGAAACCTCGACTGCGTGACGTCGCCAGCCTTCCTGGGGGACGCCAAGGACGTTGCCGACGCCGAGTCCGACCATGAGGCCGCGGCAGCGGTCCTGAAGGCTGGCGCCAGCGCAGGCGGCTGGCCCCCACGATCTGAGTGAGCGTTGCCGGTTCACACTCCCTCCGCCGCTCTCTTCCGGCCGCCCGCCTCGGCCTTCGCCTTCGCCGCGCAGTCGTCGCGCCACTGCGAAGCCGGCGTCACCGAGCGGACGCTACGCACTTGGCGAGGCCTCCCGGCATTCCGCGTGGCCACCGGCGCGTAAACTCCGGCAAACTCAGATACGCCTGCCGACCTAGGCCGATTTACTCGGCGCCGGTGCTGGCTCCGCTCAGCGCGTCCGCCTCGAGGACCCGTGCTCCGCGCAGCGTGCCGCCCATCGAGTAGTTGCCCTCGTGGCAGGCGTACTCGTAGACGCGGCCTTCGTCGGCCTTCCAAAGGTACTCGCCGGTCCACGGAGCGGTCCAGACCGTGTCGTCCTCGACGGTAAAGTTGTAGATCACGTTGCCATCGTGCTGCACGGAGAAGCGCTCGACGACGTGGGTGTTCTCCGAGCCGCCGCGGAAGCCGCGTCCGCCAACGCGGAAGTTCGTCGTGTCGACAACGAGGGTGTCGCCTTCCCACCAGCCGATCGAGTCACCGCCCATGGAGCGATACTCGGCCGGCGGGTGCTCGGCGTTCAGACGGACCACCTTCGCCCAGTGCATCCACTCGACCAGGATGACGACGTGGTCCTCGGTCTGGGTGATCGTCTTCAGGTTGTTGTAGGGCAGTGAACGGACCGGAGTCGTGGCGACGCCGGTGTAGATGCAGCGGTCCCCGGGCGTCAGGGTTTCGGGGCCGTCGTAGGGATCGTCGCCGGCCTCGATCCACCAGGCGTCGCCCGTGTTCCGGTACATGTACGGGTTGACCCTGGCCCTCCGCGCCTTGCCGGCCTCGGTCAACTCGGGCATCCGACCGTTCGGCGGATCGATCAGCACCGATGTTCGGTACTTGCCGTCGATCGGGTACGCCCGGTTGCCGAAGTCGAGCCAGAAGAAGTTGTAGCCGCCAACCGCGCCCGCCGCGCCCGCGGAACCGTCGCCTCCCGCCGGCGGCGCCTCGCGGTCCGGGTCACTGACCGCGTCGGCGCCCGCGCTGGCCGCTGCCATCCTGGCAGCGATCTGCTCCGCTTCCTCCGCGGTCATGAACAGTTTGTCGCCGAAGCGGGGATCCCGCTCGAACGGCGTCAGGTTGGCGACGTCGTAGTTGCCGGAGAGGTCCGGCCGGCCGCTCGGAGTGCGTGGAATGTCGTCGTCGCCGCGAGCGGCCAGGGGCGTCGTCAGAAGCGATGCCAGCGCGACAGCGGTGAACAGGAAGTTCGAGCGGCGGAAGGACATGACAACTCTCCTCACAGAAGTTCGCTTGAGCCGGTTCTCTCTCCGTGAACGGGAACGAGCGTACCGCACGGCCCGCCGTCAGCGCGGCGGCAACCAGCCCCGCGGCGGCCGGAAGTAGACCTTGAGGTTCGCTTCCCGCCGGGTGTCCGCGGACAGGTTCTCGAACACGCCGTAGACGAACGTTCCGTGGTCGTGACGGTGGATCATGGGATTTCCCCGCCACTGGGCATCGCCGATGTCGCACGGCTGCTCGGGCAGGCAGCCGCCCCTCGCACTGAGGTCGGCGGCCTCGTACTGGAAGCCGACGAACCTCACGTCCTTCGGCAACAGAACGCCGAGGACTTGGCACGAGCGCTCCGGATCGAGGACCGGGATCAGCAACTCCTGGACCTCGGCCCGGGTCTCCGGCGGCAACAGCCGCAGCACGTCGTTGCCTTCGGGCGACGCCAGCGCGCCGGTGTAGGCGAGGAACTCCTCGGGCAACGACTGTTCGACGATGCCGGCCACCCGCTCCAGACGTCCGGCGAGATCGCCCGCACAGGCAGTCGTCTCACCGGTTCTCGGTTCCGCCGGCCAGTGACTCGACACGGACCATTCACCTGGCGCGCACTCGGGGCAGGCGCCGGCGGGCAGCAGAGTGGGGTTCGCCAGCAGGCGCACCACGACCGGCTCGGGTTCGGGTTCGGGTTCAGGCACGGGTCGTTCCGCCACGTCCACCGGCCTGGGCTCTGGTTCAGCCGCGGGTCGTTCCGCCACGTCCACTGGCTCGGGCTCAGCCGCCGGCTGCTCCGCTACGGCGACCCGCTCGGGCTCGGCCGTGGGCTGCTCCGCCACGACGACCGGCTCCGGCGCTGCTGCCGGCGCCGGTTGCTCCACCGCTTCCGTCGACTCGGGTTGCGGCGTCTCCGCTGCCGGCGGCGGCTCGACCACGCGGGCCACGTCGTCCCGCTGGAGCCGCCGCTCACGCTGCTCGGCGCGACGTTCCGCCCGGCGCTGCGCCCTGTTCATCGCCCGAGCCGAGCCGGCCCGCGCCGTCGAACTCGCCGCGCCGAGGCTCGAGTAGCTCACGTTCATGGGCGCCCAGAAGGGACCCGTTCGTTGACTCGACGTGAAGCCCACCTGGGGCCGCTTCCCGTCCTCCAGTCTCAGGTACGAGTTCACGATCATGAAGCCCTGCCGCATCAGTTCGATTTCCCACTCGCCGGCCGAGAGGCCGGTGACCTCGACCACGCCCTGCCCGTTCGTCAGCAGCGGCGGCGGCCCACCGGAGCGATCCGACTCCGCGAGCCGCACGATGACTCTGACCTCCGGCACCGGTTGGCCGGCGTCGTCGGCCACCGTGACCCGGATTCCGTGGTCCCCGCTCCAGTCCTGGGCCGCCGCGACCGCCGGTAGGGCCGCAAGCAGCGCCGCCAGGGTAACCAGGAGCCGGCGCAGCCTCATCCACGCGCCCCCGGCGGTGTCACGTTCTTCTCGGGAGGCTTGTCGGGCGGCTCGCGGCGATCACGCCACATGCCCGTCATCAGCGTGAGCAGGCCCAGAACGGCCTCGTCGACGAAGGGCAGCAGGTCGGGAACGAAAAGGTCGACGAGGAAGATGATCGCGAGCAGCACGAAGAGCTGCGGGAAGCGCAATCCGCCCAGGAACGAAAGGACGGAGGCGCCGCCGCCGCGCGCGGGAGGCTGATCGGCCATCGGACCGCATTCTATCGCCTTGGGGAGCAAACGGACGCGAGCTCGCGAGGGGTTTCGGGGCGCTAGGCTGAGCGGCGATGAACGAGCCGGCGATCGTCTACCCCGCGCTCGCGCTCGCCGGCTGCGTCGCCGGAGTCCTGAACGTCGTGGCCGGCGGCGGCTCCTTCCTGACCCTGCCGATCCTCATCTTCTTCGGCCTGCCGCCGGGCATCGCCAACGGCACGAACCGGGTCGCCATCCTGCTCCAGAACGTCGTCGCTTCGTGGGGCTTCCACCGTCACGGCGTGCTCGACCGGCGGGCGATCCTGTGGGCGGCGATGCCGGCAACCGCCGGCGCCGGGCTGGGCGCCTGGGCTGCGCTCGTCATCAGCGACGACGCCTTTCGCCGCGTGCTGGCCGCGCTGATGGTCGTGGCGACCCTCTGGACCCTGATCTCGCGGCGCGCGGAACCCGAAGAACAGCCCGCGACCCTCCGGATCGGCCTGCTGGCGCTCGGCTTCTTCGGCGTCGGCATCTACGGCGGATTCGTCCAGGCGGGGGTCGGCTTCTTCATCCTCGCCGCGACCTCGCTGGCCGGCCTGGACCTGGTGCGCGGCAACGCGGTCAAGGTGCTCAGCATTCTCTGCTTCACCGGCCTCTCCCTGCTGCTGTTCGCGCTCTCCGGTCGGGTCGACTGGGCGTTCGGGTTCGCCTTGGCGGCCGGGAACATGGTTGGCGGCTGGCTCGGCGTGCGACTGACCGTGCTCAAGGGTCACGCCTGGGTGCAGCAGGTGGTGACCATCACCGTGATCCTGTTCGCGATCCGCCTCTGGTTCGGCTGAGACCGGAGCGAACCGGAGACGGCTATGCTCCGCGCCGCACTCTCAAGGAACCAGGGAGATCAAACCGTGGCTTACGACGCATTCGACCTGAGCGGCACCGTCGGGCTGGTGACCGGCGGCAACTCGGGCATCGGCCTGGGGTTCGCCGAGGGGCTGGCCCAGGCTGGGGCCGATGTCTGCATCTGGGGAACGAACGAGACGAAGAACGCGGCCGCCAGGGAGCAACTGGAGCGCCACGGCACGAAGGTCGAAGCACTCATCTGTGACGTCGGCGACGCCGACGCGGTGACCGCATCCTTCGAACACACCGTCGACCTGCTCGGCAAGGTCGATTCCTGCTTCGCCAACGCCGGCATCGGAGGCCGCGGCACGCCCTTCGTCGACATGTCGATGGAAGAGTGGCGCCGCATCTTCCAGGTCAACATGGAGGGCGTGTTCCAGACCTTCCAGCAGGCGATCCGGCACATGGTCGAGCCCGGCGAGGGCGGCTCCCTGGTCGCGACCAGCAGCGTCTCCGCGATCTTCGGCGCCCCGCGCAGCGAGCACTACGCCTCGACCAAGGCGGGGCTCAACGCGATGGTGCGCGGCCTGGCGGTCGAGCACGCGCGCCACGGGATCCGGGTCAACTCGGTCCTGCCCGGCTGGATCGCTACCGCGATGACGGAAAGGGCTCTCGGCACCGAGGCCTTCCGGACCAAGGTCCTGCGCCGCATTCCCCAGCGCCGCTGGGGCGTCGGCGACGACTTCAGCGGCATCGCCGTGTACCTGGCCAGCGGGGCATCCGCCTACCACACCGGCGACGAGTTCGTGATCGACGGCGGCTACGCCTGCTTCTAGCAACTTACCTCGCGGAACGAGGTTCCGCGGCACAAGCTCCTGGGGCGGTAGGGGCTGGGGCCAAACACGGAGCCTGCGACGGGTTTGGCGGCGCTAGCAGGACCCGGCCATCGACCGGAAGACCGGCACGACGACCTCCGGCATCCGGCAGTGGTTTCCCGTCTCCCTGTCGACCCAGACGTGGTCGGTCCGACCCTCGACCAGCACCTTGCCACCCACTTCCGTCCGATAGCCGAAGCTCATGGCGCGGCTCTTCAGCCGCTCGAGCCAGCAGACGACCCGGACCGTGTCGCCATAGCGGGCGGCGCCGCGGTACTTGAGCTGGACGCCGGTGACCATCAGCCAGTAGCCCTCGTCCTCGATCTTCCGGTAGGCCATGCCCGCGGCGCGGCAGTGATGGGTACGGGCCAGCTCGAACCACACCAGATAGTTCGAGTGGTGGACCACTCCCATCTGGTCCGTCTCCTTGTAGCGGACATCGACTTCGACTTCGCTGGCCGGCACTTCCCCACCAGCGGCATTGACGGCGGTACCGGTCATTCCACTCATATAGGGCCGCGACTGTAGCGGAGAACCGTCGCGATGATCTTCCAGCCCGCGCGCACCGTGCCGGAGATCGTGCCGGTGATCTTGGACACGCCGGTTCGGCGACGGTAGCTGACCGGCACCTCCGCGACACGCAGGCCCCGCCGCAGCGCCTTGACCTGCATCTCCGCCGTCCAGCCGAAGTCCGCATCCCTCATGCCGAGCGACTCGAGCGCCTCCCACGAGACGGCGCGGAACGGCCCCAGGTCCGTATAGCGGTGGCCGTAGAGCATGCGCACCAGCAGGCAGGCAAACCGGTTGCCCCAGCGCGCCTGCGGCAGCAGGGCGCCGGGTTCGGCCTCTCCCAGCGCCCGCGAACCGATGACCAGATCCGCCTCGCCGCGCACGATCGGCTCCACCAGCCGCGGCATCTCGTCGGGGTGGTCCGAGTAGTCCGCATCCAGGAAGACGACGATCTCCGGCGGTCCGGTCCGGCGCAGGTGGTCGAGCGCCGCCAGACAGGCGCTGCCGTAGCCCTGGACCGGCGCCGGCACGATCTCCGCCCCGGCTTCGCGCGCCCGCGCCGCGGTCGCGTCCCGCGAGTTGTTGTCGGCGACCACGACCCGCCGCACCAGGTCGGCCGGAATGTCGGCGAGCACTAGACCGATCGAATCCTCCTCGTTGTAAGCCGGGATGGCGACGTCGATCGCCAGGGTGCCGGCTTCGGGCACCGGCGCCGCGGTCTCCCGTTCGGCCGGCGTGCCGTGGATCACAGCGTGACGCCGAACCGGTTCCGCAGCGCGAACGCCAGCCCGATCGACAGGATCAGGAACGCAAACAGCCAGTGCAGGTCGAACAGGCCGAAGAACGAGATGGAAGCTGCCGGATACCGGATGTCGATTCGGTCGACCGGCCCGTCCCGCGGCAGCGACGGTTCCGCCGGGTAGAGCAACTGGTCGAGGATGGCCGCCCGTCGCCGGGTCGGCGAGCGGCGGACCCAGCGCGCGCCGTTCTCGGGATCGACGACGAAGACGCTCTTCGTGAACTCCTCCCCGCCCGTCCGGACGACGAGCTGGTGGCGCCCCGGCTCGAGGGCGCGCAGACGCCAGGCCACCTGGTGCAGGCTCGGCACCCAGACGCCCGGCGTTTCGACCGCGACGCCCGGCGACGCCTCGAGGTCCACGTCCGGGCGCGGCGGTGGCTCGCCGTCAGCCGACGGCTCCGCGTCCGGCGCGACCAGGTCGACGGTCAGGAGCGTCCGCTCACCCACGTCGAGGCCGCTGTAGCCGTAGTGGAACTGCAACTGGGCGATCAGCAGCATGAAGGGCACGATCATCCACAGGAGCGGAACCAGGTTCAGCCGCAGATAGGTCAGGTTCTCGCGCAGCAGCCGAAGCTGGGCTGCCAATACCGCCCGCAGGTCGTCGTTGAAGAGCCGCACCTCGAGCAGGTGGCCGAACAGCCGCCGCTTGACCGCGGCGATCGCCGCCTGGTTCGACGTCCAGCGGTAGACGAGCAGGGCGAAGACGCCCGAGACCAGCGCCATGATGGTCACCGGCACGATCGGCGGCAGGGCCGCGAAGGGCCGGAGCGCCACGTCGAAGACGGCGCGGAGGGCGGCGTTCAGAAGGGACATCGGCGAGCTTTGGCGGCGGCGGAGACGAGCGAGCGGGGCGGCTAGGAGCCCACGCTGCAGAACGCCGCGAAGCAAGTTCCGCGGCGCGGGCTCCTGGTGAGGTGGGGACTGGGGCCAAACATGGAGTCTGCGACAGGTTCGGCGGCTCTAGGAGATGTACCCCAGGCCGCGCAGCCGCTTCTCGATCTCCTCCCTCGACTCGGCGCCTTCGAGCTTGGCCAGTTCCTTCTCCAGCGCGTGGGTGATGAACTCCTCGACGGACGAGTAGCCCGCGATGTCGCTGTAGCGCTTCACCCGCGCGATGAGTTCCTTGTCGAGCTTGACCTTGCCGCCGCCGAACATCCTTGTCCTCCTTCGCTGGCTTTCTCTGGCGCCGTCGTTCCAGCCGGTTCAGGGCGAGCCCGTCGCCGCGCCGGCCAGGAGCGGCGGGAACTCTTCCACGCCGTACTCGGCCAGGATCGAGGCCGCCAGGTCGACGATGCCCCGAGCGGGGCGGCCAAGCGGACGGCTGACCAGCAGCACCCCCGGCACGGTCCGGTGGTCCATCATGTGATCGCCGCTCCAGGCGCTGTCGTTGTCGCTGAAGACCTCGCCAACCACTTCGCCAGACGCCGATTCCGTCGCCCCCCGGTAGCCCTTCGCGTAACCGACGACCAGATCGGGACCGATCGCTGTCTGGTCCTGGAAGGCGTAGTCCTCGCGCAGGTGGACTTCCGTGATCGCGGGTTCGCCCGTCTCGGGATCGACGACCGCCAACAGTTCCCGCTTCAGTTCCCGGACCAGATCGAGGCGCTCCGCCGCCGTCACCGTGCCGTCGCGCTCGCGGCCGCGCAGGTTGACGTAGAGACCCGAGAAGCCGATCCCGTAGGCCCGGGTCTCGTCCCAGTCGACGTTCAGCAGGAAACCCTCGTCCGCGTAGGGGTCCGGGTTTCTCGCCGTCAGGTAGGCCTTCTCGGCGAGCCAGGCGTTCAGGTGAAAGGCGCGGCGCCAGGAGGCGAAGCCGTGGTCCGACATGACGATCAGCAGCGGCTCGTCCGCGTCGCCGTCGCCGAGGCCGGCTTCGGCCTCGAGCCGGTCCAGCGTCTGCCCGACGACTGCGTCGAGTCCCTCGTAGAGCGTCGGGATCAGGTCCTCGTGCACGGCGTCGACTTCCGGGTCGTAGACGGGGTGCTCCGGATCGCGCGACCGCCAGCGGACGTGGCCGATCTGATCCACGTTGCCGAAATAGTAAAACAGGAAGCCTCCCTGCTGTTCCAGGTAGCGGTCCAGCACGTAGCCGTACTGCTCGGCGACCTCGTCGCCCGCGATCCTGGCCTGGACCAGGAACTCCTCCGGGGTAAAGACGCCCTCCGTCAGGGTTTTCGTGTCCTCGGGCATCCCCTCCGTGTAGAAGCGGTCGACCGCCTCCGCCAGCTCGGCCGCGAAGTCGGGCGGCGTCGAGATCGGCGCCGCGGGCGACATCGGATCGTGGTCGATCGGGCTGACGTAGAGCTCGAACTCCGGCTCGAGCGCGCGCAGGTACATCCGGCAGATGCCACGCAGGTGCTGGGTCGGCATCATCTCGAAGTCGACCTCCAGCCAGTCGCTCCACTCCCCGACCCGGAGCACGATCTGCTGGTCGCCGAGTTCGACCTTGGCGCTCTCCGCCTCCGGATCGAGGTAGACGACAAACGGCGCGGTCAGCTTGACCGGCTCCCGCAGTAGCGGGTTGTCGGGTCCGAGCAACTCGGCCTCGACCACGTTGTCGTAGATGTCGAGCTCGACGATGTCGCCGCCGCTGATGTCCCGGTCCGCGAACAGCTCCGAGGTGTAGAAGGTGAAGGTGCCGTCGGTACCGAGTAGGTCGCTCGTGCCCATGCCCGAGAGTTCGCGGCTCGCGGTGCCCGAGACTGGGAAGTTCGCCGGCATGCGAACCATTGTCGCGCGCACGCCGTGCTCCTCCAGCACCTCCCAGAAGGGCGTACCGTGCCGGAACTGCACGTAGTCCCCGCTGGTGAGCGGGAACCGCCACGGTCCCACCTCCAGGAAGCGTCCGCCGGAGGACGCCGCGGCCGTCGACGAATACGGGATCATCGTCTCCGGGTCCCGGTGCAGGAAGTCGAAGATGCCGTGGCCGCCCGGGTCCATGCCGGTGACGAAGCTCGACCAGGCGACCGGGCTGTGAGGCGGGATCGTCGTCTCAAGCCGGGTGAAGCCGCCCATGGCCTCGAGCCGGGCGAAGTTCGCCAGCCTCCCCTCGTCGATCAGCTGCCGCGTAAGCTCGGGGTCCAGGCCGTCGAAGCCCAGCACGATGACCTTCGGCCCCTCGGACGGACCGACGCCACCGTCGCCGCAGGCGATCGCCAGGACGACCGGGACGAGAGCCGCCGTTGCCAGGAGCGGCCGCTTCACGCTGCCGCTCCCGCCGCGCCGCCCGCGAAGCCCGCCGGGTCGAACACCGACTCTCCCTCCATGTAGTCCGGCTTGTCGATGCCGAACAGGGCCAGCGCGGTGGGCGCCATGTCGAGGAGCGACAGGTCGTCGCCGCGGTCGACCGGGCGACTGCTGAAGAAGATGCCCGGGACCAGACGCGGGTCGACGCAGTGGTCGCCGCTCCACGCCTTCGTGTTGTCGGAGAAGACCGGGCCCGCGACCACGCCGACGGCGCAGTCCCAGGACACCCGGTAGCCGTCGTTGTAGCCGACGATCAAGTCGGGGGCGTTGCCCCGATACGGACCGGTGTAGAGATCCTCGGCGTCGAAGGCGGCGTTGATGCCCACCGCGCTTCGCTCCTCGTCGCGCAGACCGTCCCAAGCGGCAATCAGATCGCGCTTGAGCGCCCCCGCCTCCTCGCCGGGTTCGACGATGCCGCCGGCTTCGCGGCCCGCAAGATTCAGGCACACGCCGGCGAGCCCGAGCGCGTAAGCTCGGGTGCGCGTCCAGTCCACGCCTTCCAGCCACTCCTCCGTGCCGTCCGCGTCCTCGCGCAACGCCAGATAGCCGTGGTCGAGGAGCCAGCGGTTCAGGTTGACACCCCGCCGGAAGGAGGCGAAGCCGTGGTCCGAGAGCACGATCAGCAGGTCGTCGTCGGCCAGCTTCTCCATCACCCGGCCGACCAGGGCGTCGTTGTGCCGGTAGTGCTCCTCGATCGTCCGGCGCTGCTTGCCCGTCTTGCGGCCGTTCGCGGCCGGGTGTCCGTCTTCAATGTAGCGCCAGAACATGTGCTGGATGCGGTCGGTGGCGTCGAAGACGCAGGTCAGGGAGCCCTTGCGCAGCCGCTCGAGCGCCGCGAAGAACATCTCCTCGCGCTCGCGGTCGATGTCGTAGGACTGCTGGAGGAAGATCGCGTCGTCGGTCACTCCCTCGTTGAGCGCCGTCGTGTCCTCGGCCAGGCCCAGCGTCGCGAAATCGCCGACCCGCTTGGCCAGGTACGGGGCGTAGTAGGACGGGTGCGAGATCGGCATTGCCGGCTTCTCGGGGTCGATGTGGATCGCGGTCAGGTAGAGCGAAGTGTGCTCGGCGGCCTCCGTCAGCAGCATCCGGGTCAGGCCGTGGACCTTGATCCCCGGCGCGGCCCGGAACTCGAGACGCACCCAGTCGGAGAGCTCTCCCTGCTGGAGTTCCACCGTCTCCCCCGCCACGCTGACCATCGCGGTCTTCTCCTTGCGGTCGACCTCGATCGTCATCGGCGCGCGGAGAGGAGGCGGCGGATCTCCCTCCAGGAAGCTGTTCTCCGGCCCTTCGACCACGCAGTCGAAGTGGTCGGGGCCGGAACCGTTGGAACCGAGCGGCACCCGCAATCCACCCTCCCGGATCGCGTCCGTCGCTGGTCGGGTCGTGTAGTACAGGAAGGTGCCCTGGCTGCCCACCAGGTCCGGCACGCACATCGCCGCGAGTTGCGCGCCGTGGAACCGGTCCGGCGGAAAGGTGATCGGTACCCGCAGCACCGTGCTCCAGACGTTGCGTTCCCCGAGCACGGTCCAGAACGGCTTCGACCGCCGCAGCATGCGAATCTCCGGCTTCTGCAGCGGGATCTTCCACTTGCCGAGCTTCAGGAAGCGCTCCACGCGACCGATGTGGGCCGAAGACAGTTTCGGCAGGTAGCTCCGCAGGTCGCGGTCGAGGAAATCGAAGATGTTGTGCTTTCCAGGATTGGCGCCGGTCGCGAACGTCGACCAGGCGACCGGCGACAGCGCGGGATAGGTGCTGGCGATCCGGCGATAGCTCCCCTGCCTGCTGAGGCGCTGGAAGTTGGGGAGCTTGCCCTCCTTCATCATCCGCTCGGTCAACCGCGGATCCTGGCCGTCGAGTCCGACGAACACAAGCCGCTTGACGTGCGCCTTCGGCGGCTTCCTGCGGCGAACGACCCGCCACAGGGTCCGGACCGGCCACGCGAGCAGCGAGAGGAACGCCAGCGCCACCGTGGCCAGCAGCACGAGGAACGACGACATCAGCGCGAACCCCGCCCCAGGACCGATGTAGGCGGTCGCCGGCGCCGCGGCTGCCAGGAGCCCCGCAAGCAGAGAGAGTGCGACGGTGGCCGGGCGGCGGAGTGGCATGGTCTGCGGATTCCAGATGGTCTGGGACTGGACGGCGGCGCTTGCCGATCGGTCGGCCTGACGCTCGGCGCCGGGCCGGATTCTATTCGTGCTTGTCGGCGGGCCGGTGACCGGCCCTGAAAGGCCGGAACCCGCAGTCAGCGGCAGCCGGGTGCAAGTCTCGAAGGCCGTGGCGGGTGCTGGTCGTTGGGGGTTCCGCGGCGCGACGGATAGCCGAAGCGTCGGAAGGCCCGTGCGCCGGCCTTCTGGCCGACCACCGTCCCGCAGTGCCCACCGCGGAGGCGCCGTTTTGGGGCCGACCCTCACACCGCCCGGAAAGGGTGATCCGAAGAGACAAGCCCCCGAACACAGGTGGGCGGCGCGGACCTTCCGGGAACCGTGGATCCCACCTTGCCCATACTCCTGAGGCTGGCTAGTATGGGTCGGCATGAAGACCACCGTTGAGATTCACGACGGGCTACTTGAGCGTGCGAGACAGCGCGCGAAGGACACCGGCCAGCCGCTACGGGCGATCATCGAAGACGGACTGCGGCAACTGCTGGCGAAGCCTCCGCCGAAGAAGAACGAGTACAAGATGAAGGACTGTCGCTACGGGGATCCGAACGGCCCGAACCCACTGGAGAAGTACTCCTGGGAGGAACTCCGCGACATCATCTACGAGGGCAGGTAGAGCGGAGTGATCGCGTTCGACACGAACCTGCTCGTGTACGCCCATCGCTACGAGGATCCGATCAACGAAGAAGCTCATGCGCTCGTCCAGGGCTACGCCGACGGCAACGAGCCGTGGGCCATCCCCTGGCCGTGTTGCTGCGAATTTCTGAGCGTGGTGACGAACCGCCGCATCTGGCGTCAGGACGCGACGCCCATGGTGGAAGCCTGGCGCCAGCTTGAGGAGTGGGCATCGTCGCCATCAGTCCACCTGATCGCCGAAACGGCGGAGTTCCTGCCCGTCTTCGGCCGCGTGGCGGCTCAGCCCCGGATCACCGGCCCCCGGGTCCATGACGCCCGCATCGCCGCCATCTGCATCGCCAATGGCGTCAGCGAACTCCTGACCCGAGATCGCGACTTCGCGCATTTCCCCGAGTTACGCACCCGGGATCCCCTGATCGCGGCCTGAGAGTCTCTCGAGACCGGCATTGATCGGCTGGGGCCCGGGCCCGCGGGAAGCGCGACTGTTCACGCCGGACCCGCGGGTAGCATCCCACGGCCATGAACTGGACAACGCTCTGGCGCCGCCTCCGCTACGGCCGGCCGATCGTGGTTGTCTCCGGTCTCCCCCGTTCCGGCACGTCGATGGCGATGCGAATGCTCGAGGCCGGCGGCATGGAGATCGTGACCGACGGCGAGCGCGAAGCCGACGAGGACAACCCCCGGGGCTACTACGAGGACGAGCGAGTCAAGGACCTCGCGAACGAGCCGGACAAGTCCTGGCTCCGCGCCTCACGCGGCCGCGCGGTCAAGGTCATCTCCTTCCTGCTCAAGGACCTGCCCCCAAACCTGAACTACCAGGTCCTCCTGATGAGGCGCGACCTCGAAGAAGTGCTCGCATCGCAGCGCAAGATGCTCGACCGCCGGGGCGAGACGGACGACACGCCGGACGAGCGGATGATGGAACTTTGGCGGGACCAGATGTGGCGAGTGAACTACCAGCTCCGCCGCGCTCCGCAATTCGAGTGGGTCGAAATCGAGTACGGCGAGGCGTTGCGGGATCCCGAGGCGGCGGCAAGGCGAATCGCGGAGCTCGTGGACGGCCTGGACGAACGGGCGATGGCCGAGGTGGTCGATCCGGCTCTTTACCGGAACCGGGCCGCGCCCTAGCTCTCCAGCACCGATCGCCGCATATCGAGTGGCCGCTCATAGCCGGTCTGCTATGTCGGTCCCGCCTCTCGCTAGCCGCCGTCCCCCAAGACACTCTGTGAGCGCGACCAAGGAAGAGAGCTACTCCAATGCAGCACGGCATTGAACCTCGCTACCCTCTCGCGGAGGCGGCGAAGATCATCGGAGTGCCCACCCCTACGCTGCGGACCTGGTTTTGCGGCTGGCCTACCGGCAAGCCTCCCGTGCTGGCTGCCGACGGCGGCGCCGATGCTCCGCTGATCCTGAGCTTCTTCAACGTCGTCGAAGCACGCTTCCTCGATGCGTATCGTCGAAGAGGCGTTTCAATGCAACGAGTCCGCCTCGCGCTGGACTTCGTCAGCGAGCATCTGTCCGGATTCGAGCGGCCGCTCCTGAAGCCCGACTTCGAGACTGACGGGAAGGCCCTGTTCATCGAACTGCAAGAGGCCAGCGAAGCGCCCGTGCTCCTGGATGTCACCGGCGGCGGTCAACTCGTTTGGCCGGACGCGGTCCAGGAGCACTTCAAGTCGCTCGTCTTCGACGACCACGGTGATCCTTCGAGGCTCTGGCTGGATGATCGACACGACGTCATGCTGGTTCCGCGCTTCGGCTGGGGCCTTCCGGTTGTCGCGGGCTCCGGGGTCCGGACTGACGTCCTCTTCGAACGCCTGGAGGCCGGCGAGGGGCTCGACGCTATTGCTGAGGACTTCTCACTGGCGAAGTCCGAGGTCGAGATTGCCGTGGCCTGGGAACAAGCGGCCAGACAGGCCGCGTAGTCCGTCCCAGCTACGAGTCGAGTGATCTCCGATGCCGGTTGGCCCCGAGGACGACTCTTGCCCAACGTTGCTTCTTCGACCGCTCGATCGGCAAGGCCGTGCCGCGGGCTCTCCAAGCCGTGCGTGTACACGCCGTCGGCCGCGATGATCACTATCCGGCGCAGCGGCAAGTACCGGACGAGACATGGATCGCCGAACAGACCGAACTCGGGCATGTTCTGGTCACCAAGGACAAGGGGATCCAACACCGAGCTTCGGAGGTCGCGGCCACACGCTCAGCAGACGCGCGGCTCCTCGTCCTCACCGATAGGCGCGCCAACCGACTCAGGATGTTGCGGGCGATCATGATCGCTTGGCCGAAGATCGAGAGAGTCGTCGATACCGAACTGCTCGGTCCGTGGATTGTCACGATCAGCGCTGCCGGCGCGTTCAGGAAGGTGCTCTGACTCTGCTGACCAGCCGAACGGCTGGAGAAGAAGCCTCCGAGCCCCCAAGCGATGCTCCCGTATCTGCCGCATGATGCGGGACGGGAGTAGGGTCGGACGATGACAACAAAGATCGGCACGGTGAGTCCGGTCGAGCTCCGCAAAGTGTGGCCGAAGGAAGACGCTGACTTCGCTGCGTGGCTCACGACGAACATCGCGAAACTCGACCGGGTTCTCGGCATCGGCCTCAAGGACGCTCGCAGCGAGCAACCGGCGGACGCCGAACCCGGCATCGTCTCCGAAATCTACGACGACAGCGTGGCCATTGAGAGTCAGTATGGACCGAGCGACCACAAGCACTTCGGTCAACTCCTGACCTACATCTGTCAGCCCGACCAGAAAATCAGCCAGGGCATCTGGCTTGTCGAGAAGGCGCGTGACGAGCACGTCAAGGCCGTGGAAAGACTGAACGAGGCGGAAACGGTAAGAATCTGGATGGTTGAGGTGAGGGCAATCAGGATCGGGGATTCTCTTCCCGCGCCGGTCTTCGAGGTTGCAGTGGCGCCGCCCGACATCAAGCCGCTGCAGATCAAGAGGCGGGCCTTTTGGACCGCACTGTTCGCCCAGGCGAGCGAAGATGGGATCGACTCGCCGTTCAAGGGTCTCTCACCGAACGGGGCCGCGGATCGGACCACACCGGCTCGCGGGCAGAGGCTGCTCTACCGCGTCGCGGTCAAGCACGGCGAAGCCCGTATCATCGTGACGAACACGAAGCCCCGAAACAAGCCGGGAACATGGCTCGGGGCGTACGACGAACTGAAGGCGGACTCCGATGACATTGCCCGAGAGTTCGCCGCCGCCGGACCGCAGCGGGAGCTGCACTGGTGGGACGATCGCTCAGACAGCGGCCGTTGGCGCGTGACCTACTTGGTTGACGTCAGTCTCGACGAGCCAGACAAGGAGAGACTGCGCGAACTGAACCAGGCCGCGACCGCCATCAAGGCGGTGTTCGGTCCTCGCATCGACCGGCTTGCGGACAACCTCGAAGACGCTCTTCTCGAACCGTCTCGCAACAACGGAGAGGAAACGCAAGGGCTGGCCAAGTGATGGAGGCGTCTGAGGGCGTCAGTACACCCCGACCGTCGTCGCCGACGCCAGCCGCGCGAACGGCCGCACGCCGCTGACGCCGTCCCAGGGATAGTCGACACAGGGCTGCTCCCGCTCGCCCTCGTCGCGCTCCAGGAAACCGGGCACGAAGAACTCGCGGGTCAGCGTCGTCAGCCGCACCCGGCCGGTGGCGCCGTAGTCGACGACCTGGTCCGGGTCGTCGGGGTCGACGACTTCGAGCACGGCCCGCGGCTGCGGCGCATAGTAGGCGATCGTGTAGCCGTCGGCCGGCGTGACCGGCCGCGAAGCGGCCAGGCCCATCAGGGTGTTGCCGTAGGTGGGCGTCATGTAGACGCCGTCGAGCAACTCCTCGACCGCGAAGCGGGTCCATTGCGGCGTGAACTCGGTACCGCCGGAGAAGATGCCCTTGATCCCGGTGTCGGCGAGGGTCTGACCGCGGTCCTCGAGCGCCAGGCACAGGGACTCGAGCAGCTTCGGGGTCGCGAACATGGCCTGGATGTCGTGACCGGCCGAGAGCACCGTCAGCGCCTGGTCGATCACGTGGTCCTTGTAGGCCTCCAGGTGCTCCATCCAGCCCTTCTTGATCAGCTTGATCACCCAGCGCGGGTCGAGGTCGACGCAGAAGCAGATGCCCCCGCGGTACTGGCAGAGGTGCTCCACCGCCAGACGCAGGCGGCGAGGGCCCGACGGCCCCAGCATCAGCCAGTTGGAACCCGGCGGGAAGTGCTCGTCCGGCAGGCTGGCGCTGAACAGTTCGTAGTCCGTGCGGAAGTCGTTCAGCGCCACCCGGCTCTTCGGGATGCCGGTCGTGCCGCCGGTCTCGAACACGTAGATCGGATCGTCGGCCATCGCCTTGGGCACCCAGCGCCGCACCGGTCCGCCCCGCAGCCACTCGTCCTCGAAGGGTGGGAACTTGCGCAAGTCGGCGTAGCAGGCGACGTCGCCGCGCGGATCGAAGTCGAGCTTCGAGGCGAAGTCCAGCCAGAACGGCGTTCCGGTCTCCGGGCTGAAGTGCCACTCCATCATGTCCCGGACGTGGGCATCGAGTCGTTCCCGGGCCTGGGTCTGGGCGTCAGCGCTGGCGACTTCCATCTGCGAACTCCAATCGGGCTTAGGTCCTGCTGTGATCGGCGGGCTGAAGCGGCGGCAGACTACAGCACTCGATGGCCAGAGAATCGACCGAGCGTTCATCCTTGAAAACCGCGCACTATGGTGCTCGATTCTCGAGGGCGAACGCCAACTTCCGCTGGGTTCCGACCTCACCGTCCCCCGTCCGGCAACGCGAAGACCCAGAGCACCCCGCCCTGGGGCACGTAGGTGTTCGTGCCGATCGCCCCGTCCAGGTGATTCGTGCCGCGCTGCGCGTCGACGCCCCAACCCGACTGGACGGCGATGTACTGCACGCCGTCGACTTCGAATGACGTGGGCACGCCGGTGACGCCCGAGTTCGTCCGCTGGCGCCACAGCAGTTCCCCCGTCGCCGCGTCGAAGGCGCGGAAGTAGCGATCGCTCGTTCCGCCGACGAAGACGAGACCGCCGCCGGTGGTCAGCACCGGTCCCCAGAGCTTGCGCTCGAATTCGACGGTCCAGGCCTTCTCCCGCGTGTCGAGGTTCCAGGCCTGGAGCTCGCCGTAGTGCTCCGCGCCTTCCCGCGACACGAAGCCGCCCTCCATGCCCATGAACGTGCGACCCGGGCGGTACTCCTCCTCGACGCCCTCGAGGTAAGAGCACGTGTTCTCGTTGGCCGGAACGTAGAGCAGCCTGGTGTCCGGATTCCAGGCGGCCGGCGGCCAGTTCTTGCCGCCCGACCAGGAGGGGCAGAACACCGCCCGCTCGCCGGTGCCCGGGGTCTTCGCCGGGTCGTACTCCGGCCGGCCGGTTTCCGGATCGATCGAGGTGAACACGTCCTGGTGGACGAAAGGGGTGGCGTCCAGGAAGTCGATCGCGTCTGCGCTCCGCTCGAGCACCCAGAGATAGGCGTTCCGGCCCGGATGGACGAGTGCCTTGCGCGTCGAGCCGCCGCGCTCGACGTCGATCAGGAGCGGCGGGTCGACTTCGTCCCAGTCCCAACTGTCGTTCCAGTGGTACTGGTGATGCGCCCTCAACTCGCCGGTGTCGACGTCGAGCGCCAGCACCGAGGTGGCGTAGAGGTTGTCGCCCGGGCGAGCATCGCCCGTCCACGGGCCGCCGTTGCCGGTGCCCCAGTAGCTCAGCCGCAGTTCCGGGTCGTAGGTGCCGGTGACCCAGACCGGCACGCCGCCGGTCCGCCAGGTGTCGCCGGGCCAACTGTCATGGCCAGGTTCCCCGGGACCGGGAATCGTGTAGGTCTTCCAGAGTTCGTCCCCGCTGTCCGCGTCGTAGGCGGCGACGAAACCGCGGATACCCCACTCGCCGCCGGAGACGCCGACCATGACCTTGCCCTCGACCGCCAGAGGCGCGAGCGTCATGTAATAGCCGCGGACATAGTTCTCGACCGCCGTCTCCCAGGCCACCTCGCCCGTCCGCGCGTCGAGCGCGAAGAGGCGCGCGTCGACCGTGGCCACGTAGACCCGGTCGCCCCACAACGCGACGCCACGGTTCGTCGGGTGCATCTGCTGCAGGTCTTCGGGGAGCTCCGGGACGAAGCGCCACAGCAACTCGCCCGACCGCGCGTCGAGCGCCAGGACGCGGCTGCCCGGCGTGGTGATGAACAGCGTGCCGTCGTTGACGATCGGCGGCGCCTGGTGGCCCTCGTTGATGCTGGTCGAGAAGGTCCAGACCGGTGCGAGCGAGGCAACGTTCGAGGTGTCGATGCGGTCGAGCGGGCTGTAGCCCCAGCCGTCGTAAGTGCGCCGGTACATGAGCCAGTTCTCCGGCTCCGGGGCCAGGAGCCGCTCCTGGGTCACCGGACGGGAGGTCCGTTCCTGGGCCGCCACCGAGACGGCCGTGACCAGACCGGTGAAAACGAGGACTGCATGCCGATACGCCATCGCTAGAACTCCCTCTCGAACCGGATCGTGGCGCTGAAGCCGCCGGCTGCGACGAGAACGCCGTCCTCCGAACGAAGCGGCAGCGACGGCAGCCGCCGCGGCGCCGGGCCGGAGATGACCTCGGCCCCGTCCCTGGGATCGAACTCGGACTCGTGACAGGAACAGATCAGGAACTCCGTCTCCTCCGACCAGTCCTCGATGTCGCAGCCGGTGTGGGGGCAAATGCCCGAGTACGCGACGACACCGCCCGCGGACGCTTCCCGCGTCTTGGGCGCCAGCGAATCAGGCTCGAAGCGCAGCAGCAGCACCTGGTTCAGACGCGATCCGTCGCGGACCGCGCCGCTTGCCGGGTCCATCGCCCAGGAGATCACCTGCTCGCTGGCCATCGCCAGGTCGTCCAACCGGATCGTCTCTCCCTGGCGCGGCCCGAAGGCGAACACGAACCGGTCGCCCTCCCGCGGCCGCACCCTGCGCGGATCGTCTTCCTGCGCCTGGAGCACATTCAGCCCTCGCACGGCGAGACCCAGTCCGAGGGCCGATTTGAGAACCATCCGCCTGTTCCGCATGGCCGGCGAAGGGTAGCAGTCCGGCGCCCCGGGCGAAGCCGGCATCGCACCCGCTCACGCCCCGAAGCGCCCGTCCGATTGCAGTTCCCGGTGCTACGATTCCGCCTCTTTCGCTTGTTACTCCCTACTACGTCCCGGACCGTCCCGGACCGGCAGCAGGTACCCAGATGATCGACATCCCCGCCATCCGTTGGGGCAAGCCCTACGAGTCGCTCGAGAAGGCGACGATCGTCCACTTCGAGACCGGCGAGGAGCTGGCCACGCTGCACCAGACCAATCCCGGCCTGGTCCAGCGCGACATGCGCCGCGCCCAGCGCGCCCGCGACATCCTGCGCGAGATCCCGTCCAGCGAACTGATCTCCATGGTGATCGAGGCCGCCGACCTCTACCTGAACGCGGACCTTCCCCTCGGCAGCGGCAGCCAGACCCCGGAGGACTTCGTCCACTACCAGTCGGCAACGACCGGCCTGCCCGAGCACATGTGCCGGGCGAACATGGACAAGAACCACTTCGTGCTGACGAACATGGGCGAGGTGCTGGAAGCCCTGACGCGCGGTCTCGACCTCGACATTCTGGCCCGGGGACACGGCATCGAGGAGCGCGGCGTGCCGGTCAGCTACCAGGCGCAGGCGCCGGTGATCGGCCTCGTGCTTCCGTCCAACTCGCCGGGCGTGCACACGCTGTGGATGCCGGTCATCCCGCTTCAGATCGGCCTGGTGTTCAAGCCGGGACCGCAGGAGCCGTGGACGCCGTACCGTATGACCGAGGCCTTCGCCCAGGCCGGCGTGCCCCGCCAGACCATCTCGATCTATCCGGGCGAAGGCGACATCGGCGCGGCGGTTCTCGCTTCCTGCTCCCGCAGCATGATCTTCGGCGGAGCGGACACCGTCGCCCGCTACCAGAACGATCCTCGGGTCCAGCCGCACGGCCCCGGCTTCAGCAAGATCCTGCTCGGCGACGACGTCGTCGACGACTGGGAGCAGTACCTCGACGTCATGGTCGACAGCGTGCTGGTCAACAGCGGCCGGAGCTGCATTTCCTGTTCCGGCGTCTGGGCCTCGCGCCACACGGAGAAGATCGCCCAGGCGCTCGCCGAGCGGCTGGCGCCGGTCCTGCCGAAGCCTGCTCACGACCCGGAATCGCCGCTCGCCGCCTTCACCGTGCCGGGGATGGCGAAGGCGATCAACGGGATGATCGACGCCCAGGTCGACGCTCCCGGCGTGCGCGACCTGACCTCCGAGATCCGCGGCAACGGCCGGCTCGACGAACGCGAACGCTGCGACTATCTGCTGCCGACCGTCCTCCACTGCGCCGACGCGAACATCGAAGCGGCGAACGTCGAGTACATGTTCCCCTTCGTCTCCGTCGTCGAGTGTCCGCAAGAGAAGATGCTGAGCGCGATCGGCGACACCCTGGTGTGCAGCGCGATCACGAACGACGACCGCTGGCGACGCCAACTGATCGACGCCACCCACGTCGACCGCCTGAACCTCGGCCCGGTGCCGACGATTCAGCTCAACTGGCTGCAGCCGCACGAGGGGAACATCATCGACTTCCTCTTCCGGGCGAGGGCGTTCCAGGAAGCCGAAGTGGCGTAGCTCAAGCGGACAACTCGCCCCGCGGCCGCTCTCCTGCACCGACAACCCTCAACTCGTCGTACCAGGCTTTGACCCGCTCCGGCGACCAGAGCGTGACCGCACAGTCGGACACGAAGTAGACCTGGTTCGCAATCTCCTCGACCAGTTCGAGGCGGTGGGACGACATCAGCACTCCCCGGCCGTCGGCGGCGAAGTCCCGCAGCATCCGGCACAGGCGCGCTACCGCGACCGGGTCGAGACCGTTGAACGGCTCGTCGAGGATCAGCAGTTCCGGCCCGTGCAGCAGCGCCGCAGCCAGGACCAGTTGCCGGCGGTTGCCCGTCGAGAGTTGATGGCAGAGACGATCCGACGCGGGCACTTCCAGAGCCTCCAGGAGATCGACGGCGCGCGTACGGGCCTTGCCAGCGTCCAGACCGTACAGCGCGGCGCAGTAGTCCAGGAACTCGAGCGGCCGCAGGAAGTCGAACAGCTCGTCCTCCTCGAACAGGATGCCGACCCTGGCCATCACCTCCGGATGAAGTCGCGGGTCGTAGCCGAACATCTGGACCGTGCCCGCACTCGGCTCGGTCAGGCCCAGCCCGAGTCGCATCAACGTCGTCTTGCCGGCGCCGTTCCGGCCCACCAGGCATTGGACCCCCGCCCCGATCTCGAGGTTCACGGAGCGCAGGACCTCGAGATCGCCGTAGGACTTGTCGACCGAGTCGAGCCACTGAGGTGGTCCTGGAAAACTGGAC
>JAAXHG010000047.1 GCA_012270995.1 Vicinamibacteraceae bacterium | reverse complement strand
TCGGTCTGAGGCAAAGCCTCGTTAGGCTTGATGTACTACAACGGACATGGCGTGTCCAAGGACGAGTCCGAAGCCGTCAAGTGGATTCGCCGTGCCGCCGACCAGGGCGACGCGGAGGCGCAGTTCGAGTTGGGCGGCATGTACAGCATTGGCGCGGGCGTCCCTCAGGACTACGCCGAAACCGCGCGGTGGTACGGGCGCGCCGCCGAACAGGGTTACGTCGATGCGCAGTTCCTGCTGTGGATGGTCCACCACGAGGGCCGGGGCGTACCAAGGGACCCCGTTGAGGCTGCACGCTGGCTCCGCATGGCGGCCGAACAGGGCCACGCGGACGCGCAGTTCAAGCTCGGCATGCTGCACATCGAGGCGGACGGTGTCCCTGAAGACGCCACCGAGGCCGTCAGATGGCTCCGTCGCGCGGCCCAACAGGGCCACACCCAGACGCTAGAGATGTTCGGGGACACGCTCGATGAGCTGGCCTCGCTGGATACGATGCCGGACGACTCAGGAGACGGCTCTGGAGTCCGTCGCGACGCCCGGTTCAATCAACTGCTGGCCGCCGCAGAAAGCGGTGACTCGGAGGCGCAGTACGAACTCGCTGTCGCGTACGCCGAAGGACGTGGCGGTGTAGATGACGACGAAAGGACGAAGCAGGTTCTACTCTGGGCGACCCGAGCAGCCAATCAGGGGCATCCTGGAGCGATGGCCGAACTCGGGTCTTTCTACATGGGGACCGACGACGTGATGGCTCTCCGTTGGCTGCGCTCGGCTGCCGCACATGCCCACGGAGGAGCACAAGGCAATCTCGGCTACATGTACCAGCATGGTCATGGCGTTCCCCGAGACGAAGCCGAAGCCGCGCGGCTGTATCGGCTGGCCGCCGAGCAAGGGTTCGCGCAGGCCCAGCACAACCTCGGCGTGATGTACCTCAATGGGCAGGGCGTGCCGAAGGACACTGCTGAGGCGGTCCGCTGGTTTCGTCTAGCCGCTGACCAAGGTCATCCCGATGCAGTGGCAGCCCTGGGGCGAACCGAGCCAGCGCACACGCTGCCGAGTTCACCCGGGGCTGAAGAGCGAATCGACGCCGAGGAGCAGTACCGCCTCGGCCAGAGGTACAACTATGAAGTCGAGGACTATGCGGAGGCTGCGCGCTGGTACCGGTTGGCAGCCGAACAAGGCCATGCTGGAGCGCAGTACAGCCTCGGACTCATCTACGCGATGGGACGAGGCGTGGAGCAGGACTACGCAGAGGCTGCACAGTGGTACCGGTTGGCAGCCGAACAAGGTCACACTGGCGCGCAGTTTCTGCTTGGCTCCCTCTATGAGACTGGTAGCGACGTCGAACGAGATTTCAGCGATGCGATGCGCTGGTACCGCCTCGCTGCAGAGAACGGAGACAATGAGGCGAAGGAGCGGCTTGAGTCGTTGGAGACATGGCGTTGCTTCGACGAGTCCGACTTCAACCGCACGAACGTGCTACTCACGCTGAGTCGGTTGGAGCACGGCGGTGAGGTGTCGGTTGCCGGCACAACTTACTCGACACAGTTCGAGGTCCGGGGACTGGACCGACGCTGGGATTTCGGTCTCGATGACGATGGCACCTTCGACTACATGTTCCGCATCGAGCTTGACGGCACTGGCCTCTACTACGACTTCTCGCGCTCAACGGACGGCACCGCCAAGCCCAGCCAGAGGTTAAGGTGCGAGCAGTCGCCGGCGGAAGCCACTGCGCCCGCTGTGGGGAACGTTCTCGGGGATGTCGATGGCGTGCCTGTCGTTGGTCGCACGGGCACAGACGCGAGCCTGCCGTCCGTCCCGACTACGAGCAACCCTCCGACGTGTGATGTCGAGAGCAGGGTCGACGGAGAGTTCGAGGGGTGGGAAGGAGATACCGTCGTCAAGCTGACGAATGGCCAGATCTGGGAACAAGCGGAGTACCACTACGAGTATTCGTACAGCTACAGGCCGCGTGTCACGATCTTCCAGTCAAGAGGGCAGTGCAAGATGCTTGTCGATGGGGTCGATGAGCCCGTGGGCGTGAGTCGGCTGAGGTGACGAGCCGAGCGGCCTGTGGAGGCGGCCGTCGAACAAGGGCAGGCAAGCTCTTCTGCCGAGCTGCCCAACCACCGGTTGACGGAGTCGTCCGGCAAACGGGACCACTCCCGGGGGACAGTCCGGGATTCTGATCCCTCGCAAGTAGCTGACGTTCGGGAACTGTCCGCGAGTTAAGGCCGGGAGGCGTTGGCGGACCCGCAGGTGGACGTGGTGTTGGCGATTCAGTGATGCTCCCGGCCCGCGGCACTGCGGAGGGCCTACCGTCTAGGTCTCTTGGTTGTTGGCAGCCGAAAGACGTCGCTCCAAGCGTTGCGCGACAGTATCAATAGAGATACTGTTCCTCGGTGGCGAAGATGGAGACCATCGTGGCGAAGCTTCGCCGCAACCCGAAGGGCGCTCGCTTCGCGGAGCTGGTCGCGGTCTGCGACGCGTACTTCGGCGAGCCGCGTCAGAACCGTACGAGTCATCGCACCTACAGGACTCCGTGGCCGGGGGACCCGAGGGTGAACATCCAGAATGCCAAGGGGAGGGCCAAGGCGTACCAGGTACGGCAGGTGCTCAAGGCAATCGACAAGCTGGAGGGGATGAAGTGAGCGACCACTACACGTACCGGGTCACATGGTCGGCGGAAGACGAGGAGCATGTGGGCCTGTGCGCCGAGTTTCCGTCACTCAGTTGGCTCGCGTCCACGCCGGAAGAAGCTCTCGCGGGCGTACGGCGTCTCGTAGCCGAGAGCGTCGAAGACATGCGGGCGAACGGCGAGGACCTGCCCGTTCCGTACGCGGACCGCGCATACAGCGGCAAGTTCATGGTTCGTGTGCCGCCCGAGACGCACCGGGCATTGGCCATCCGGGCTGCCGAGGAAGGCGTGAGCATGAACCGCCTCGTCGGGGCGCGGCTGGTGGCGCGCTCGTTGTAGACCGCGCGGCCACGTTGTCGGGCGACGTACACTTGGCGGCCGATGCGAAACGCCCTGGGCCGTCGATCGATCCTTCTCTGCCTCGCGGCGGCCGCGGCCGTGGCGGGCTGCGGCGGCGACGGCCGGACGCCGCTGGTCGTGTACTCGCCGCATGGGCGGGATCTGCTGACCGTCGTCGAGCAGGCGTACGAGGAGACGCGGCCCGAGGTCGACGTGCGCTGGCTCGACATGGGCTCGCAGGAGGTCTACGACCGGATCCGGTCCGAGCGGGCGAACCCGCAGGCGGACGTGTGGTTCGGCGGCCCGGCGACGATCCTGGCGCGGGGCGCGGCTGAGGGCCTGTTGGCGCCGTCCGAGCCGTCCTGGGCCGCGGCCCTCAATCCGGCCGACCGGCATCCGGAGGGGCTCTACTACACGCTGTACCAGACGCCGACGATCATCGTCTACAACAGCGACGCGATCAGCGAGGAGGAGGCGCCGGCCGACTGGGACGATCTCCTCGACGAGCGCTGGCATGACGAGGTCGTGATCCGCGATCCGCTGGCCAGCGGCACGATGCGGACGATCTTCGGGAAGATCCTGGCCGACTCGGTGGCCGAGACCGGGAGCACCGAATCCGGCTTCGACTGGCTGCGACGGCTCGACGGCCAGACCCGGGAGTACGTCCACAGCCCGGCTGTCCTGCACGAGAAGGTGACCCGCCAGGAAGGCGTGCTGACGCTCTGGGAGATGACGGACATCCTGTCGTTGATTCACCGGGGCGCGCCGATCGCCTACCGCTTTCCGGCGAGCGGTACCGCGGTTATCCAGGACTCGGTCGGCGTGGTCGCAGGCTCCGGTCAGCCGGCCGAGGCGGAGGCGTTCCTCGACTGGCTCGGTTCGCCCGAGGCGCTCGGCCTTGCGGTACGGGAGGCGTTCCGGCTGCCGGCGCGGCCCGACCTCGACGCCGGCGCGCTGGCGCCCTGGGTAGCCGACGTGCAGTCGCGACTCCGCCGCGCGGAGGTCGACTGGCGGATGATCGAGGAGAACGGCGCCGCGTGGATGGCGGAGTGGGACCGGGCCGTTCGCGGCCAGGGCGGAGGATGATCGGGCGCGCCCCTGGCAGCATGGGCTGCTAAGTGATTGCGTCCGGGGTTTCCGTCCGCTTCGACGACGTCTTCAAGGCGTTCGACGACACGGTCGTCCTTGCCGGCGTCTCGTTGACCGTCGAGCCGGGCGAGATCTTCGCCCTACTCGGCCCGAGCGGCAGCGGCAAGACGACGATGCTGCGCCTGCTGGCGGGCTTCGAGCAACTCGACCGGGGGCGTCTGTTGATCGCGGACGAGGCGGTCGAGCACCTGCCGCCGGCGCGCCGGGGCGTGGGCATGCTGTTCCAGAGCTACGCGCTCTTCCCGCACCTGAGCGCGGCGGAGAACGTCGCTTTCGGACTGAAGGTCCGCGGCGGCGGGCAGGGCGAGGCGGAGGCCCGGGTGGCCGAGATGCTCGATCTCGTCCGACTCTCCGGCTTCGAGGAGAGGCGGATCGCCGAGCTTTCGGGCGGCCAGCAGCAGCGGGTGGCCCTCGCCCGGGCGCTGGCGCCGCGGCCGCGGGTGCTGCTGCTCGACGAGCCGCTCTCCAATCTCGACCCGGCGCTGCGCGAGGAGACCCGGGCCGACCTGCGCCGGACGGTCAAGCAGACGGGCATCACGACCGTGCTGGTGACCCACGAGCAGGAGGAGGCCTTCGAGCTCGGCGAGCGGATCGGTCTGCTGAACGAGGGAGGCCTGGAGCAGGTCGGAGGACCGGCGGAGCTCTACCGCGATCCCGCTTCGCGCTTCGTGGCCACCTTCGTCGGCCGCTGCTCCGTGCTGGCGGGGGTCGTGAAGGAGCGGCATGGGGGAGACGAACTGACGGTGCGCCTCGCGTCGCAGCCCGGGGCCCCGGCCTGGCGTTGCCGGGGTAGCGGCGAGCTCGCCGTGAACGATCGGGTCGACGTCTGTGTTCGTCCAGAGTCCGTGAGTCTCGAGACGGCCGAGGGACCGGGCCTCTCCGGCGAGATCGAGGCCGAGCGCTTCACCGGCAGCAACAGCTTCTACACGGTGCGGCTGGCGGCGGGACCCACCGTCGAGGTGGCCATGCCGGGAGCCGCGGCCGGCCTGAGGGGCGCCTGCGTGGTCCGGCAGCTTGGCGGAGAGCTGCCGTCCGCCTTTGCCGCGGCGCCGGAGTCCGGTCCTTGAGCGCCGCCGGAGCGGATCGGAAGGCGCCGCAGCTCCGGTCGCTCATGCCGTGGCTGGTGCTGGCGTTCCTGGTCTGGCTCGTCGGCTACCCGCTGCTGGTCGTCGCTGCGGAGGCTTTCGGCATCGGAAGCCCCGGTGGAGGCGGCCCGACGACCGAGGCGTTTCGCTCCTTCTTCACTCGCGCCGACGAGTGGAACGCGATGTGGCGGACCCTGTGGATCTCCGTGCTGTCCACGCTGGCCGCGGCGGCGATCGGCGTGCCGCTGGGCTTCCTGTTCGAGCGCAACGAGATCCCGGGCCGGCGTCTGCTTGGGGCCCTGGTCGCGCTGCCGGTCGCGCTGCCGCCGCTGGTTGGCGTCATCGCGTTTCTCTTCCTCTACGGCGAGAGCGGTCTGGCGGCGCGCGGGCTCCAGAGCCTGGGGCTCGACGTGTCCTGGCGCCTCACCGGAGCCTGGGCGATCCTCCTGGTCCACGCGTACTCGATGTACGTCTACTTCTACCTGTTCACCCGGGCCGGGCTGTCCGGGCAGGACGGAGCGGCCATCGAGGCGGCGCAGAGCCTGGGCGCCAGCCGGTCGCAGATTCTTTTCCGGGTCACCCTGCCGCGGCTCCGTCCGGCGCTCGCCGGGGCGACGTTGCTCACTTTCATGACCTCGCTTGGCTCCTTCTCGGCGCCGTACATCTTCGGCGGCGGCTTCCGCGTGATGACGACCCAGATCGTTGCCTCGAAGCTGAACGGCGAGTTGCGTATGGCGTACGTCGAAACGACGATGCTGGCGCTCCTCGCCTTCGCTTCGTTGCTGTTGCTCCGCAAGATCGATCCGGGCCTGGACCTGGCGTCGGGAGCGCGGGGCACGCCGCCGGCGCGCAGGCGTCTACACAGCCGGGGCACCCGGGTCGCCGCGGCGGCAGGTGGCTGGGTCCTGGCCGGCGTGCTCCTGCTGCCGCATGCCACGTTGATCCTGATGTCGCTCGTGCCGCCGAACACCTGGACGGTCGAGGCCTTTCCGCCGGTGCTGGGGCTCGTCAACTACGGCGATCTCCTGTCCTCCGCCGAACGGCTGCGGCCGGCCTTGAACTCGATCTGGATGGCGGCCGCAGCGACGCTGGCGGCGGTGGTTGTGGGCGTCATGGCGGCGCGGCTGTCGCTCCGGCGCGGGGGCTTGCCCGGGCGGGCGCTGGAGGCGATGATGACCCTGCCCTGGGCGATCCCGGGCACCGTGTTCGCTCTGGCCCTGGCGGCCGCGATGAGCGTCAACGCGCCCTGGGTCGGCCGCTTCGTGCTGGTGGGCACGCTGTGGATCCTGCCGCTGGCTTACCTGGTCCGCTCGTTGCCGCTGACCGGACGTTCCATTTTCGCCGGTTTGCGCCAGCTCGATCCGCGTCTGGAGGAAGCCGCGGCGAGTCTCGGCGCCGGCTCGTTGAGGACGGTGCTGCAGATCGTGCTGCCGTTGCTGCGGCCGGCCGTGATCGCGGGCGCCGGCCTCGCCTTCATCACGATGATGGGCGATTTCGTGACCTCGATCGTGCTCTACACCTACGACACCCGGCCGATTTCGATCGAGATCCAGTCCAGCCTGCGGATCCAGGAGACGGGGATCGCCGCCGCCTACGGCGTGCTGCTGATGGTGTTGAGCGCGGCCGCCTTCATCGCCTGGGACGACCGCGCCGGCGGGCGGCTCTGATCACTCGAAACCTCCGGTGTCGCGGCTGATCGACCATCGCCTGGCGGCGCTCATGGTCGTCGCCTTCGTCAGCACGCTGGGCGAGTTCCTGGTCGTCGCGCTCCTGCCGTTCTACGCCGAGCGCTACGGCGCGACGCCCCTGGAAGTCGGCGCCCTGGTGTCCGCCTTCGCCCTGGCGTCGATGGCGACCGCCCCGCTCTGGGGCCGGCTCGCCGACCGCAGAGGCCGCCGGCCGGCACTGCTCCTCGGCCTGGTGGTCTCGGCCGCTGGCTACCTGCTCTTCGGCCTGGCCGAGTCGCTCGAACTGCTGCTGGTGGCCCGCCTGGTGCACGGAGTCGGCGGCGGCACCGTGCCGGTGGTGTTCGCCTACATCGCCGACTCGGTCACCGGGGAACGCCGTGCCGAGGGAATCGGCTGGGTCACCGCCGTCACCAGCTCCGCCGCGATGATCGGCCCGGCCGTGGGCGGTCTCGCGGGCCAGCTTCATCCGGCCGGCGCCGGCGCCGTGGCCGCGGCGTTCAGCCTGGCGGCAGCGGTGTTCGCGCGCTTCTGGCTGCCGGAGTCACGGCAGCGAACGGAAGGGGAGCAGGCGGAGGAGACGCGCTACTCGATCCTCGCCGCGGTCGGTCGCGTGGCCGGGCAGCCGCTGCGTCCGCTCAACCTGCTGATCTGGATCTACGCCGCCGGACAGATCGGCATGGCGGGGATGACCGCGATCATCGGCCTCTACCTGGGCCGCCGTTTCGGCGTGGACGAGTCGAACATCGGCCTGTTCTTCTTCTACCTGGGCGGCCTGTCCATCGCCTTCCGCGTCTTCGCTCTGGGGCCGGCCGTTCGGCGTTTCGGCGAGATCAGGATCCTGCGCGCCGGCGCCGTCAGCTTCGGCGTCGGGTTGATCGCCATTCCCTTCGCCACCGGTCTCTGGACGCTCGGAGCAGCGGTCCTTCTGGTCCCGCTGGGAACGTCGCTGCTCTTCCCGTGCACGACGTCGCAGGTCTCGAAACGCGCCCCGGGAAGCGGCGTCGTCGGCCAGGTGCTCGGCGTGCAGCAGGCGTACGGTAACGGCAGCAAGATCGCGGCGCCGCTCGCCGCCGCCTACATGTTTCAGGCGCTGTCGCCGGAGGCACCGTTTGTCGCGATCGGAGCGATCCTGATCGTCGCGGCGGTGATGTCGGTGCGACTACCGGCCGAGCCGGCCGGGTAACCTCGCTGAAGAGGGAGGTTACAGGCATGCCGCAGTTCTCGTTGTCCGCGCTGTCGGCCGGCACCCTGCTCGAGGCGGCGGGGATGCTGCTGCTGTTCATCGGCTTTCTCTTCGTGGGGTCGATGGTCCTGCCGGGCCGCCGGGTGGCCGGGCCCGAACTCGAGGGGGAGACACGCGTCTACAAGCTGAACGGCCTTCCCCTGTTTCTCGTCGCCGTGATCCTGGGGGTCGTCGCCCAGGGGTTCGGGTGGTTCTCCTTCTCGGTGCTGCACACGCACTTCGCCGCGTTGTTCGTCGTCGCGAACGTGTTCGCCCTTGCCGCGTCCGGCTGGCTCTATCTCCGGGGCGCTCGGGCCGGGAGTGCCCGCTCGGGAGATGGTCGGAGCTTCCTCATGGGGTCGGAGCTCAACCCGACCTGCTGCGGCGTCGACCTGAAGATGTTCAGTTACCGCCCGTCGCTCATCGGCCTGGCGGTGTTCAACCTGTCCTTCGCCGCCGTCCAGTACGAGACCGACGGCCGGCTGACGCTGGCGATGGCCATCTACCAGGCCATTACCTTCGTGTACGTCTTCAACTACTTCCAGTTCGAGTACGGCATGGTCCACACTTGGGACATCATCGCCGAGCGTTTCGGGTTGGGCCTGGTTTGGGGCGACTACGTCCTGGTGCCGTTCTTCTACTGTCTTTCCGGGTGGTGGCTGGTCGACGCGCCGGACACTTTGCCTCCGGTCGCGGCGGCCGGGATCGTCCTGCTCGCCGCCTTCGGCTTCAGGATGTTCCGCGGCGCCAACGAGCAGAAGCACCGATTCAAGCAGGATCCGAACGTCAGGATCTGGGGGCGGCCGGCCGAAACCCTGGATGGTCGTCTCCTGGTGTCCGGCTTTTGGGGGATCGGCCGGCATCTGAACTACACCGGCGAAATCTGCGTCTACCTGGCGTTGACGCTGACCACGGGCTTTGTGTCCTGGGTGCCCTTCCTGCTCCCGGCGTGGCTGACGGGGCTGCTGTTGCACCGCTCGAGGCGCGACGATCGCCGCTGCCGCGCGAAGTACGGCGAGCTCTGGGAGCGCTACACGAAGCGGGTGCGGTACTCCGTGCTGCCGTTTGTTCCGTAGGGTTGGACCAAGCAAAAGGGCGCGGCTTGCGCCGCGCCCTGTATTGACTTGGTAGCGGGGGCAGGATTTGAACCTGCGACCTTTGGGTTATGAGCCCAATGAGCTACCAGACTGCTCCACCCCGCGTCAGGACGGAAAATGGTGGCACAGGAGGGGGGCGGTGTCAACCGGGAGAGCTGTCCAATGAGAAGTGATCG
>JAAXHG010000017.1 GCA_012270995.1 Vicinamibacteraceae bacterium | reverse complement strand
GTCGCCGAACTTCAGGCTCATCTCCCCTTGGATCACGACCGCCTCTTCAGGCTCATCTTCCAGTGGACAGCTCTGACCGTCCCAACCCCCTTTCGGGCTGATACGATGACAGGCCCGCAACGCGCCCCCGGGCTCAGCCGCGACCCCGACCGGGCCCGCCCGCCTCCGCATGAGGATCCCGCCACGCATACAAGACAGCCTCGCCAGCGGTGACATCGACACAGTCGAGGCGGAGTGGCTGGCCGCGGTCGAAGGAGAGATCGCGGTCGATACATTCCTGGCCATCACCAGAGGGCTGGTTCGACTGGGTGAGGCCGAGCGTGTAGGCACCCTGCTCGAACTGCTGGACGACCAACTGCAGGAGCGCGGCCAATGGGCGGAACGCCTCGATCTCATCCGCGGCGCCGGCAGCAGATACCTGCGAAGCGGCCAGATCTACGAGACCGTTCTCGACACCCTGCACGAGCACTACCGCGACCGCGAGTCGGACCTTGGCGACCTCCTGCACGAACTGGGCCTGGACAGAGGGCGGCAGGAGACGGTCAAGCTCTGGGACAAGGTGGACCGGCTCCGCAACCTGATGGCATTCCAGCGCGGCGACATCGTCGAGATGGCCGGCCGCGGAGTCGGCCGCATCGCCCAGGTCAACATGCCGCTCCAGACGTTCAAGGTCGACCTCGAGAAGGTGAAGGGGGTCGCGGTCGGTTTCCGGGCCGCCGGGAAGATGCTCTCCCTGCTGCCGCCGGAGCATGTGCTGCGCCGGAAGCTCGAGGAACCGGAGCAACTGGCGAAGATGAAGCCGCCGGAGTTGCTCGAGTTGACGCTCAGGAGCTACGACCGACCGCTGACCGGGGCCGAGGTGCGGTCCGTCGTGGTCGGCATCATCCCCGAACGACGCTGGTCGAGCTGGTGGACCAGCGCCCGAAAGCAGGCGCAGGTTCTGTCGTCGGGCGGATCCCGGCAGACCTATCGGTGGGTCGCGGCGTCGGACGCCGAGAGTTCGCTCTGGCGGGAGTTCGAGCGTGCTCCGCACCGGGCCAGGATCGCGCTGCTCCGACGCGCCGCGAACCAGTCCCAGGACCTGCGGGATCGGATGGCAACCGCGCTGGACGAGTTGAGCCAGCGGCTTGGACGCCGCCAGCCCGCGCTCGCGTTCGAGATTCGATGCGCACTGGAGCGCTTCGGCGCCGAGCCCTCGTGGCCGGCCGAGGAACTCCTGGCCGACCTGGAGGATCCGCTGGACTTCTTCTCGTCGATCGAACAGCGCGGTCCACGGGAACAGGCATACATTCTCCTGCCCGCGAGCCGCAGCGATTGGCGCGAGGTGCTCGAGAAGCGATTTCTCCTGGAAACCGACACGAAGGCAATCGGCACGATCGCCGGCATCGTCGACGAGGAGCTGCTGCGCCGCTGTGCCGCCCGCGCGGGTGTGCAGCCACATCGCACACCGGCGGCCTTCACCTGGCTCGCGGAGCAGGCCGCGGCCGAGCCGGCTCTTCGTGCGGGCCGGCAGAACCGCCTGCTCAACCTCCTGATCCAGGCGCTCCGACAAGACGCCTTCGCCCCCTTCAGGCCCCGCCTGAAGGCCCTCTTCGACTCGGGTGGCACGGTACCGAAGCTGTTGCCCGAACTGACCCTGGAAGAGGCCCGCCAGGCCGAGGTCTCGATCCGTCACGCCGCGCTCGAGGACTACCGGCGTGAACCTCTGCTGGCGGCCCTGCACCTGAAGTTCCCCGATCTTCTGGCCGACCAGGACGCCGGTGAGGACGATCTCTACGCCCTGCCGGCTTCGATTGCAGCGAAGCGGGACCGGCTGCGTGAGCTCGTCGAGGAGGAGCTGCCGGCCAATCGCAGGGCGATCGAGGAAGCGCGCGCCCTTGGCGATCTGCGTGAGAACTTCGAGTACAAGTCCGCGCGCCAGCGCCACGAGTACCTGACTTCCCTCGCCACCGAACTGCAGCAGGACCTTCAGCGTTCCACGCCGATCGACCTCGACGGCGCGGCCTGCGACAAGCTACGAATCGGCAACCGGGCGATCTTCGAGTCGAAGAGCGGCGAACAACGCAGTCTGGCCATCCTCGGCCCATGGGAGAGCGCACCCGAGCGCGGCATCATCTCGTACGAGTCCGATCTCGCCGTTCGCCTGCTCGGCTCCGAGCCGGGCGCCGAGGTCGAGATGGACGGCGAGACGTTCACCCTGCAGGCGATCGAGAACCTGGAAGCCGGCAGTCTGGCGCACCCGTAGCGCGGTCCGCCACGGGTGCGCAAACGCGGGCACTGCTAGACTTATAGCGAAGTGTCTCTGGATGTCGAGGAGGTTCGGCGGATTGCCGAACTGGCGAGACTGCAGCTCTCGGTCGGTGAGGAAGCGACGTTCGCGTCCCAGCTTTCGGAGATCGTCGACTACATCGACCAGCTCCGCGCATTCGACGCGGGAGTCGCGCTATCGGGTGGAGCCGATCCGGAGGAACAGGGGGTGGCGGCGAACGATGTACCCGCTGGAGGCCGTCCGCTCCTCGACGACTTCCTGGACAACGCACCCGCATCCCTCGACCGCTTCCTTCTCGTACCCCAGGTCAAGGCGACGCCCGGCGGCGCGGAGTGAGGGTAACCGTGACTGTTGAAACACTCGCGGCTGCCGTTCGTTCGGGCGAACGAACCGCGGTCGAGACCGTGGCGCAGGCATTCGCACGCATCGAGGAAGTCGACGCTTCGGTCGGCGCCTTCCTTGAACTCTGGCGGGATGAGGGGATCGAGCGCGCAAGCGAGATCGATCGGCGCAGGGATGCCGGCGAAACCCTGGGCCCTCTGGCCGGCGTACCCACGGCGCTCAAGGACAACCTGTCCGTGGCGGGACACGAACTGAACTGCGGCTCGAAGATCCTGTCCGGCTATCGCGCCCCCTACACCGCCGGGGCCGTCGACCGCCTGCTGGCTGCGGACGCGGTGCCGGTCGGCCGCGTGAACATGGACGAGTTCGCCATGGGCTCCTCGTGCGAGAACTCGGCTCTGGCCGTCACCCGTAATCCGTGGAATCTCGACATGGCGCCCGGGGGTTCGAGCGGCGGGTCGGCCGCGGCGGTCGCGGCCACCGAGGTGCCGCTGGCTCTGGGCTCCGATACCGGGGGCTCGATCCGCCAGCCGGCCGCCTTCTGCGGTGTCGTGGGCGTCAAGCCGACCTACGGCCGCGTTTCCCGCTACGGCCTGGTCGCCTTCGCCTCGTCGCTCGACCAGATCGGACCGCTCACCCGAACGGTCCGCGACGCCGCACTGGCGCTCGGCTCGATCGCCGGCCCCGACCCCCGCGATTCGACCTGTAGCGACCTGCCGGTCGAGAACTACCTCGAGTCGATCGAAGACGGCATCGAAGGTCTGAAGGTCGGTACGATTCGCGAAGTCAGAACGTCGGCGCTCGACGAGGACGCGGCAGAGGGCTATCGACGGGCTCTCCGCGCCCTCGAGGCGGCGGGCACCGAGCTGGTCGAGGTGAGCGTTCCGCTGATCGAGGCCGCGGTCGCCACGTACTACGTGCTCGCCAACAGCGAGGCGAGCGCGAATCTGGCCCGCTTCGACGGCAGCCGCTACGGACATCGTGCCGCCGGCGCCCGTTCGCTGCAGCGAATGTACACGGACAGCCGCAGCGAGGGCTTCGGCAGCGAGGTCAAGCGCCGGATCATCCTCGGCACGTTCGCTCTGTCCTCCGGCTACTACGACGCCTACTACGGCCGCGCCGCACACATCGCCGAAGCCATGCGGCACCAGTTCGCCAGCGCCTTCGAAGCCGTCGACCTCCTGGTGACTCCAACCTGTCCGTCCGGCGCCTTCGCCCGCGGTGAGCGGGTCGACGATCCGCTCTCCATGTATCTGTCGGACGTGTTCACGACCCCACCCAGCCTGGTCGGGATTCCCGGCGTGTCCGTACCGTGCGGTCTGGACAGCCGCGGGCTTCCCCTCGGCCTCCAGATCCTGGCCCCGCCGTTCGCCGACGCCATGGCCCTGCGGGCGGCCAGGGCGGTCGAGCTCGCGATCGGTTTCGAGTGCAGCCCGGAGGCGATTCCATGAGGGGCAGGGGCGCCATCGTCCGCGCCGCGGCTCTGGCCGTTCTCCTGCCGGCAGCGACGCACGCGGCAACCAAGCGGGTCGCCGTGCCGGAGATCGGATCGCCGACACCGATCGCCGTGATGAACACGCGCGGCTCGATTCACATCGAGGCGAAGCCGCGCGCCAACGAAGGCCTGCTCGCTTTCGCCCAGCGCCTCTGCGGGGACTCGAGACACTCCTCCGCACTCAGCCGGGTCAACGGCGGCGTGCGACGCCTGAAGCGCGGGGTCCGCTACAAGGTCCCCTTCGACCTGCTCCCCAGGAAGAGCCAGCAGGCGGTGATCGTCGCCCTGCTGCCCAAGGACCAGGCTACCGCCGACGGCTGGAAGCACCGGGTCGCGTCTTCCGCACGCGGCCGTAGGGCTGAGAGCCTGTGGACCATCGCGGAGTGGTTCACCGGCGACGGCGAGAACCACCGCGTCCTGCGGCAGGCGAACCGCCTGACCAGTAACGTCATCCGGCCGGGACAGACGATCCTCGTCCCGCGCCGCCTGCTCGTTCCACCCTTCGCGGGCATGCTGCCCGCTCCGCCGCCCCGGACGGCGGCCGTCCACACCGCCACGGAGCCGACGCCCTTCGTCCGCTACGGATCGGACGAGCAGGGGGAGTATGCGAGCTACCGCCTGAAGGCGGGCGAAGCCCTCTACTCGAGCGTGGTGATGCGGTTCACCGGCCGCCTGCACGCGGCGGACGTCAACGAACTGGTACACGAGATCAGGCAGCGCAACGACATCGGCAACGTGAGAGACATGCCGGTCGGACTCGAAGTGAAGATCCCGCTCGACCTGCTCTCCGCACGCTACCTGCCTGCGGATGATCCGCGCCGCGTGGAGTGGGAGGCGCAACGCGCCGCGGGCCAGGAGATCGAAAACGAGGTGCTGGCGCTCGACCTCGACGGCGTGACCGTGGTGCTCGACGCGGGCCATGGAGGCCGCGACACCGGCACGCTGGTGGGTGGCATCTGGGAGAGCAACTACGTCTACGACATCATGCTGCGCACGAAGAAGGTGCTGGAAAGCCGCACCGCGGCAACCGTCGTGCCGACGACCCGCGAGGGCTCGACGTTCCGGATCAACGATAGAGACGTGCTGCCGAAGTCCCGGGGCCACACCGTGCTCACGAGTCCGCCCTACCGGATCGACGACGCCGCCGTCGCGACGAACTTCCGCTGGTACCTCGCGAACTGGATCTACCAGCAACGGCGGAAGGCGGGCGTCGACCCCGGCCAGGTGATCTTCATCTCGATCCACGCCGACTCGCTGCACCCCTCACTGCGCGGGGCGATGGTCTACATCCCGGGCCTCGTCGGCATCACGAACAACTACGGAAAGACCGGCGCGCCGTACTCCTCGCGCCGCGAAGTCAGAGCGGATCCCCGGGTGTCCTTCACGCGCAGCGAACGCACGACCAGCAGGGGACTGTCCCGCGACCTGGCCGAGCACATGCTGGCCAGCTTCCGGAACTCCGACCTGGCGGTTCATCACAACACGCCCATCCGGGACCGGATCGTCCGCCGCCGGAGGGCCTACGTACCGGCACAGATCCGATGGAACCGCGTGCCGGCCAAGATCCTGCTCGAGGTCGGCAACCTGGCCAACGAGCAGGACCGCCGGTTGATGAAGACGCGCGCCTACCGGCAACGGGTCGCCGAGGCCATCATCGACGGGATCCTGTCGTACTACGGCGTTCCCCAGGGCGGCGCGGACCGCGCCATCACCGCCGGAGGCAGTTGACGAGGGAGCGGCTCACCCCCACTCCCCTCAGTAACGCCGCATCAGGCCGACCACGACACCCTGAATGCGCAACTCGTCGGCCGGTACGTAGATCGGGTCCATCTCCCGGTTGGCCGGCTGCAGGCGAACCGTGTCGCCCTCGGGGTAGTAGCGCTTGAGCGTCGCCTCGTCGCCGACCAGGGCCACGATCATCTCGCCCGGGTGGCCCTCCTCCCGCTGGGCGACCACGACCAGGTCGCCGTCGCAGATGCCGTCGTCGACCATCGAGTCGCCTTCCACCTCGAGAACGTAGTGGCGACCGGCGGCGCCGCCCGCGAGCAGGTGCTCCGGCACCGCGAGGTCGTCGACGCCCGCCACCGCCTCGATCGGCTGACCGGCCGCGATCCGGCCGTGGAAGGGAACGGCGAAGGGCGCCGGACGGCGGGAGCGGAGTGTCTTCTCGGTCAGCTCGAGCCCTCGCTTCTGATTCCAGCCGCCGCGCAGGTAGCCCTTCTGCCTCAGGAGCTTCAGGTGCTTGTGGACGGTGCCGTAGGAGCGATAGCCGAACCGGCGACGAATCTCCAGATGGGTGGGCGCCACGCCACGTACGGACACGAAGTCACACACGAAGTCGAGAATCTGCTTCTGCCGCTCGGTCAGGAAGTCGTCCACGGCCTCGGATACTAGACGCAAACCGAGCGTAAGACAAGCCTCGTAGGCTCCGCCTCTCCGGCCGCATACACTACGCGACCGATGCCCCGACAGCACCTGGAGCAGCACGAGCTCGCGAACGGTCTGCGCGTCGTGCTCCACGAGAACCGGCGCCTGCCCCTGGCGGCGCTGAACATCTGGTACCACGTGGGCTCCCGGAACGAAGAGACCGGCCGCACCGGGCTGGCGCACCTGTTCGAGCACATGCTGTTCCAGGGCTCCGCCCACGTTTCCGAGAACGGGCACTTCGAGCACATCCAGAGCGTCGGCGGTGTCGCCAACGGCTCCACCTGGTACGACCGCACGAACTACTACGAGACCCTTCCCTCCAATCACCTCGAACTCGGCCTGTGGCTCGAGTCCGACCGTCTCGGCTTTCTGCTCGAGGCCCTGACTCAGGAGAAGTTCGAGAACCAGCTCTCCGTCGTCATGAACGAACGCCTGCAACGGGTCGACAACCAGCCCTACGGCCAGGCGATCGAGCGTCTCAGCGAACTGCTGTACCGCCAGCTCGACGGCGGGAGCCATCCCTACGCATGGCCGGTGATCGGCTACATGGAGGATCTCGAAGCAGCCACGCTCGACGGGGTTCGCGACTTCTTCCGCACCTGGTACCGGCCGAACAACGCGGTACTGACCCTGGCCGGCGAGTTCGACAGCCCCCGGGTGCTCGATCAGATCAGGCGCTACTTCGAGGACATCCCCTCCGGATCGCTGCCGGGGGCGCCGCAAGTCGACCCGGTTGCCGCGATCGGCCCACGCGGGACTGCTCGGGAGGTGCTCGAGGACGCGATCGAACTGCCTCGCTCCTACTCGGCCTGGTGCCTCGACGGGTACGGCAGCGACGACTGGTACGCCGGCGCGATGCTGGCGACCATTCTCTCCTCCGGAATGATGAGCCGGCTCCACCGCGATCTGGTCTACGAGCGCCAGATCGCGCAGTCGGTTTCCGCGCTGATCCTCCCCACGGAGCTCTGCGCGACGTTCGCCGTCGTCGCCACCTGCCAGAGCCGCGAGCCCGACGCCCTCGGCAACGCCGAGGTCCTCGAGCAAGCGGTGCTCGAACACATCGAAGCGATCCGCGTGGAGGGTCCCACCAAGTCCGAACTCGAGCGGGCGCGGCGGATTCTGCTGCTCGACTACCGCGACAGCGAGCAGGACCTGGCGCTTTGCGCCGACCGGCTATCGGCCGCGGCGACGTTCCTGGGCGATCCGGAGCTGGCCTGGGCCGAACCGGATCGCCTGGTCCAGGTCGACGGCGAGCAGATTCGCGGTCTGGCCGAGCGCGCACTCGGGCAGGAGCGGCGGGCAGCCGTCGTGGTGGTGCCCGGACAGTGAAGGACGCAACGCACCCCGCACTCGACCGTAGCCGGCCTCCGGCCGCGGCGCCCAGCCAGCCCTGTGCGTTTCCCCGCTTCGAGCACGAGCGCCTCGAATCCGGCGTCAGGTTGTGGACGCTCGACGTCCCCGACCGCAATCTCGTCACCGTCACCCTCCTCGTGCCCGGTGGCAGCGAACTCGACCCGCCGCATCTTGCCGGACTCGCTTCGTTCACCGCTGGACTCCGTAGCAAGGGAACAACGCAGCGCACCGCACTCGAGTTCGCCGCCGCGGCCGAAGACCTGGGAACGGCTGTCTCGGCCTCCTGCTCCTGGGAGATCGCGGGGGTCGGCACCACGATGCGCTCCGAAGACGTCGCCGCCGGTCTGGAACTCGTCGCCGAAGCCGCGGTGCAACCCGCGTTCGAGGAGGAGGAGATCGAGCGTGCGCGCCGGCGTCGCCTGGCCGAGATCGAACGGAGGCGCAGCGATCCCGCGAGTCTCGCCGGAGCAGCCTTCGCGCGCGCCGTCTATGACGAAACGCCCTACGGCAAACAGACGATCGGCGATCGCGAGTCCACCCAGGCGATCGCCAGGAGCGACATCGCCGCGTTCCACGACCGGGCCCTCGCCGCGCGTTCCTGCCACCTGATCGCGGTCGGCGATCTGGGTCCCGACCGCCTGCGGCGAACCATCGAGGACAAGATCGAGCGGCCCCTCAGGTCCCACACCGGAGACTTCGACGACGAACCGGCGCGCCTCGAACCGGGGCAGCCGGGAACACCGGCACGCCAGGTCGTGATCGTCGACCGCCCCGGTGCGGCGCAGACCGAACTGCGCGTCGGCCACGTCGGAATACCGCGCCGTCATCCCGACCGCATTCCCATCCAGGTGGCGAACTCGATCCTGGGCGGCAAGTTCATGAGCCGCCTCAATCTCAATCTCAGGGAACGGCACGGCTACACCTACGGAGTCTCCAGCAGCTTCAGTTCGCGCCGGGGGCCGGGACCGTTCGTGGTCGGTACGGCGGTGGCCAACGAAGTGACCGGCGCCGCCTGCCGCGAGATCGTCGCCGAACTCGAGCGTCTCTGCTCCGAACCGCCGAGCGAAGCTGAACTCGACGATGCCCGCAACTACCTGGTCGGCGTCTTCCCGTACACGATGCAGACGATCCAGAATCTCTCTTCCCGGCTGAAGGCGCTCGCCACGTTCGACCTGGACCACGACGAGTACGAGCGCTGGCCGGAACGGATCCGCGCCACGACCCGCGAAGATGTCCACGAGGTCTGCCGCCGGCACCTGTTCCCGGACCGGCTGACGATCACCGCGGTCGGCCCCGCTTCCGAGCTGGAACCGCAACTCGAAGACCTCTGAACGGTCCAGGCGCGTGGTATCTTTCGCGGCCCGCAACGCCAGGAACGGGAGCCTCGATGCAACTCGAAAGTTCGGAACTGATACGCAACCTCGCCGTCGTCGGACACAACGACGCCGGCAAGACGACTCTGCTCGCGGGTCTGCTCTACACCGGCGGCGTGTTCAATCGGCAAAACCGGGTCGAGGACGGCAATACCGTGACCGACTTCGACGACGAGGAGATCCGTCGCGGTATCTCGATCGGCCTCGCCCTCTGCTACACCCCCTGGTCGGACGGTTCCGGTGAGCACAAGGTCAATCTGATCGACTGTCCCGGTTCAGGCATCTTCGTCCACGAGAGCTGCTCGGGCATGCGCGCGGCCGATGCCGCCCTCCTGTGCCTGAACGCCGCGTCGCCGACCCAGGTCATGGCCGAGAAGGCGTGGGAGATCGCCGAGGCTCTGGAGCAGCCGGTGATGCTGCACCTGACCAAGATGGACCGCGACAACATCGACTTCGAAGGCTGTATCGCCGAACTGCAGCAGAACTTCCACCGCATGGCGCTGCCGGTGCAGATCCCCATCGGAGCCGGCAAGGACTTCACCGGCGTGGTCGATCTGCTGAGCCGCAAGGCGTACGTCTACGACCGCGACGGCAACGGCCGCAGCCAGGCGTCCGACCCGCCGGCCGACCTGCAGGACCAGATCGACGAGTGGCGGAGCCAGCTCACCGAGGCCGTCGCCGAGAGCGACGACGACCTGATGGAGGCCTACTTCGACCAGGGCGACCTCGACCAGGAGCAGTTGGTCGAGGGGCTGAAGAACGCGATCAGGAACCGGGCCCTGTTCCCGGTCACCATGTCCTCGGCCGGACACGGCATCGGAAACTCCGCCCTGCTCGACACGGTCGTCAAGGTGTTGCCGTCGCCGGTCGGCGCCCGGTCGATGCCGGCCGCCGATCTCGGCGGAGAGCCGGTGGAACTCGACCGCGGGGACGGCGCGCCGGTCAGCGCGATCGTCTTCAAGACGATGAACGACCCGTTCACCGGCCGCATCTCCCTGCTCCGCGTCGCCTCGGGCTGCATGAGTTCCGATACCGGCTACTGGAACCCTCGACGCGAAGAGGCGGAACGCGTCGGCCACCTGATGCACATGCAGGGCAAGACCGGCCGTGACGTCCCGCGACTCCTCGAGGGCGACATCGGCGGCGTCGCGAAGCTCAAGAGCAGCGTCACCGGCGACTCGATCACGAGCCGCGAACGCCCGCTGAGAATCGACTTCCCCACCCCGCCGGTCGCCGCCATCTCGTTCGCCATCGAGCCGAAGACGAAGGGCGACGAGGAGAAGATCGGCGAGGCGGTGAACCGGCTGGTCGAGGAGGATCCGAGCCTTCGCGCCGGCCGCGACCCCCAGACAGGGGAGTTCCTGCTCTCGGGCGCCGGCCAACTCCACGTCGAGATCGCGGTCTCCAAGCTGAAGAACCGCTCGAAGGTCGAGGTCATCCTGCACCCGCCCAAGGTCCCCTACCGCGAGACGATCAGAAGGACCGCCGTCGGCCACGGCCGGCACAAGAAACAGAGCGGCGGCCGCGGCCAATTCGCCGACTGCACGATCACGATGGAACCGGTCGCCACCGCGGACGACTACGAGTTCATCGACGAGATCTTCGGCGGCTCCATCCCCCAGAACTACCGCCCGGCGGTCGAGAAGGGCCTCCTCGAAGCAGCCGGACGCGGCTACGTCGCCGGCTACCCCGTCGGCAACTTCCGCGTCCGCCTCCAGGACGGCAAGTACCACGACGTCGACTCATCAGAGATGGCCTTCAAGGTCGCCGGCTCCCTCGCCTTCAAGGACGCCATGGCCAAAGCCGCTCCCACACTGCTCGAACCGATCATGCAAGTCGACATCAACACGTCCGAAGACTTCATGGGCGACATCATGAGCGACCTGTCCTCCCGCCGCGGCCGCCCCCAGGGCATGGAAGCCAAGGGCAACGCCCAGATCGTCAAGGCCACCGTCCCGATGGCCGAAATGCTCACCTACGCCCCCGCCCTCCGCTCCATGACCCAGGGCCGCTCCAGCTTCACGATGACCTTCTCCCACTACGAAGAAGTCCCCCGCCAGATCCAGGAAAAGATCATCGCCGAAGCGAAGCGGGCGGAAGAAGAGGACTAGCCGCAGTCTCCAGAGGCGCGGCTACGCCGCGCCGGATGCGTGTCGGGCGCGCACCACGCACGCACCCGCCTGCCGCAGTCCGGGGAGAGGGTCCCAGGGGCCGCTCACGCTTTCCTGGTGAAAAGGGACTGAGGCGTTCGCTTCGGTCGGCTGCGCTCCGGCTTGGTGTCGATTGATGAGAGGGCTCTTCAGGGTTTCGTGTGGAAT
>JAAXHG010000025.1 GCA_012270995.1 Vicinamibacteraceae bacterium | reverse complement strand
GTGGCGGGCAAGGCGTCGGACGACGCGTCGTTCGTGTCGTACGCGGGCGTGCCTTCGACGATGGCGGCGGGTTCCTCGACGACGGTGACGGTGCGGATGCGCAACGACGGCACGACGACCTGGACGTCGTCGGCGGGCTACGAGTTGGGTTCGCAGCGCCCGCAGGACAACGTGACCTGGGGTCTGAGCCGGGTTTCGCTGCCGTCGGACGCGGCGCCGAACGCGACGGCCGGCTTCACGTTCACGATCACGGCGCCGACGGAGCTCGGCAGCCACAACTTCCGCTGGCGCATGGTCCTCGCTGCGGACGGCTGGTTCGGCGACAAGACGGAGCTTCGGGCGATCACGGTGGAGGCGGACGAGTCGCCGTCGTTCGGCACGTCGACGATCCTCGACCGGACGTGGGTGAAGAACGCCGCAATCAGCTCCTTGACGCTGCCCGCCGCGACGGGGGGCAACGGTGACTTGACCTACGCCCTGGCCGGCGCCCTGCCGGCGGGCGTGACGTTCGACGCCTCGACGCGCACTCTGTCGGGGACGCCGACGAAGAAGCAGGCGGCGACGCAGTACACGTACACGGCGACGGACCTGGACGGCGACGCCGTTTCGCTGACGTTCACGATCGAAGTGGCGGGCAAGGCGTCGGACGACGCGTCGTTCGTGTCGTACGCGGGCGTGCCTTCGACGATGGCGGCGGGTTCCTCGGCGACGGTGACGGTGCGGATGCGCAACGCCGGCGCGACGACGTGGACGTCGTCGGCGGACTACCAGTTGGGTTCGCAGCGCCCGCAGGACAACGTGAGGTGGGGTCTGAGCCGGGTTTCGCTGCCGTCGGACGTGGCGCCGAACGCGACGGCCGACTTCACGTTCACGATCACGGCGCCGACGGAGCTCGGAAGCCACAACTTCCGCTGGCGGATGCTGCGCGGCGCGGGCGACTGGTTCGGCGACAAGACGGAGCTTCGGGCGATCGAGGTGGAGGCGGACGAGTCGCCGTCGTTCGGCACGTCGACGATCCTCGACCGGACGTGGGTGAAGAACACGGCGATCGCTGCGTTGACGCTGCCCGCCGCGACGGGGGGCAACGGCGATCTGACCTACGCGCTGACCGGCGCCCTGCCGGCGGGCGTGACGTTCGACGCCTCGACGCGGACGCTGTCGGGCACGCCGACGGCGAAGCAGGAGGCCGTGGAGTACACGTACACGGCGACGGATACGGACGGCGACGCCGCTTCGCTCTCGTTCACGATCAGGGTGGCGGGCAAGGCGTCGGACGATGCGTCGTTCGTCTCCTACGCGGACGTGCCTTCGCGCATGGCGGCGGGTTCGTCGGCGACGGTGACGGTGCGGATGCGCAACGAGGGGACGACGACGTGGACGTCGTCCGCGGACTACCAGTTGGGTTCGCAGCGCCCGCAGGACAACGTGAGGTGGGGTCTGAGCCGGGTTTCGCTGCCGTCGGACGTGGCGCCGAACGCGACGGCCGACTTCACGTTCACGATCACGGCGCCGACGGAGCTCGGGAGCCACAACTTCCGTTGGCGGATGCTGCGCGGCGCGGGCGACTGGTTCGGCGACAAGACGGAGCTTCGGACGATCACGGTGGAGGACCCGTCTTTCGGCGACGCGACGATTCCCGACCAGGCGTGGGTGAAGGACACGCCGATCGATGCCCTGACGCTGCCCGCGGCGAGCGGGGGCGGCGGCGCGCTGACCTACTCGTTGACGCCTGCGCTTCCCGCCGGGGTGACGTTCACCGAATCGACCCGGTTGGTGTCGGGGACGCCGACGACGGTGCAGGCGAAGACGGCGTACACGTACACGGCGACGGACACATACGGCGACGCGGCGACGATCTCGTTCGAGATCGGGGTGGCGGCGGCGCCGGTGGACGATGCGGTGTTCCTGTCGTCCTCCGGCGTGCCGTCGAAGATCGTCGCCGGCGGCACGGCGACGGTGACCGTGACGATGCGGAACACGGGTACGACGACGTGGACGTCGTCCGCGGACTACGAGCTGGGTTCGCAGAGTCCGAGCGACAACGACACGTGGGGTCTGAGCCGGGTGTCCGTGCCGTCGGACGTGGCGCCGAACGCGACGGCGGCCTTCACGTTCACGATCACCGCGCCGGAGACGACGGGCAGCTACGTGTTCGCGTGGCGGATGGTGCGGGACGCCGCCTGGTTCGGGGCCGGCACGGGGAGCGTGACGATCACGGTGGAGGACCCGTCGTTCGGCGACGCGACGATTGCGGATCAGACATGGGTCCGGGACGCGGCGATCGAGGCGATGACGCTGCCGGCGGCAAGCGGCGGAGACGGGGCGTTGACGTATGGGCTGACGCCTTCCCTGCCCGACGGCGTGTCGTTCACCGCGTCGACGCGGACGTTGTCGGGGACGCCGACCGCGTTGCAGGCCGCGACGCGGTACGAGTACACCGCGACGGACACGAACGGCGACGCGGCGACGCTTTCGTTCGAGATCGGGGTCGTGGCGGCGACGACGGACGATGCGGCCTTCGTGTCGTCCTCCGGCGTGCCGTCGAAAATGCTCGCCGGCGGCACGGCGACGGTGATCGTGACGATGCGGAACACGGGTACGACGACGTGGACGTCGTCCGCGGACTACGAACTGGGTTCGCAGAGTCCGAGCGACAACGCGACGTGGGGACTGAGCCGGGTGTCCGTGCCGTCGGACGTGGCGCCGAACGCCGCGGCGGCGTTCACGTTCACGATCACGGCGCCGGACACGCCGGGCAGCTACACGTTCGCGTGGCGGATGGTGCGGGACGCCGCCTGGTTCGGGGCCGGCACGGGGAGCGTGACGATTGCGGTGGAGGACCCGTCGTTCGGCGACACGACCGTTGCCGACCAGACGTGGCTGAAGGACACGGCGATCCATGCGTTGACGCTGCCCGCGGCAAGCGGCGGCGAGGGCACGTTGACCTACTCGCTCACGCCGTCGCCTCCGGCGGGCGTGACCTTCACCGCGTCGACGCGGACGCTGTCGGGGACGCCGACGGCGGTGCAGGCCAGGACGGACTACGCCTACGCGGCGACGGACGCGAACGGCTACGCGGCGACGCTTTCGTTCGCGATCACGGTGAACCAGGCGGCGGCGTCATTGTCGTCGGCGGCCAGCGCGCTTCCGCCTCCGGCGCCGACCGGGGTCTTCGACATGTTCGAGTACTGGCTGCTGCCGGGCGGCAGCACGGTGAAGCTGCGGGCTCGCCTTGGGGACGGGCGGATCGCGCCGGCCGCGGGTTCGTCCTGGATGCGCTCCTTCTGGCGCGGAGATCTGTGGGGGAGGAAGGTGGCTCTGCTGGGCGATCCGCGCGGCGAGCGCTACGACATCTTCGAGGAAACGGAGGACGGCCTCGACTACTGGGGCACGTTCGAAGGCGCCGCGGCTGGCGGCGAAGCTCGGCCGAGCCTGTCGCTCGACGGTCCCTTTCGCTGGATGAACCGCTTCATGGCCGTGGGCGACGTCGTGGAGAATCCGGTGACCGGCCGGTTGCTGTCGAGCAGCCGACGGAACCAGGAGAGCGTTCTCGAGACGACGATGCGGCTCGAGGTCGTGGCGCATCGTGCGTCGTTCACGATTCCGGTCGCTGGCGGCGTGACGTTCGAGGATGTGCTGGAGGTCCGCTTCTGGTCCGACGTCGAGCAGGCGGAGGCTCACGACACCTTCTTCCTCGCCCCGGGCTACGGCGCGGTGTACTCGCGGCGGTCCGCGGTTGCGGCGGCTGGCGGGGTCGTCGAGTGGTGGGCGGTCGAGAAGGCCCTGACGCCGGTTGTTCCCTCCGCGCCGTCGGTTCCGTGGTTCGATCCGTTCTCTCCGGGCTGGCCGAAGACGGCGGTGTTGAACGGGAACCTGGACGATCTCGCGCACGGCGTCGAAGGCGGCCGGATCGGGACCTCGGAAGTGCCCGGCTGGACGGCCGATTCGGGAGACGCGGTGATCGCCCGGCCGCCCTCGGGCCTCGAAGCCGGTCCCCGGGCCATGCTGCTTCGCGGCAGCGACGGCGGGGGCGACGGCGCGCCGGACGTGGCGATCACCGAAGACTGGATTCCGGTGGAGGGCGGGACGTACCGGCTCTCGGCGTGCATGTGGAGGGAGAACGCCGGCGACAACGTGCTGGTGGACTTCGACGACGGCAAGGGCCGGGACGCGGACTTCGCGGACGCCCACCTGGTGGCTGCCTCCACCGGGAGCTGGGAGTGCCGGGCGGTGACGAAGTGCATCCCCGCCTCGGTGGGGGCAGTCAGGATTCGGGCCGTGCGGGACGGCGCGAATCTGGGCGACGCCTGGTTCGACCGGATCGAGTTGAAGCGAATTGCTTCCTGCACGGAGGAGCCGGCGATCTCGCCTCCCTGACGAACCCGGGTGCGCCTGCGGGGGCCGGCCCTTCCGTCTCCAGCGAGCCGCAAGAGGCCCGACCTTGCCGGCGCATTCGTCGATCTTAGCCGGACAGTTCCCGCCGGCTCACGGCCTCAGGGCCCCACTTCGCCTCGAGCACGAACGCCCCCACGAAGTCCATCTGACAAATGTAGCCGCGCCCTCCCAGAGTGCATGTTGAGCGGCTTGCCCTGCATTCGCAGGGGTGCATATGCGGATTGTCGCGCCGAACCCTTCTCGCTCGCTTCTCGCAGCCCCTACGGCAGATTCCGTGTGACCACCAAACCTGGACCGACCTGAAGGCTCCGCCGCGAATCCGGCAGGTCAGGCGCTTCCACGAACCACTGTCCTGCCGGCACGCGCTCGAACAGGAACTCGCCTGTCTCGCGCGAGAAGGTGCGCCGGACGATGCCGAGCGCCTCGGCCTCGGCGCGCGACGCCTCCCGCGGCCACAAGAGGATCTCCGAACCGGACAGGGGCTGGGAGAGCTCTGGGGCGATGGCCAGGCCCCGCACGCTGCCGCTCCACATCTCGATCTCCAGACGCTCGTCCCCGTTCACGGCCACGTCGCGAATCGTCGCGCCGACGGCCACCCTGTATCTGGCGGGCTCGAGATCGGCGAACCGGAAGGAACCGTCGTGAAGCGTCCGGCCGCGCTGCGTTGCGAGCGGATCGCCCGTACGAAGCAGGAGTACCTCCGCCGCCCGGAGCGGCTCGCCGTCGAGGCGGACCTCGCCCGCTAGCTCGAATCCCCGATCGAACTCCAGTTCCACCCAGGCGTCCTCGTTCCGGAGCCGGACCTGGTGCGTCGCGCGCCGCTCACCCGCTCCCACTGTCCCGATAACGCCCCAGAGACCTCTGCCAAGGCGATCGATCACGAAGCGCCCGGCGCCGTCGATGCGCGCGTCGCGGAGCTCGAAGTCCGCGTTGCCGGCCTGCACGCGCAAACGGGTCAGGTCAGCCTCGCTGAGTCCGCGCACCACGCCCTCGATTCGAAGCGGCGCCAGGAAGCGCACCTGGGCATCCCGAATCGGTCCGCGGACGCGAATCGGGCGCTCGGAAGCGAATGCTCGCCGCCCGCCAACCGAAATCGTCGCGTCGTGGTCGCCAGCCTGGAGGCGGACCCGGAAGGAACCGTCCGCAGAGGTGGTCGCTTCGCCCCCGGCCACGTCCTGCCCCGGCGAGAACCGAATCCTCGTCGAGCCGACCGGCGAGCCATCGTCCCAGAACGCCCTGCCCTCGACCGGATGCAGCGTCAGGTCGAAGTCCTGGCGCTCCGTTCGCCCGGCGATCGTGACGACTCGGCGCTGCGCAACGCGCCCCTCCCGCATCACCCACATCGCATGAGTGCCCCCGCGAAGACCGTCGATCCGATAGCCCCCGTCGCCGCCGCTCGTGGCGACGCGGTCGCGCACCCGCACTTCGACGCCCGCCAGACCGACGCCTCCCGCCAGAATCCTCCCGTGCAACCCGCGGTCGCGACGAGCGGGTTCCAGCGCGACGTCCAGCTCGACGGTCTCGCCCACTCGTGCCGTGACGGCGCCGCGCCAAGGGTCGCTGCTCTCTTCATTCCGGCCGATCTCCAGGCCGTACCGTCCCGCGCGGAGCTTGCGGGCCGAGAAGCGCCCGTCGGCGTCGGTCCGCGCGCTCCACAACGGCCACTCGTAGGGCCACTCCTGGGGCCTGATGCCAACCCGAATCCCGGACGCGGGCCGCCCTTCAAGCGTCACATGCCCGGTGATGGAAGCCTCTGGCAGTAGCACGATCTCCACCGGCGGTTCGTTCGGAAGCAGATTCTCGACCGTCTCGACCGCAAATCCAGCCGCGAACACTCTGACATCGATCCTGGCGTCCCCCGCCAGACCCGGAACCGCGAAGCGGCCCGCGGAGTCCGTCTCGAAGGCGGCGCCATTCGACAAATCGAGAGCCGAACCTCCCGCCAGCGACCCCGTGTTCATCCGGCCCACGGCCCGGACCCTCGCGCCCGCGACGGGCGCCCCCGCGTCGTCCAGCACCACGCCCCTGACCGCACGGCCGACGGCAAGCCCGATCTCTCCCAGATCCACTCCGGCCTCGCCAACGGTCAAGCCGCGGAGCTGCCGTTGAGCTCTCCCGTCGGCGCGAACCAGAAGATCCCAGACCCCCGGCGAGGCCATGAACTCGAAGGCGCCCCGCGAGTCCGCGCGTACCTGGCGGACTTGGGGACCCTCGTGCCATGCGCGCTTCAGAGGCCCGAAAACCAGTGACTGTCCCTTCGAGGCGAACCGGCCCATGGCCGCCTCCGCGCCGCCGACCGGCACGCCGGTCGCTTCGTCGACCACCCGGCCCGTTACGCGCACCCCCTCGCGGAGAACGACGACGTACTCTCCGCGCTCGGAACGGAACCGGGCAAGGTCCGTCCTCTCAACCGGCAGGAAGCCGTCCCGCTCGACTTCGATCTCGATCCGCTCTCTGGAGCGCTCTTCGGACGCAGCGCCCAGACGATCGGTGACGAAGCGACCGGCGGCGGCGCTACGCATCATCACCCACGCTCTAGCGTCGTCGCGGGCGCCAGGCCTGGGCGTCACCGTGACGCTCTCGTTCCCCGGTTGCCGCCACCTGAGCCAAACCTCGGTCTCCGGCACCGCCCGACCCGCCTCGTCAACCACGGAACCGGTCAGGACGTTCCCCGGCGACAGCGTCGGGCAGCGCGCCTCCTCTGGCGTCGACGGTCGGGCGTCCTGGCCGAGCTCCGCCGGCGCACAGAGGGCATAGCCGTGTTTCGCCGCCGCGAACCAGAGGTTCTCGCCGGGGCCAAGGCGCGCGTCGTACTCGCCCGCTTCGGACCGCATCAACGTCGCCGCTTCACGGCCGCCGAGCTGAGGCCAAGGCCGCCTGGAGTCGCGCCAATAGAGGATCTGGCCAGGTTGCCGGACCGCTGCCGACGCTTCCTCTTCGCCACTCAGCCCCACGCTCCGCCCGATGAGGCCCACTGCCCGTACCGTCCAGGGACGCGTCCGAATTGTCGCCGCCGACACTTCGCGGGCCTCGTGCACTGACCCGCCGACGCCCTCGAACCAAAGCCCGCCAGGAACCGCTTCCGCGGCGTCGAGCGCGAGCCGCCCCGCGGCGTCTGTGATTCCAAGCGGCCATCCCTGCTCGCCACGAGCCAACGCGCCGGCGAGCGGCGAGTCGTCCTCGCCGTGAACGACGTACGCCCGCAAGACGCGCGTCCGGAGCTCGACGACGACCCGCCCGTCGACGCCGCATGAGGTCGCGGCGCCGCGATAACCGCCGGCGCCGACGCGAAGCGTCGCCGGCCCCTGGCGCGGAACCTGCACGAGCGCGACGCCGCCAGCATCGGTGCGCGCGGGCGGAGACCATGAACGCCACTCGCCAAGAACCGAGGTCTTCTCGATCCGGGAGTAGGGATTCCGCTCAGCACGAACGGATCCCCCAACGACCAACGCGCCGGCGACCCCCGCTCCAGACGCGTCGCGCACCGTCACACGGCAGGTTCGCGCCGGGACGACGGGCGCTGGCGGCAAATCGCCCGTAGCCACCGGCGGCCTCCAGACCATCGCCACCGGCAAACGGTCCTTCGCTTCGAGCGCGACCCACCAAGCGTCAACGCCCATGGGCGCCTCGGCCCGCAGAGTTTCTCCCGCGGCGAACGCAGCCCGGAGCGAAGGCCGGAGGGGACGTGACGCCGAGCCGGAGAGCTCGCCCAGAACGTCGAGCCCACAATCGTAGGAAGAGCAGGTCTCATAGAGCGACACCACGCCTCCCGACGCGGACGGCGCTGGGCCGGCGGCGGCGGCGCGACCGTCGTCCCAGCGCACGGTGAACTCGGACGCATGGCCCGGCTGCGACAGCAGAGCCGCAACAATCAAACCGCCGACCGAAACCGCTCGGCCAAGGGCAGCCATCAGGACGGAGACGGGCGCCAGCCCAGTTCCGTCTCGCCGCCAACCCCAAACCGAACCGGCCCCAGGGTCACAACTTGCAGCCTCCAACCAGGAGCAGCAGGCAGTCAACCAAGACGAACGATACACCGATGCCTCTTCATGAGGACTCCCAGGTTCTGGCTAGCTGACCTGGATGCGGGGCACAATAGCGCGAGCCGCAACTCCCACCAGGCAAAGGAGCGGAACGTGAAAGTAGCGATGCAGCGGAACCCCTTCAACCGCAGGGACCTGATCGAGGCGCAGGGCTTCGAGGTCGTAGAGGGAGTCTGCCGGAGTGAGGACGACCTGGCCGACCTGCTGTCCGACGCCGACGGCGCCCTGATCGGCGTCATGCCTCTGACGTCGCGCTCCGTGCTCGAGCGCTGTCCGAAGCTCAAGGTGGTCAGCCGGCTGGGCGTCGGCGTCGACTCGATCGACCTCGACGCGGCAACCGAACTCGGCATCCTGGCGACCAACGTGCCCGGATCGAACACGACCGAAGTGGCCGACCACGCGATGGCGTTGATGCTGGCGCTGACGCGGTGCGTGGTCGACGCCGCCGGCACGACCCGCGACGGCCGCTGGGGCCATCGGGAATCGATGATCGGGCTCCTCACCCGCGCCCGGCGGATCGCCGGCCACACCGTCGGCATCATCGGCTTCGGCAACATCGGCCGCGCATTCGCCACCCGCGCCCGCGGCTTCGGCCCGGCGCGGATCATCGCCGCCGACCCGTACGTCGACCAGGTCGCGGCCGACCTCTACGGAGTCCGGATCGTGCCGCTCGAGGAGCTGCTCGCCGAGGCCGACTACGTGACGATCCACTGCTCGATGACGGAGGAGACGCACCACCTGATCAACAGGGACACGCTGGCGCTGATGAAGCCGACCGCGCTGCTCGTCAACGCGGCGCGCGGGAAGATCATCGACGGTGCGGCCCTGGCCGAAGCGCTCGCCGAAGGCCGGATCGAGGCCGCCGCGCTCGACGTCACCGAGAAGGAACCGATCGACCCGGACGACCCGCTGCTGAAGCTGCCCAACTGCATCGTGACCCCGCACATCGCCGGCTTCTCGCCGGTGTTCCTGGGCGAGTGCCCGATCCGTCAGGCCGAGAACGTGATCCGGGTGCTCACCGGCCAGATGCCCCACGGCATCGCGAACCCCGAGGCGATCAAGACGATCGCGGTGATGCGGGCCAGCGACCCGGGGCGCTGGGAGGGGGTCCCGGACTTCTCGACCGCGCTGGCGTTGTAATCAGGAGGTGCCGCAATGAAGGTCCGTTTCCTCCTCGGTGTCCTGGTCGCAGGCGCCCTGGCGGCGTGCGCCGCCGGTGACGACGCTCCCGGCGCCACCGACCCCGGCGCTCAGGTCGTCCTGCTGAACAGCAACAACTTCGAGCAGGAGGTCTACCAGGCCGACGTGCCCGTTCTGGTGGACTTTACCGCCACCTGGTGTGTCCCGTGCAAGGTGGTCGACCCGATCGTCGAGAGCCTGGCGCCGGAGATGGCGGGACGGGCGAAGATCGGCAAGTTGGACATCGACGAGTCGCCCGACATCTACCGGGGGCTGCGGGTAAACGGCGTGCCGCACGTCCTTTTCTTCCGGGACGGCGAGGAGCAGGACCGGATCGTCGGCGTCCAGAGCCGGGAGACCTACGTCGACTACCTCGAGGCAATGATCGCGGGCGAATCCGCGTTCGACGCTTCGCTCTCGTTCCTGGACGACGACGCGTTCCGTCGCCACTTCGTGGTGTCGAGGCCGGTCGAGGACCTGGAGAGGGCACTCCCCGAACGGCCGGACCTGCTTGTAGAACCGTTCGAGAACGGCCAGACGCCCCTGTCGCTGATCCTGATCTCGCCCAGCGTCCGGCAGAACGCCCAGATCGACCTCGCGCTGGCACACAGCCCGGTGATCTCGACGGCCGACCTTGCCGGCCTCGGCCGCTGCGATCAACTGAAGGCCGCCCTTGCCGACGACCCCGAGGCGGCCAGCCGGCCGGACCCGGACGGCGCTTCACCGCTCTGGGTGGCTCTGATGCGCTCGCACCGGCTCGCAGACAGAAGCTGCCTCCGCACCCTGCTGGATGCTGGCGCCGACCCGTCCGGAGAACAGCAGGGTCGCTTCCAACTCGCCCGTCCGGTCATCCTGCGGGAGAATGTCGAGCTGTTGCGGGAGTTCCTCGAGCGAGGCCTGGATCCCGAGTCCACGGACGACGAGGGCTACAACATGCTCCACTGGGCAAGCCTCTACGGCATGGTGGACGGAGCCCGCCTGCTGCTGGAGCATGGGGTCGACACCGGCGCGAGGACACTGCAGGGCCAGACCGCCCTCGACATCGTCCTTGACCGCCGCCAGCGACGGATGGAAGCCCTCGAGGAGGTCGAATCCGAGGAGCACCGAACCCAACTGGCCGACACGCTCACGAAGATCGATGAGATGATCGAGCTGCTCGAGGGCTAGCCGCGAGGAGAAGGCCATGACCCGAAGAAAGACTGAGATTGCTTCCGTTCTCTCGTTTCTCGCCGGCGGAGTGCTTCTCGCCGCCTGCGCTGCCCCGGCGCCCGAGGGAGCGGCCGCGCCAGTCAGCGTGGAGGACGTCCTCAACTGGCGAATGATCGACCTCAGCCACGCCTACGGCAGCACCACCCTCTACTGGCCCACCGACACCAAGGGCTTCGCGCTCGACACCCTCGCCGAGGGCATGACCGAGGCCGGCTACTTCTATGCCGCCAAAGAGTTCGCGACCGCCGAGCACGGCGGCACCCACCTCGACGCACCCGTCCACTTCGCCGAAGGCGGCGACGACGTCGCGTCCATCCCGCTCGGCCGCCTGATCCTGCCCGGCATCGTCGTCGACGTCAGCGAATCGGCCGCGGCCGACCCGGATTATCTCGTGACCGCCGAAGACGTCCTCGCCTGGGAAGACCGGCACGGCCCGGTGCCGGCCGGCGTGGCGGTCCTCATCCGCACCGGCTGGGCGTCCCGCTGGCCGGATGCTCTCGCCTATCTCGGCGACGACACCCCCGGCGACGCCAGCAACCTCCACTTCCCTGGCGTCGGCGAGGACGCGGCGCGCCTGCTGATCGAGGACCGCGCCATCGGTCTTCTCGGCATCGACACGGCCAGCATCGACTACGGCCAGTCGACCGACTTCATCGTCCACCAGATCGGTGGCGCCGCCGGGATCCCCAACCTGGAGAACGTCGGCGACCTGTCCGAACTGCCGGAGACCGGCTTCCTGCTCGCGGCCCTGCCGATGAAGATCGAGGGCGGCACCGGCGCGCCGGTGCGGATCGTGGCGCTGGTTCCGCGGTAACCCCTCGGCCGTACCTGGCTCGTGGCGTTACAGCTTGGCTAGGCGGGCCATCGCCGCCTCCAGCGGCAGGGCGGTCGTCGCCTTCGAGAGCGGGAACTCTTCGTCACCCGGGTAGACGACCATACGCTTCGCCGCATTGAGGTCGCCAGCGGCCAGTTCAAAGCCGCGCCGGGCACGCGGCGCGGAAGATCTCTTGACCTCGATCGCCCACAGTCGTTGATCGGGTAACTGCAACAGCAGGTCGATCTCGGCGCCGGCCTGGGTGCGATAGAACCAGGGGATCGTGCCGAACGGCGCGGCGGCGATCAGATTCTCGATCGCGAAGCCCTCCCAGCTTGGCCCGACGATGGGGTGCGACAGCACATCGTCGAAGGTCGTGAGTCCGAGAAGGGTGTGCAACAGGCCGCTGTCGCGGATGTACACCTTGGGACTCTTGATGAGCCGCTTGCCGACGTTCGCGAAGTATGGCTGCAGCCTGCGCACGAGCATGAGGTCGACCAGGAGATCGACGTAGCGGCCCACCGCGGGCACCGAGACATCCATGCTGCGGGCAAGTTGCGACGCGTTCAGCACGCCGCCCTGCCGGTGCGCGAGCATGGTCCAGAACCGGTTCAGGGTTTCGGCCGGAATCCGCACGCCGAACTGCGGAATGTCGCGTTCGAGGTAGGTCCGGATGAAGCTCAGCCTCCAACGCGCCGCAGCCGCATCGCTCCTGGCCAGGAACGGGTCCGGGAAGCCGCCTCGCAACCAGAGCCGATCGCGTTCGGGTGAGGTCTCCAGGACATCGAGTCCAGGAAGCTCGTCGTAGACGAGGCGCCCCGCGAGCGACTCCGCCGACTGCCGGAGCAGAGTCTGGGAGGCCGAACCGAGAAGCAGGAACTGCCCGGTACGACGGCCGAGTCGGCGACGTTGGTCGATCTGCCCCCGCAGAACCTCGAACAGCCCCGGCATGCGTTGGACCTCGTCCAGGATGACGAGACGGTCGGCGTGGCGCTCCAGGTACGCGGCCGGCTGGGCAAGCCGGGCGGCATGGGCCTGGTTCTCCAGGTCGAGATAGATACTGTCCGGCACCTGCTCGGCGACGGCGCGGGCTAGGGTCGTCTTGCCGACCTGACGTGGCCCGAGGAGCGCCACTGCCGGCGCTTCGTTGAGACCACGGACGATTCTCTGCTCGGCACGACGCTGAATCATCCTCGTATATTTAACGGTTACCATCAAAAAAGCAAGGTACATGACGAGCGTGTCCTCGACGGAGTCACCGTAGTAGAGTCCGCTCTCGCACCCAAGAAACCTGAGGAACCGGCACGCCGGGACCAGCGGCGCGCAGCCGCATCCGACCGAGAGGAGACACTCATGCGGTACACCACTTCCCGTCTTGCGGCGGCGGCGCTCCTGGCGCTGGCGGCCATGCCCGCGATGGCCGGGTCGATGGACGTCGATCTCAAGGCGTCCGACGGCACGATGCTGAAGGCGACCTACATGTCGCCCGGCAAGCCTGGTCCGGCGATGCTGCTGATCCACCAATGCAACATGGACCGGACGTCCTGGAAGGGCATCGCCTCGCAGCTCGTCAACGCGGGCATGCACGTGCTGACGATGGACCTGCGCGGCTTCGGCGAGAGCGGCGGCGCCGGCATTCGTGAGGCCGGCGGGTTCCCGCCGTTCCTGCAGACGGCGGCGGGGGACGTCGACATGGCGTTCGACTATCTCGTCAAGCAGGACGGCGTGGACGCCTCCCGCGTGGCGGCTGGCGGCGCTAGTTGCGGCGCGATGCTGACGGCCGACCTGGCCGCTCGGCGGCCGGTGAAGGCACTGATGCTGCTGTCGGGACCGCCGAGCGAGGCAGCTGTGGCGAACATGGCGGCCAAGTCGGACCTTGCGGTCTTCGCCGCGGCGGCGACCGGCGACACGATCACGGCCGGCGTCGACAAGCAGCTCAAGGGCGCCGTCGACGGCTCGAAGCACCCGAACTCGACCGCGAAGATCTACGACGGCCCCGAGCACGGCCTGCCGATGTTCGCGAAGAACGCGGATCTCGAGCCGGCGCTGATTTCCTGGCTGAAGATGGAGTTGACCGGGAAGTAACGCTGCGGATTGCCCCAGTCACCGCAGTGTCGGTTGGAGCAGGGAGCCGCCCAACGTCGACGCCCAATCTCCGGGTGCGCGGAGCTTCTGGTCCGCTCGCGGGCGGAGCTGCGGAGCGACGCAGCCCGAAGGGATGGGGCCACGGCCGGTTGCGGCGACGTTGCTATCGCAGCTCCGCGATCTTGTTGCGCTCGATCAGGTCGAAGTCGATCTCGACGCCCAGACCCGGGCCCATCGGCGCATGGACGTAGCCGTCCGAGTCGACTTCGATGTCCTCGACCAGCCCGTACTTCTGCGCTCCGGCCGGCAGCAGAACTTCGAACCACTCGCAGTTTCGGATCGCCGCACTGATGTGGAGGTGCGCGACGTTGTTGAGCGAGTTGCCGCCGTGGTGGATCTCGAAGTTCATCCCGAAGCTCTCGGCCAGATGGGCAGCCTTGAGGCAGCCCGTGATGCCGCCCTTGAGCGCCACGTCGCCGCGCAGGTAGTCCGTCGCCTGGTTGTAGATCCAAGGTGCGAAGGAGTCGTACCAGGCGCCGGGGAACTCGGTGGCCAGGATCGGGATGCGGAGCTGCTGGCGTAACTTCGTGTAGTTGTAGACGTCCTGGTCGCCGAGCGGGTCCTCGTACCACTCGAAGTCGAGTTCCTCGATCAGCTTGCCGACCCGCAGGGCCTGCGGGTAGTCGTAGCCCCAGGTCGAGTCGAGCATCAGCGGGAAGCCGTCGCCGACCGCTTGCCGCACGGCGCGGCAGATCTTCATGTCGTCGCGCCAGACGCGGAACGGGTGGATTTTGTAGCCCCGCCAGCCGTTCCCTTGGTACGACAGCGCCTGCTCGACATACGCATCGACGTTCGGCTGTTGCTCGGAGCTGGCGTAGGCGGGGAGCTTCTCCCGGTAGGTCCCGAGCAACCGGTGGATCGGCTCCCCCGCCGCCTTGCCGGCAAGGTCCCAGAGCGCGACGTCGACGGCGCCGACCACCCAGGGCTGGACCACCAGCCGCCGCTCCAGCATCTCCTGGTAGAGCTGCTCCCGCGCCAGAGGATCGCGCCCCATGACGATCGGCTTCAGCATCCGCAGCAACGGCTGTGCCGCGATGCTCGCCCCCATGCCGAGGAAGGAATGGCCCTCGATTCCGTCGTCGGAGCGGATCGTCACCAGAGCGAGTTCGCCCACCTGGTTCGGCTTGCCGGCCGAATCGAACGGACCCCGGCCGAGGTAGGAGTGGGGCGGAATGTCGTTCCACGAGAAGAGGGTGATGCTGAGATCGTCGATCTTCATGGGGTGTCTCCAGCCGGTTGCTCTCGCTCCGCTTCGAGACCGAGCCGGCGGCGGAGTTCGTCGTTGACGAAGACCTCGCCTTCGCCGTCCTCGGCGCGCTGACTCGCGGCCAGGAGGCGCCGGGCGTTCTTAGGTGAGCGCAGGAGGTATGCGGTCTCGAGCCAGCCGGTGAGTTCATACCCGGGAACCAGGGCGACCGGCTCACGGCCGCGCCGCCGGATCAGCACCGGCTCGCGCGTGTCTGTCACTTGGTCCATTAGGGCCGCCAAACGCTCGCGGGCCTTGGTGTAGGTCGTTTCATGGATCATCCGCGCACTCCCATTCGTTCTCGATCGACGACGAACCGCTCCCTCAGAAGATCGCGATCGGATTGAGCGGCGATCCCGTGCCGCCAACGACCCGCATCGGCGCGAAGGTGAGCAGGAACTCCCACCGGTTCCGTTTCTGCGCCTCCGCGGAGAGCTGCTCGAAGTCGCCGACGTCGAGAACGTTCGCGCCGAGGGCAACCAGCGTGAACATGTGGATCGGCGAGATGCCCCCCTTCGATGACCGAGGGCATCACGTCCAGCCCGGCGTCGGTGCCGAGAATCGCGATATCCCGCTCCTTGAGCCAGGGAATGCACGACGCGTGGAAGCCCGCGAACCTGCCGCCCCACGGCCCCTCCCTGGCGCGCCGCGTCCAGCGGCCCGTGCGCAGCAACACGGCATCGCCCGGTTGCACCACGACGCCGGTCTTCTCCTCCCAGGCCACGAGGTCGTAGAGCGTCACCGGAGTACCAGGCTCCAGGTAGTCGACTCCCTTCAACCAGGCCATGTCGATCAGGACACCCCTGGTGAACACGCCGCCGCTGACCGCATCGATGCCGAGCCGCGGGCAGCCTTCGCTGGTCACGTCGCGGCGCTTGACGCCGTTGTAGAAGTCACCCTTGTACGAAACGTGGCAGAGAGCGTCCATGTGGGTATGGCCAAGGCCGTGATAGAGGAATCTTCAGTTCGTCAACCGTCCAGGGACTCGCCCCGGTGTCGATCATCGTGTGCTCGAGCGGCCTGCCGTTGTCCGGTGCCCGTTCGGTGAGCAGCTCGTGGGCCAGGGACACGGCAACACCGTCGCGCACCAGGGCGGCGGCGGCCTTCCGCTTCTCCGGCGTGATCAGGTTCAGCGCCCCGAGCCGGTCGTCCTCACCCCAGCGTCCCCAGTTGTTCAGGTCGGTCATCCAGCCGTCGAACTGCTCGGCGGTGACCGTTGGCGGATCCTGGGCGGCGATCGGGTGGGTTGCGGCGAGGCAGAACAGAACCGCGGCCGCAGTGTGTGCGCGTTTCTTCGTCACTTGATCTCCCCTCACGTCTCACGTCGCAGGCGGCTGGAATCGCTGCGAGGGGTACGATAGCTGCACTGTGAGCAACGGAAGATCCCGAGCCAAACCACGCCTCGTCGGAAGGGCTCTGCTCGCGGTGCTCATCGGCATGCTCGCCGGAGGCGGGCTCAATGCCGCACTCGGCGAGAAGGGCGCGGACACACCGGCGCTCGCGCTGCTCGGCGGCGTGCTGGCGCTCGCCGTGGTCGTTGTGCAGACCCGGAGGCTGGCGCGGAAGCCGCCACAGGTCTGACGATCCCGGAGTATCCGGCCGCTGGTGCTGCGACCCACCCCAGGTGGAACTCTCGAGGACCCGCGCGCGGCCGGAGGCGCTTGGCCGCCGACAGGAGGCCGGTAGTAGAGTCAGGTCGTGGACGTAGTCAGCGCGACACGAGAAGACGATGCGGTCCACTTGGAGCGCTCCACGCTCTTTCAAGGAGCAGCCGAGGCGATTCTGCCGGCTCTACCCGACTCCTGGTTCCGAACGTGCGTTACTTCCCCCCCTTACTGGGGGCTCCGCGACTATGCCGAAGAAAACCAGATCGGCGCCGAGCCGGATCCGACCCTTTACGTCGAGCGCCTGACCGCGATCTTCCACGATGTCTGGAGGGTTCTTCGGGACGACGGCACGCTCTGGCTCAACCTTGGCGACAGCTACACGAGCGGCAACCGAGCTACACGCGCACCGGACAAGAAGAACCCTTTCCGGGCGATGAGCTACAGGGCGAGGACCCCGAAGGGCATGAAGCCGAAGGACCTCGTCGGGATACCGTGGATGGTCGCCTTTGCCCTCAGGGAGGCTGGTTGGTACTTCCGGAGCGACATCATCTGGGAGAAGCCCAACTGCATGCCCGAGAGTGTCAAGGATCGCCCGACGCGATCTCACGAGTACCTGTTCCTGTTCACGAAGTCACTTCGGTACCACTACGACGGTTCCAAGGCCCGCGTCAACGGTAGAAACAGACGGACCGTGTGGTCCGTACCCACGGAGCCCTTCGCCGGAGCCCACTTCGCCACCTTCCCTCCAACATTGATCGAACCCTGTATTCTCACTGGGTCCATCCCGGGGGACTGGGTGCTCGACCCCTTCTTCGGCTCGGGGACAGTCGGAGTCGTCTGCGAACAGCAGAGCCGCAGGTACGTCGGTATCGAACTCAACCGCGAGTACGCCGAACTCGCGGCAAAGCGGATCCGTTCGACGCAACGAACCCTCTTTACGCTCGACTACGACACGGCGCAGTGAAACTGGACCCCCCGCTGCCGGTCCTCCAGATCTCCTTCTACCAGAGCCTGGAGCGACTCCGGTCGACCCACTTGCTTGACGCCCTCTTGAGTGCGTCCGCCGACGCGGACATCCATCTCGTAGACTCCGAACTCGCCCAGTACGCCGACAGGGCGGCGCTTCAGCGCCTGGCTGGCTGGGGACTGAGAGGAGAGATCGTCTTCGCGGTACCCTGCCTGCTCGAGACCCACCCGAATCTCCTCGGCTACTACAGGCTCCTGCTCGGTTGCTCGCAGAAGCAGTTCTACGGCAAGGCGCACGGGCTGAGCGCGTTCAAGTCCATGGAGGAGAAAGGGGTCCTCTCGAAGACCCAGCAGGACCGCGTGGCCGAACTCGCACGGTGCCTCTGCATCAGCGCGACCCACTTGGTGCACTCGGTGGATCGGCTCACCCAATCGAAGGTTCACGATCTGACTCTGCTGACGCTCGGGCCGCAGTTGCGCGGTGGGGCGCTGAATCTCGTCGGTCAGCAAGCCACAAGACGCGTGTTCGACCTGATTGCCCTCCTGACCGAGAGCGCCCACGTCGAGATGGACCAGTCCACCATCAAGATGCGAAATGCCGCAGGCGCACCGATCCGGATCTCCTTCGCCTCCGACCCGGATATCGCCATTCATGAGGAACTGCCTTCCGGTCGCGGCCGGCCTGTCATCGCCATCGAGATCAAGGGAGGCAAGGACGTATCGAACGTCCATAACCGAGTAGGTGAAGCCGAGAAGGCTCTTCCGGGTTGATGGTGGAG
>JAAXHG010000099.1 GCA_012270995.1 Vicinamibacteraceae bacterium | reverse complement strand
GTACGCTCGAACTTCTCCTTCGCCATCGCGGTGCTCCTGCTGACTCTTTTCTTGCCTGGTCGTTATCTTCCGGAACGGTTTCCGTAACGGTTGCCGGCCGCGTCCACCCGGGGCTCAGCCCGTGGCCTTGGCCACGACCTCCTCGCTGACATTCCTCGGCGCCGGTTCGTAGGACTCGAACTGCATCGAGTAGGTCGCCCGACCCTGGGTCGCCGAGCGCAGGTCGGTGGCGTAGCCGAACATCTCCGCCAGCGGGACGCGGACACCTATCACCTGGATGTTCTGGCGCATCTCCATGCCCTGCACCTTGCCCCGGCGCGAGTTGATGTCGCCCATCACCTCGCCCATGTACTCCTCGGGGGTCACCACCTCGACGGCCATGACCGGCTCCAGCAGCACCGGCTCCGCGTCCTTGGCCGCATCGCGCCAGGCCATCGAGCCGGCGATCTTGAATGCGATCTCGGAGGAATCGACCTCGTGCGAGCTGCCGTCGACCAGCTCGACGGCGACGCCGGTCACCGGATAGCCCGCCAGGGGCCCCGACTCCAGAGCCTCGCCGATGCCCTGCCCGATCGACTTGATGAACTCCCTGGGGATCACGCCGCCCTTCGTGGAGTCCTCGAACTCGAGACCGTCACCCTCGGCCGGCCGCACCCGGATCAGGCAGTGGCCATACTGTCCGCGGCCGCCCGACTGACGCACGAACCGTCCTTCGCCCGAAGCTTCGGCCGTGATCGTCTCCCGGTACGCCACCTGAGGCCGTCCGACGCTGGCGCCGACCCTGAACTCGCGCACCAGGCGGTCCGTGATGATGTCCAGATGGAGTTCGCCCATGCCCGAGATCAGGGTCTGGGCCGTATCCGGGTCCGTATGGACCCTGAACGTCGGGTCCTCACGCATCAGCTTCTCGAGCGCGAGACCGAGCTTCTCCTGGTCCGCCTTCGTCTTCGGCTCGATCGACACGGAGAGAACCGGCTCGGGGAAGTCCATCGCCTCCAGCACGATCGCCGCCCGGGGATCGCAGATCGTGTCGCCGGTCGTCACGTTCCTCAGGCCGACGGCCGCGGCGATGTCTCCACACCAGACCCGCTTGATCTCCTCGCGCTTGTTGGCGTGCATCTTGAGCAGTCGTCCGATCCGCTCCTTCCCGCCGCGGTTCGCGTTCAGGACCGACTGCCCGGTCTCGAGCCGGCCCGAGTAGACCCGCAGGTAGGCGAGCTGACCGACGAAGGGATCGGTCATGATCTTGAACACCAGGGCACTGAACGGCGCGTCGTCCGTCGGTTCGCGCACAGCTTTCTCGTCGCCGTCCATCTTGCCCTCGACAATGCCCTCGATCGGCGGCACGTCGAGCGGCGACGGCAGGTACTCGAGCACGGCGTCGAGCAGCGGCTGGACGCCCTTGTTGCGGAAGGCCGAGCCGCAGAACACCGGTTGCAGGCTGTTCGAAACCGTCGCCCGGCGCAGGGCCGCCCGCAGCTCGTCGTTCGTGACCTCGGCTCCCGAAAGATACGTCTCCAGGAGCTCCTCGTCCGTCTCGGCAACCGCCTCGACCATCTCCTCGCGGGCGGCCAGGGCCAGGTCCGCGTACTCCTCGGGGATTCCCAGTTCCCGGAACTGCGCCCCCAGGCTCTCGTCCTCGTAGATGTAGGCCGTCATCTCGACCAGGTCGATCACACCGGCGAACGCGTCCTCACGCCCCAGAGGCAACTGCAGCACGACCGGTGAAGCGCCGAGCCGCTCCCGCATCATGCGCACGCAGCGGTCGAAGTCCGCTCCGACCCGGTCCATCTTGTTGACGAACGCGATTCGCGGCACCCCGTACCGGTCCGCCTGCCGCCAAACGGTCTCGCTCTGAGGCTCGACCCCGGCAACCGCGTCGAACAGGGCCACGGCGCCGTCGAGGACGCGCAGGGATCGCTCGACCTCGGCGGTGAAGTCGACGTGTCCCGGCGTGTCGATGATGTTGATCCGGTGGTCCTTCCAGGTGCAGCTCGTGGCCGCCGACGTGATCGTGATGCCGCGTTCCTGCTCCTGCTCCATCCAGTCCATCGTCGCGGTGCCTTCATGCACCTCGCCGATCTTGTAGTTCACCCCGGTGTAGTAGAGGACACGCTCGGTCGTGGTCGTCTTGCCCGCGTCGATGTGCGCCATGATCCCGATGTTCCGGGTCTTCTCGAGCGGGACCTTTCTGGAACTGGAGATGACGGTGGACATGGTGCGGAATCGGAGGTCGTCGGGTGTTTCTGGGAGTCGGTGTTTCGGGGGTGGTTCTGACGGTGGTTCCGAAGAGGTGGGTTCAACGTGGGCGTCGCCGCCCTGGAGCAAGGCGGCGACGTGACGGGACGGGCCGTGGACAACCGGCGGCCGGAAACGGCGGAAGCGCCGCCGAAGCGGCCCCGAGGCCGTTCGCTACCAGCGGTAGTGGGAGAAAGCCCTGTTCGCTTCTGCCATCCGGTGGGTGTCCTCTTTCCTCTTGATCGCAACTCCGCGGTTCTCGGCCGCGTCGAGCAACTCGCCGGCCAACCGCAGTCTCATCGTCTTTTCGCCGCGGCCCTTCGCCGCCTGAATCAACCATCGCATCGCCAGGGCCAGCTTGCGCGCGGGCCGCACCTCGATCGGCACCTGGTACGTCGAGCCGCCGACACGCCTCGACTTGACCTCCACCGCCGGCTTCACGTTGTCGATGGCCTTCTGGAAGACGGCCACCGGATCTTCCTCTCCGGTTCGCTCCTTGATCGTGTTCAGGGCGTCGTAGAGGATGCGTTCGGCGACGGACTTCTTGCCGTCCTTCATCAGGACATTGATGAACTTGCTGACCAACTGCGAGTGATACAGCGGGTCGGGCAGGATCTGGCGCTTCGGGACTTCGCGGCGTCGAGGCATCTCGGGCTTCCTCCGACTCAGCTCTTGGGACGCTTGGCGCCGTACTTGGAGCGCCCCCGGCGACGGTCGTCGACGCCGATGGCATCCAGCGTGCCGCGAATCACGTGGTAACGGACTCCGGGCAGGTCCTTCACCCGGCCTCCGCGGATCAGCACGATCGAGTGCTCCTGGAGGTTGTGNNGAGTTCGGCTTCTTCGGCGTCTGCGTATACACGCGCACGCACACGCCACGCCTCTGCGGCGAACCCTGGAGTGCCGGGCTCTTGGTCTTGACGACCTGGCGCTGACGGCCCTTGCGGACCAGTTGGCGAATGGTGGGCATCGAACCTCCTGCTCGAACGAACTCGACACTCGTCACGAAAAAGCCGCCTCTTCCGCGACTCGCGCCGCTGGACCGAGCGATCACGAAGCGATCAGCTCGCGAGAGCGGCGCAAGAACCGACCACCGGGCGAAGCCCGAAGCCGGAAGCGACCGACCTAGCTGACCACGCGCAGCGCTTGACGCTGCGTGCAGCACCGGGTTGATTCCCGGTTCAAGGTCTGGCGCGCAGACGTGGTGATGGACTGTCTCTATGGCCCGCTCCGCGCGAGCCGCACAAGGGCGCGAA
>JAAXHG010000176.1 GCA_012270995.1 Vicinamibacteraceae bacterium | reverse complement strand
CGGTCTGAGGCAAAGCCTCGTTAGGAGTACACGATGAAACCGAAGATTGAACTCCTGACACGCTGTACCGTCCCGCTCCTCGCGGCGGCGCTCGCCTGCGCGCCGGTCGGCGGCGACCTTCCGGCCGGCGGCGAGCACGCCGGCTTCGGCGCCTACACGCGGGAAGCGACCTATGACAGTGCCAACCGCTACTCGGTCTACGTGCCGATGCCCGACGGCGTCCGCGTCGCTGTCGACTACTTCATTCCGACCAGCGAAGGCGTCGAGGCTGCGAAGCCGCTGCCCACGATCCTCCACTACACCCGTTACACACGGGCCTTCCAGGTCGAGAACGAGGACGGCGACACGAGGATCCTCGCCCAGGCCGAGCAGGATCCCGTGCTGCAACACATGCTCCACAGGGGCTACACGGTCGCCGTCGCCGACGCCAGGGGCACCGGCGCCTCCTTCCGTGTCCACAACGGCGCCTTCTCGGTCGAGGAGACCGCGGACTCGTACCACATCATCGAGTGGGTCGCCGCGCAGCCGTGGAGCGACGGCAACGTTGGCATGCAGGGCCGCTCGTACCCCGGCATGACCCAGTACCAGGCCGTCACGCAGAGGCCCCCGGCGCTCAAGGCGATCTTCGCCGAGATGGCCGGGCCGACCCCCTACGACTTCGTCTTCCGGGGCGGCACGTACAAGAACGAGTTCATCGGCACCTGGGGTGCCGGCACGAAGACGGCGGATCTCTCGACTCGGGCCGCGCCGGTCGACGACGACCCGGACGGCACCCTCCGGGACGCCGCGGTGGCGGAGCACGCCGGCAACCTGTGGGCGCACGAGATGCTCGCGGAAGCCGGCGCCGGCCTCCGGAACTGGAAGCTCGACATCGAGGACGGCGATCACGTGTCCTGGGACACCACCGGCACGAGCGACGACTGGACCGCGATGGACACGTCCGGCATCGCGATCTACCACCTCGCCGGCTGGCTCGACATCTACGCCACCCAGCAGCCGATGGCCTTCGCGAACCTGCCGAATGCGCCGCAGAAGATGATGATCGGCCCCTGGATCCACGGCGGCGGTTACGGCGGCGAGGTCCACAATGCCGAGTTCCTGCGCTGGTACGACCACTGGCTCAAGGGAATCGACAACGGCGTGATGGACGAAGCCCCGGTCCACTACTACGTCATGCAGGGCAGCCACACCCTCCCGGAAGACCCGCAAGCAGTCCTGAGCCTCGACGAGGAGCGGGCCGAAGAGCCCGCAACCTGGACCGCGGCTAATTCCTGGCCCCCCGCAGGCCTCTCGAACCGGCGCTTCGCTCTCGCCGGCGAGGGAACTCTGAATTCGGCTTCAGACGGGCCCGCCGGCCAGGACGAGTACGCGGTCGACTACTCCTCCTCCGTCGGCTCGTTCTCCCGCTGGATGAACGGCCACGGCGCCAGCCGCCAGGACCGGCGAGGTACCACCTTCTTCGACGAGCGATCCGCCGAGAACGCCAAGGCTCTCACCTACACCACCGGGCCGATGGCCGAAGGAATGACCATCGTTGGCCACCCAGTCGTCCATCTGTCCGTCACTTCGACCCACGACGACGGCGACTTCTTCGTCTACCTTGAGGAGGTCGACGCGGACGGCCGCTCTCACTACGTCACCGAGGGCGCGCTGCGGGCTTCCTACCGAGCCGTCGGCGACGCGCCCTGGGACGACCTCGGTCTGCCCTTCCACCGCGGCCATGCGGAGGACCTCGAACCGCTGCCGGACGAACCCGTCGAACTGGCAATCGACCTGATGGCAACAGCAGTCACGATCGACGAGGGGCACCGCCTGCGGCTGACCATCGCCGGCGCTGACGCCGCCAACCACGCGCTCTATCCGGATCCGGAAGGCGTCGACGCGCCGACCGTGAGGATCCATCGCGGCGGCGAGAACGGCTCCTGGCTGGACGTACCCGTGGCGCCCGCCGATCAGGCGAACAGCCGCTGATCCCACCACACGGTCGTCTCCAGGCCCACCTCGATTCCCAGGTCCTCGTACTCCGGGTGGCGTGTGTTGATAAGCAGGTTGCGCTCCGGGCGCGCGACGACCGATGGCACCACGAGGACCACGCTGCGGCGTTCCAGATACCAGTCCCCGCCGAAGCGCTGCGACGCTGCAAGGTTCGGCCGTTCCCAGCCAGGCAGAACGTCGGCCGTGACGACCTCGTAACTGGTTCCGGCGGGTATGACGGCCTCGACGAAGTGCTGGTTCGACGGTACGGGCGATGGCCAGTTGACCAGCGTCTCCAGCATCGCCGTCGAGTAGTTCCGGGAGGCGTAGATCACCTCGGCGCCATACTCGTGCCATCGGCCGTTGCACCGGCGCGCCCCTTCCGCGCTCCACACCGGGAACTTCCCGTCGACGTCGCCGATGCGATATGCGCGCATCGGCGACGCGAGCACCCGAGCGCTCACACGGGTAAGCCGTACTGGGCGCGGTGAATCAGCTCCAGCACATGGCGCGCACCGGCGGAGCTGGAGCACGCGACGTCGAGCGCCCTCTGGCCTTCCAAGAGAGGATGCCGCGCCGTGAGGTAGGCCATGATGCCCTCCCTGTCTCCCCTGTACGAGCGGCTGAGGGCCTCGACGATGCGGCTGAGTTCGTAGAGCCGCTCGCTCATCTCTCTCGACAGCGGCTTGCCCTCGTTGCGAGCCCGTCGCAGCGTGGCCTCGGGGATCACGGGTCCGACGACGTTCGCCCGGCCGAGAATCTCCATCAGCACGGTCGCCGCGTCGGGATACAGGCCGCCGCCGACTCGGCGCGCGAGCTCCAGGTCGCTCAGGACGGCGGCATCCTCGATCCCGAGCAGATCCCCCAGGCGGGCGGCCTCGGACCTCTGTAGATCGGCCCGGGTCTTGTAGGCATCAAGTACGGCGGCGGCATCGGCTCTCGTCATTTGACGACGATACACAGGTCATTTGACGCCTGTCAAGGGCTTCGTCGCGTCGCGACTCCGCAACGTCCGCCGGAATCAGGACGGAATCGCGACGACGCTCCACACGGACGACGCGCTTTCGCTTTCCGAATCAGCCTGGCCGCCCGTCAACGCGTACCAGCCGACGAGACGCCGGAACGTCCCGCCCCCGCTCGCGACCCTCGTCCGAAGCCGCAGCTCGCCGCAGCGAGCTGCGCCGCCGCGAGCTGCGCCGCCGCCCGCCTCTCGCCGCTCCAGCTCGACATCCGAGAAGCCGAGCACCTTGCGGTAGCGGGGAAACAGGGCCTTGTACGCGCTCTCCTTGGCCGAGAAGACGAGCGTGAACATCTCCGCCTCGGTCAGGTCGCCGGCGCCGCCGTGCCGGAGACTCATCTCACGCTCGTTCAGCACCCTTGCACCGAGCCGGCCGGCCTGCCGTGCGGACACGACGCGTTCCACGTCGACGCCGATCCCGCGGTACCGGTCAGTCGCGGCAACGGCAGCGAAGCCGAAGCCGGCGCCGTGGGAGATCGAGCCGACCACGCCCTCCGGCCACCGGGGAACATCGTCATCGTCGCCGACGATCTCGCCCTCCGACGCCGCGAGCCCCAGCAACTGCCTCAGCGCGTGCCGGGCACTGATCCGGCCGGCAAGGTACTCCCGCCGCCGCTTGTCGATGGCGCTTTCGAGGACGGCGGGCAGGCCGAAGCCGAACTGTCGGGCTTCCTCGATCAGCTCCTCCAGCGGGCCGATCTCATAGTCCGCGACGCTGATGTCGCGGGGAAGGCTGCCCGTCAGGCTCGGAGGGACTCCCCGGGCCGTGCTCACGCGAGGAAGTAGCGCCGCTGCTCCGGCGTGGGTACGGGACACTCCGCCAGCCGGCGGCCCACCTGTTGGCGGTTTCGCGCCAGGATCCGGTAGCCCCAGTCGAGAACGGTCCTTGGCGCGACCCGCGCGAGCAGGGCGAGCCAGCGCTCCGGGCCGTCCAACCGCGCGGCCAACCAGAGCACGGCCTCGCTGCGGACCTTGATCTCACCCGGCAAGGACGAAGCTGGAGTAGCGTCCGCGTGCGCCGCCGGCAGGATCTGAAGCACCATGCTGTCCAGCTCCGCCAGATCGGGACGAGCAGCGGTCAGCCGTTCGAACGACTCACCGTCCTGCGGCGCGAACCGAACTCCGGGCGGTACGCCGCGGGACAGGCAGCGCGCCACCGACCAATTGCAGAGCGCGCAGTCGCCGTCGTAGTAGACGATGGCCCTCGGCGGCCGGCGTTCGCGGCGCTCGTCCATCCGGCAACCGGCCTACCTGTTGGCCGCCTCGTCCAGCACCCGCAGGAAGGCCCTGCCGCTCATCAGGCGGGGTTCGCCGTCGACCAGTTCCATCCGCTCGACGTACGAGGCCGTCTCGCCGTCGGCGCTGTACATGACGAGGGTCGGATAGCCGCGCACGCCGAACCTGTGGGCCAACTGCCTCTCCCGTCCCCCGGACTCGGGGTTCATCCGCACCGCAAGCACCGCGTCCAGGTAGCCGTCGACCTCATCGTCGGTCAGCAGCTCACGCTCGAACTGGCGGCAGTACGGGCACCAATCCGTGTAGATGTACAGGAACAGCGGGAGGCGGTCGCGCTGCTGGACCTCGAGCGCCTCCGCCAGCCCTGCGGCCCCCTCGTACCAGCCCTCGAAGTCGGGGCGGCCCGGCGGCGAGTCGGAGGCCGCCGCAGGCGTGACCAGGGAATGCGCAAGCAGGGCCGCCATGCCGGCCACAAGAAGCACCGCGAGCGCTCCCCAACCGATCCTCTGAAGCCCAGGACAGCACTTCATGGCGTGCTCGAGCGTATCAGCGCGCGACTGCCTCGCCGCGCCCCAACCGGGCCCCCGGCAAGAGCGGCGCGGCCCGCCCCATCGCCTCCTCGGCACGGTCGATGAGTCGTCGAAAACCGGCCCGCGTGCGCGCGCTGACCGCGACCGCGTCGAGCTGGCCGGCCATCCGTCGCGCGTGCTCCTCCGTCACCAGGTCGCACTTGTTCAGCACGACGAGGAGGGGCTTCGAGTTGAGCGACAGCTCCTCGATCAGCCGTTCCACCGCCTCCACCTTCGCCCGCCAACCCGCATCGGCGGCGTCAACCACGTGGAGCAGGAGATCCGCGTCCCCGAGTTCCTCCAGCGTGGCGCGGAACGCCCTCACGAGATCGGGCGGCAGCTCCGCGATGAAGCCGACCGTATCGGTGATGACGACTTCGCCCTCGCGCGGGAAACGGATCCGCCGACTCGTCGGGTCGAGCGTGACGAACAGCTTGCCGGCGGTCTCGACTTCGCTCCGCGTGAGCGCGTTGAGCAGCGTGCTCTTGCCCGCGTTCGTGTAGCCGATCAGCGAGAGGACGGGCACCCGACGGTCGCGCCGGCGGCTGCGGGCCACGTCCCGCTGCCTGGACAGCTTCTCGACCTGCCGCTCCAGGTTGCGGATCCGGTCGCGGATCCGCCGCCGGCCGACCTCGAGGACCGTCTCGCCGGGCCCGCGGCCGCCGATGCCGCCGGTCAGGCGCGACAGACCCGCGTCCTTCTCGGTCAGCCGCGGCAACGAGTAGCGCAACTGCGCCAGCTCGACCTGGAGCTTGCCGTCGCGGGAACGGGCCCGCTGCGCGAACACGTCCAGGATGAGCTGGGTACGGTCGATCGCCTTGAGGCCGGTCGCGTCCTCGAAGGCTCGCGCCTGGGCCGGCTTCAGATCGATATCGAAGATCGCCACCTCGGCGCCGGCGCGCATGCTCTGCAGGACGATGTCGGTCAGCTTGCCTCTCCCGACGACCGTCCTCGGATGCACCCGCGAGCGGCGCTGCCTGAGTGTCCCCGCGACCTCGACGCCGGCCGAACCGACCAGCTCGACCGTCTCGGCGAAGTGATCGTCCTCCGGCCTCACGCCGATCACCAGCGCACGTTCCTTCGTCGCTTCGCGGCCGCCGCGATAGCGGCCGAACTCGCGCTCGACTTCGCGGATGGTGGCCGCGAAGTCCAGATCCAGCTCGTAGACCCGGGGCGCCTCGACGCGCAGGAAGGGTGACTCGGCCCCTGCTCCATCGTCGCCAACGGCCTCCGGCGCCTCTGTCCCCGCCGCTGAGGGCGCCAGGTACGCGACCTCGATCGCGCCGGCGGAGCCGTCCGCCTCGGCCTGCACCACGGCGACCAGGTCGAGCCGGAGCAGCGCAAGGTCGTTCAGATCGTCGCTCGAGAGCCCCTCGCCCCGCAGGTGCGTGTGCACCAGGCGCAGTCGGCGGAAGCGTCCGGGACCGCCGCGCAGCCGGCCGATGTCCGGTATCTCGAGCTGACGAGCGTCGCCGACGATCACCTTGCTGACCGCGCCGCCCCGGGTCAGCAGCACGCCTACCTGGCGGCCGATCTCGCGCGAGAGCGCGCACAGGTGACGCGCCAGTTCGGTCGAAACCACCTCGTCGATGCGGACCTTCCGCCGGTAGGTGCGTTCGAGAGCGCCACGCTGCGCGGCCTTGAGTCCGCGAATGTCGCCGAAAAGAGGTCTCATCTCAGGTCCAACCGGCCGGTCTGGGTCGCAAAGTCAAGAAACTGCTATGCTTGGCGCCTCGGCGGCGACGCTTGATGCACAGAAGGCTATACCCACGCCGCCCGGAATGACGATCCGGTTCTTCAAGCTTCTCGCGCAGGTGGAACTGCAGCGAACGCGGGGCAGCCGCCCAGCGGATTCCGTTCACGGAATCCCGCCGTGGCCCGGCGCCCGCGCAACCGGAAGCGTCCCACCCGATTCAACCGGCGGCACACTCGCCGTCACCCGGAGACTTTGTGACCCGACGAATGCTCATCAACGCGCAGAGCTCGAGCGAGCTCCGCATCGCCATCGCCAACGACTCGGTACTCGAAGACCTGAAGGTCGACATCGCCGAGCGTGGGCTCACCCGCGGCAACATCTACTACGGCAAGATCGCGAACATTGAGCCGAGCCTGAACGCCGCCTTCATCGACTACGGCGCCCCCAAGCACGGCTTCCTGGCCATCCAGGACGTGGTTCCCGACGCCTACTACCAAGAGGCCCCCAAGGCGAAGCGGCCGAAGATCGAGGAGGTCCTCGTCCGCGGCCGCCCGATCGTGGTGCAGGTCACCCGCGAGCCCGAGGGCAACAAGGGCGCGGCCCTGACCACCAACCTGAGTCTGGCGGGGCGCTACCTGGTGCTCACGCCCTTCGACAAGACCTGCGGCGTTTCCCGCAAGGTCGACACGGAGGAGGTCCGCCTCAAGCTGAAGGCGGCGGCCGAGTCGTTGCCCGTCCCGGACGGCGGCGGCGTGATCGTACGTACGAACGCGCTTGGCCAGACCAAGACGGCCCTCAGCCGCGACATGAATGCACTGCTCCGGCTGTGGAAGCGCATCTCCCGCGATGCGCGCGACTCGAAGGGCACGAAACTGCTGTACAGCGACCAGGACATCGTGCTCCAGGGCCTGCGGGACTACCTGGACAGCTCGATCCAGGAAGTCTGGGTCGACGAGGACACCGCGTACGGGAGAGCCGAGCAGTACATGCGCGCCTTCATGCCGCGCAGCAAGACCTCCCTCAACCGCTACACGGGTCGCCGGCCGCTGTTCTCGGTCTACGACCTCGAACCCCAGATCGAGAACATCTTCGAGCGCCGCGCCGGCCTGCCGTCGGGCGGCTCGATCGTGATCGACCCCACCGAAGCGCTGACCGCGATCGACGTGAACTCGGGGCGCTCGAAGAAGGCGTCGAGCCAGGAAGAGACCGCGACGAGCACGAACATGGAGGCCGCCGCGGAGGTCGGCCGGCAACTCCGGCTGCGCGACATCGGTGGTCTGATCGTCGTCGACTTCATCGACATGCGCAGCCCGCGCAACCGCCGCAAGGTCGAGAAGGCGATGAAGGACGCAATGAAGGCGGACAAGGCGCGCTCGAGCGTCAGCCGGATCAGCGCCAATGGCCTGCTCGAGATCAACCGGCAGCGGATTCACCAGGCGCTCCAGTTGCGCACCCACGGCGACTGCCCCAACTGCGCCGGCACCGGCCGCGTCGCCAGCCCCGACCTCCTCGCCCTGCGCCTCCTCCGCAACATCGAGTCCCATGGCGCCGGCGGCTACATGCGGGGCGTGCAGATCGCCCTGCAGCCCGAACTCGCCGACTTCCTCCAGAACCAGCACCGGGAGGCGCTCGTCAACCTGGCCAGGGAGTTCGATCTCGAGATCGAGATCTCCGGGCAACCGCAGATGGACGGCCGCGAGCCGGAGATCAGCTGGATCGCTCGCGACCTGGCCGAAGTGAAGAAGAGGGAGAAGGAGGAGGCGAAGGAGAAGAGGCTGGAGCAGGAGATGCTCGCCACTCCGTCGATCGGCGACACGGACGCCGAATCCGCCCACCCCGACGCGGAAGCCGGCGACAGCGAGGCCGAAAGCACGCCGCCCCGGCGCCGGCGCCGGGGTGGACGCAGGCGCCGGTCCACCGCCGCGCGCAAGGCCAGGGCGAAGGCGAAGGAGGAGACCGCGAAGGAGGACGGCGCCGCCAAGGAGGCCGAGCAGCCCAAGAAGAGCAAGAAGGCCAAGGCGGACGAGGCCGCAGCGGCGAGCGGCAACGGAGCGCCACGCCCCACGAGGCGCCGGCGACGGCGGCGGCGGCCACGGCGACCCCAGGCCGCCGCGGCGGGCAGCGACTCGCCGCCGGCGGAGACCGGTGTCTGAACTGTTGAACTAACTCCCTGAAAACACGGAGTTTGACAAGGAGCCAGCCGATCCATAACTATCCCTTCGTAGTCGTTCCGCCCGCGCTGCGAGGCGTTGGCGGCGGTCCCGGGGTCAGTCGGGGCGATCCTGCGACCGGGCGGGGTGGGACCCGCCGATTTGTGGATGAGCCCGGAAAGGAGGTGGTCCAGTGGAGTACTGCAGTAGCGGCTTGATGGAGGTGGCGGCTCCCTAGGAACACACCTCGGTGTAGGACCACTTCCTCCGGGAAGCAATCCCACGCCATCTCATCGGCCACGAGCCCCGAGGCGCATCCGCCCTCGGGGCTCTTTTCCTTCCGGGTCACGGCCGCCTCTTCCCCTCGGACCCCGGTTCCGTACAATCGCTCACCTCAACCCGGATTCTCATCCGCGCCCGGGAGACGGGCGCGCGGTCAGTCGGAGACTCAACATGACAGCGATCGGCACCCCCACCAAGCTCCTCGAGGGCGGCCCCAAGGTCAAGGGTTCGCTCCGCTACTGCGGCGACCTCGACCGGCCCGGATTGCTCCACGCGCGCCTGGTCACGAGTCCTCATGCCCACGCCGAAGTGCTGAGTGTCGACACCACCGCCGCCGAGGCGCTGCCGGGGGTGGCCGCGGTCATCACCGCCGCCGACCTTCCCCCGCTGCCGCCGAGCAACCGGGCGACCCTCCTTCTGGCGCGCCAGCGGGCGATCTTCGTCGGCCACCCGGTCGCGCTCGTTCTCGCCGAGAACGAGGCGGCGGCCGCGGACGCCGCGGAGGCCGTCGCGGTCGACTACCGCCCGCTCGATGCCGTCGTGACGATCGAACAGGCGGAGGCGCTCGACGCCCAGGCGGTCTGGCCGGACGGCCTTCCCGGCCAGTCCGAGGAGGCAGCCGCACACGGGGCCGGCGACGTCTCGGAGGGGGACGAGCCGGCCGCCTCGTCGCCCAACGTGACGAACAGCATGCGCTTCGAGCGCGGCGATCTCGGCCGCGGCTTCGCCGAAGCGGACGCGGTCGTCGAACGCGTGTTCCGCACCGCGTCCGTCCATCAGTCCTACATCGAACCCCACGCCTCCCTGATCGACCCGGATCCGATGGGGAACGGGATGACGGTCTACAGCTCGACCCAGGCGCCTTTCTTCATTCGGGATGCGATTGCCGGCGTGCTCCGCATGCCGCAGGACCAGGTCAAGGTCATCGGCACTCCGGTCGGCGGCGGATTCGGCGCCAAGTTCGTTCTGTACGAGCCCCTCCTCGCGCTGGCCGCGGTTCAGCACCAGCGACCCGTCCGCCTGGTGATGACCCGGACGGAGGAGATGCTGGCGGCTACTCCGGCCCCTTCGACCCGGATCACGATTCGGGCGGGAGCGAAGCGGAGCGGAGAGCTCACCGCGCTCGAGGCCGAACTGGCGATCGACTGCGGCTGCTTCCCGTCGTCGATGACCGCCCTTGCCGGGACCCTGCTGGGAAGCTCCTACCAGACTCCGAACCAGGCGGTGGGCGGCTTCGAGGTGACGACGAACAAGCCGTCGGTCGGCGCCTATCGCGCGCCGCTCGCTCCCCAGGCGGCGTTCGTCGTCGAGACCGTGCTCGACCAGCTTGCTCGCGAACTCGACCTCGACCCGGTCGAGTTCCGGCTGAAGAACGCCTCGGAGGCCGGCAACCCGATGGCGTCCGGAATGCCCTGGGCCGGGATGGGCCAGCGGCAGGTTCTGGAAGCTCTCCGCGATCACCCTGCCTGGCAGAACCGCGAGCAGTCACGCACCGAGGGACGGGGCGTCGGCATCGCGCTCGGCGCCTGGCCCGGCGGCACGGAACCGGCTTCCGCCGCCTGCGCGCTGCAGACGGACGGCACGCTCAAGGTCCACATCAGCACGGCCGACATCAACGGCACGAACACCAGCATGGCGCTCATGGCGGCCGAGGCATTCGGTCTCGATCCGGAGAAGGTCACGATCGCGACCGGCGACACGTCGTCGGGGCCGTACGCCGGGGCCTCAGGCGGCAGCAAGACGATCTACACGGTCGGTCCGCCCGTCATCCAGGCCGCCCAGGAGGCGCGCCGCCAGACGCTGGAACTCGCAGCCGAGACGTTCGAGGCGGACCCCGAGGATCTCGAGATCGTGGACGGCGCCGTCCAGGTCAAGGGCTCGCCCGACAAGTCGATTCCACTGCGCAAGATCGCCCAGCGAACGATGCGGTTCGGCGGCCGGCAGGCGCCGGTCTTCGGACACGGCCGGCACGCCCAGACCAGCCAGGCGCCCGGGTTCTGCGCGCAGCTCGCCGAGGTGCGGGTCGACCGGGAGACCGGGAGGGTCGACGTCGACCGGGTCGTCGTCATCCAGGACTGCGGTCGGGCGATCAACCCGGCCGCGGTCGAGGGGCAGATGATGGGCGGCGCCCTCCAGGGCATCGGCTGGGCGCTCTACGAGGAAATGTCGTACAGCGAGGACGGTCAGTTGTTGACGGCGACCCTGAACGACTACGCCCTGCCCCACTTCGCCCACGGTCCCGCTGAACTCGAGACGGTCCTGGTCGAGGTGCCGTCGGACCACGGCCCCTTCGGCGCCCGCGGCGTCGGGGAGCCGCCGGTCGTCCCCACCGCGGCCGCCATCGCCAACGCGATCGCGGATGCCTGCGGGGCGCGACCGACGGAGCTGCCGATGACACCGCCCAGGGTGCTTCAGGCGCTCAACGGCGGCGAGTAGAGCAGGAGCGCCGCTACACTGCCGCGAGGATGGTCCGCCGCGGTATCGACGCCTGGGCACTGGGGGCGGCCGTCGTCCTCGGCGCGGTCACGCTCGCCGCCCCCCTGCTCGGCGTCGACCGGTGGCAGCCCCTGGCAATGGGCGGCGCCGTCGCGCTGGCTCTCCTCTACATCGCCTGCCGCGTCCTGGCGCTGGCACCCCTTCTCGACCGATCCACCGCCTCGAAGCGGCCGCCGCTCGTCTTTCTGCTGCTGCCCTTCGCCTTCTACCTCGCCCTGATTCCCTGGTCGATCCACGAGCGGGCGCCGGACGGCGATGAGCCGTGGTTCCTCCTGACGACCCACAGCATCGCCCACGACTTCGATCTCGATCTGGCGAACAACTACCGCGACCAGGACTCGCTCGCCTTCATGCCCCGCGCGATCGAACCGCAGCCGGGAGACCCGGAGGAGCCCGACGGCGCCGTCTACGCGCGTCACGGCGCCCTCCTGCAGACGGTCATGGCGCCGGCCTACCGTGTCGGTGGTCGAGCCGGCGCGATGGTCGTGATCGCCGCTCTGGCAGCTCTCGGCGTCTGGCTCCTGCTCGATCTGACCGCCTTCAGCCTGGACGCCCGCGCGCGGCTGATCGTCTACCTCGCGTTTGGCTTCACCGCCCCCTTCCTGATCTACAGCCAGCAGATCTGGGCCGAGGTCGCGGCCGTCGTACTCGCGGTGGCCGCGTTCCGGTGGATCGACCGTTTGACGGCCGGCCCGGCACGCGACTCGCTCGAGACGTTCCGAGCGAACTGGATCAGATGGTCGGCACTCGCAGTAATGCTCGCGGCTCTGCCTGCGATCAAGCTGCGCCTCGCCTTGGTCAGCGCCGCTCTGGCGATCGTCTGTGTACTCCGCCTGGGACCAACCCTGCGCGACCGAGGAGCCGTGCTGCTTGCGACGGTGCTCGCTCCCGCCGGGGCTTTGGTCCTGTGGTCGAACCGCGCCGTGTTCGGCACCGTGCTCGGCATGCACTCTTGGAGCGAACTCGAGGTCTACCGGCAACCGGCATCGAAGCTCGCGCTCGGACTCAACGGACTCTTCTTCGACATCGCCTACGGACTGATCGCCTGCGCGCCGATCTGGCTGCTCCTGTTCCCCGGCGCCATGGCCAGTTTCAGGCGCAACCGGCGACTCCTATTCGAGGTTGCGCTGATCGGCGGCCCCACACTGCTCCTGGTCGCCTCCCGCCGCGAGTGGTACGGCGGCTGGTCGCCTCCGTTCCGCTATGGCCTCGTCGTTCTCCCTTTCCTCGCCCTGCTCCTGGTGCCCCTGTTCGAGCGAAGGCGAGACCTCGGGCGCCAGGGCGCCGCGGATTCAGCGGCGCGCTCGCCCGCGGCCGGCATCCTCGCCCTCGCCTTGGTGCTGGCGCTTCTCTCGGGCGCTCTGGCCGTCCTGTTCGTCGTGGAACCGGGATGGACCTACAACCTCGCCGACGGCCGTCACCATTTCCTTCATCACCTGGAAGCACGCACGGGAGTCGACTTCGCACGCTTCCTCCCATCCGCCACGCGGCCCCGGGTGGCGACCTGTCTAGTCCCGGTCGCGGCCGTCTGCCTGGCTCTGGCTGCGGTAAGAGTCCGGCACAAGACGCTGGCGGCAACGCTGGCCGGCGTTCCTTTCCTCGCCGTCGCCGTTGTTCCGGCCCTCGCCGGCGCCATGCCGACGCGGCGCGTCGAGATCGAGAGCGCGGCGGTCGACCGCACGGGCGGCAATCTCGAACCTGAACGATGGACCCTGGACCGCACCCGCTACCCGGAAGCGTGGGTTCTCCCTGAAGGCAGCCGAGCCGAAGCAGCCGTTACGCCCGGAGGCAAGGAAGTCGAACTGGTCGTAACCCTCCGAGCAGTACGAAACCGTCCCGCTTCGTTGACGCTGATCGCGCGTTCCGGACGCCGTGAGGTCGGTCGTTTGGAACTTCCCGACGACGGCGAGGAAGCGGAGAGCTGGCGGACGTACAACCTGGAGGCCGTGCCGTGGACCTCCGGTGCGCCTCTCGTTCTGGAAGTCCCCTACGGCGATGGCGAGGCCTTGCCGCCGAACGGCGTGGCAATCGACCGGGTCGACCTGCGCTGGCACTGACGCAAGCGGAACGCCCGAAGACTGCGCATCCAATTTCCCGGAATAGGACTCCGTCGCGTCCCTCCTGGTGCGAGTTCGGAGATCGAGACCGCCCCGAGGATCGCCCGCTGCGAGTTCAATGCACGCGCTCGCGGCGCTCCGCGGATGATCCCGAGAGGCCTCCCGAAGTTTGATTCCACGGATCTCTTCGCGTAACGTCCCATGTCGCGTGCAGGCGGTGCCGCCACGCCCCGCTCCGGGTTCCCGCGACCAACCGCGCCGTGCGTGCAGCAACATGAACGAGCCACACCTCTTCCGGCTTCGACGGATCGAGATCGAGTGCCTGTTCGGCACTTACGACCATCGCATCGAGCTCGACCAGGAGAACCGCGTCACCATCCTGCATGGACCGAACGGCGTCGGAGAGACTCACACGCTCGGAATGGTCAGCGCGCTTCTCACCGGCGACACCAGCTACTTCCGACGGATCCCCTGCAGACGGTGCAGCCTGACGTTCTCGAGCAGCGCGGTCCACCTGACGATCGAACCTGATGGGGAAAGAGGTCAGCTTGCACTCGACCGGGACGGAAAGTCCCGGAAGGAGGAGGTCCCTCTCCCCAGGCGCAGTGAGGATCGCCCGAGCCGCTCGACAGGCTCAAGACCCGCCCCGCCGCTCACGAGCCCCCTCGAAGAACTTGCCGGAGGCGCGCTCCCGCAAAGGGAAGCGCTCGCAAGCGCTCTTACCCGAAGTCACAGCCTCCCTTCGTGGTTTCAGTCGTTCCTCGACGAGGTCAACGTTCGTTTCATCGAGACTCAGCGCTTGGCGCCCGCCGGGTCGCCTGACGAGGCCCCGTTCAACCCATGGACCAGCGCTTGGCCGAACCCGTGGCCAAAAGGCGGATCTTCCGTGCCAACAGTGATCGCAAGGAGTCGACAGTTCACGGAACTGTTGCGCGAAACCCTGGCGAACTATGGGCGGCACGCGCAGGCGCTCGATCAGACCTTTCCGCAGCGACTTGTCGCAGCCAGGGCCGACAACGACAACGGGGAGATCAGGCGGCGCATGGCCGAACCGAACTGGACGACACCGAAGCCCGGGTATTGGCCCTGTACGTCGACGACACCGAGAAGAAGCTCAGGGCGCTTGCCGATCTGGCCAGGAGAGTCCGGAGTCTACTGGGCAGCTTGAACGGGAAGTACAGGCCCAAGCGCCTTAGCGTCGACCGTGACGACGGCTTGGTCGCTGAGACCGACTCGGGCGTCAGGGTCCCTCTGGATTCGCTTTCGTCCGGCGAGCAGCATGAGTTGGTACTGCACTACGATCTTCTCTTCGGAGTGAGGGCGAACACGATCGTCCTGATCGACGAACCGGAACTGTCGCTCCACGTGTCGTGGCAGAAGCGCTTTCTTCCCGACCTGCTGGATTTCGCCAAGCTGTCCTCGTTCGACGCCATCGTGGCAACACACTCGCCTTACATCATCGGCGAACGGGACGACTTGATGGTCGGACTGAGCGATCAAGTCTGACAGTCCGCGGCCACGGCCACCGATACCACCGTTTGACTGCGACCGGCGAGCTTGTCGGATGATGACCGCAACGCCGTCCGGCCACAAGACGCCTGCCATCCTGACGGCGGAGATCGTGATGCACCGCCAGGCGCACGCCGGAGCGTTCCTCGTGCTTGAAGGCAAGGACGACCTGCGGTTCTTGCGCGTGCGGCATCATGAGCATTGCGAACTCGTGGACGGCGAAGGAAAAGCGAACGTGGTCGGGGCGCTACACAGCCTGGACGGGCGGGGGTTCAGGGGAGCTCTGGGCTTGGTCGACGGCGATTACGACGCGTTCATCTCCAGCAAACCGCCTTCCGCGAATCTCGTGACGACGGACGCTCACGATCTGGAGTGCGTTCTGTGTCGCTCCAGGGCGCTCGACGCCGTTCTGGCGGAGTACGGCGATCCAGCGAAGATCAAGCGATTCGAAGACATGGAAGGCGCCGACGTTCGCCAGGCCCTCCTGGATCGCGCGCTTGCCTTCGGCCGTCTCAGACTGGCGGCTACCCTCTGGCGTGAGAAGGAAACGATGCGCGAGATCCGGGTTCCGCGATTCATGGACCAGACTACCTGGTGCGTGGACACCGACGCCCTCTTCACCCGTGTCGTCGGCGTGTCCTCCCGGGATCGGGAGGCGTGGCGGAACCGCATGGACGAGCTACGCCACGAAGACCGCTGGTTCGTCGCGCGGGGACACGACATGCTGGAGATCCTGCGAATCGGCTTGAGGCGCGTCCTCGGCGACATGCCCCCGACCGTCGGCGTCAAGGACATCGCTCGCGGACTGCGGTTGGCCATGTCGCAGGAGTGGCTCGAGGCCACCGGCATGTGGGAATCCATGCGGGCCTGGGAGGACGCCAACCCTCCGTTCAGGGTCCTTTGCCACTCGCGCTCCGGCGACGCTCCAGTGCAACGCCCCTGACGTCGGCTTGTAGCTCGATCTCGCGGTCGTCCTCCTTCAAGGTCAAGGTTCCGCGTCCTCCATGAGCACCAAGTCTCCGGAGATCGCCAGACCGCGCTCGAACGAGCCGACCCAGATGTCGTACTGCCCCTGTGCCGGTTGCGAGAGCGTGACCATGGGATCAAGAGTGGTCTCGTCGGCGTCGTCGTTGCAGATCCAGGAGCCGTCGGGACGTTTGACGACGAGCGTCGCGTCGTGTACCCCGTTGTCCGCGAAGAAGGTCACGTGAAGCACATCGCTCGCTCCGCTCCAATCGAGGCGTACATCCGGCGCCTGAGCCGCATGCCCCCGGCAGTCGCCGCCGAGATAGGTTGCGTCGACCGGGCCCCCGCCCACGATCCGTGAAATGTTCGGATCGGGCCTGAAACCCGCTCGCAACGAAACCGAGCCGTAGTACGGATCCAGCATGGGGTCCAGTTCGCCCGGCCCGGCGCCCACGGCGCTGAAGTCCTGCTCGGTGAAGAAGAGCGTGCCCCGCTCGCCAAGCGCCCACTCGCCGGCGGCGCCGAAGTTCCCTACCCAGATATCGTACTGGCCTTCAGCCGGATCGTGGAGCGTGACCATCGGAGCGAAGGTGTCCTCGTTGGCGTCGTCGTTGCAGACCCAGGAACCATCGGGAAGACTGACCAGAAGCGTCGCGTCGTGTTCGACGTACTCCGGAATGAAGACGATGCTGAGCGGTGGGCCGGCGGGAACGGATCCTCCCCAGTTCAAGCGGAAGTCAGGCTCGACGGCGGCATATGCCACACAGTCGCCTCCAAGGTAGTCGACCGCGACCTCGCCGCCGCTGATCACATCCGGAATCGTGTGAGGGTCCGGCTCGAAACCGGCAAACAACGTCACCGACCCATACGTCGGGTCCTTGTCGAAATCCAGTTCTCCCCCAGGGATCGCCCTCGTGGCGGGAGTCTCGACCGTACGCGGAACTCCCGTCTCGAGCCCGCTCTCAATGGCGGCGTGAACGGCGTCGAGGGTTAGGATGAGTCCGAGACGGCCGCCGGTGCCTTCCTCGTCCATCCGAATCGCCGTCGGAATGCCCAACATCTCGCCGTCCGCGTTCACGGCCAAACCTCCACTGCTTCCGGGCGCGATCTCGGCGTCCGTCTGGTACCAGCCCTGCAACCGCTGGCCGTGCAGCGTGACGTTGCGAACGGTGGTCACGATTCCCTCAGTGACCGAGAGATAGCCGTCGCCGATGCCCGGATAGCCGAGGACGCGAACTTCGTCGCCGCGTCGCCCCTCCTCGGCCCGCAGCGCGGGGGACGGCAGGTCGACCTCCCTGGCGAGAACCCGCTGGCCTTGGGTGTCGCGGTCGATCTGGAGCACCGCGAAATCCACGTCGATTGAGAAACCGACCAGACGCCCCAGGTACCGGAAGACGGGGAGTTCGTTCGCATCCTCGAGAATCTCGATCGCGTAGTCGTCGGCATCTTCGACTACGTGTCGATTCGTATAGATCAGGCCCGAGCTATTGATTACCGTGCCCGAACCCGATGCGACCTCTTCCCCGCCCTGGAGCGCCACGACGCGCACCACTGACCGGCTGATTCGATCAATGTCGCTGCCTGCCCGTTCCGCCGGTTCCGGCGGCGCCTGGCAGTGTACGGACAAGGCTGCTGCAACCGAGACGGCAACGATGCCTGGCGTCTTTCTCATTCGATCCCTCTCCTCAAGGCCACGATGACGTGGAACAGCCGTACGCCCACTGGCACACGTCGGAAGGCGGCCGGCGAACGGCGTAGCGATCGACCGCGTCGACCTGCGCTGGCGCTAGCCGGCGTTCAGGGCCTGACTTCGTAGTACAGGTTCGCCGGGTCGTCGAAGTCGTGCATCCGGAAGCGCGTGAAGCCCGCTTCCCGCACCATCCGCTCCGCCACGACCGGGTTGAATCCCAATGTTCCGAGACCCAGGCCGTCCGGCTCGGACAGGGCCGACGACATGCAGGCGGAGACGGAGAAGCCGTAGAGCAGCGCCAGCACCGGATTGCGCATGTTGTCCTCGAACCGCGGGCTGCTGCGAATGTCCTTGATCAACCAGGTGCCGTCGTCCCGGATGGCGCCGCGGATGGCCGCGATAACAAGGTCCGGACGCGTCATGTCGTGAATGCAGTCGAAAGTCACGACCAGGTCGAAGCTCGGCTCCCCGGGCAGGTCCTCGCCGCGAGCGATCTTCCAGTCGACGTTCGTGACCCCCGCTTCCCGGGTGCGCTCACGCGCGATGTCGATTGCGTGGGCGGACGGGTCGTAGCCGACAAAGCGCGATTCCGGGAAGGCCCGGGCCAGGGACAGGAGCGCCACGCCGCCGCCGCAGCCGACGTCGATCACATCGATCCCGGACCGCAACCGGTCCGCGACACCGTCGAGCGCCGGGATGATCCGCGGCACCAGCGCCTGCCGGGTCCAGGGACCCAGCATCCGCTCCGTGCGGTGAGCTGCGCAGGGACCGAGCTGCTGATAGGACAGTCCGATCCCGGTCCTGAACGCCTCCGCCAGGCCGTCGATCACGTTGTGGTCGGGGGGATAGCCGAACGCGCCGCCGGCGAAGGCCACGGAGTTCTCCTCGTCCGCGAGCACCGCGGCGGCGACGCCATCGAGCTCGAAGCGCGGCGCGCCGCCGTTCTCGGCACCGCGGTACTCGAGCAGCCCCGCGGCCGCCTGGCCGTGCAACCACTCGCGCAACCAGCGCTCCTTGAGCCCGCTGACTTCGGCAAGTTCCGCCGGGCTCACGGGGCCGAGGCCCTGCAGGGTGCGGTAGATGCCCAGCCGGTCGCCGAGATGGATCATCAGGGAGACGAGCTCGCCCTGCTTGAACTGCCATACCTTCAGGGCGAAGGCGCCGACCTGCTCCGGGTCGAGCCGGCCGTAGAGTGACTGCGTGCCGCTGTCGTCGTCCGTCATCTCGGGCTTCCTCCTCACTGTCTCGGTGGTCGCCTTTGCGGTGGGCCCAAGCGGGCCGCACGGTATCATCGCCGCCCGCACGAACAGCCTCGTCCAGGGGAGTCCTCGCGACACCTGAACGTTCCAGGAGATTGCCCATGCCATTCACCGCTCTTGCTGCCAGGAAACCGGGCCGTTGCCTCACGACCGGAGTTCTCGCTCTGCTGCTCGTGACCCTTCCGCTCGCAGCCCAGGAGGAAGGCGTGGCGGCCGAACCCCAGCACCACTGGCCGGCGGCGACCCCGGTCGGCGACGGCGCGGGGCCGGTCGACCAGTCGATGCTCGAGGCGGCGCCGACGCGCGAATCCTGGCTCCACTACGGCGGCAACTACGCGAGCTGGCGCCACTCGCCGATCACCGAACTGACGCCCGAGAGCGTCTCCGACCTCCGCGTCGCCTGGATTGCCCAGACCGGCGTCTCGAGTCAGCTCGAATCCTCACCCGTTGTCTACGACGGCGTGCTTTACCTGACGTCTTCGATGAACCGTCTGCTCGCCTATGACGCTGCCGACGGCACCCTGCTCTGGCGCTACGACCACCAGAACCCCTCCGATCTGCGCATCTGCTGCGGGCCGGTGAACCGCGGCGTCGGCATCGGCGGTGACCTGGTCGTCATGGGAACCCTGGACGCCCGCCTGCTCGCCTTCGATCGCAAGACGGGCCAACTCGCCTGGGACACCGAGGTGATCCCCTACGCCAAGGGCTTCTCAATCACCTCGGCGCCGCTCATCGCCGAGGGCGTGGCGGTCATCGGCATCGGCGGCGGCGAGTACGGCGTGCGCGGCTTCTTCGACGGCTACGACCTGGAGACCGGCGAGCTGCTCTGGCGCCACTACACCGTGCCGGATGCCGGCGAACCCGGTGTCGAGACCTGGTCGGGCGAGTCGTACAAGACCGGGGGCGCCGCCACCTGGGCGACCGGCAGCTACGACCCCGCGACCCGGACCCTGTTCTGGACCACCGGCAACCCCTCCCCCGACTGGAACGGCGACACCCGCCTCGGCGACAACCTCTACAGCGACAGCGTGATCGCCGTCGACATCAAGACGGGCGAGCGCAAGTGGTACTTCCAGTTCACGCCCCACGACGTCTGGGATTACGACGGAAACTCCGAGGTCTGGCTGGTCGACGTCCAGGTCAACGAGCAGACCATTCCCGCCCTGGTCCAAGCGAACCGGAACGGCTACTTCTACGTCCTCGACCGCCGCGACGGCAGCTTTCTGCACGCCAACCAGTACGTCCATCAATTGAACTGGGCGACGCTGGACGAGAACGGCCGGCCGGTCGTCGACCCGGTGATGAAGCCGGCGGACGAACCGACGCAGCGCGTCTGCCCCGGCCTCGCCGGCGGCAACAACGCCGCCTACGCCGGCGCCTACAGCCCGGAGACGGGTCTGGCCTACGTGCCGACGATCGAGAGCTGCATGATGTTCCGCAAGGGCCTCGTCACCTTCATCGAGGGCATCCCCTTCTTCGGCGGCGAGCCGATTCCGAGCGACACCGTGGAGGGCAAGTCCTACGGGCACCTGTCGGCGATCGACGTCAGCACCGGCGAAACGAGGTGGAGCTACCGCGATCCGGTGCCGATGCTCGCGGGCGTGCTCAGCACCGCCGGCGGCCTGGTCGTCACCGGCAACGCCTCCGGCCACCTTCTCGGCTTCGACGCCGAAACCGGCGAAGAAGTCTGGCGCTACCAGACGGGCTCCGGCATCCGAAGCCATCCGGTCGCGTACCAGTACGACGGCCGGACATTCCTCGCCGTCGGCTCCGGCGGCGGCGGCATCGTCCAGACCACGGTCGGCACCGCGCCTTCGCTGCCGGAGGGCAGCGTGCTGCTCGTCTTCGAACTCAATTCGTGATCGCGGTGTTGTCGGCAGCGAGGCGGCGGATGCCCGCGGCCGGCGCGCTCACCCTCTTTCTGACGATCGCTCCCGCGCAGGCCGAAGACCTGCGTGTCTGCCTGCTGGAGGACGACCTTCCGCGCGCCCAGCGCGCGGAAGGTAGCGGCTTCGACCACGACCTGTTCAGGGAAGCCGCGGAGCGCCTCGACCGCGACTTCGTTCCGGTCTGGCACCCGAACGCGCCGCCCTACTCCGAGATCGACGACACGGATCTGCCGTTCGCCGCGCTCCTGGAGCGCGGTTGCGACGTCGTGCCCTCGGTGCCGGGCCAACTCGCGCTCGGGCGTCTAGCGGCAGAGATCGATCTCGGTCCGCCCTACTATGCGGCCGCCTTCGAGCTCTACATGCCCACCGTGGAGAGTCTCGACTGGGTCCGTCTGCCGGAAGCGGTGGCGAACCGCAAAGTGGCGGTGCGGCTGCAGTCTCTCGCTCACTTCGCCGCTCAGGCGGCGGGGCTGGACTGGACCTCGCAACCGACGGCGGCCGATGTCATCGGCGCCGTGGACGACGGCCGGGCCGCCGCGGCGCTGATCTTCGGCCCGGCCCTGGCCAGCTTGGGCAAGGACCCCGTGAGTGCCTTCGAGCCGCCTCCCGGACTCCGCTTCAACGAACACGCCGCCGTGCGCGCCGGCGACGCCCTTGGCGACGAAGTCACGCGCGTTCTCGAAGACCTCCGTCGCGACGGCACTCTCGAGCGCTTGGCCGCGCGCCATGGCATCTTTCGCATCGAACCCTTCCCCACCGTGTCCTCGCCGGAAGCGATCCGCGCGCTGGGCATCGGCGGCCCCTGACCTTCGAGGAGCAACCCTTGTCGACCACCAACGAACCACCCCCCGTACGGGCTCGCTACTCCTCGCTGATCGTCCAGGCCCTGCCGGTGCTGCTGGCGGCCTGCGCCACCGGCGGCGGGCCGGCGCCCGAGGAACCCGGCGCACCGGCCGCCGCCGACGCCACGACAGCAGCCACAGTGACAGAGCCCGCGGCCGCGACGGACGTGCCGGCCGCCGCGGCCGTCGGGTCCACGGCCGCCGAACCGGAGGCAGTTTCATCGCCGGTCGCCGCCTACCTCGAGGATCCCGCCGCAATCATCGCCGGCCGGCGGATGTTCCGGGCGGTCTGCACCGGCTACTGCCACTCGACGACCCCCGGCGTCACCAAGGACGCGCCGAACCTCTTCGACTGCACCTGGGACCACGGCGACACGGACGCCGACCTCTACCGCGCGATCAACCAGGGTGTGCCGGACACGGAGATGCTCCCCTTCGAGGGCAAGATCCCGGAAGACACGATCTGGAAGGTGATCGCCTACATGCGCTCGAACATCGTGGACTGCGGCTGATCCCGAGCCCCCGGTGCCCTCGCAAACCGCCTCTACGTCGAAAGAGGACCAGATCAGTCCTTGACAAAGGGTACCGATTTGGTTCAGTTTAGGGCCATGCTCGAAGCCAAGCCTCCCAGCGGCGGCTTTCGCCGCGCCGCCGCCGCGACCGCCGTCGTTCTCGGAACAGCAACCGTTCAACTCGCTGTTGCCGAAGAAGTGGACGCTCCTACCGAACCGCCGACGGTCGCCGATCTGCCCCTCGCCGTCTCGAGTTTCGGGGCCGCGGCCCTGGACCGCTCTCTCTACGTGTATGGCGGCCACATCGGTACGCAGCACGTGCACTCGTTCGAGAACCTCAGCCAGCTCTTCCTGCGCTATCCGATCGACTCCGACAGCACCGGATCCTCGCCCGGCTGGCTGGCACTCCCGCCCGGGCCTTCGCTCCAGGGCACGGCCCTGATCGAGTACGAAGGCGCTCTCTACCGCGTCGGCGGGATGCGGGCAGACAATCCCAGGCGGGAGCCCGGAGAGCTCTACTCCGTGAAGAGCGCGGCTCGCTTCCTGCCCGACGAGAACCGCTGGCAACGGTTCATGGCCCTACCGGCAGGCAGATCCTCACACGATCTGGCCGTAGTGGCCGACCTTCTCGTTGTGGCCGGCGGCTGGGAGCTGCGCGGCTCCGTCGAAGATCCGCTCTGGGAACGGTCCGTTCTCGCGCTCGACCTGAAGACGCTCAACGGAGACTCCGTCGGCAAGTGGAACGTGTTGACTGAAACGCCAGTCGGCGTCCGCGCCAACGCCGCGGTCGGATTCGACGGCAAGCTGTGGGTGCTCGGTGGGCTCGATGACAACGGTGACACGACGAGGCGAGTCGACATCTACGATCCAGCCGCCGACGCCTGGACGTCCGGCCCGGAGCTGCCCGCGTCCGGCAGCCTGAACGGCTTTGGCGCCGACGCGGTGACGGTTCGCGGGACTCTCTTAGTCAGCCAGGCGGACGGACGCGTCTACAGCATCCGTAACGGCGGCGACGACTGGACCCACGCCGGCGACCTCCACGAGCACCGCTTCTTCCACCGTCTCGTCAGCGACGGTGAATCCCTGTTCGCGATCGGCGGCGCTAACCGCACCGGCCATCTGAACTCGGTCGAGCGGCACAGTCTCTCGGACTTCGGTGTCGATCCGGGCTTGCCAGCCGACGACGCCACAACTCGACCCAAGGGAGGAGCCGACTGGACGGGCTTTCGCAACGGCGGCGCCAGCACACTGGGAGGTTCCGACCTGCCCTCGGCCTGGACCGAGCCGGCCTGGACCGTCCAACTGCCGGCCTTCGGCCATTCCGGTCCTGTCGTCTGGCGCGGTACGGCCTACGTGACCTCGGTGACCCCCGACGCCGAGGAGGCCAAGGACACGCTATGGCTCACGGCCGTCCGCGTCGCCGACGGCGAGGCTCTCTGGCGGCGAAGCTGGACGGCCTCGGAGCGCCTGCCCTTCAACCAGTACACCGCCCGCGCCGCTCCCACCCCCGCCATCGACGCCGAGCGGATCACCCTCTTCTTCGGCACCGGCGATCTGTTCGCCACCGACCACGACGGCAACCGCCTCTGGCGCCGGAACCTCTCCGCCGACCACGGGAGCTTCGCCGGCAACCACGGCGTCGGCGGCTCGGTCCTCCTCGCCGGCGATGATGCCGTCGTCCTGCTGGCGCGCAAGACCTACTCCTACCTGCTCGCCGTCGACCGCGCCACCGGCGGGGAGCGCTGGAAAGCGGATCGCGAACCGGGGGTGTCCTGGACCACGCCGACCCTGTCGCCCGATGGACGCGAGATCGTCGTCAGTTCGAGCGGCTCCGTCGAGGGCTACGACACCGACACGGGCGAACGGCTGTGGTGGATTCCCGACGTCCAGTCGAACACCCTCCAGTCGCCTCTGATCACGGAGGATCTCGTCATCATCTCCGGTTCGGAGCGACAGGCAAACTTCGCCGTCCGGCGCGGCGTTCGAGGAGAACTCGGCGAAGACGACGTCGTCTGGCGCTCGGAATCGACCGCTCACTTCGCCTCTCCCGTGCTGGCCGGCGACTGCATCTACTGGGCCAACGCCGCCGGCGTCGCCCAGTGCATCGACCCGGCGACCGGGAAGTCGCACTGGCAGCGCAGACTCTCGCAACCGGCCTGGGTGACTCCCATCGCAGCCGGCGAACGCGTCTTCTTCTTCGGCGAGAAGGGCGCGATCGACGTCCTGAGTGCCGGCGTCGCGGGCGGTGAAGTTCTTGCCCGGAACCGCGTCGAAGTCGACGAGCACCTCACCGGCGTCGCCCCCGCCGGGGACACGCTGCTGCTCAGAACCGGGAAGCTGTTGCACGCCGTGCGCGGCGAGCCATGACCATGAACCCGATCGGCGCGCTCTGGCGCCCATCGCGAACCAGTCCTCGCGCCCGTGATCGGGCGCGAGGAGCAAAGCCAAGGGCGCTCCACCGCGACAGCCGTGGAAGCGAAGCGGTGAGCGCCCACCCGCAACAACCGGCGGCACAAGGCCGCCAGAAGCTCGGAGGTCGATCCTATGACCGTTTCATTCCCAAGGCGTCAACGTTCCGCCGTGGTCGCTCTCGGCCTGGCCTTCATCCTGCTGAACGCCGCGCCGATCCTGAGCCAGGAAACTGCTGCTTCTTCAACCGAGGAAGGGCAGGAAGCCGAGGAGCCCGGAACCGGCGACGCGACCTTCCTGGACGAAGTCACCGTGACCGCCGATCACGTTCCCAGCTCGCTGCGCGACACGCCCGGGCACGTCTCGATCGTCACGGACGAGGACATCGAAGACCAGCTCTTCGAGGACATCGCGGACCTGGTCAAGTACGAGCCCGGCGTCTACGTGGAGGGAGACTCCACGCGGTTTGGTCTCAACGGGTTCAACATCCGCGGCATCGGCGGCAACCGGGTCCTGACCCAGGTCGACGGCGCGCCGGGCGCGGAGCAGTTCGACTTCGGGCCGTTCAACGTCCATCAGCAGGCGATCGACATCGACACGCTGAAGTCGGCGGAGATCGTTCGCAGCGCCGGATCGGCGCTCTACGGCAGCGACGCGGTCGGCGGCGTGATCTCGCTGATCACGAAGAACCCGTCCGACTACCTCGGCGGCGGCAACCGCCACTTCGGTCTGAAGGCGGGCTTCGACGGACGCAGCAACGACTCCAACCTGAACCTGGCCCTGGCGGGCGGCGGCGACGCTGGACGCACGTCCCTGTTCGTCAGCTCGAGCAACGGCAGCGAACTGGACAACGCGGGACAGAACGGCGGCGCCGGCATGGACAGGGACCGCCCGAACCCGCAGGAACGGGAGCGGCTGCAGGCTCTGGGCAAGGCGGCCTACGACATCTCCCCCAGCAACACCCTTCGCGCCACGTTGGAGTTGAACTCCAACGAGGCAGACACGGAGGTCGTCTCCGCCCTCGGCACGAGCCGACTCGACCCCTTCACGATCACGCAGCTCGAGGTCCTGGCGAACGACACGCAGGACCGTAACCGCGCTTCGCTCGAGCAGGTGGTGAGAACCGGCGGCGCCGTCGATCAGTGGAGCTGGCGGTTCAACACCCAGAACGTGGACACGGCGCAGAACGTCGTCGAGCACCGGCTGACCGCAGGTTTCGGGCCGCCGGTCGAGAGCAACCGCGACGGCGATCTGTGGTTCGAACAGAAGACCTTCGGCGCCGACATGAACGGCCTCGTCGAGACGGGCGACTCCTTCAGCAGCTCGATCTACTTCGGCGGCAGTTTCCTGATCGACGAGTTCGACATGCTGCGCGATCGGGTCGAGCACGATCCCTCCGGAAGACTCGTGCCCACACAACTGGTGTTCCCGAGCAAGTACTTCCCCCAGACCGAGACCGAAGAGACCGGTGTCTACACCCAGGCCGAGCTTCGCTGGAACCGGGTCACCCTGATTCCGGGCGTCCGCTACGACCGTTTCGTCGTCGACGCCGATCCGAGCGATTCCGTCTACATCGCCGCCGGCGGTCAGCCGGCAGCCAGCCTGGACGAGGGCGCCGTCTCACCGAAACTGGGCGCCGCGATCGAACTCCACCGCACGACCACGCTGACGGCCCAGTACGCGGCCGGCTTCCGGGCGCCGCCCTACAGTTCGATCAACACCGGGTTCACGAACCTGGCCGGCGGCTACCGGACGATCGCCAACCCCGCGCTCGAGCCCGAGATCAGCGACAACTTCGAGCTCGGCTTGCGCTGGAGCGCCGGCGGCACGAGCTGGAGCGTCAACGGATTCCAGAACCGCTACGATGACTTCATCGAGTTCCAGAACGTCGGGTTCAATCGGCAACTCAGAGTGGTCGAGTTCCAGAACGTGAACCTGACCGAGGTGGAGATCGACGGCGTCGAGTTCCGACTCGAATCGCGCTTGGGCGACAACGTCCTGCTCCGTGCCGCCTATGCACGCATCGACGGCCACGACGTAACCGGCGGGACTTCCGTGCCGCTGGCATCCGTCGCACCCAACGAGGGCGTCCTGGGATTGCGATACCTGTCCAGTTCGGCAAAGTGGGGCCTCGACGGCTCGGTACGGCTGGTTGACGACCGGGACCCGGAAAAGGTCGCAGACGGCGAGCACGTCCCGGAGGGCTACGAAGTCGTCGATCTGGTCGCTTTCTTCGCTCTGCCTGCCGACATGAAGCTGCGGATCGGCGTGCTCAACGCCACGGATGAGGCGTACTTCGAGTCATGGCACGTGCGCGGCAGGCAGGCGAACGACCCGCGACTACTGCTCTACTCGAGTCCCGGCCGGAACGTGGTCGCTTCGCTGAGCTACAACTGGTAGCCGCGGCCGCTCGTCCGGTTCGCGAACGCCCGGCCGGCAACAGCCCGGCGCACGCGGAACCGAGGCCTGTTGTTACCGTTGCCCGCGTCGATGAAGAGGGCGCGGGCAACGACGGCGCCGGTCACGCGCCGGCAGGCGATGGCGGCCGCGGGTGGCGCTGCCTTCCTGCCCGTCGCCCCGACGTGGACATCCTGATCGATTGCCACAGCTTCTTCGACGTCGACCTGGCTATCGATGTCGCTCGCCGCCTCGAACCCCAGAAGCTCGCCTGGTACGAGGAGCCGGTCGCGCCCACCGATGTCGCCGCGACGAAGGCGATCGAGCGCGGCATCGAGCAGCGCATGGCCGGCGGCGAGTTCCTGTTCGGGATCGAGGGCTTCGGCCCGCTGTGCCGGGAGCAGGCGGTCGACGTGATCATGCCGGACGTCAAGCACTGCGGCGGGCTCCTCGAAGCCCGGAAGATCGCCGCCGTCGCCGAACTCGACCACATCGCCGTGTCGCCTCACAACCCGAGCGGCCCCGTCGCCACCGCCGTCTCCGCCCAGCTCTGCGCCGGCCTGCCCAACTTCGAGATCCTCGAGACGCAGTGGGGCGAAGCGGCCTGGCGCGGCCGACCTGATTCGGCCCCCGGAACGCTTCGAGAACGGCTCGATCGCCGTGCCGGACGGCCCCGGCCTCGGCGTCGTTCTGAACCAGGCGGTCGCGCGGGAACACGCCTGAGGGGCTCAGCCGCAGCGTCCGTTCGAAGAGTCCTAGCCCGCAAATTTCACCGAGGTTCGTAGCGAGGGCGCGTAGACGCCGCTGTAGCGGGGCGCACGGACTGAGGGAACGCTGAAGGCGTACTGCAGTACGTCGAAGCGGCCTGAGGGAGTACGGCCCGCTACAGCGAGCGGATCCGCGGCCGCAGTAGGACATCGGTGCAATTTGCGGGCTAGGCCGG
>JAAXHG010000083.1 GCA_012270995.1 Vicinamibacteraceae bacterium | reverse complement strand
GAAGCTCAAGTCCCTGCCCGGCGCGGCCGCCGCTACTCCCCCAACCGCCCTATGCCATAGTCCCCGCCCATGATCCAGTTGAACCGCTACTCCTCCCGCATCACCCAGGACAAGTCCCAGGGAGCGTCCCAGGCGATGCTCTACGGGGCGGGGCTGACGGCGGAGGACATGGCGAAGCCGCAGGTCGGGATTGCCAGCGTCTGGTACGAGGGCAACACGTGCAACATGCACCTGCTGGAGCTGGCCGCGGCGGCGAAGGAGGGCGTCGACGGGACGGGCTGCCTGGGTCTGCGCTTCAACACGGTCGGGGTGTCGGACGGCATCTCCATGGGCACCGACGGCATGAGCTACTCGCTCCAGTCGCGTGACCTGATCGCCGACTCGATCGAGACCGTCATGGCGGCGCAGTGGTACGACGCGAACATCTCGATCCCGGGCTGCGACAAGAACATGCCGGGCTGCATGATGGCGATCGCCCGGCTCGACCGTCCGTCGCTCGTGATCTACGGCGGCACGATCGGTTCCGGCGAGTTCCGGGGCGGCAAGATCGACATCATCTCCGCCTTCCAGAGCTACGGCGAGGCGATCTCCGGCAACCTCACCGAGGACGACCGGCAACGAATCGTCCGCAACGCCTGTCCGGGCGCCGGCGCCTGCGGCGGCATGTACACGGCGAACACGATGGCCGTGGCGATCGAGGCTCTCGGCATGTCGCTGCCGTACAGCTCGTCGACGCCCGCCGTGGCGGCGGAGAAGCTGGAGGAATGTCGCCGAGCCGGCGCCGCGGTCAGGAACCTCCTCGAACTGGATCTCCGCCCAAGCGCGATCATGACCCGGGCCGCCTTCGAGAACGCGATGGTGCTGATCACGGTGCTCGGCGGCTCGACGAACGCGGTCCTCCACCTGCTGGCGATCGCCCACTCGGCCGGCGTCGATCTCTCGATCGACGACTTCCAGAAGGTCAGCGACCGGATTCCCTTCCTGGCGGACCTGAAGCCGTCCGGCCGCTACCTGATGGAAGACCTGCACGACGTCGGCGGCACGCCGGCGGTGCTGCGGATGCTCCTCGATCGCGGCCTCATCGACGGCGACTGCATGACCGTCACCGGCCGCACGCTGGCGGAGAACCTGGCCTCGATGCCGGATCTCGAAGACGGTCAGGATGTCGTGCTGCCGTTCGACCAGCCGATCAAGTCGACCGGCCACCTCCAGATCCTCCGCGGCAACCTGGCGCCCGAGGGTGCGGTGGCGAAGATCACCGGCAAGGAAGGCGAACGTCTCACCGGCCCGGCTCAGGTCTACGACTCGGAGGAGGCGATGGTCGAGGCGCTGGAGCGCGGCGAGATCCGCGGCGGCTCGGTGATCGTCATCCGCTTCGAGGGCCCGAAGGGCGGCCCCGGCATGCCCGAGATGCTGAAGCCGACGTCGGCGCTGATGGGCGCGGGGCTCGGCGACCAGGTGGCGCTCGTCACCGACGGCCGCTTCTCGGGCGGCTCGCACGGATTCCTCATCGGCCACGTGGCGCCCGAGGCGCAGGAAGGCGGCCCCCTGGCTCTCGTCCGCGACGGCGACCGGATCGAGATCGACGCGGTCCGCAACACGATCGACGTGGCCCTGGGCGCCGGCGAACTCGAAGCCCGCAGGGCGGCCTGGTCGGCGCCGCCGCTCAAGGCGAAGCGCGGCACCCTCCGCCGCTACATCAAGACCGTGAGTTCCGCCTCGACGGGGTGTGTGACGGACGCGTAGATACGGCATGAAGCTACTTGTTCCGGCCGCCTCCGGCGGCAGCCGGCCAGAACCCGGCTGGCGCGTCATCGCGCCAGCCGCGTCACAGTCCGAGCGCCCGTCATCGGGCGGTCGGATGTCAGGCCGGCGCACCCAGTTGGGCATTCAATGCTTGCAACCAGTTACTTGGACTGTCGCGGCCCTGCTCCTCGCCTCCGCGGCCCCAGCCCAGCAGCAGGACGAGCCGGCCGTCTTCTCGGAGGTGATCGACGTCCGGGTCGTCAACGCCGAGGTCGTCGTCACCGACCGGGAAGGGAACCGGGTCCACGGTCTCGCGGCCTCGGACTTCGAACTCCTGGTCGACGGCGAGCCGATGCCGATCAGCTACTTCACCGAGATCGCGGAGGGCTTCGCGCAGGGGGCGACGCCGACCGGCGTGGCCGGGGTGCCGGACCTGGACCCCTACGCGCCGGCGGGCACGAACTTCCTCATCTTCATCGACGACTTCTTCTCGATCGAGCGCGACCGGAACCGCGTGCTCGACAGCCTGGAAGTGGACCTGCGCGAACTTGGCCCCGTGGATCGCGTGGCCGCCGTCGCCTTCGATGGCGACAGCCTGGAGATGCTGACCCCGTGGACGAACGACTCGGCCGTGATGGAGCAGGCGCTCGATCGCGCGCGCCGGCGGACAGCCCACGGCCTGGAGCGGCTGAGCGAACTGAAGATGATCGAAGCGAACCGGGAGACCCAGGCGATCTTCGAGGCGGCCGCCGACCAGGCCTTCGCCCCGAACCTGAGGGAAGCCGGCGAACTCCAGCAGATCGCCCAGGACGCCCATGAGGGTGCGATCGAGGCCGGGGAAGCCATGCAGGCGCAGACCCTGGCCGAGGAGGACGCCGCCGCGCTGAAGGACATCCTGGGTACGTCTCTCTCCGTTCCGGAGCTCCAGTACGCCCAGCGGCTGGAGGGCCAGTTGGAACTCTCCGTGCTGGCGGCCATGGCGACGATGCGCAGCCTGGCCAACCAGCCCGGCCGCAAGGTGATGCTGCTGCTCGCGGGCGGCTGGCCGCGATCGCCGGCCCTGTTCACCGTGGCGGGCGAGGGCGACACGAGCAGCTTCGCCGCCTCGGCCGACGGTTCGTTGCTGAGCGAAGACGCACTCTACGGACCCCTGGTGTCGGCCGCGAACCTGATCGGCTACGCGCTCTATCCGGTGGACCTGCCGGGCATGAGCGCGAGCTTCGCGGGCGACGCGACGCGCGGGTTCGGGCCCGACGCCCGGCCCGACGACACCCGCGCCGGCGCCGGTTCGCTTGAGCGCGAGGACATGCTCCACAACACCCTGGATCTGCTGGCCGACTCGACCGGCGGCGTGTCGATGCTCAACGCCGACCGCGACCAGGCGCTTGCCGCGGCGGTCGAGGACACCCGCTCCTACTACTGGGTCGGCTTCGAGCCGACCCGCCGCGATGACGAGGCCTTCCATGACATCGAGGTGCGCATCGCCGGCCGGCCGGACCTCCGCGTGCGCACCCGCGAGGGCTACGTGGACATGTCGCGCGACCGCGAAGTGTCGATGACCGTCGAGGCCGCCATGCGGTTCGGCATTCCTCCGGATACGCGGCCCCTCGAGGTGCGCTTCTCCGATCCGGTTCGCGCCGGCCGCCGGAGGATGTCGATGGCCGTCGAGGTGGTCATTCCCCTCGACCACGTCGAGCTCATGCCGGTAGCCGGCGGCTGGCGGAACGAGTTGGAGGTCCGCGTGACGGCGATGGACGTGGACGGCAACCGGTCCGAGATGTCCAGGGAGAGGATCCTGATCGCCGGCCCCGCGAAGCCGCGCCCGGGCCAGGTCTTCTACTACGAGACGGACCTCGTGTTCCGGCGCCGCGACCACACCTGGGTCATCGCGGTCTACGACCCGTTGACGGGGGCAGTGCTGACTTCCAGGGGTGAGGTGGCCCGGAAGTAGGGGTCGCCACGCTGGGTAATGGGATGGTCCGCCCCGCTCCTTACGGCCTCGCGATGGGCCAGGATGGAGTTTTGTTCCAAACAACAGTGAGGAGGCGGACCGTGGAGAAGGTTACTCGAGTCGGGATCGATCTGGGCAAGCATGTGTACCAGGTGTGCGGGATGGACGCGTCGGGAGCCGTGGTGTTTCAGCGTCAGGTGAAGTCGCGGCGTCTGATGGAGATGATGTCTCGCATCGAGCCGTGCCTGGTGGGGATGGAGGCGAGCTGCGGCGCGCACTACTGGGTGGAGAAGCTGAGCGATCTGGGTCACGACGGCGGATGATGAGTCCTCAGTTTGTGCGCCCTTACGTGAAGTCGAACAAGAGCGACTACCACGACGCGGAGGCGATTTGCGAGGCGGTGTCTCGTCCGACGATGCGTTTCGTGCCGTACAAGACGAAGGAGCGACGGGCGCTACAGCAGGTGCATCGGAGCCGCGAGATGGCGCTTCGCCGCCGCACGCAGTTGGTGAATCAGTTGCGCGGTTTCTGCGCGAGTACGGGATCGTGCTGCCTCAGGGCCGTGCGGTGGTGATGCGCGAGACGCCTGCGATCGCGACGGACCCGGCCCTCGACTTGCCTGGGGAGTTTCGGGCGCTGTTGTGCATGCGGGAGATGGCGGCGTTTATCGGTCTGGTGCCTCGTCAGGCATCGACCGGCGGCCGTCCGGTGCTCTTGGGGATCAGCAAGCGCGGCGACCGATACCTGCGGGCGCGACTGATCCACGGCGCGCGGTCGGTCCTGCGCACGGCGCACAAGGGCGAGCAGACGCGCCTGAAGCAGTGGGCTCAGGACGTCAAGCGCCGCCGGCATGCGAACGTGGCCACGGTGGCGGTGGCCAACAAGCTGGCGCGGATCGCCTGGGCCGTGCTCCGGGACGAGGACGCTATCGGGAGGAGCGTCTGGTCGGCGGCCGATCGAGAATCTTGAGGGCCGCCGCCTAGACGGCTCGAAGCAACAGCGAATCAACCACCAGGAGGATTGCCCCACCAAGTCGTTGCGAGGACTTGACAGAGCGATGGCGAAACAGGTCGGACCGGCGTGCCGACAAGCCTGAGCCGGCGCAGGGCCATTCAGCAGGCCGTCTGGCCGGCTGCCGCCGAAGGCGGCCAGAGACACGCGCCGGCCGAAGGCCGGCTCCGCCGCCATCCGATAATCTTCTACACCCTCCGCCGACCGACGGATGCAGCAACACCACCCATGACCAAGCCAAACCGACCGCTCCACCTGCCCCCGATCCTCGCCGCGCTGATCCTCCTCGCGGCGCTGCTGGTAACCGCCGCTCCGGCACCCGCCCAGCAGGACGACCTCCCGGCCGTCTTCTCGGAGGTGATCGACGTCCGGGTCGTGAACATCGAGGTCGTCGTCACCGACAGGCAGGGCAACCGCATCCACGATCTCGTGGCGTCGGACTTCGAACTCCTCGTCGACGGCGAGCCGGTTCCGATCGACTACTTCACGGAGATCCAGGAGGGGCTGGTCCGCGAAACCGACGACAGCGACGTCGCGGCCGTGCCGAACCTGGACGCCAACGAGCCGGTGGGCACGAGCTTCCTCCTCTTCATCGACGACTTCTTCTCGATCGCGCGCGACCGCGACCGGGTGCTCAACCGCCTGGAGAAGGACTTCGCGCAGCTCGGGCCGGCTGACCGGGTGGCGGCCGTCGCCTTCGACGGCAAGTCGGTCACCATGCTGACCTCCTGGACGAACTCGCCGAGTCAGTTGGCGGACGCGCTGCAGCGGGCCCGCCGCCGCAGGGCCCACGGCCTGATGCGGATGGGCGAACTGCGCACGAACGACCAGGAGCGCATGGACCGGGCGAATCTCAGCGCCCTCGCCGACCGCTTCGCCGAGGACGGCGGCGTCGACCTGCCCGAGGACGTGCTGCGCGGCAACCTGCGCGGCACGGAGTTGCGCTACGCGACGAACCTGGAAAACCAGTTGGAACGCTCCGTGCTGGCGGCGGTCGCCACCCTGCGCAGCTTCGCCAACCGCCCGGGCCGCAAGGTGATGCTCCTGCTCGCCGGCGGTTGGCCGGAGTCGCCGGCGCTCTACACGGTCGCCGACCGCATGCAGGGCCTGGCGGCCATCGGCGTCGCCGCCGACACCAGGATGATGAGCCAGGACGACCTCTACGGCCCGCTCGTCTCGGCCGCGAACCTGATCGGCTACACCCTCTACCCGGTCGACGTGCCGGGGTTCCGGCCGGAGTTCGCCCTCGACGCGTCGGTCGGGTTCGACGGCAACTCGGCGGTCGACCCGTCCCAGGGGGCCCTCGGCAGCCTGATGCAGGAACGCGAGATGATGCAGCACCACACGCTCGAGTTGCTGGCCCGCTCCACGGGCGGCGTGCCGATGATCAACTCCCAGCGCGACACGGCGCTGGCCGACGCCGTGGCGGACACCCGCTCCTACTACTGGCTCGGTTTCGAGCCGCAGCGCCGCGAGGACGACGAGGTCCACGACGTCGACGTGCGGCTGGTCGGCTATCCCGAGTACCGGGTGCGCTCCCGCGAGGGCTACGTCGACATGTCGCGCGGCACCGAGGTCACCATGATGGTCGAGGGTGCGCTGCTCTTCGGCAATCCGCCCAGCGCCAAACCGCTCGGCGTCCGCTTCGGCAAGCCGCAGCGCGCGGGATTCGGGAAGATCATGGTGCCGGTCCAGGTCGCGATCCCGCTGGACGAAGTGACGCTCCTGCCCGTGGCCGGCGTCTGGCAGAACGAGCTGGAGTTCCGCGTCACGGTGATGGACCGGAACGGCAACCGCTCCGAGACCCCGGTGGAGACGATCCGCATCGCCGGCAACCAGCAGCCGCAGCCGGGCCAGTACTTCACCTTCGAGACCGGACTCGAACTGCGCCGCCGCGAGCACACCTTCGTCATCGCCGTCTACGACCCGCTGACCGGGACGATCCTGTCGTCCAGCGGGGACATCGGGCCTCGGTAGGGGGACGTGCCGGCCTTCGGCCGGCGACCTTGCTCTCCTGCTCGCGCTACAGTCCGCGCGTGCCCGCGGACCCCACACCCTACGGCGCCTGGGCGTCGCCGATCTCGGCCCGCGACGTCGCGGAAGGCGCACGCCGGATCGACGATGTCGCCGCGGCCGGCGACCGCGTGTACTGGATCGAGCGCCGCCCGGACGAAGGCGGCCGCAACGTGCTCGTCCGCCGCGACCCGGACGGCGCCACCGAGACCCTGACGCCACCCGGCTACGACGTCCGGAGCCGCGTCCACGAATACGGCGGTGGCGCCTTCTGCCTCCTCGGCGGGGCCCACGCCTTCGTCAACTTCAAGGACCAGCGCGTCTACCTCTCCGCCGGCGGCCCGCCGACCCCGCTGACCCCGGCCGACGGCGCCCACTACGCTGACCTCGTCTTCGATCCGCACCGCAACCGCCTGCTCGCCGTCCGGGAACGCCCCGATCCGGCTGGCGGTGAACCGATCGCCGCCATCGTGGCGATCCCCCTGCCGTCCACCGCATCCGGACCACCCACCGACCCGTCGGCTGCTCCGCCGCCTGCATCCGCAACGAACCGGCCGGTCGCTCCGCCGCCCACCGAACTCGTCGGCGGCGCCGACTTCTACAGCAGCCCGCGGCTCTCCCTCGACGGCTCGAAGCTCGCCTGGCTGAGCTGGAACCACCCCGACATGCCCTGGGACGCCACCGAGCTCCAGCTCGCCGACCTCGACGATCGCGGCCTCCCGGCCGCCCCCCGCCTCGTCGCCGGCGGCGACCCTGCTTTCCCCGAAGCCGTCCAGCAACCGAGCTTCGACCCCCACGGCCGGCTCACCTTCATCTCCGACCGCAACGGCTGGTGGAACGTCTACCGCCTCACCGATACGAGGTCGATTGCAGCAGAGCATCCCGCCGACACCGACGCCCGTTCGCTGGGTACGCCGGCCTTCTGGCCGGCATCCGCCGAAGGCGGAATCCGCCCTCTGTGCCCCCGGGACGCCGAGTTCGGCGTGCCCCCCTGGCTCTTCGGCATGTCGACCTACGCCCACACCGCCGCCGGCATCATCGCCGCCTGCTGCGAACAAGGCGTCTGGAGCCTCCTCCTCATCCCCCCTGCCCGCGAGCCCATCCCCATCCCGACCCCCTACACCTCCATCACCTGGCTCCGCCCCGCCACCCCCGACACCGCCATCTTCCTCGTCGCCGCCCCCGACCGCCACACCGAACTCGTCCGCCTTCACCTCCCCACCGCCGCCTCCGCGACCAACCCCACCGCCAGCCCCACCACCAAACCCCCGCAGCTCGAAGTCCTCGCCACCACCGGCCCGCCCCCTGACCCGCGCTACCTCTCCACCGGCCGCCCGATCGACTTCCCCTCCGCCGGCGGCCGCCGCGCCTACGCGTTCTTCTACCCGCCGAAGAACGACGACGCCCTCCCGCCGGCCGGCGCAAGACCGCCTCTGATCGTCAAGAGCCACGGCGGCCCCACCTCCGCCGCCGAGCATGTCTACGACCCCGGCGTGCAGTTCTGGACCTCGCGCGGCTTCGCCGTCGCCTGTGTGAACTACGGCGGCAGCACCGGCCACGGCCGCGCCTACCGCGAGTCCCTGCGTGGCCGCTGGGGCATCGTCGACGTCGAGGACTGCACCGCCGCCGCCGAGGCGCTCGCCGCCCGCGGCGAGGCCGACCCCGCCAAACTCCTCATCCGCGGCGGCAGCGCCGGCGGCTACACCACCCTCGCCGCGCTCGCCTTCAGGGACACCTTCGCCGCCGGCGCCAGCCACTACGGCGTCGCCGACCTGGCCGCCCTCGCCCGCGACACCCACAAGTTCGAGTCGCGCTACCTCGACCGCCTGGTCGGCCCCTACCCGGAGCGGAGCGATCTCTACGACGAGCGCTCGCCGCTTTCCGCCCGCGACCGCTTCTCCTGCCCGGTCATCTTCTTCCAGGGCGCGGAAGACCGGATCGTGCCGCCCAACCAGGCCGAGGCAATGGTCGAGGCGCTGCGCGCCAGGGGCGTCCGCGCCGACTACCATCTGTTCGAGGGCGAGCAGCACGGCTTCCGCCGCGCCGGGAACATCGTCCGCGCCCTCGAGGCGGAGCTCGCCTTCTACGGCGAAGTCCTGGGCTTCAAGCCGCCATAGCTCCGGGCGCCGGCGCGCGTGTAGAGAACCCGAAAGACGGCCCGAGGAAGTGGTTGCCCGATCTGTTCGGAGAGTGAGCGGCCGGCCCTGTAGGCTCGTCGCCACGCATTCGAACCCTCAGGAGAACGCCCCATGACCGATACCGCAGCCGCCCTCAACGAGGTCATCACGCAGATGCCGAGCCGTCTCAACACGGACGCCGCCGCCGGTCTCGACGCCACGATCCAGCTCGACCTCTCCGGCGACGCCGGCGGGGTCTGGCACTGCACGATCAAGGACGGCGCGTGCATGGTCCACGACGGCGCCCACGACGCGCCGACGATGACCATCTCGATGGAGGCGGCCGACTACGTCGAACTCGCTTCCGGCCGGCTCGACGGCATGACCGCCTTCATGGGCGACCGCCTGCGGATCGCCGGCGACATGGGTCTGGCGATGAAGATGCAGAACCTGTTCGGGATGGGCTAGGCTCTGCGGGCCCCGCCTGCACCCAAGTCCCTGTTTGGCCGGCCCGCGCAACATCGCACTCTGCTTCGACGGTACCTGGAACAGCGACGATTCGGCGTCGCCCACGAACGTCGTCAAGACCAGCCAGGCGCTCCTGCCACGAACCGCGGCTGGCACGCGGCAACTCCGGTACTACGACCGCGGCGTCGGCACCGGGCGGTTCGACCGGGTACGCGGCGGGGTCGTGGGCCTGGGTCTCGCCCGCAACGTGGAGTTGGCCTACGTCTGGCTGAGTTCGCACTACCGGGCCGGCGACCGGCTCTTCCTGTTCGGCTACAGCCGCGGGGCCTACACCGCCCGCAGCCTGGCCGGGCTGCTGGGCCTCTGCGGCGTTCCCGACCCGGAGCGTTGCGCCGCCGCCGGCATCGGCGTGGCGGACGTCGCTCTTGAGGGCATGGCGATCTACCGGCGGCCGCGTGGCGTCGAGCGCATCGAACGGGCGGCGCGCCACGTCGAGAGCTTCGCCGTGTCCCCGGCCGCCGCCGATCGGTCGGGGCCGGCCGCGTCGCCCGCGGCAGTCCGCCAGCGTGGACCGGCCGCGCCGGGTTCCCCCTGCGAGGTCCACTTCGTCGGCGTCTGGGACACGGTCGGCGCCCTGGGCGTACCGGTGACCTGGCTGAACTGGATCGGCGCCCGCCGCCACCGCTTCCACGACGTGCGGCTCGACCGCCACATCCGGCACGCCTGTCACGCGGTGGCGATCGACGAGGGCCGCCGCCCCTTCGCCCCCACCCTGTGGGCGAATCGGCCGGCGCCCGGCCAGCAGGTGGAGCAGCTCTGGTTCCCGGGCGTTCACAGCGACGTCGGCGGCGGGCGGCCGAACACCGCCCTCTCCGACCGCGCCCTGCTGTGGATGTGGGCCAGGGCCCACGCGGCCGGCCTGGGCCTGGAGCCAGGCGCCGTCCGCGCCGGCTTAGTACCCGACGAGCTCGGCCCCCAGGGCGACTCGATGCGTCTGCTCTACCGGCTCTGGGGCCGCCACGACCGGCGAATCGGCGAGCGGCGCGAGGACGGCCTGCCCCTGGTGACCGGCGAGAAGGTCCACTTCTCCGCCATCCGGCGCCTCGAGGCTCCGGAAACGAGCGCCTACCGCGAGGGAACCGCCGCCCGCACCCTGCTTCCGGCACTGGAGCGGGGCTTCGTCCGCCCGGCCGAACCGGCCCCGGGTGAAGAGAACCCCGAGGACCTCCCCTGGGACTCTCCCGGCCGACCCTAAGTCCAATCCGCTCAATAATTTGCCTTTCACACCCCTTCACTCCAGGTCCGGCAATGGACAGCCGGGCCGAAACGAACGGCGGCGAAGAGCCGCCCAAGGAGAAAACAAACTGATGAAGCTGATGAAGCACATCACGATCGCGCTCGCTTTGTGCGCGATTCCGGCGGTGGCCTTCGGTCAGACTGTCACCTGCGAGGCCTGCACCCACGAGGTGTCCGTCACCTGGGCGACGGCGGACTGATTGCCACGGCCGACGGCGCCGACGCGGTGACCTACGTCGCCACCTGCGGCGGCGTCACCAGGTCGGGCGAACTCGAGGCCAGCGACGACGGCGTCGTCGCCATGCTGTTCAGCATGGACAATAACCTCGCCTGCGGCTCGGCCGGCGAGAACGACAGCCTGCAGCTCGGTCCCATCACGGATGGCGGCTGGCACTGGATCACGGACGAGACGAACTCGGCCGTGGGCTCCCTGGTCAGCCTCGACGTTCTCGACAACGAGACCACGGAGATCACCAGCGCCGGCCCCGGCGTCACGATGACGGCGGGCAAGGGCGCGGTCCTGCTCAAGGAAACCGCCTCCGGCCGCGTCGGCATTCTGTCGACCATCCTGGCGGTGCCGGAGATGGACCCGGTTCCGGTGAACACATGCGGCCACACCGGGACCGCGCGGAAAACCACGAACTGCATGCTCGGCGACGGAGGAACCGTGATCGCGGCCCTGGGTCCGAACGGGGGAAGCATCACCCGCCCGGGTGCCCCGGGCACCTCGGCCACGGTGACGTTCAGCCTCTGGGGGAACGGCAGCGGCCACTACACGACCGACGCGGCCGGAATGGCGAATCTGGGACACGCGGGTGGAACGGCGCTCAGCGTGCCTTCCACCGCCCGCGTAGCCGCGTCGGTACGGCCGCGGGCACCTCGGTGGTCGTGACGTTCGACCTCTGGGGGAACGGCAGCGGCCACTTCACGCCGGACGCGAGCTACGGCAGCACGAGCGCCGCATCGCCGGCGAGCTATTCGGCCGAGATCACGGTTACGGCCGACGCGACCTCACCGAACCAGGTCACCCCCTCCATTGCCGAGAACCCGGGGGGCAATATCGCGGCGGAGCGCAAGATCCGCGTGGTCTGCCCTTAGAGAGTCTCGGCGCTCGGGCGCCGGCCAGCTACAGCCGGAACGCCGGGCAGCTCTCGCGGGTCCGCATCGCACCGGCATTCGCCGGCCGGCACAAGAACCAGCGCCCCTTTCTCGTCCTTGTCCATGGGGACGGCTGCGATCGCGCTGACCCGCCGACCCTTCCGGTACGATGAGTGAACCGATGAGCGTCGCCACGTTCGACACCCTCGCGGCCGTCCGCAACCTGGAGAAGGCCGGCATGGGGAGTTCCCAGGCCGAAGCCGTCACCGAGACGATTCGCGTCGCGGTCTTCCAGGGAGTCGCCACCAAGGAGGACATCGGCGAGCTGCGGTCGGCTACGCAGTCGGACATCGCCGAGCTGCGCGCCGAGATAGAGAGGGCCCGCGCCGATTTGACGTGGCGCATGGCGATGGCAATGGGTGCGCTGCTTGCGATCTTCACCGCCCTCGACCGGTTCTTCCTCAACTGACGGCCGCCCCGTGGTTGACGTCCCGCTCGGCGGCCGTCGCGCGCGCCAGTCCCTGTTCCTGCTACGCGAGTTGGTCGTGCGGAACCTCAGGTCGCGCTACGCGGGCTCGATGCTGGGTCTCCTGTGGTCGCTGGTCAACCCGCTGTGGCAGCTCGCGCTGTTCACGTTCGTCTTCTCGGTCGTGGTCCGCCTGCCGTTCGAGGGGGAGCAGACGGAGAGATTCGCCGTCTTCCTGTTCTGCGGCCTGCTGCCCTGGTTCGCGATCCACGAGGGGCTGAGCCGCTCGGCGTCGGCGGTCACGGACAGCGCCGACCTGGTCAAGAAGATGCTCCTGCCGGCCGAGCTCCTGGTGGCTTCCCTGGTCCTCGGCGCGTTGCTCCACTCCGGGGTCGGCGCCCTGGCGTTCATCGTCGTTTTGGCCGTGATCGGCGAACTGTCCGCGGCCAGCCTTCCGTTGCTGCTGGTCGCCGTGGTGCTGCAGGCGGCGCTGACCTTCGGCCTCGGCCTGGGTCTGGCGGGAGCGAACGTCTACTTCCGCGACATCGCCCAGGCGACGGGTCTGGTCCTGAACACGTGGTTCTACGTCACGCCGATCATCTACTCGATGAACTTCACCGAGAAAGAGTGGGTTCGGCAGTTGCTGGAGCTCAACCCGCTGACGGGCCTGGTCTACCTCTACCGCTCCGCGTTCCTCGGCGGGGGGCTTCGGGTCAGCCTGGTTCCGCTGATCGCCGCAGCGGCCGGGGCCGTGGTCCTCGGCGGGGCGCTGTTCGCGCGGTTGAAGGACGGCTTGGCGGATGAAATCTGAATCGGACGAGCGGCTTCCCGACCCCGCGCCGGGCGATCCGACGATCACGGCGGTCATCGTCCACTACCGGACGCCGGACTTCCTCGCGGCTTCGGTCGAAGCCCTCCAGGCGGACGCGCGGAACGCGGGCCTGAGGGTCCAGGTCGTCGTGGTGGACAATGGGGCGGCCTCGGCGTCGCCGGAAGAGCGGCTCGACGCCGGGGAGCTCGGGACGTTGGTCATCGAGCCTTCCTCCAACCTGGGTTACGCCGGCGGGGTGAATCTCGGTGCCCGCGCGCCGTCGGGCAACGTGCTGCTGGTGATGAACGCGGACGTCATCGTCGTGCCGGGCTGTTTGCGGGCGCTCGTCGAGGCGCTGCGCGAGGCCGACATCGCCGGTCCGCGGCTGTTCTGGGACCGGGGCGGGCGGCTGATGCTGCCGCCGCAGCAGGTGCGCACGCGTGCCGCCGAGCTCGACGCGGTCTGCGCCGAGCGGTCGAAGCACTGGGGCCGCTCGTACCGCCGGCGCTGGCGGCGCCGCGCTCGCGCCTTCTGGTCGGCCAGCGAGGCGATGCCCTGCTTCGAGCTGACCGGCGCCCTTCTCGCCATGACAACGGACTGCTGGCGCCGGGTCGGGCCGTTCGACGAGGGCTTCCGGCTTTACTTCGAGGAGACCGACTGGCTGCTGCGGGCGCGGACGAAGGGCGCGCGGGCGGTGCTGGCGCCGGCGGCGCGCGCGGTGCATGCCTACGACCAGAGCGCGCAGCGCGAGCCTCGAGCCCAACCGTGGTTCGAGGAGTCGATGAAGCGCTTCCGCCGTCGCCGCTACGGCGCCTGGTTCGCGGCGCTGCTCCGGGTGATCGAGCGCCTGCCCCGGCGCTTCGCCGATCCACCGGCGCTGCCGGACGCGCCTGTGGGCGGCGAGGCGTGGATCGAGGTCACTCCCCTGCCGCTGGGCGTCCCGGCGGCCGGTTGCCGCCTCGGCGCGGACGCGCCGGCCGACTTCGATCTCCCGGCCGCGGTGGTCCGGGAGGCTCGCTCGGAGCTGTGGGTTCGCGTGAGCGACGCGGGCTGCCGCGATCTGAGGGGGCAAGTAGCATCGACGTCGTGAACGCGGAGCGCGGCGCGGAGACGGCCACCGCGGCGGTTGAGGCGTGGCAGCGTTGCCTCGAACGCCGCCGTGCGGGGTTGGCGCCGGAAGGCGGTCTCGACCAGGCGGTCGAGGGCGTGCTGCCCCGGGGCGGGGTCTCGGCAATCAGGGCGCGGGGCCTGCGGCTCGTCGTTGGCGCAGAGACCGTTGGCGCTGTGGAGGACCTTCCGGACGAGGTGGTGGTCGGCTGGGCGTACGACGCCGGCGCCTGCGAGTCCGGGCCGAGCGGCTACGACCGGCTGATCGTGGATCTGCTGGAGGGGGGGTTCCGGCCGGTCGCCGAACGCGCCGGCCTGCCGGAGCCTGTCGCGGGGCACGAGGCCGCGCCGCCGTTTCGCGTCGTGCGCGCGCGGCGCGACGGTTACAGCCTGCGCGGCTACCGGCCGGGGGACGAGGAGGCGATCCTCGAGCTGTTCCAGGTGAGCTTCGGGCGGGACCTCAGCCTGGAGGAGTGGACTTGGAGGTACGCCGACAACCCGTGGGGCGGTCCCCGGATCTCGCTCGCGTTCTCGCCCGGCGGACAACTCGTCTGCCAGTACTGTGCGTACCCGGTGCGGTGGCGGGGCCTGCCGCCGACGAGCCCGGCCGCGAGCCACCAGGTCGGCGACACGATGACGCGCCCAAGCGCCCGTGGCGTGGGGCGGGGCCCGACCAGTCTGCTCGCGCGGTCGGCGAGGTACTTCTATCTGGTGCAGTGCAAGGGCCGGGTCGCGTTCAACTACGGCTTCAACACGGGCAACATCCTGAGGTTCTCGAACCGCTTTCTGGACGTGCGGCAGGTCGAGGACGTGCCCTACCGCGAACTGCCGGCCGCGGCCCGGCTAGGCGGCTACGCCAGGCTGGGCCGCCGCTACGATCTGCGCCGGATCACGGAGCGTTCCGGGATCGACGCCGGGTTCGATGCCCTGTTCGAACGCGTGAGCGACCGCTACGGCCTGCTGGTCGAGCGCTCGGCCGAGTACGTGCGCTGGCGCTATCTCGACTGTCCGATCGAGGATCCCGAGTTGATCGCCGCGTACCGGAGGGGACGCCTGGCGGCGTGGGTGGCGGCGATGCGGTTCCCCGATCGCGTGGAGTGGGGCGATGCGCTGGTCGATCCAGCCGAGCGGCCCGCCCTGCGCGCGCTGGTCGACAAGATTCGGGCGCCCGGACTCCCGATCGTCGGCTGGTTCAGCGGCCGGCCGCGCTGGTTGTCAAGGGAACTGGACGCCCTCGGCCTGGTCCGTCGCCCCGAACCGCAGGGGCTGGTGACCGGTCTGGCGCCCTTCGTCCGCGGCGATGCCGTCTCGCTGCTCCGCCGGGGCTACTACACGAAGGGCGACAGCGACCTGTTCTAGCTAGAGGCGGTGCCGAGAAGGTGCCGAGAGGCGCTGTGACACGGGATCCTCATCTGTGGGATAGAATCGCCGCGCTTCGACAGTTCTGCAAATCCGTCGCTCCGCGGGCCGCTGAACGTAGGGGTCGGTGCGGCCTTCGGCGGGCAGTTTGGGAGTAGGTTGTGGCCGTCAGGATGAACGATACGCTGCTCGAGTTGATCGAGGGCGACATTACGGAGCTGGAAGTCGACGCGATCGTCAATCCCGCCAACGAGGACCTTCAGCTTGGCGGCGGCGTCGCGGGGGCCGTCCGCGAGAAGGGCGGCGCTTCGATCCAGGACGAGTGCAACCGGATCGGCGGCACCCCGGTCGGCACCGCGGTGATGACCGGCGCCGGCACGCTGAAGGCGAGGCAGGTCATCCATGCCGTCGGCCCCCGGATGGGCGAGGGCGACGAGGACCGCAAGCTCGCCGCCGCGGTCAGGGCGTCGCTCGCCCTCGCCGACCGCAACGGCCAGCGCACGATCGCCATCCCGGCGATCTCCACCGGCGTGTTCGGCTACCCGGTCGACCGCTGCGCCCGCATCCTGCTGACGGAGGTCCACCGCTACCTCCAGGGCGGCACGAAGCTGGAGCGCGTCGTCGTCTGCCTGCACGGCGAGAAGAACTTTCGGACGTTCCGCAACGAACTCCGCCGCGGTTTCCGCTGAAGACTTGAGCCGGAACGCACAGCCGCTCCACGTGGCCTTCACGGCCACGCCGGAGATCTACGCGACGGACAACAAGGGGGCGTTCGTCTACCCGTTGACGCACGAGCAGGGCGAACGCCTGGACACGCACCGCTACGACGAGATGCGGTTCGTCGTCTCGGTGTGGCACCCGCGCGAAAGCAAGAACATCGACCTGGACAAGGCGTACCTGGAGCTGCGGGCGAACTTTGCGGAGAACGGTCACTGGACGCGGCTCGCCGAACTCGAACCTGTCGTCTCGCCGTACCAGCGGGGCGAGACGTTCGACGGCTGGATCGTCCTGCCGGTGCTGTCGGGGGACACGGCGCTGCGGCTGCACGGCGGCGGCTTCCAGCCCCGGGCCCGGGTGCAGATCCGGGCGTCGGCGTACTTCGTGGCGTAGGCGGCGCCGGCATGACGCGTCAGGAATTGTTGACGCGCCTAGCGCTGCGGAACGATCGGCGGATCGTCCTGCTGGTGCTCGACGGCGTCGGCGACCTGCGAACCGCCGACCAGCCGCGGACGGCGCTTGAAGTTGCGCGCACCCCGATCCTGGACGATCTCGCGGCGCGGTCGGCGCTGGGCCGCCTGGTGCCGGCGGGGACGGGGATCACGCCGGGCAGCGGGCCCGGTCACCTGGCCCTGTTCGGCTATGAGCCCGATTCGCCGGGTGCCGACATCGGCCGCGGCGTGCTGGAGGCGCTCGGCCTCGGCCTGGAGGTTCCGCCCGACACGGTGGTGGCGCGGGGGAACTTCGCCACCGTCGACGGGGACGGTCTGCTGCTGGATCGGCGGGCCGGGCGGATCCCGACCGCGGAGGGCGAGCGGATCTGCAGGCTGCTCGCCCGGCGGATCGAGGCCGACGGCGGGGTGCTCGGCGACGGTGTCGGGGTCGAGGTCCATGCCGGCGAGGCGTACCGGTTCGTGCTTCTGTTCCGGGCAGCCGACGGGACAGCGGCGCTCGAGCCGGGGCTTGCCGACACGGACCCGCAGCAGCTGGGCACGCGGCCGCTGCCGATCGAAGCGAGCGGCGGCTCGGTCGCGGGCGGCTCGGGCGAGGCCGCTTGGGAGACGGCCCGCCGGATCGGTCCGGTGGTCGAGGAGCTGCAGCGGGAGCTGCGGGCCGAGGAGCGCGCGAACACCTTCCTGCTCCGGGGCTTCTCCTGGTTACCGGCGCTTCCGGGCGTGGACGAACTCCACCGCCTGCGGCCCGCCGCCCTGGCCGGGTATCCCCTGTATCGCGGCGTGGCGAGGGCTTGCGGGATGGAGGTCCTGGACTGCGGCAACTCCTTCGGGCAGGCGCTCGACCGTCTCGAGCAGTGCTGGGCGGATTTCGACTACTTCTTCCTCCACGTCAAGGGCACCGACATGGCCGGCGAGGACGGCGACCTCGCGGCCAAGGTCGGCGTGATCGAGGAAGTCGACGCGCTGTTGCCGCGTTTGCTGGGGTTGGGGCCCGATGTGCTGGCGATCAGCGGCGACCACTCGACCCCGGCGCCGATGAAGGCACACAGTTGGCACCCCGTGCCGTTGCTCCTGTGGTCGGAGTGCTGCTTCGTGGACGACTGCGCCCGGTTCACGGAGACCGAGGCGATCCGCGGCGCCGTCGGCACGATCCCGTCGAGCGAGTTGATGGGGTTGCTGCTGGCGAACGCCGGGAAGCTGGCGAAGTTCGGCGCTTAGCTTTGGCGATAGTCGGGTAGCGGATCGGCGGCGCTTGCCGTGTCTGTCTCGCGCGCCGCGAAACTACGAGGGGCTGGATGCGATGAAGAACAATCGAACCGTAGCCGCATGGGCCTTGGGTTGCCTTGCCTTGGCGTTCGCAGCCACGCCGGTGGCGTCTCAATTGCAGCAGGCCCCGGCGGATGAACTCCACACGGCTCCATGGTTCGCCGATCTCCGGGGGACGACCGACCCGAATTCCCGGCGCAACGGGCATGGAGGCGGCTTCGTGGCGCGGGCTCTCCGGAATGCCGCCGACGACGGTTGGGAAACGGTTACGTACTCCTAACACGTGCGGAGCGCCGAACTGACCTTCTCGTGGACGGTCGAGGTGGCGCCGGATACGACCCGCTGCGCGGCGTCCAACGCGGACAGGGAAGCCGCCCAGACCGTGCGGGTCACGGTCACGGACCTCACCGGCGCGACGCCGGCCCCGCCCGCGGATCTGTTCGCGGAGTTCCAGGTCGCCTGCGCCGATGCGGCGGCTGCGTCGTCGACGGGCCGGGAGCTTGTGCCGGATTCTGTGGGTAGTTCCTGATCAAGGTCGCCGGCCTTCGGTCGGCGGCTGTGGGTCGTCATTGCGGGACAGAGACGCCCATTCTGAAGTGCTCCTCGTAGACGGAGATCTCTTCTGCGAGCGCTTTCCGGGGAGCGTCGCCGTGTGGAGCAGCTCAGCCTCTACCGCCGAAACGCCCTCACGTCACTCCCCGCACCTTCGAACAACTGCCGCACCGTCGGCAGCGGCAACCCCACGACGTTGCTGTAGTTGCCGTCGATCTCCAGGACGAACAGGCTTCCGAGGCCCTGGACGGCGTAGGCGCCGGCCTTGTCGTCGGGTTCGCCGGTGCCGGCGTACCAGCCGATCTGCTCCGAGGTCAGTTCGGCGAACAGGACGCGGGTGCTCTCGACGGCGTGCAGGGTGTCGCCGTCGGGCGGCTTGAGGGCGACGCCGGTGAGGACCAGGTGCCAGCGGCCCTGTAGGCGCTGGAGCATCTCCCTCGCCTGGTCGCGGTCCTGGGGCTTGCCGAGGACGTCGCCGTTCTCGACGACGATCGTGTCGGCGGCCAGCACCCACTCGCCGTCGCGGGAGGCGGCTTCGGCTTTCTCCCGGGCGAGGCGGCGGACGAGGTCGCGCGGGCGCTCGCCGGGGTTCGGCGTTTCGTCGACGGCGGCGGGGCGGACCGTGAAGTCGAGGTCGAGGGATTCGAGGAGTTCGCGGCGGCGGGGGGACGCGGATGCGAGAACGAGACGGCTTTCGGGCTCGCCGCTTCGCGGCCTGGCCTCGGCTGCCGGCCCGAAGGCCGGCGCACCCAGTGGCGTGGTCCCGCTCACTGGAAGTAGCCCGGGATCGTCTGGACCTTGACGCCGCGGCGGCCCTGGGGTCGGGGGTTGGCGAGCTTCACGTCGACCTTGCGGAAGGCGTCGGGGTCGCCCTCGGGAGACTCGAAGGCGAGCAGGTACTGGGAGCGGACTTCGGTCTCGATCCGCTCGTAGACGCGCTTCAACTCGGACGCTCCGGTGATGAAAAAGCAGCGGCCGCCGGTCTCGTTGCAGAGCTGCTGCAGGCGGCCCCGGACGAGGAGTTCGCGCTGGTCGATGTCGATGCCGATGCTGTAGATCGCCACCTGGCTGCGGCGGGCGAAGTCGAGCACGTCGTCGAAGTGGTGCTCGCTGCTGGAGTCGCCGCCGTCGGTGAGCAGGATCAGCGCCCGCTTGCCGCGCAGGCCGCCGAAGTAGTAGAGGGCGTAGAGCACGCTGTCGTAGAGGGCGGTCTCTCCCTCGGTCGTCAGGTCCGCCAGGCCGCCGGCCAGGGTCTCCCTGGAACCGGTGAAGCCGACGGCGAGGTCGGGCCGGTCGTTGAAGGTGATGAGGCAGGCGCGGTCGTGCGGCCCGAGGACGAGTTCGAAGAAGTGGAGGGCGGCCTCCTCGGCGGCGTCGATGCGGTCGACCATGGAGGTCGAGGTGTCGAAGAGGATACCGGCGTGGACGGGCAGGTTGGCGGCCTGGTCGAAACGCTGGAGGGTCTGCGCCTCGCCGTCGACGAAGACCTGGAAGTCGCTCTCGGCCAGGCCGGTCAGCGGCGCCCCGGAGCGGTCGGTGACCGAGACGTAGAGCTCGATCAGGGCGACGTCGACGTACTCGACCCGGTCGCGGGAGTTGACGAAGACGAGATCCTCGGCCCAGGCGCCGCTCTCCAGGTGGGCCACCACGCGAACGTAGGACAGGGGCTCGCCCGGGTCGATCCGGATCGGCTGCTCGAAGGGGGACTGGTAGAGGGTCGCGGTGCGCGTGTCGTTGAGGAAGAACTCGACCCGGTCCAGCCGCTCGTGGCGTGGCGCCTCGACCTCGGCGACCGCGCGGACGCTCCGCGTGTGGTTGGCGCCGCGCTGGGGCGAGGTGAGGCGGACGGTGAAGCGGTGGGGCCCGGAGTTGAGCAGCACCTCGTCGCTGGCCAGCAGGCTTCCCTGTGGATCGTAGGCGTTCGCCCGCAGCGTGTGGATGCGCGGCGCCGGCCCCAGGTCGATCTCCACCTGGTAGGGCGGTCGCCGCTTACTGATCAGCTCGCGGTCGTTGAGGGAGAAGGCGACCCGGTGGATGTCCGCCCCCTCGGCGTCGGCGCCGATCCGGACCCGGCCGACGAGAAGCCGTTCGGGCAGCGGCAGGATGCGGACGGTGTAATCGTCCGGCGCGGTGTCAAGGGGTGCGGCCGCGTTCGCTTCGGCGAGCCAGTCGTGCCCGCCCGGAGCCGCAGCCACTGGGTGCGCCGGCCTTCTGGCCGGCACCAGGCGCGCAGCCGCGGAGCGGCTCGCGCGCGCCGGATCGTCGCTGGCCTCGACCTGGCTCGGTTCCGCGTCCCTTCGTGGCACGAGCGGCACGTCGATGTCGGCGTCGGCGACGAAGTAGCTGCCGCTGTCCTGGTCGCGCACCTTGACCACCAGGCGGTACGCGCCGGGTCGCAGGTAGCGCTGCATGACCAGAGGGATCGCTTCGCCGCCCGTGGCGGGGGAACGGGTCCGCGGCTCGAACCGGTAGCGGAAGTTCTCGAACAGCTCGCCCTGCCGCAGCACCTCGCCGTCGAGCAGGAAGCGCCGGCGGCCGTCCTCGGCATCGGGCAGGCGGGCCGGATCGATGCCGACGATCGCCTGGACCACGGTGCGGCTGCCCCGGCGTCCCGGGTAGCGCATCGCGATCTCGGCCGGCAGTTGCGTCGCGCCGGCGGGCGCCTCCGTGCTGCGGTCGAGGAAGGCGAGCGCCCATTCGTCGTTGCCTTGGCCGGGCTCGGGTTCGCCGCCCATCGCCTCCCAGTCGAGCGCCAGCGCCAGCGCGGTCAGCACGTCGCCGCCGCGCGCGCACTCGCGGTTGATCTCCTCGATCCGGGAGTCGCGGTCGATCGTCGGACCGGTGAACATGAGAACGCCGGACAGCCCGTCCGCGACCGTCCACAGTCGGTAGTCGCCCTCCTGGCGCAGGAAGACGAGGTAGAACTCGCCGCGCACGACCGGGCTGTGCGAGTAGTGCCAGATGTGAAGGGTACGCAGCAGCCGGCAGGTGGTGGTGAACGCGCGCTGCGGCTCCCCGTGCAGGAGCAGCGCCTCGAAACGGGCGCCCCGGGCGCCGCCGAACCGCTCGTCGGCTAGCTCCCGCAGGCGATCGAAGCGCTCCCGGAACTCGTTCTGCGGCGTTTCGGGATAGGGGTCGCGGACGCTCCAGAAGCGCTGGACGAAGGCGTCGCGATGATAGCCGTGCCGGAGTTCGCCGAACACGCGCCGCTCGGTGTCCGTGAGGATCGCGTCGGCGGCGTCGAGGAAGTCCGCGTGGCGGCGGTCGAGGGTGGTGGGGTCGGTGGCGTCGTCCTGGGCCTGGGCGGCGGCAGCGAGGAGAGCGGCGCAGGCTGTGGCGAAGGTGCCGGCCTTCGGCCGGCGCGAGTTTCTGGCTGCGTCGCCCGCTGCGGGCCCAACCCACAACCTCACGGGTAGTACCCCTTGAGCGCGCGGATCGACACGCCCGGAACCTCGGCGTCCACCTCGATTTCGCGGAAGCGGCGGTCGCCGCTGGTGTTGGTCGACTGGTAGGTGATCAGGTAGCGGGAGCGTAGCTCGCCGAGGATCTGGTCGTAAACGCCGGCGAGTTCGCCGACGCTGCCGATGAAGAAGGAGCTGCCGCCGGTCTGCGTGGCGAGGCGGGAGAGCGCCCGCCTGGCCGCGCCCACCTGGCGGCCGAGGCCGATCGCGTAGATCGCGACGCCGGAGCGCTGCGCGTACTCGAGGGTCTGGTCGAAGCTGAAGCGGCTGCTCTCGTCCTTGCCGTCGGAGAGCAGCAGCAGGGCGCGCTGTCCCTTGATCCCGTTCAGGTAGTAGAGGCCGAAGACGAGCGCGTCGTAGAGGGCGGTGCCGCGTTCGGCCTTGAGGCCGGCGAGCGACCCGGCGAGCTTGGCGGTGTCGTTGGTGAAGTCGGAGGCGAGGTACGGGTGGTCGTTGAAGGTGACCAGGGCCGCCCGGTCGCGGGGGGTGATCGCGCTTTGGAATAGGCCGAGAGCGGCCTCGCGGGCGGTGGCCAGACGGTCGACCATGGAAGCCGAGACGTCGAGCATCACCTGGACGTGGACCGGCAGGTCGGTCACCCGCTGGAAGCGCAGGATCTCCTGCGGCGCGCCGTCCTCGAGGATCGTCACCTGGTCGGCGCGCAGGTCCTCGTAGGGCCGGCCCGATCGGTACAGCGCGGTCGCGTAGAGCTCGACGTACTGGATGTCGAGGATCTCCAGGTAGTCCGGCGCGTTGACGTAGACGACGGTGTCGGTGGAGTTGCCGTCGACCAGAAAGGCGGCGGCGCGCAGGTAGGTGATCTCGTCGCCGGGCGGCAGTTCGACCCGCTGGCTGAAGGGCTCCTGGTAGAGGGTGGCGACCGGCTCGTCGCCCAAGAAGAGCTCCAGGCGCTCGACCAGGCTTCCGTCGGGCACGGCGAGGTCGATCTCGACCTGGACTTCGCCCTCGTACTTGACGCCTTCGCGCGGTTCCGCGAAACGGAGGGCGAAGCGGTTGCGGCCGGAGTTCATGGAGATCTCGTCCGAGGCGACCTCGGCGCCGTCCTCGTCGTGGGCGGTGGCGCGCAGGACGTGGACCCGGGGCACCGAGCCGAGATCGAGCTCGACCGAGAACGGCGCCCGGCGCTTGCGGGCAACCTGGTTGCCGTCGAGCCAGAAGCGCATCTCGGCGATGTCGCCGGTCGCCAGGGTGTCGAAGCGCACCAGGCCGGTCTGGAGTTCGCCCGGCGGTTCGAGGAGCTGCACGGTGGGCGCCTCGCTCGAGAGCACGGCCTCCGCCTGGTCGATGATCTTCTGCACCGCGGGATCGAGCTGCCGGGCGGCGGGCGCCTCGAGGGTCGGCACCTCGAGGGGCTGCTCCAGGCGGGCGAAGCGCGCGCCGTTCAGGTCCTCGATCTTGAGCACTAGGCGGTAGTCGCCCGGCCGTAGCCGCCGTTCGAAGGAGAGCAGGATGGGTGCGCCGTCGACACTCGCGGCGCTGCCCAGCGGCAGGTCGAACTTGTAGCGGAAGTTCTCGAACAGCGCGTCTTCGCGGAGGACTTCCCCGGTGAGGAAGAAGTTGTAGCTCGACTGCCCGCCCACCGTGTCGGGCATGGCCGAGGACGGGTCGATCTCGACCAGGGTCTCGACCACGGTCCGCGCCTGGTAGCGCGCCGGATAGCGGACCTCGAGGCTGGCGTCCAGGGGCTCGGCATCCTCGGGCACGTCCGTCGTGTAGGCCTCGAAGGTGAGCGTCCATTCGGCCGAGGGGGCCTCGGGCGGTTCGATCAGGCGCGCCATCAGCATGGCGAACTCCATGCCGTTCGAACGCAGCAGCCAGTTGATGGCGGACGCGGCGACGTCGCCGTCCTTGCAACTCTGGATTTCGCCGGCCACGCCCTGGGCGCTGACGCCGTAGTCCAGCAGCCGGTCGAGGCCGTCGCTAGGGTGCCAGAGTTCGTAGATGGGCTGGTTGGCGCGGCGGTAGAACAGCAGGAAGAACTCGTGGCCGACCTGATCGCTGCGCCGGTAGAACCAGATCTCGATCGGCCAGGTGACCATCGTGCACTGGAACTTGAGCCGTCCGTCGGGCTCGCCGTTGAGGAGGAACATCCACGCGCGGTCCGATCGCTTGCCCTCGAACTCCTGCTCGACGTAGAGCAGGCGCTCCTCCCAGCGAGCCCGGAACTCGTTGCGCGGCGTGTCGGGATAGGAGTCCCGCACGCGCCAGAACCGTTCGATCCAGGCGCGGCGCTGGTAGTCCTGGGTGACGGCGAGGAACGCCTCGCGCTCCGTTTCGGAGATCAGGTAGTGGACGTCGTCGAGGAACTTCTTGAACTCGAGCGGCAGCGCCTTTTCGGCCGCTTCCATCGCCGCCCGGCGCTCCCGCCTCTCCTTGCGGGTCTCCCCCCTCTCCTCCTGCGCGGCCACCGGGGCCGTGAAGGCGAAGAAGAGCCCCGCTGCGAGGGCCAAAGTCCAGACTCTGCGGGCTGCCTTCATCAACAGTCAAGAGTAACGTGTGGGCGGTGGGGGAAGGTGCCGGCCTTCGGCCGGCACCTTCAGCACCCGTGCGGCACAGACGCGCCGGCCATAGGCCGGCACCTTCAGCACCACCGCCGGAACTCGCCTTCGAACGTACAATCCCCACGACCATGCCCGCTCCGGTCTACCTCGACCACAACGCGACCACTCCGCTCGATCCGCGGGTGGCGGAGGCAATGGAGCCCTGGGTCGGGGGGCTCCACGGCAATCCGTCGTCGGCTCATTCCTTCGGGCGGGCGGCGCGTGCCGCGGTGGAGCTGGCGCGGGAGCAGGTGGCGGAGCTCGTGGGCGGACAGCCGCCGGAGGTCGTCTTCACCGCGTCGGGGACGGAGGCGAACAACGCGGTTCTGCTGTCGGCGTTCGCCGGGGAGGGCGGCGGCCACCTGGTGATCTCGGAGCTGGAGCATCCGTCGATTCAGGCAGCGGCGGATCGGCTGGAGGGACTCGGCGTCGAGGTGACGCGGCTCTGCCCGGGCGCGGACGGGATCGTCTGCGTGGATTCGATCGTGGGGGCGCTCGGACCGGACACCCGGCTCGTGTGCCTCATGCTGGCGAACAACGAACTGGGTACGGTGCAGCCGGTGGCGGAGGCGGCGGCCGCGTGCCGGGCCCGGGGCGTGCCGCTCCTCTGCGACGCGGTCCAGGCGGCGGGCAAGCTGGCCATCGATGCCGTCGCCCTGGGGGCGGACTACGTCGTCGTCGCGGCGCACAAGTTCAACGGGCCGGTGGGCGCGGCGGCGCTCCGGATCCGCGAGGGCGCCGGCTTCGAGCCGCTGATCCTCGGCGGCGGCCAGGAACGCCGGCGGCGGGCCGGCACGGAAAATGTCGCGGCGCTGGTCGGGTTCGGAGCCTGCGCGGCGCTGGCGTCGGAGGAACTTGACGAGCGCATCAAGCGCCTGGCCGAGCTGCGCGACGGGCTGGAGGCGGGTCTCTCCCGGATCCCGGACGCCCGCCTGCACTGCGCTTCGTCGCCGCGTCTCCCCCATGTGACCCATGTCGCCTTTCCCGGTCTGATCGGCGAGGAGCTGGTCGTCCGGCTCGACCTCGCCGGCTTCGCGGTTTCGACCGGCGCCGCCTGCGCTTCGGGCGTCGTCGAGCCGAGCAGGGCGCTCGTGGCGATGGGCGTTCCGGCGGCCGAAGCCCTGGCGTCGATCCGGGTCAGTCTGGGGACGACGAACGACGAGGCGGAGATCGCGCGCTACCTGCCGGTGCTGGCGGCCGAAGTGGAGGCGCTGCGGTCCTTCTCGGCGGAACCGGCGGCGCGGGCGGTGGCCGGATGACCGCAGTGGCCCAGACGGCGGCACGGACCGACAGGAGTGCCGCGCCGGCGCCGCTGACCGCGGTGGCGATGAGCGGCGGGTTGGATTCCTCGGTGGCGGCGCTGCTCCTCGAACGGCGGGGGACGCCGGTGGTCGGCCTGTCGATGCTGCTCTGGGATCGCTCGCAGCAGGTCCGGCACGGCCGCTGCTGCGGTTCGCTCGACCTCGGCGACGCGCGCCGGGTGGCGGAGCAACTCGGCTTGCCGCACTACACGCTGAGGATGGACGGGGAGTTTCGCCGGCATGTGGTCGATCCCTTCGTGGACGGCTACGTCGTCGGCCGCACGCCGAGCCCGTGCATCTCCTGCAACACGGAGATCAAGTTCGAGGCCTTCTGGGAGCGAGCGCGCCGGCTGGGCGCCGGTCGAATCGCCACCGGCCACTACGCGCGCATCCGGCGCGGCGCGGGCGGACGCTACGAGCTGCACCGGGCGGTTGACGAGTCGAAGGACCAGAGCTACTTCCTGTTCGAGCTGAACCAGGAGCAACTGGCGCGCGCTCTCTTCCCGCTGGGCGAGCTGACCAAGACCGAGGTGCGCGAGCTGGCCCGCGAGGCGGGCCTGGCGGTGGCGGAGAAGGGCGAGAGCATGGAGATCTGCTTCGTCGACGGCGGCGTGCGGGAGTTCATCGAGAGCGAGCGGCCCGACCTGCCGCGCAGCCCGGCGCGAGTCAGCGCGAGCGACGGCGAGGACCTGGGGGCCGGCGCGCCCTACTACCGCTACACCGTGGGGCAGAGGCGGGGCCTGGGCGTTGCCGCCGGCCGCCGGCTCTACGTGCTCGACGTGCAGCCCGAAGACAACCGGATCGTCGTCGGCGGCCGCGACGAGCTGCTGGCGCCGGGCCTGATCGGCCGCGGCCTGCACTGGATCGCCGGGGCCGCCGCCGACTCGGCGGTCGAGGTCGACGTGCGGATCCGCTCGCGCCACCCCGGCGTCGCGGCGACGGTCGAGAGCTTGCCGCCCGCGAACGGCGGTTCAGGCACCTGCGAGGTCCGCTTCCGGGAACCGCAGGTCGGCGTCGCCCCCGGCCAGGCGGCGGTCTTCTATCGAGGTACTCAGGTTCTTGGCGGCTGCTGGATCGAGCGGGCGCTTAGCTGAGCCGGCTCGAGGTGAGAAGGTCGCCGGCCGAAGGCCGGCACCGCATCACCACCCCACCCGCGCCGGCCGGAGGCCGGCGCCTTCGCCTCACCCCCCACCGGCTCCAACTCCACCACAAGATCGGACCACACCCAGCCCGGCTGCGCGGGCTCGTTCTCGTAGTCGCCCCGGAAGCCGAAGCCGACGGCCACCTTCTGGCCGGTCTTGAACGGGATCTCCGGAATGTTCGGCTTGCCGATGGCGCGCATGACTTCGGCGCCGCTCGAGTCGGCCAGCGCGAGGACGATCCGGCCCCCGGCGGCGTCGAAGTCGAAGCGGACATCGTAGGTTTCGCCGGCCTGCATCAGGTAGCGCTCGACCACCCGTTGCTTCTCCGTGTGCTTGACGCCCCAGTCGCTGCGGTAGAAGACCTGCGGCGGACCGCCCGGCCCTCTGGCGACGCCGAAACCGAACAGGTCGGCGTGCCGGTCGCGGGCGAACCAGAAGAGGTTCTGGTTCCGCGAAGGGACGCGGTTCCAGCCGCCGTGACGCACCCGGAAGCGGAACACGATCCGCCGGTAGGTTCCGGGCGGCGTGTCGAGCCGGGTTTCGAAGTCGGGCCGGTCCTCGGTGGCGCGGTGGAACGCGCCGGCGAGGGCGAGACGGACGACACCGTCCTCGGAAACGGAGCGTTCCGGGCCGGCCGGGACATCGGCCCCGGGCGCTTCGGCCGGAGCGGTCGATTCGCCGAACCGCGCCTTCAGGGCGGCCGTGTTGGCCGCCCACTGGGCGCGCCGGCAGTGGTCGATGAAGGCGTCGCGTTCGTCGCCGTCCGGCAGGCTGCCGGCGACGTCGACGACCGCCGCGGTCATCGTCTTCGCGATGCGCCGCTGGAGTTCGACGCTACCCGCGCCGGGCCCCGGGTGTCTGAAGGCCTCGACGATCTGGTCCCTGTTCATGTCCGCACCCTCGCTCTCCAGCTTCGGAGGACAAGACCTGGTGAGGTCTCTTTTCGAGGGGGCAGCCAACCGGCCCGGATCTCGCCCGATTCGCGAGTCTACAACGGTAGGTTGCGCGGATCACCTGCCAGGCCTCGGACCCCGCGATCCTGGACCAGGGGGCCACCTGTCTCTCTGCCTGCCTCTTGCACTACACTCGCGCCCCAAGGACTCAAGCTGACCTGCAACTCATCCATCAGAAAGGAATGTCCCCAATGAAGCGACTTCCCCTCGTCGCCGCGGTCGTACTAGCACTGGCGTTCGCCAGCTCCTCGCTCCTTGCCCGGGACTACCTGCAGAACGCCCAGTTCCGGGTCGCATGGAAGGACGAGTCGATGGGGACATTCGCGAACCCGGCCGCCTGGTCGTCGGACAGGGGAGTCCTGTACTGGGTGGAAGACCAGGAGGATTCCGAGGCTCTTGTCAACATCCGTGAGCGAGACGGCCTCTGGAGGCTGGAACTGGCGGTGACGACGGAACGTCAGGCGATTCTGTTCGCTGCCCACAACGACACGGATGCGATGTGGGCCGTGCGAACCGGTCTGGCCCGGGACGTCGTTCCCGGCTACGAGGGGGACTACCCGGACGCCGCCGTGGTCTGCATGATCCCGCGCGGTGCGCGTCGCAACGCCTGGCGCTGCTACTGGGGAACGGCTCTGATGCTCAACGACGCATGGGACCAGGACGGGAACATCCCGGCCAAGTACTTCCAGCCGTATCGCAGGTGCCAGGGGCTGTTCGAGAGCCTGGTAGCGCTCGGGCAGCCGGAGGTGCCTACGTTTGGAGGGCGGCCCGCTTCCCAATGTCCGCCCGCCAGCGCCAGCCCGCCGCTGCCGGAAGGCTGGATCGAGCCCGACCAGTAGAGCGACGCGGCCTTCAGGGGCGCCGATCGCACTCGCCGACCACGACCGTCACCTCGCCGCGGAGCTTCTCGCGGTCTGCCACTTGCGCGGCGACTTCCCCGAGCGTTCCTCGCAGTACCTCCTCGTGGAGCTTGGTCAACTCGCGGGCCAGCGCGGCGTCGCGGTCGGGGCCGAAGGCGTCGGCGGCGTCGGCCAGCGAGGCGGCCGCGCGCCGGGGCGACTCGAAGAACACGAGCGTGTGGGGGAGCGCCGCGTGGGAGGCGAAGAACCGTCGTCGCCGCCCCTTCTTTCTCGGCGGAAAGCCAAGAAACGTGAACGGATGGGGCGGCAGACCGGAGACCACGAGGGCGGTCAGGATGGCGGAGGGGCCGGGCAGCGCCTCGACCGCGAGACCCTGCCGCACGGCGGCGCGCACCAGGCGGTAGCCGGGGTCCGAGACGAGCGGGGTCCCCGCGTCGGAGACCAGGGTCACCGCGCCGCCTTCCTCGAGCGTCCGCAGCACCCGGCCGATCTGGCGGTCTTCGTTGTGGTCGTGGAGCGGCAGGAGCGGCGGCCGGGCACCCGCGCCGGCGGCGCCGAGGCTCTGGAACAGCCGTCCGGTGCGGCGGGTGTCCTCGCAGGCGACCAGGTCGGCCGAGAGCAGCGCCTCGCGGGCGCGCGGCGTGAGATCGGCCAGGTTGCCGATCGGCGTGGCCACGATCCGCAGCCGGCCGGCCGCCGGTGTGGGTGCGCTAGCCGTAGAGGTCGTGGTACTGGGCAACGTTGTGGAGCACCTGCTCCAGGTAGTTCCGGGTTTCGTTGAAGCCGACCTTGGTGAAGTACTCGTCGGCGCCGTTCGTGTAGCAGTAGCGGCGCCAGAGGCCTGCCACCGGTTCGCCGGCGTTGTAGGCGGCGACCATGATGTGCCGCTCGTTGCCGAACAGGGTGCGCAACTCGGCCAGATACGCGGCGCCGAGTTCGATCGCGAGAGCAGGGTCCTCCAGGTCGCGCGGCGTTCGCAGCGGTGTGCCGGAACTCGCCGCCAGCCGCGCCGCGGTCGGATAGACGAACTGCATCAGCCCCCGCGCCGAGGCCGCGGAGACCGCCTGGTGGTCGAACCGGCTCTCCTGGCGCATGATCGCCGCGACCAGGAAGGGGTCGAGGCCACGCCGGCCGGCGGCGGAGTCGATCAGGTCGCCGTAGGCCCTCGGGTAGAGCGCCTCACGGAGGCTCAGCGGATGGAGCGGCTCGGGGAGCCGGCCCGGTGCCCGCTGAGCGAGGATCTCGGCGATCAGAAGCGCGCGGCGGGGCCGGCTCCCGGCGAGACCTTCGGCCGCGGTCAGGGCGAGACGCGGACTGGCCACGGGGAAGTGCCGGTTCACGACCTCGACCGCGTCCCCCCACAGGCCGAGCGCCAGCGTGAGCTCCTGTGGATCGGAGAGCGCCTGGTTCCAGAGCGGCCAGCTCTCGGCCGGCACGCCGCGCAGAGTCAGGAAGGAGCGGATGGCGGAATCGGCGGCCAGCCGCCCCTGTAGCGTCTGCCTCGCGGCCTCCGCGTTGTCGCCGCTCCGGCCGTAGAGCAGCCAGGCTCGGTAGAGCGCCGCGGGGTTCTGGGAACGCATCAGCTCGCCGGCGATGCGCCGGGCATGAACCGCGAGCGGCGGCCCGGCCAGGCGCTTCGCGGCCTCCGCGGCCAGGGGGTGGAACGGGTCGGCCGCGAGCACGTCGGCGTAGTGCTCGATCGCGCGGTCCAGGCCGCCGCGGGCTTCGAGCAGCCGGCCCTGCCAGTAGCGCACCTCGAGCGCGACGCTCCGGCTCGTGCGGGCGGCGTCGTCCAGCCACTCCCCGGCGCGGTCGAGGCGTCCCTGGACGATGTCCGAAACGGCGAGGAACAGGCTGCCGCGGGCGACCACGGCGCGGTCGCTTTGGATCTGGAGCAACACGGGGTAGAGCTCGAGCGCCTCGTCCTCGAGTCCGCGGCGCCAGTCGAGGCGCATCGCGCCGAGCAACGCCGCCGCCGCGAAGTTCCCCCGGGGTTGGGCCAGATAGGCGCGCCGGAAGGTATTCGAGGCGGCCGGCCAGTTGCTGAACAGCTCTTCGGACCGGGCCTTCTGGTAGAGCGCCTGGGCCGAGTGGCTGGCCGAGTTCACGTTGCTGGCCAGCACTTCGTAGTGCCGAGCCGCGTCTTCGAGACGCCCCTGCCAGAAGTGGCTTCGCGCCCAGCGGTAGTGGACCTCGAAGTCGGAGTTCGACGTGACCTCCAGGTCGATCACGATCTGTCCCAGCAGTTGGTTGGACCGGTCGAACGCGCGATGTTCGTGGAAGGTCGTCCCGAGCAGCAGCACCTCGTCGGGATCCTCGAGTTCCGGACGGAGCCAGTGCAGGCGTTCGGCCGCCTCGAAGGCGACGAGGTCGTTCGACCGCTCCTCGAGCAGGGCGACCAGCTCGAGGGCGCCCTCGTCCTGCCCGCCCGCGGCGAGCCGGCACTTGGCGCGGCTCAGGGTCAGCAGGCGGCGCTCGGAAGCCGGCATGCGGGATACGGGAATTCCGGCGAGGAGCCGGCAGTCGCCGCCCCGGTCGAGGCTCGACGCGAGCAGTTCGGCGGCCGGCCGCAAGAGGACGCGCGGCGGCCGGCCGCCGAGCAGCGTCGCGGAGACGCCGGCGGCGATTTCCGGAGCGCCGAGCCGGGTCTGGGCGACCGCCAGCCGGTAGCGGGCCCAGGGTTCGAGCGCCGGGGTTTCGTTCAGGCAGGTGGCGTAGGCCTCGGAGGCGTCTTCGAGCCGCCCGAGCTCCTCCAGCAGCGTTCCCTCCAGGTAGCACAAGCCGTAGGCGGACCCGAGGTCCGGCTGCTCGCCGCGAAGCCGCCTGGTCTCTTCGAGGGCGGCCTGGTGCTGCCCGCCGGACTGCAGCTCGACCAGGCGGATGCGCGGATCGACCTCGGCTGCCAGCACGAGCAGCGGCAGCGTCAAGGCGATCGTGGCTGACGCGGCCATACGAAACGATAACCGGAAAGCCGGATTCTGCATTCCCGCGGCAGGGGGGAGCCGCCACTGGGACTCCCCACCATTCTGCAAGTGGGTGTATCGCCCTCGGGTGTTGTTTGGCGGTGTCGGGTTTTCCGCAGTCACGTCGAGCAGTGTGGCGAGCCGTCGTCGTCGTTGATGGGGTTTCGCGATTTTGGTGTTGACGGGTGCTTCGGCCGTTCGGGTTGAGGGTCCGGAGGGCTGATGGGGTGCTCCGGGTTGGGGTTTTGGGTGACGGCTTGCAGCGGTTGAGTGCGCGTGTGTTCCGGCGCATCCGTGGTCGCGTCGGCGTTTTCGGCTTGGTGCTTGGCTTGGCGCGCCTGGAAGAGTGTGCGGTCGCGGAGCATGGCGCAGGCGATGCGGAGGAGGCGGTCGCCGACGATGCGCAGTGCTTGTCCGTGGGTCTTTCCCCGTCTTCGGGCGCGGTCGTACTTGGCGCGGGATTCGGTGTCTCTCCGCACGGCGACTCTGGCCCAGTGGTAGACGGCGTCGGCGAGTCTGTGGTTCCTGGCCCGGCGCTGGCGGACGGTCTTCCTGTTGCCGGACCTGACGGTGACGGGGGCTACTCCGGCGAGGCATC
>JAAXHG010000177.1 GCA_012270995.1 Vicinamibacteraceae bacterium | reverse complement strand
GGTTCGGGGCGCAGCCCCGTCTAATTGAAGATGGAACCAATCATCGCGGTGCTGGTCGGCGTGCTGATGGCGGCAACCGTCTATCTGATGCTCAGCCGCAACTTCGTGCGCTTCATCTTCGGGCTGGCGCTCCTTTCCCACGCCGCCAATCTGGTGCTCTTCGCCAGCGGGGGCATGACGCGCGCGCGGCCGCCACTGATCGCGCCGGGAGCGTCCCAGCCCCTCCCCGACATCTCGAACGCCGTGCCGCAGGCGTTGATGCTGACCGCCATCGTGATTTCCTTCAGCCTGCTCACGTTCACGCTGGTGCTCGCCTTCCGGACCTACCAGGAGCTGGAAACCGTGGACACCGACCGCATGCGGGCCGCGGAACCCTCGTCGGTCGACGCAGGGGCGGATGCGGGGCAGAGGGCGGGCGATTGAACTGGCTGCTGGTCTGTCCGATCGTGATTCCGCTGGCCGCGGCCGTCATCGGCTTTGCGGGCCGCGGCAGCGAGCGGACGCAACGGGCCGTGAGCCTGGTCGGAGCCATCGGCCTGTCGGCCGCCGCCGCGGGCCTCCTGTCGGCCGTGTGGCGGGAGGGCATCGCGTCGGTCCAGATCGGCAACTGGCCGGCACCCTACGGCATCACGCTGGTGGCGGATCACCTGAGCGCGGCGATGGTCGCGGTCTCGGCCCTCATCGGGCTGGCTACCGTGATCTACGCCTGCGGAGACACGCGGGACGGCCAGGTCTCCCATGTCCTGCATCCGTTGCTGCAGGCCTTGCTGGCGGGCGTGTGCGGCGCGTTCCTGGCGGGAGACGTCTTCAATCTCTACGTCTGGTTCGAGGTCATGCTGATCGCCTCGCTGGCCCTGCTGGTGCTGGGAGGAAGGCCCGCGCAACTGGATGGGGCCGTGCGCTACGCCGCCCTCAGCCTGATCGCGACGACGCTGCTGCTGAGCGGCATCGGCCTGTTGTACGGGTTGACGGGCACGCTCAACATGGCGGACCTGCACCTGCGGGTGCAGGAGGTCGAAGACCAGGGGCTGCTCACCCTGGTCGCCATGGTGTTCCTCATCGCGTTCGGTCTGAAGGCGGCGGTGTTCCCGCTCTTCTTCTGGCTTCCGGCCAGCTACCACACGCCGCAGACCGCGGTCTCGGCCGTTTTCTCCGGCCTGCTGACGAAGGTCGGCGTCTACGCTCTGATGCGTTTCTTCACGCTGATCTTCCGGCACGACGTCGGGTACACGCACGAGCTGCTGCTCTGGGTGGCGGGCCTGACGATGGTCACCGGCGTGCTCGGCGCCGCCTCGCGGAACGAGTTGAGGCGCATCCTGTCGTTCCACATCATCAGCCAGATCGGCTACATGATCCTGGGCCTCGCGCTCTTCACGACGCTCGGGTTGCTGGGCGCCATCTTCTACGTGATCCACCACATCATCGTGAAGGCGAACCTCTTCTTCGTTTCCGGCGCCGTCGATCGGCTGGCCGGCTCCACCGACCTGCAGAGGCTCGGCGGGCTCTACCGCGACAAGCCGCTGCTCGCCGCGCTGTTCTTCGTGCCGGCGTTCTCGCTGGCCGGCTTCCCGCCGCTGTCCGGCTTCTGGGCGAAGCTGCTGCTCATCCAGGCCTCGATCGCGAGCGACGAGTTCGTCATCGCGGGCGTCGCGTTGACCGTGGGTCTGCTGACCGTCTATTCGATGACCAAGATCTGGCTGAACGCCTTCTGGAAGGCCCGTCCGGACGACGCCGGGCCGCCGCCCTCGGTCGCGCTGCAGCGGCGGTGGTTGCTGCTGGCTCCCATTGCGACGCTGGCGATCATCACGCTGGCGATCGGTCTGTACGCCCGGCCCGTCTACCTGCTGGCGGAGCGCGCCGCCACCGAGCTGATGACCCCCTCGAACTACGTCGAAGCCGTGCTCGGCGGGAGCAGTCGATGAGACTCTTTCCAATCAACCTGCTGCTCGCCGGCGGCTGGTGCGCGTTGATCGGGACCTTCGATCTGGGGACTTTCGTGCAGGGCTTCCTCCTGGCGTTCGCGGCCCTGAGCCTGTCGAGCCCCATGTTCGGGCAGGCCGCCTACTTCAAGCGGGTGCTCCTGTCGGCCCGTCTGGGAGCCTACTTCCTGTACGAGCTCACGGTCTCGGGCCTGCAGGTCGCGTGGGACGTGATCACGCCCGGACACCGATCGCGGCCGGGCATCCTGGCCGTGCCGCTGGACATCGAGGATCCGCTGCAGATCACGGTCCTGGCGAATCTCATCTCGTTGACGCCCGGTTCGCTGAGCCTCGACGTCAGCCCCGACGGAAGGACGCTCTACGTGCACGAGATGTTCGTCGACGATCCGGACGAGACGCGCAGGCGGATCAAGCAGGGCTTCGAACGCCTGGTCCGGGAGGCCATGCAGTGACCGGTCCGGAGGGCCAGTCGCAGATCGTCGCGTGGGCGGTGAACGTCACCATGGCCCTGACCGTGCTGGGGCTGGTCTCCTCGTTCGTACGCCTCATCCGGGGACCGAGCCTGCCGGATCGGGTCGTCTCGGTCGACCTCATCACCGTGCTGGCAATCGCCATCGCGGGCCTCCTGGCCATCACGCACACCGAGCCCGACTTTCTCGACATCGCCGTGGCGCTGGCGCTGGTGGCCTTTCTGGCGACGGTCGCCTTCGCCTGGTACGCCGAGCGCTCGACCGAGCTGCGCAACCGCGACAGGGGGGGCGCCGAGAGAATGGATGAAACCGATGGCGGGTGACGTGCCGTGGTTGGACCTCAGCGTTGCCGCGTGCCTGCTGGCCGGAGGCTTCTTCCTGTTCGTCGCCGGACTCGGCATCCTGCGCCTGCCGGACGTGCTCATTCGCATGCACGCCTCCACGAAGGCGGGCACGCTGGGCGTTGGCCTGGTGTTCGGCGCGGCAGCCCTGTACTTCAGGACCACGGCCGAGACCGCAATCGCCGCCCTGACGGTCATCTTCCTGCTGGCGACGGCTCCGGTTGCCGCCCACGCGATCGCCCGCGCGGCGTACCGGACGAATGTCCCGCTGTCGGACAGGACGCACGTCGACGAGTGGAAGGGGAGGTACGGCAGGGACGGAGGGGGCCCGACCGGCGGCGGCGGCGCGCCATAGCCGGGATCGGATCCGGCACCGGGAAGAGCCGGGCGCCCATCCGACTGGCCAGTCGTTCAGCGGAGGGCGTCGCGCCCCGCCGCGCGGGCGCACAGCCAGCCGGCGAGCAGGCCGAACAGGTGCGCCTCCCAGGAGACCCCGTCGTCGCGCGGCAGGACGCCGGCGAGCATGCCACCGTACAACGCCGCGACCAGGATGGATACCGCGACGGATTGCAGCCGGCGCTCGTAGTATCCGCGGCCGACCAGGAAGCCGAAGTAGCCGAATATCAGGCCGCTGGCGCCGACGTGCGCCGCGTCGCGGCCGAGCGCCCACAGACCGAGGCCGCCGAGCACGACGATGGCGAGCGTGGTCGTGAGGTAGTAGGCGACGCCGCGGATCGCCACCATGCCGCCGAGAACGAGCAGGGGGACGGTGTTTGCCAGCAGGTGGGCGAAGGAGCCGTGCACCAGGGGCGCGCCGAGAATGCCGGGCAGGCCGTCGACGCGGCGCGGCACGAGCGCCAGGGCGTGGACGAGGCCCTCATCCAGGAACAGCCCGCACAGGGACACCGTCCAGACCGAGGCAACACCGCCGAGCAGCGTGGCGGCGCGCGGCTGCCAGGCGGACGGGTTCCTCACGAACGGCCTCCCTTCGTCGACGCGGCGCACCAGAGTAAACCATCCTGAGTAGACTCCACTGGCATGTCGATGGATGAGCCCGACGGAAAGGCGGCTCGCACGAGACGGACCGCGAGGCTCGCCGGCGCGCTCATCGGGTGCGGCGGGGTGCTGTGGGGGACGGCCCCGCTGGCGGCCGCGCCACAGGAGCCCGCAGGCGCGGAGCCGCGGCAGGTCTCACGCCCGCCGGCGGGATTCCAGCCCGCGGGCCCCGCGATCGATGGTCCGCCCGCCCCGCTGCCTCCGGCCACGATCAGCCGCGACGCCAGAGGCGGGGCGACGGTCCGCGCCGTCCGCCTCGACGAGCCCCTGCGGCTCGACGGCGTCCTCGACGAGCCGATCTACGCCCGCGTGGAGCCGTTCGGCGGCTTCATCCAGCAGGCCCCCGACGAGGGCGCCCCGGCCACGGAGGATACCGACAACTGGATCTTCTTCGACGACGAGTCGATCTACGTGGGGGCCCGCGTCCACGAGTCGGTGCCCGAGTCGGAGTGGGTCGCCAACGAGATGCAGCGCGATTCGTTCCAGCTCATCAACAACGACGGCTACATCGTCGTGCTCGACACCTTCTACGACCGCCGGAACGGCTTCGCCTTCCGGGTCAATCCCATCGGGGGCTTCAGCGACCGGCAGGTCACCGACGAGGGCAACCCGAATCCCGACTGGAACCCCGTCTGGGACGTGCGCACCGGCCGCTTCGACGGCGGCTGGACCGTCGAGATGGAGATTCCGTTCCAGTCGCTCCGCTTCCGGCCCGGGGCCGACCAGGTATGGGGCATCCAGGTGGGCCGGGACATCCGGTCGAATTACGAGGAGGCGTATCTGACGGCGGTGCCGATCTCGGCCGGTCCGGGGCAGTTCCGGCTGTCGGTCGCCGGCACCCTGGTGGGCCTGGAGGTGCCGGCGGACAGCCGCACGTTCGAGATCAAGCCCTACGCGATCGGCTCGCTCAACACCGACCGGACGGTCGTGCCGCCGATCTCGAACGACGGCGACCGGAGCGGCGGCGTCGACGTCAAGTACGGCCTCACGGAGAACCTGACCGCGGACTTCACCTACAACACCGACTTCGCCCAGGTGGAGGTGGACGAGCAGCAGATCAACCTGACGAGGTTCAGCCTGTTCTTCCCGGAGAAGCGCGAGTTCTTCCTCGAGAGCCAGGGCATCTTCGACTTCGGACGGGTGGCCGGCTTCGGCGACTTCGGCGGATCCACGCGGGGCATCCTCAACGCGCCGGCCGGCGCGTTCCCGGCCGGCGACGCGCCGACGCTCTTCTTCAGCCGGCGCATCGGCCTGGACCAGGAAGGGCGGACGGTGCCGATCGTGGGCGGCGGACGCCTGACCGGCAAGGTGGGCGACTTCAGCGTCGGAGCCATCAACATCCAGACCGACGACGCGCGAGCCAGCGCCGCCCTGCCGACCAACTTCAGCGTGCTGCGCGTCAAGCGCGACATCCTGCGCCGGAGCCGCGTCGGCGCCATCTTCACCAACCGCTCGGTCTCGCTGCGGGGCGACGGCGCGAACCAGGCGTACGGCCTCGACGCGTCGTTCTCGTTCTACGACAACGTGAACATGTACGGCTATTACGCCCGGACGAATACCCCGGGCCTGCAGGGAAACAACGAGAGCTACCGGGCGGCATTCTCCTACGAGGGCGACCTCTACGGACTGCTCGTCGATCACCTGCAGGTCGGCCGGAACTTCAACCCGGAGATCGGCTTCATGCGCCGCGAGGACTTCCGGCGCAGCTACGTCTACGCGCAGTTCAGCCCGCGGCCCGAAGGCATCGAGGCGGTGCGCCAGTTCACCTGGGGCGGGAGCGTCGACTACATCGAGAACGGCGCGGGGCAGCTCGAGACCCGCATCCTGTCGGGCCGCTTCGAGACCAGCTTCGAGAACAGCGACACCCTGAGCGCGGACATCCAGCAGGACTACGAGTTCCTCCCCCGACCCTTCGCGATAACCGACGCGGTGACCATCCCCGTCGGCGGCTACGAGTTCACGGACTTCCAGGTGTCCTACGAGCTGGGACCGCACCGCCGGGTGGCGGGCAGCCTCTCGTTCCAGCACGGCGAGTTCTTCGGCGGCGACATCACCGCGGTCGGCTATTCGCGGGGCCGCATCGAGGTCTCGCGGCAGTTCGCGGTCGAGCCGGGCATCTCGTGGAATCGCATCACGCTGCCGCAAGGGAGCTTCACGGCCCGGGTGGCCACGACGCGGTCCACCTACACCTTCACGCCCCGGATGTTCGCCAGCGCGCTGCTGCAGTACAACTCGACCAACAACGTGCTCAGCACGAACGTGCGCCTGCGCTGGGAGTACGAGCCGGGGAGCGAGCTGTTCGTCGTCTACAACGACCAGCGGGACACTTTCAGGGACCTCAGGAACCGTGGCTTCCCGATGCTGGAGAACCGCGCCTTCGTGGTGAAGCTCACCCGCCAGTTCCGGTTCTGAGCCGCGGCAGCAGCCGCTCGACGTCATCCAGGACCAGATAGGCGGCCGGCACCAGCACCAGCGTGACGACGGTGGCGAACAACACCCCGAACGCCAGGGAGATGGCCATCGGCTTCAGGAAATCGGCCTGCGCGCCCTGTTCCAGCAGCAGCGGCGCCAGTCCCGCGAACGTGGTGATCGAGGTCAGCAGAATGGGCCGCAGCCGCGCCGCCCCCGCTTCCTGCACCGCCGCGAGCAGGCCGCCGCCCCGCCGGCGCTCGCGGTTGATGAAGTCGACCATCACGAGGCTGTCGTTGACCACGACGCCCGACAGGGCCACGATGCCCATCATCGAAAGCATCGTCACGTCCTCGTTCATCGCGATGTGCCCGCCGACGGCCCCGACGAACCCGAGGGGGATGGCGCTCATGATGATGAGCGGCTGCGCGTAGGACCCGAGGGGAATCGCCAGCAGCGCGAAGATCGCGAACAGCGCGAGCGGAAACCCCACCTGCAGGCTGCCGATCACGGCTTCCTGGTCGGCCTGCGACCCCTCGAAGGAGTAGCGCACGCCGGC
>JAAXHG010000059.1 GCA_012270995.1 Vicinamibacteraceae bacterium | reverse complement strand
CGTCTTCAACTGGCCCGTCGTCGAATCGATCGAAAACGACGACGCGTCCGTGCCCGAAAGCGAGTACGTCAGCGTGTCCCCGTCGGCGTCCTGGGCCGTCAACGCCGTGCCGACGTTCTCGCCCGAAGCCGTGTTCTCGACCACCGTGCGAGTCGCCGAAGCGCCGTCGTCGAACACCGGAGGACTGTTCGACGCCGGCGCCTGCTTGAGCGACATGGCCACGTCGACTGCCTCGTCGATGTTCTCCGTGTCCGGGTCGTCGATGGTCCAGTCCGTCGCGTAGTCCCACGTGTAGACGTCGCGATCCTGGTCGGGCTGGGTTGCCGCCAGGGCACCGGAGAGCGCCAGTTCCGTGCCGTCGACGTCGAGCACGAGGCCGTCGAGAGCCATGGACGCCTTCGGCGTGACGACCAGGTCGAGCTTGTCGTCCTCGAACCGGTTCATCACCTCCGTGACGGTGTAGGTCGTGCTTCCGACGTCGAAGTCGTTGTCGGTCAGTTCGCCGATCGTCGCGGCGATCCCGAGACTGCCGTAGCCGTACCGCTTGGAGGCCGGCACCGCTTCGAGGTCGGCTACCATCGTCGCCTCCCAGTGGGTTTTGGTGTTTTGCCTGTTCCTGAGCGTCAGGTCGACCGTATCGCCGTCATCCAGGTCGGGAGGAGTCGTGATGTAGAAGATCGTGTAGCCGGGTACCTGCTGCCCGGGAGCTGTTACCCTGGCTAGTCTCTTGTCGGTTACAGTGTCCTGTCCGACGGTCACGTCGACTTCCGTGCCGCCGGGAAACCTGTGGTCGTCCCCTTCGAAGACGAACACGAGCCAGTCCAGAGTCTTGATTGCCAAGACTGCCTTGATGTCGTCGTTGGCGCGGCGTTCGGACACGCTGATCGACGACTGCGTCAGGTACCCCGGTGCGAGGTCGGTCCAGCCGATGAACTCTTCGTCTTCATCGACCGTGTTGTCCGCCGGCGTCAACGTCGCCGACCACACTCCCGTCCCCGAGCTGACCGTCAACGTCCCCGACGCCGACCACCCGCTCGTGCCCTCGTCGTTCGTCGCCCGCACCTGGGCCTCGTACTCCACGTTCGCCTCGAGACCCGTGATCTCTGCGTTCAAAGCCGTGCCGGCGTGGCCGGCGTCGGTCCAGGCCGTCGCGCCCGACTTCCGGTACCGCACGTCGTAGCCGGTGATGTCCGGCCCGGTGTTCCCCGGTTCCTCCCATTCGACCCGCAGGCTGCCCGACGCCGGTGACCTCAAGCGGGGCTTCGACGGCGCCTCGGGGGGTTCCAGCAGATCGTTCACGTTCACGGTCACGTCGAGGCGGGCGATGCCGCCCCGACCGTCGTCCACCCGGGCCTTGAACCGGTAGCTCGGCTTCGTCTCGTGGTCGAGCGCCGTGTTCACCCTGGTCGCGACCTGACCGGCGCCGATCTCGAACAGCAGGTGGTCGCCCGACAGTTGGTCGTCGTCGTCGAGGCCCCACGTGATCGGATCGTTGTCGTCGTCCTCCGCCCCGAGCGCCGCGCCGACGCTGGTGCCGCCGGCCGCGTTCTCGTCCACGGACAAGGTCACGGGCCCGCTCGTGGTGAACCGCGGCGCCGTGTTCGTCACCGCGTCGTCGTCGGTCACGATCAGAATCACCGGATTCGGCGGGCCGGTGCCGTTGCCGCCCGTCACCTCCGCGGAAACGCCCACGAAGACCGCCTCCGGCCCCTCGACGTCGTCGTCGAAGGCGGTAATCGTGACCGTCCCGGAGGCCGCCCTGTCGCCGGCCGCGATCGTCAGTTCCCCGGTCCCGGTCACGGTGTATGCGTCCGTCAACGGCTTCACGGTCACCACCGTGTCCGCGGTCGACTCGAAGCGGAGTCCCGCCGTCACCGTGGTGTCGCCGCCCTCCTCGACATAGATCGCCCCGAGCGCCAGGCCGACGACCTGGGACTCGTCGTCGACGATCGTCAGGGTCGCGCTTGCGGGCGCCTCCACGTCGGTACCGGTCGTCGTCCCCGAAACCAGCACCTGCCGGTCGCCCGCCGCGTCGACCTGGTCGTCGACCGCCTCGACCGTCACGTCGCCGGTGCTCGTCGTCGCCCCGGCGGCGATCGTCAGCGTGTCTCCGACCAGGGTGAAGGGGCTCTCGGTGGCGCCGCCGGCGTCCGCCGCCGCCACCGTCACCACCACGTCGCTTGCGGCCGGTCGGTCCAGAACCGCCGTCACCGCGCTGGCGCCGTTGTACTCCTGGATCGTCGGCGGGCCGAGAAGGAGGTCCACCGCCGGCTTGCCTTCGTCGTCCAGGAAGGTCAGCGTCACGGCTTCCGGGTCCCGCACTCCGTTGCCGCCGGCTGCGACGCCGGAAATCGTGATCGACTCGTTCGGGTCGTCCGTCGCGTCGTCGACGCCGGCGAAGGTGACCGTGCCCGTGCTCGTCGTCTGGCCGCTGGAGATGGTCAGCGCGTCGCCCGTCCGCGCGTAGTCGCCCGAGGTCGCCGACACGGTGACGGTCACGTCCTCGCTCGAGGCCCCCGACAACTCCGCCGTCAACGTCGCCGACCCTCCCTCGAGAACCGAGTCCTCGCTGAGACTGAGGCTGACGACCGGCAGGGGCTCGTCGTCTACGATCGTCAACGTCGCGTCGTCGACGGCGGTCAGACCGCTGCCCCCCTCCGTGATCGTCCCTTTCACGACGACGGTCAGAGCGCCGCCCGAGTGGACGTCGTCGTCGGTGGACGTGATCGTGACCAGATCTCCAACGCGACCCTCGGAGTTGCCGTTGAAGCAGGTTGCGCATTGTCGGAGGTTCTTCCTTTGGCCCGCCTGTCTGTAGTTCGAGAGTTCGTCGTTCGTGCTCAGGGACCAGGCGCTCGAAGCCGGAACCGAGACCGTGATCGTGGTCGCTTCCGGAGTCCACGAGTCGTCCGCGCGCGCGTCGACGACGGCGATGCTGCCTTCCGTGATCGACGCGGGAACCCTCAGCGTCGCGCGCGGTCCGGACGGCGGCGGCTCGTCGTCGTCCCGAATCGTCAGGGAGACGTCGTTCGGGTCGAGAATTCCCGAAACGCCGCTGGCGGTCGCCGACAGCGTGATCGTTCGATCCGCCTCCTCCGTCTGGTCGTCGTCCGCGGTAATCGTGAGGTGGGTGGAGGACCAGACGTCTCCGGCCGGCACCGTCAGCGACGAGCCGCTCAGGGCGTACCCCGTCGCCGGCGAAGCGGAGACCGTCACCGCGACGTCGCTCGCGGCCGGCTTGTCCAGGCTGACGCCCACCCTGGCCTTCTCTCCCTCCAAGACCGCGCGCGGGTTGAGGCTGAGCGTCGCGACCGGAGCGGCGGTCGGGTCGGGGTCCGGCAGCCTGGCGAGTCCGTGGCCGAGGTAGAAGTTCGGGCTCTTGAACGCCTCGTACTCGATGGGAATGGCGTTGTCCCTGATGTACTTCACGAGCTTGACCGGCGTGTCGACGGTCGTGCCGGCCGCGTAGCGCTCGAGCACCAGGGCGGCCAGACCGGCCGTCGCCGGCGACGAGAAGCTCGTTCCCACGAACGAGACGTCCACCAGGCCCTCCGGCGACACGCGGTCCACGCCGCTGATGTCGGGCTTGATGCGCAGGTCCGGGGTCGGTCCGACGCTGCTGAAGTCCTCGAGGCCGTGGGTGGCGCCGTGGATGCCGTAGGCGGCGACCGCCATCATCCCCGCGTTCGCGCTCTCGCCCGGGTTGCCGATGTTCGCGAGGCCGTTCGCCGAGGAGGCGCACACACCGCCCGAGAGGTTCCCGAAGCAGTCCGCGTCCACGAACGAGCTGAGCTGAAGCCAGCCCGGATCGTCGCCCGAGACCTTCTCCACCGCGACGCAGTGCTGCCCGCCCCGCAGGACGCTCTCCGCCAGGTTTTCGGCGAGTCCGAATCGCGCCAGCAGGATGTCCCAGGGAAAGCTGAGCTCGTCCCCGCCGTAGTCGCCGTCCCGGAAGTCGTTCGAGCTCAACTTCGGCGTCCCGGTCATGTCGCTGCCGGCGTAGAGGTGGAGGTCGAGATTCGTCGCCGTCTGCCACCAGGTTCCCTGCCAGCGCAACTGCAGCGGTCGGTTTCTGGGAAGCGCCGAGCCGTAGAAATAGACGTCGAGGCAGGTGTCCGGCGCTTCGGTCGAGCCGAAGTTCAGAAACTCCTTCGTTCCGCCGCCCGACTGCGCGACATCCACGAAGTCCGGCGTGAACGAAGCCCAACTGTCATCGTTCGAGTTACCGGCGGAGTTGAAGAAGGCGATGCCGTTGCGAACGGCCCGGTCGATCATGCCCAGCGAGCTGTTCGTGAACGGAGACGAGCCGTTGCCCGGACCGTCCCACCAGTAGCCGACGGAGAAGTTGATGATCCGCACCCCGTTCCCGGCCATCCAGTCCACGATCTCGGACAATCCGGAGCGCGGGTCGCCATCGTCCGGGAGGTTGGCGATGAAGAGCGACACGTCCGGGGCGACGCTCAACAGGTACTCCGAGACCGAGGCGCCGTGCACGTGTACCCGTTCGCACGCCGAGATGTCGGTCGTGCTGACCGGCGCCGGCCCCGCGGCGGAGTCGAACGGGGGGAAGCAGTAGAACTTCGCGGGCGTCTTCAGCTTCGGCGACACGGAGTCGCTGAAGCCGATGAAGCCGACATCGACGACGCCGACGCGGATTCCGTCGCCCGTGTAGCCGGCGTGATGCCAGGCCGTGGCGCCCATCACGTCGGCCGGGCCGTGCGGGTAGTAGATCGCCTCGGGGTCGGGCTGCTGCTGGGTTCGCGGCTGAGGCTTCGCTCGGGCGTAACGGACGCCCGGCCGCTCCGACAGCTCGGCCAGCAAGGCGACGGGCACCGAAGCCGCGACCGCGCCGGCGAACGGATCTCCGGGCTCGGCCACCAACACTTCCCCCAGCCAACCGCCGCGGTCCGCGATCCAGGCGGCGATCTCGCCCAGGCGCTCAGGGGCGTCGGCGTCTACGTGGACCGAGACCGGAACGAACGGATCGGCGCTCGTCTGGGCCCCGGTCGTCTGTCTGGAGACCGCCGCCGCAAGCCCCGCCGCGGCGGCCTCGCCCCGCGATTCGTACGCCGCGGCGACGCGCCGGAGCAGCGGCCCCAGGTTCGGGTACGAAGTCTCGACCTGCGCCGGTGAGGCGGCGGCGAGGAACAACGACACCGGCAGGAGCGCGCTCGCGAACAGGGCTCGACGGGCGGACCGCCGAACCGGCGCGCGCGGCGGCGGCGGAGTGGGCGACGCGGCGGACACGGCGCTCAAGCCCCCCGTGACCGTCTGCCAGGATGTTCGCCCGCCAGAATTCTGGGGGGGGGGTACGTCGGCACGGTGGGCGGGTCGCCCGAACCCCGAGCGGTGGCCTCGGCCCTACGAACGGTCGTCAGGATTCCGCGAGTCATGGTTCACGCGAGTCGGGAAACCGGCTATGAAGAGTCTTCGCGCCTTCGCCGCCGGGGCCTTGCCGGAGTGGAGGCGGGTCGCCCGCCTCCGGCGGGGCCCGGTCGATTCGAGGAGGATGCCGCTCTCGCAGATAGCGAACCCCGGGCCGGGCGGCGATCTCGAGCAGCAGGGAGACCGGGGCCGAAGCGGTGAGAGCGCCGCCGAAGAGGTCGGCGGCGCCGCCGGCGAAGGACGTGCCGGGGTAGGCGCCCCGGTCGGCCAGGAACTTCTCGAGGTCGGCAAGCCGGCGATGCTCGTCGACGTAGATCGTGAAGGCAACGAAGGGCTGCGCCGATTTCGAGCCGGCTTCGCGCTCGAGGCCCTCAACGCCGTCCCGAGCCGGCGGCCGCGGCCCGGAAGGCGGCGCCGCGGCCGCGAGCGCCGCCACCCGGCGGCCGAGAAGGGGTCCGAGCCTGGCGGCCGGCGGCGGCTCCGGGCCCTCCGTTTCCGCCGGCTGCGCGGCGGCGTCTTGGACGCCGTCTAGGGAGGTTGCGGTCACGGCGCCGGCGGCCGCGACGGCCTCCGCTCTCCGCGCGGCGCGGGAGCCTTCCTGGGCGGTTGCCGCTCCGGCGAGGAGGAGAAGAATCGCCGAGGCGCACGCTGCGCGGAAGACCCGCATGTACGGATCCAGAGTCCGAAGACCTCTCTCGCACTGCTCCACCGTGATCATCCGAGGCCTCGCCCCCCGTTCTCACGCGTTAGTCAAAGACGGAGTTTACGTCATATCGGCCCATCTCAACTCTCTATCCATTTCGTTGAATGAAGCGAGTGTCCGCCGATCCTGCCGGCGACCCCGGCAGCCTCGGCGCGAACCTTGAGCACTGGTTGTGCTTTGTCGCCTCTTCGCTTCCGGCCCAGCCGAGTCGGCTCCCGCTCCGTTTCCGAGGCCCGTGGCGTCGTTAGCGTCAGCCGAGCAACCGGAACAGCAGCCGACGGCGGCGACCGTCAGCGCGGCCGGAGGAGGCTGGCGCCCTTCTCGGCGGCGCGCGGCGCGGTAGGCTAGCGGAGCGATGACCATGCAGTCTGGCAATCGGGTTCCGCGCTTCCTTCTCCTCCTGGCGCTGGTCCCCGGAGTCGCCGCGGCGGGCGACGACCCGGCGCAGGCGGTCGCGCTCGCCATCGACGACGTGACGGTGATCGCGGCGTCGCCCGTCGAGGTCAGGATACCGGACGCCAACCTGCGCGCCGCCGTGGAACGGGAGTTGGGCAAGCAGGCGGGAGAGACGATCAGCAGCACCGAGATGGAGCACATGGCCAGCCTCTGGTGTGGACGCTGCAACATCAAAGACCTGACCGGTTTGCAGTTTGCGACCGGACTCGAGGACTTGATGCTCGGCGGCAACGCGATCACGGACGCGGCGCCGCTCTCGGGCCTCACCGAGCTCACGAGGCTGGATCTCTCCCACAACGAGATCACGGACGTATCTCCGCTGAAGGGGCTCGTCGAGCTCACGCGGCTGGCTCTCTTCCACAACGACATCACGGACGTCGCGCCGCTCTCGGCTCTCACCGAGCTGACCGGGTTGGATCTTCACGACAACCGAATCACGGACGTGACGCCGCTCTCGTCCCTGACCAGGCTTACGCGGCTGGATCTCGCCGCCAACGCGATCACGGACCTAACGCCGCTATCGGGACTTGCCAGACTCCGGGGGCTGTATCTCGGCGGCAACGAAATCACGGACGCGGCGCCGCTGTCGGGCCTCACCGAACTCGCGTGGCTTTTTCTCGACGACAACGCGATCACGGACGTGACGCCGCTGGCCGGACTCACCCGACTCACGTGGCTGGTTCTCTACGACAACGGAATCACGGACGCGGCGCCGCTGTCGGGACTCACCGAACTCGCGTGGCTGGGTCTCCACGACAACGAGATCACGGACGTGATGCCGCTAGCCGGACTCACCCGACTTGCGGAGCTGGATCTCGGCAGCAACGCGATCACGGACGTAGCGCCGCTGGCCGGACTCGCCAAGCTCCGGGGGCTGTACGTCGACGACAACGGAATCACGGACGCGGCGCCGCTAGCCGGCCTCACCGAACTCACGTGGCTGGTTCTCGGCGAGAACGGAATCACGGACGCGGCGCCGCTGGCCGGACTTGTCCAACTCGCCTGGCTGGGTCTCGACGACAACGCCATCACGGACGTCGCGCCGCTCTCGGCTCTCACCGAACTCACGTGGCTGGATCTCGGCAGCAATGCGATCACCGACGTAGCGCCGCTGGCCGGACTCACCCAACTCGCGTGGCTGGGTCTCGACGGCAACGCGATCACGGACGTATCGCCGCTTTCGGGACTCACCAGACTCCGGGGGCTATATCTCGGCGGCAACGCGATCACGGACGTATCGCCGCTTTCGGGACTCACCAAGCTCACGGCGCTGGACCTTCAACGCAACGCGCTCACGGACGTGGCGCCGCTCTCTGGCCTTGCAAGGCTCACGTCGCTGGCTCTCCGCTCCAACACGATCACCGACGTATTGCCGCTCGCGGGCCTCCCTGAGGTCAGGAGGCTGGAGCTCGGCTCAAACGACCTCACGGATGTATCGCCGCTCTCGGGACTCACGAAGCTCGAAAGGCTGGAACTCGACAGCAACTGCCTCACGAGCATCGGAGGCTTGACGAGCAACACCGGCTTGGGCGCCGGCGACTACCTTTCGCTCGAGTGGAATCCCCTGGACGCCCGGACGCTCGCCAACGACGTGCCCGCGCTGCGGGACCGGGGAGCGACCGTCGCGGTCTCGGAAGCGCCCTCGGTCGTCTTCGGCGCGCCGCTCGGTCTGACCGCGACACCAAGCGACGGCGAACTGGCGTTGACCTGGGGCGCCCCGTCGGGCTCGGTCAAACCGGTGGCGTACGAGGTACGCTGGCGTTCAGCCGCCGGGACCTTCAACGACTGGGCGGTCGTCCCCTGTTCGTCGAAGCGCCGTCACAAGTTGACGAGTCTGACCAGCGGCACGACGTACACGGTGGAGTTGCGGGCCGCGGGCAACGCCGGGAACGGCGTCGGGACGACCAGCGCCACGCCGGGCAGCCCGTAAGCGGCGCCGCGTGGTACGCCGCGCCGCCCGGGAGTTCGACCGACAAGGACCGTTGGCGTTAGCTCGAGCCGAGCAAACGGAACAGCAAGCCGACGGCGGCGACCGTCAGGGCCGCCGTTGCGAGCACGCTGCCGATCGCCCAGCGGATCAGGCGGACTTCCAGAGCGGCAAGATCGGCCCGCACTTCGGCGACGTCGGCCCGCACCTCGGCCCGCAGCGCGGCCATTGCGGCGTCCTGATCGGCTCGCAGCACCCCCAAATCGGCCCGCAGCGCGGCCATTGCCGTGTCCTGATCGGACCGCAGCACGTCCAGGTCGGCCCGTAGCGCGGCCATTGCCGTGTCCTGATCGGACCGCAGCACGTCCAGGTCGGCCCGTAGCGCGACCATTCCAGCGTCCAGGTCGGATCGTAGCGCGGCCACTGCAGCTTCCAGGTCGGATCGTTGCGCAGCCACTGCAGCGTCCAGGTCGAATCGGGTCACCGCGTCCGTGCCGCCGACCGCGCCGCCGATCGCTTCCGTCACCGCTTCCGCGTGCGCCGGGTCCATGCCGGCTTGTTGCAGGGCGCGGGCGGTCGCCAGCGAGTCGAAGATCGTCGTGCTCATCGCTCCGTTAGCGTACCGCACTCCACGCCGCCGGGAACTGCACCAGCTTCCCTCAACAACTCCCCAACGCGCCGGACTCGACCTGGAAACGGTCCTCCAGCAGGCAGAGACGGTCGAGGCGAGGCTGGGCGCTGCCGTCCACCGCCGCAGGATTGCAGACGGCGCTCCCCCTGTTCCGGCGCGACCGCGGCGCGGGCGGCGAACCGGCTCGCCGCCTCGGTCGACGACGGCGCCGAGATCTAGCCGCGCGACGAATCGACGCCGAACAGCGCCGCGTCCGTCCCGGAAAGCGTCTACGTCAACTCGTCGTCGCAGCGGATGCTCACCGCTTCGTTGCGGCAGCTCCGGGTTGACGGACTTGACCGGCATGATAATCTTCACGCCGTCCACGCCGGAGGCCCTCCACAATCGGAGGCCCTCCACAATGCAGTATGGCAACGCGGTTCGCTGCGCCCTTTTCTTCCTGGCGCTGATCCCCGGAGTCGCCGCCGCTACGGACGACGACGCGGCGTTCGTTTCGTTCTTCGGAAGCGTTCCCAAGACGATGACGACCGGGGAGACCCGGACCGTGACCATCCTCATGCGCAACGCCGGCGACTCGACGTGGAGCCGGGCCGAGAGCTTTGAACTGGGCTCCGAGAACCCGAGCGACAACACGACCTGGGGCCTCTCCCGCGTACAGATCGACGACGCGGTGGCCGTCGAGCCCGAGGCGGCCTACACCTTCAGCTTCGCCATCACCGCCCGTCGACCGCCGGCGAACACGCGTTCCAGTGGCGGATGGTCCATGACGGGACCCGGTTCGGCGGCAAGACGCCGAACAAGAAGATCACGGTGGCGCCGCCGCCGAACGACGCGGCGTTCGGTGCCTACCGCGGCGTGCCGGCGTCGATGACCGCCGGCGAGACGGCGAGCGTCGGCGTCACCATGCAGAACACGGGCACGGCTTCGTGGACCGGCACCGCGGGCTACAAGCTCGTTTCCCGGAACGCGCCCTCCGATCTCTGGGGCGTCAGCCAGGCGACGCTTCCCGATGGCGTGAGCATTCCCCCGAAAGCGTACCGTTCGTTCGCCCTCACGATCACGGCGCCGGCGACCGTCGGCGACCATGCCTTCCAGTGGCAGATGGAGCAGAACGGAACCGCGTTCGGCGCGATCACGACCAGCCAGACGATCACGGTGACGCCGGTCAACACGGCGCCGGTGGTCGCGCTCGCCATCGACGACCTGACGCTGACCGTCGGCGGCCGGTCGGAGACCGTGGACCTGTCGCTCCATTTCAGCGATCCCGAGCAGGACGAGATGAGCTACTCCGCCTCGTCCGCGGATCCCGCTGTCGTCACCGCGGCTCTGGCGAACGGCCTGCTGACGCTGACGGCCGCGGCGGCGGGCACGGCCGACGTAACGGTGACCGCGACCGATGCTTCCGGCCTCGCGTCGGACCCCGACGTGTTCACGGTGACCGCGGCGTCGCCCGTCGACGTCACGATCCCGGACGCCAATCTGCGCGCCGCCGTGGAGCAGGCGCTGGGGAAGCAGGGGGGCGAGACGATCACGAGCGCCGAGATGGAACGAATGACCTACCTCTATTGTGGGGCCCGCGATATCAAAGACCTGACCGGTCTGGAGTTTGCGACCGGACTTGACGAGCTGGAGCTCGCGGTGAACGCAATCACGGACGTGACGCCGCTCTCAGGCCTCACCAACCTCATGTGGCTGTATCTCTACGACAACGCGATCACAGACGCGACGGCGCTAGCGAGACTCACCAAGCTCACATGGCTGTCTCTCGACGAAAACGCGCTCACGGACGTGACCCCGCTAGCGGGACTCACCAAGCTCACATGGCTGTCTCTCTACGACAACGCGATCACGGATGTGACACCGCTAGCCGGACTCACCAAGCTTGATGAGCTACTGGATCTAGGAAGGAACGCTATCAGGGACGTGACACCGCTAGCCGGACTCACCAAGCTCCGGGAGCTGCTTCTGGACGACAACGCGATCACCGACCCATCACCGCTGTCGAGCCTCACCCAACTCACTTACTTAGAGCTCGGCGGCAACCCGATTAGGGACGTGACGCCACTAGCCGGCCTCACCCAGCTTGAGGACCTGGGTCTTGGCAGCAACGCCATCACTGACGTGACGCCGCTTGCGGGTCTCACCGAGCTCGCGAGGCTGTATCTCTCCGACAACGACATCACGGACGTGTCGCCGCTCTCGGGCCTCACCAGCCTCACGGGGCTGAGTCTCGGCAACAACAAGATCACGGACGTGACACCGCTAGCCGGACTCACCCAGATCAGGGGGCTGCGTCTCGGCAGCAACAAGATCACGGACGTGACGCCGCTGACTGGACTCACCCAGATCAAGGGGCTGGATCTCGGCAGCAACGGGATCACGGACCTAACGCCGGTCTCGGGGCTCACCGAGCTCTCCTGGTGGCTGTATCTCGACAACAACAAGATCACGGACGTGACGCCGCTAGCCGGACTCACCAAGCTCGGAAGGCTAGATCTCTCGACCAACGACATTACGGTCGTATCGCCGCTCTCGGGACTCACGGAGCTCTATGGGCTGTATCTTGGCAGCAACGGGATCACGGACGTATCGTCGCTCTCCCTCCTCACCAAGCTCACGTCGCTGGATCTAGGCTCAAACGAGATCACGCACCTAAACCCACTGTCAGGCCTCACCGAGCTCAAGAAGCTGGAACTCGACAGCAACTGCCTCACGAGCATTGGAGGCTTGACCAGCAACGCTGGCTTGGGCGACGGCGACCACGTTTCCCTCCAGTGGAATCCCCTGGACCCGCAGGCGCTCGCCAACGACGTGACCGCGCTGCGGGACCGGGGAGTGACCGTGCTGGTCTCGAAAACGCCTTCGGTCGTCCTCGGCGCGCCGCTCAGTCTCAGCGCGACGCCCGGCGACGGCGAACTGGCGTTGACCTGGGGCGCCCCGTCAGGCCCGATCAAGCCGGTGGCGTACGAGCTGCGCTGGCGTTCGGCCACCGGGACGTTCAGCGACTGGGCGGTCGTTCCCTGCTCGTCGAAGCGCCGCCACAGGTTGACCGGTCTGACGAACGGCACGACGTACACGGTGGAGCTGCGGGCCGCGGGCAACGCCGGAAACGGGGTCGCGACGACCAGCGCCACGCCCGCCAGCCCGTAGACCGCCTTCCGTCTCCCGTCGCGTCAACGATGGGGTTTTGGGCAGACGGAGTGCAGTAGCATCCGGGCCGCGGAAACGAGCGCGGGGCGCCGTTCCCGGCCTGAACCCCGGTCCCTTGCCAACCGGAACTCTTCGCTTCTTGCGGGCGGCCTCGGCGGGAAGGAGTTTGAATGACGAGCACGAACGTACCCGGCGCGGGCGAGACCGCGCCGACCTTTGAGAAGATCTGGGCCATTCTGGAGAGAGTCGCCCTGCGGCAAGAAGAAATCGCCCGGGAGATGAAGGAGACGGACCGCCAGATGAAGGAGACCGACCGTCGCCTCAAGAAGGCGGAGAATCTGTTCACGACGCAGTGGGGCAGGTTGGTCGAGAGTCTGGTCGAGGGAGACCTCGTTCCCCTGTTGAGGCAGCGAGACATCGACGTCACCGAGACGGCGCAGCGTCTGAACGCGGTTCGCACCGGCGAGCATTGCGAGCTCGACATCGTCGCCAGGAACGGCGCGGAGATCGTCGTGGTCGAAGTGAAGACGACGCTGCGGCCCAGGGACGTCAAGCGGTTCCTCGACAAGCTGCGCCGCCTGGCCGACTGGTTTCCGTGGTCCGAGGGCCGTCCGGTCTACGGCGCACTGGCGTACCTCCGAACCGACGCCTCGGTCGCGAAACACGCCGAACGCCAAGGCTTGTTCGTGATCCGCGCCACAGGGAACAGCGCCAGCCTCCTCAACGCGCCGGACTTCCAACCGCGCGTCTTCTGACGGCCCTGGCGTCCCTGGCGTCGTCAGCCGAGCAACCGCGACAGCAGGCCGACGGCGGCGACGTGCGTGGCAGCGTCCCGCCCCGCCCACCTACTGGAACGCCCCCGTGTCGACCTCGCCGCAGATGCTGCCCGCCTCGTTGCGGTAGACCCGAGCGAGCCCGGTCCAGGTGTCGGTCACGGTAATCGCGTACTCGACGTCCGAGAGGCCGCCGTAGAGCAACCAGAAGCGCCCGTTGATCGCCCGGCCGTCCAGCATCTTGACCGCCAGTTCGACGTTCTCGTCGTTGAAGAACCAGAAGAAGCCGGTCTCGCGCGTCGTCAGCGAGGGAAGCACGCGGGCGACGCGCTCCCGCTCCGCCGGATCCTCGACGTTCGGGTCGATCAGGTCGACCGCGACCGCGAACCGGTCCTCCAGCAGGCAGAGACGCTCCGCCGACGGCTCGCAGACGCCGCTTCCCTGTTCCGGCGCGGCGGCCGCGGGCTCGCCGACCGCGAACGAGGCCGCGTTCATCGGCAGAAGATCCACGCCCAGCACGCCGGGCTCGCGGCCCCAGATCCGTTCCCAGTCGCTGCCGCGGCCCGAAGACGCAGCGGCCGACGCCGGCGAGGCCGAGGCCGACGACTCGAGCGGCCGCAAGAAGGCCGAAGTGTCGCTCTGGCCGCAGACCTCCTTCGGACGGTTGTGGTACGTCCGCGCCTCCCCCGTCGACGTGTCGTTCACCGTCACCCAGTACTCCACGTCCGACAGCGCCCCGAAGAACACCCAGAAGTGATCGTTGATCGACCGGCCGTCCAGCACCTTCGTCACCAGCTCGATGTTGTCCGCGTTGAAGAACCAGAACATCCCCGACTCGTCCGAGATCGCCAGCGGGATCGCGGTCCCGACGCCGAAGTCCGCCTCGCGGTCGGGATTCGTCCAGTGCGCCTGGACCTCGAAACGGCCGTCCCGAAGGCACAGGAAACCCGCGCCCCGGCGGCACGGACCGCCGAACCACCCGGTCGTGGCGCTTTGCTCCTCGGAGTACGCGACTTCGCCTTCGGGCGTCTCGGTCCGCAGCCGGAAGGTGTAGGGCGAATCCCGGTCGAGACCCTCGACCAGAATGCCGCGCGCGGCGGCGGCCGCCGACGCCACTGCTCCCGAAGTCCCGGCGGCCTGTCCCTGGCGTCGGCCGCGCGCTTCTACGGACGGTCTCCTCCGGGCGCCGTCCCGCAGGGACCGCGCGGCGTTTCCTGCCGCGTCCGCGGCCCCGGAACCCGTCCCGCGGGCCTCCGGCCGCCGCGGCGGCCACGGCGTCCAGCCGTGCTTCGGACCTCGAACCTCCACGTCGATCTCGTTTCGAGGCAGGTCCGCCCAGCCCGGGCCGAGAATCAGCGCCACGCTCTCCTCCCCCGCCGGCGAGGCCGTCACGTCGGACTGACCCGGCGGCGGCGGCGCGGTCGCCACGGCGATCGTGAATCGCAGTTCGTCGCTGTCCGGGTCCTCCGCGTCGCTGTCGGTCACCCGGTAGGTGTAGGTCGCCGGATCGTCCGCCGCCACCGGCGTCCCCCACACCACGCGCGAACCCGCGTCGAAGCCCAACCCCGAAGGCAAGGCCGGCGACAGGCTGTAGTGGAGCTCGCCGTTGCCGCCGGAGGCCGCCGGCAACTCCAGACGCGCCGTGACGCCCACCGTGAACGTCTGATTCGGGACCGACGCCCCGCCGAAGCTCGGCGACTGGTCGTGAGCGGACACCTGGATCACAAAGCGCAGGCTCGCGGCGTCCCCGTCGTTGTCCGTCGCCGTGTAGGCATAGGTCAGCGCGGCGCTCGGGCGCGTCGGAGTCCCCGAAAGCGCCCGGGTCTCGGGATCGAAGCCGAGGCCGTCGGGCGGCCGGGGCGTCACGCCGTAGCGCAGCGGCGGGTCGCCGCCCGAAGCCGCCGGCAGCGTCACGCGCACGCCGCTCCCCGCCACGAGCGCCAGATCGTCGATCGATACGCCGGGCTGGAAGAACGGCTGCTGATCCACCGAGCCGCCGCCACCGCCACCGCCGGGCGGCGGCGACGACGCGGTCGTCCCCGTGCCCGAAACCGACCAGCCGCTCTCTCCCTCGGGGTTGATCGCCCGCACCTGCACGTCGTAGGACGTGCCCGCCGCCAGACCGACGATCAAAGCAGTCGTCGCGGCGACGCCGTGCGGGTGGGAAATCCACGACGGGTCAATCGACGCGCCCGCCGGCCGGTACCGCACGTCGTAACGGCTGATCGGCGGACCGGTGTTGGAAGGCGCCGCCCAGTCCGCCCGCAGCCCGCTCGACGACAGCGTCGTCACCACCGGCGCCGACGGCGGCTCGGGCGCCTCGTTCACGTCCGTCAGCGTGATCGCCACCGGCAGCCTCGCCGTCAGACCGCCGGGATCTGCGGCCACCAGGTCGAACGCGTACTGCACGCTCCTCTCGTAGTTCAGATCCGTGGATGACGGGACGGAAAGCTGCGCGGTGTCCGGGTGGACCAAGAACGACGACGCGTCCCCGCCCGAGAGCCTGTACGTCAGCGCGGCGCCCTCGGGGTCGGTGGCCGTCACCGGATCCCCGATCGTCCCGGTCGTGTTCTCCGGCACGCTCAGCGCGTAGCTCACGTCCCGGAACGTCGGCGGCTGGTTGTCCGGCGAAGCCGTCCGTCCCGTGCCCGAATCCGACCAGGCGCCCGTGCCCTCGTCGTTCCTCGCCCGGATCTGTACCTCGTACTCCGTGTCCTCCGTCAACAACGACAGCGTCGTCCAAGTGTCCGTACCATTGAAGTTCGCGTCCTCCCAGGTCGCCGCGTCCTTCTCCCGGTACCGCGCGTCGTAGTCCTCGATCGGCGGACCAGCGTTCGAAGGCGCCGTCCAGCTCACGTCAACACTCGTCGAGGAAGCCGTCGTCACCGTCGGCTTGTCCGGCGCGTCCGGCGCCTCGTCGCCCACATCCGTCACGGAGACCGTCACCGCGATCGTCGCCGTGCCGTCGTGGTCGTCCGACGCCGTCACCGTCACCGAGTACGTCGACCGCGTCTCGTGGTTCAGCGCCGCGTTCGTCCGCAACTGGCCCGTGTCCGACGCGATCGCGAACGACGAGGCGTCCGCGCCATCCGCAAGCGCGTAGGTCAGAAGTTCTTCGTCGGGGTCGCTGGCCGTCAACGGATCGCCGAGGTCCGTGCCCAGCGCCGCGTTCTCGGCCACCGAACGCGGCGCCGCCGCGCCTTCGATGAACTCGGGAGGCCTGTTCTCCCGGGTCGCTCCCTCCGCCGAGGCCGACCACGCGCCCGTGCCCTCCGCGTTCGTCGCTCGCACCTGGACCTCGTAGGTCGCGCCCGGAGACAGGTCGGTCAGATTCGTCCACGTCCATGTGCCGGCGAACTCGTGGACCTTCCAGCCGGACCCGCCAGCCGCGTCCTTTTCCCGGTACCGCGCGGCGTAGCCCTCGATCGGCGGCCTGCCGGTAACGTCCGGCGCCGCCCAGGACACCCGGACGCTGGTGCTGGTCCGGACCTTCACGGACAAGTCCGACGGCGCCGGCGGCGGCTCGTTCAGGTCGTTCACGGTCACCTTCACCACAATCGAGTCGACGCCGCCCCTGCCGTCGCTGACCTCCGCCTCGAAGGCGTAGCTCGACTGCGCCTCGTAGTCGAGCCGGGTGGCCCCGGCGGTCGCGATCTGGCCCGCGGAGCTGATCGTGAACGCGTCCTTGTCCGTGCCCCGGAGACTCCAGGTCAGCGGGTCCCCGTCGGCGTCCGAGGCCTGGATTTCGACGCCCAACTCCGTGCCGCCGGCGGCGTTCTCGTCGATATCGAGCGCCAGGGGACCCGTGTCGCCGATCGTCGGCGCCTGGTTCGGCGTCTGAGCGGCCTTGGTCTCGCCCACGCCGCTGTCCGACCAGTACCCGAACCGATGCTCGTTGACCGCTCGCAGCTGGACCTCGTACTTCGTCGTCTCCTTCAGCCCCGCAACCGCCACCGAGGTAGTGGAAGCCCCCAGGCTGTAGACCGACCACCCCGCCGCCCCGACCTCCCGAACCCGAAAACGGAAGCCGGTGATCGCCGGCGTGGCCGCCGGTTTCGTCCACGTGACTTCGAGCTTGCTCTCGTTCACTCCCACGACCGTCGGCGCGTCGAGCGTCGGCGGCCTGGGCCTGGTCTGGTCGGCACTCCGGTACGCGGCGACGTAACCGACGCTCGACTCCAGAGCGGTCGTCGCCTCGTGGATTCCGGCTTCCCCGATCACGAGCGACTCCCAGAGTTCCTTCGAGGTCGAGAACCGCGGCACGGTGTTTCCGCTCATCACGGTGCCGTAGGACTCTTCCGTGGACTCCTTTCGCCCCCAGCAGGCGCCGCCGCAGTAGCCCACCGTGCCGGTAACGAAGCCCCAGGTCGGATCGCCGCCTTCTTCCGGGCTGTGTTGAAGACCGAGGTTGTGCCCCACCTCGTGCCGGAAGATCGTTCTCCAGATTGTGCTGCCGAACTTGTTCGTGTAACCGGCGAAACACTCCTCCGACGTCAGTGAACCGTACGCGCCCGGGACGCACGCCGCGCCGGCGGACGCCGTCGGGTCGTCGATCAGGGCGTACACGAGATCGGCGTGCAGTTCGTCGCGTCGACCGAGCACGGTCTTGTCGTCGGCGAGGAACGACAGCACGTTGGCGCCGTCGTCCGGAAGACTCGCGAGGTGCTCGACGGCCGCGGCGCGGACCTCCGCGTCGACTCCGCTGTTGGAGAGCGCGGCGTTCAGGAGACCGACGGCCGTGGCTACCTCGTCGCCGATCGAGTAGCCGGTCGGAAAGGACGCGACGAAGCCGTCCGAATAGAGAATCAACACGTCGATGATCGCCGTCGTCGCATCCCCGTCGATCGCGGCAGCTTCCCGGTCCACCGGGTCCGCGGACCGGGACGGTTCGCGGACGTATCCCGGCAACGCCCTCGCCAGCGGCGGGCGCTCGACTCCGCACCAGTGACGAGCGTCGGGCGCCGCGGATGGTTGCTGCGCAACGCCCAGCGCCCAAAGGCCGATCAGCGCTGGACTCAACAAAATCAAGTCGAAGCCTGCTGCGTGGAGAGGGACGGCCTCTCCCCACGAACGTGAAGACCTAGCCTACAGCGGTCCGGCGCGCCCGATCAAACGCGGCCGGCCGTCTTGAGGGTAGCTGAACGCCCGCGCCGGCCCAGGGGAGCTGCTCTCGCCGACGATTCCGGCCGTGCGCTTCTGCGCGACGGTCCGCGAGGCCGAACGAGGCGGCTTCAGGGAATCCTCGATTCCGGCCAACCGGCCGCGGAGATCAGTCGTGCAGCAGACGAAGGAGCTCGTCCGCGCTCGTACAGGCATTGGCCGCCCGGACCAGTTCGGCGTCGGACACGCCGACCAGTGCGGCGAGTCGATCGACCAGGCCGGGGCTCGCGGGCAGGCCGCGCGCTTCGAGAAAGGCCACCACCATGGCGGCGCGGCTCGAGGCGAGAGCCTCACCGCGCTCGGCGGCGAGCCACGGGTCGTCGTCCGGGCCGGTTCCCTCCGCCTCGCCGAGCGTCCGGCCGACGCGGCGGAGCGCGTCCAGGGTCTCGCGGGAGACCGGCTGCTCGTTCAGGGCGCGGTGGATCTCCGCCGCCGTCCAGCCGGCGAACGCCCGGCTCGCCGACGCCGTACGGAAGCGGCCGTCCTCCAGGAGATGAATCGTCAAGGCGGACGGCCGCGACTTCGGGCGGCTGGGCGAACGCGCGTCCGGAACGTCCACCCAGACCTCGGGGAAGCCCCAGGCCTCATACAGCCGCAGCTTGCCTCTCCGTACGTCGGTCGAGTAGTCGACCTCCAGCACGACGTCGGGACGCGCTTCGCCGTCCACGTCGACCCACGGTTCCTCCGTCACCGGCGTCGTCAGCGGGTGCAGGTACACGACCTGATCCGCCTGCATCAAGGCCTCGCGGGCGCCGCTCTCGTCAAAACGCACCAGATCGCAGCAACCGAAGGTCTCGATCGGCGAGCCCCGCGACGCCGCGATCCGCTCGGCCAACCGAGCAAGCCGCTGCGACGGTTGCTCGTGCCACGTGGTCACGGGTTCGCACAGAACCATCGCGGTCTCGGTGCTCGCCTCCCAGTACTCCAGTCGGCCCTCGTAGTCGTCGATCTCGCTTCTGGTTATGCGCACCGCCCAGCAGCCAGGGAAGGCCGCCAGATCGAGCGGGGCGCCCGTCACTCCGGCGGCGTCGCGTCGCAACGCGGAATCGGAAGGCTGGACGGGTTCGGCCACTTCCCTGACTCTACCGTTCTGGAGCTCGGCGGATCCAGGCGCAGCGGAAGCGAGGACTGCCCGCCGGGCCGGTTCCGCGCGGTCCTCGCCAGGTCGAACTCAAGGAGACGTTCCAGAAGTTCGTGACCCCTGGTCGCCCTCGATGCCCATCCGCCAGGACCTCAGTGTTCGTTCAAGTCGCGCCAGATCTCCTCAAGCAGCCGCGGCGCGTAGTTCCTGAAGCGGCGGTCGAGGCCTCCGAGTTCGCTCGGCAGGCCGCGCAGCCGATCGCGCCAATCCCGTGCGTCTGCGCCGCCGAGGACGTCCGACGGGAGGTAGTCGAGCGCATTGAGCGCCAGCAGGGCGTCGAAGAAGTCGTTCTCCGTGATCGAAGCTGAAGCCAGCAGCTCCTCGACCGCCGGCTCGATGTACTCCTCCTCGCCGAACCGACCCAGGGCCTCGGCGGCGACGATGCGCACCGGCGGCGACGGATCTTCGAGCGCCGCCCGAAGCTCGATGCCAGCCGCTCGCACGGCCTCCTCGCCTCGAGTGCGCAGCCCGACGGCCGCCCACGCCCGAACGGCGGAGTCCGGGTCGCCGAGCAATCGCGTCAACCGCTCGATGTCCCCGCTCCCCCACCTCGACCGATCGGTGGCGAGTTCGGCCGCGGGCAGGACCCGCTCGATCTGGTAGCCGCCCTGGCCGTAGGTCCAGGGCGCGCCGCCCATGTCCGCCGCGCGTCGGTGCATCTCGCCTTCGGGCACAAAACCGAGATCGCGAATCGCCAGGAGCTGCCGCCGCAACGCCGCGGCCAGCCGTTCCCGCTCTGCTTCGTGTTCGGCTGAACCGGCAAGGTTGTTCACCAAGTCCGGATCGTTCGCCAGGTCGTAGAGCTCCTCGCTCGGCTTCTCCCGCCAGAAGGCCGCCTGGGCCTCGTCGAGCTCCCCCGCCTGGAACAGCCGCAGCCAGACCCGGGTCGTCGGCGTCTCCATCTGGTAGGAGAGACGCTGGCCGTAGGGCCGGTCGACCAGGAAGTTGCGCGCGTAGAGATAGCGCTTGTCACGGACGCTCCGCACCAGGTCGTAGCGCTCGTCCATGCGGTCGGCGAAGCCGAACAGGAAGTCCTTCGGCTCCGCCTCGTGGGCGCCCAGGAAGGCACGGCCCTGGAGGTGCGGTGGCGGTTCGATTCCTGCAAGGCTCAGCATGGTGGGCGCGAAATCGATGAAGCCGACCAGCCGGTCCGTGCTGCCGCCCGCCTCGTAGTCCGCCGGCGCCAGGCGCCGGTACCTCTCCGGCACCGAGACGATGAGCGGCACATGGAGACCGGTCCGGAGCGCCGTGCGTTTGCCGCGCGGCAGGCCGGGACCGTGATCTGCCCAGTAGAAGACGATCGTGTCGTCCGCGAGACCGGCCGCGTCGAGTTCGGCCAGACGCTCTCCGACGAGCGCGTCCATCGAGGAGAGCTTGTCGTAGTACTGCGCCCAGTCCCGCCGCACCTCCGGCGTGTCGGGGTGGTATGCCGGCACCCGAACGCCGGCCGGATCGTGGACCTGCGTGTGCGGCCGCCGTCGGATCTGGCTCTCGTGGGTCACGGTGAAGTTGAAGACGGCGAAGAACGGCGCCTCCTCCGGGCGGTTACGCCAGTGCGCCTCGCGGGACGACTCGTGCCACACCGCTCCCTGGCCACCCGGCTTCTCGAGGTTGTAGTCCTCCTTGGCGTTGTTCGTCACGTAGTAGCCCGCCTCGCGCAGGACCTGCGGGAAGAAGCGGAAGCCGTCCGGAAGCCTGGACTGGCTCCGCATGTGCTGGGCGCCGGTGGACGCCGGGTAGAGGCCGCTGATGATCGTCGTTCGCGCCGGGGCGCACACCGGCACGGTCGACCAGACGTTGCGGTAGACGAGCCCGCGGGCGGCGAGGCGGTCTAGGTGCGGCGTCGTGGCGTAGTCGTCGCCGTAGGCGCCGAGATGCGGGCCGTTGTCCTCGCTGGAGAGCCAGAGGATGTTGGGGAGCGGGAGGTCCGTGGGCGGTTGCTGGCCGGCAACGGGCGCCGCCAGCAGCGCGAGGCCGAGGAAGCAGCCGCCGAACCCATGGCCCCGCCGCTTCGCGGCATCGGACCGGATGCGGTCCGGGACGTGTGTGGCGCGATCCACGCCCAGACCTGAACCAGTCGGCGGGCCCGTCATCGGGCGCACCGATGGCTGGTCCACGAACGCCGAGCTGCGGCGTCGGCGGTGAATCAACTCTCTACACCACCCGGTCGGCCCGGAACGCGGCGATCTCTTCGCCGGTGTAGCCGAGACCGCCCAGGATCTCGTCGGTGTGCTCGCCCAGGGTCGGCGCACGGTGACGGATCGTGGCCGGAGTCTCCGTCAGACGCACGGAAGGCTGCGCCACCGGCGCCGGACGCGGCATGTCCGGATACTCGAGCTCGACGAAGGAACCGACCTCCGCGATGTGCGGATCGTCGAGCGTCTGCTGCATCGAGTACACAGGCCCGGATGGGATCATCGCCGCGTTCAGGGTCTCCACCGCTTCCTCCGTCGACCGGGAGCCGCACCAGGCAGCCATTCGCTCGCCGATCACCTCGCCGTGGTCGCCCCGCGAGAGATCGTCGGCGAAGCGCGGATCGTCAAGCCAGTCGATCTCTTCGCTCTCGCTTCCGGCGCCGTTGTCCTCGGTCATCAGGTCGACCCACCGCCTGAACAGCGGTTCGCCGACCACCGAGCACAGGATCCAGCCATCCGCGGTACGGAAGATGTCCCCCGGACCGGAGGTCTGCGACATGTTGCCGGTCGGCAGCCGGTTGCGCTCGATCACCGCCTGCTCGATCAGGTTCGCGTTGCCCATCATCAAGGCCGTCCGCAGCAGCGCGCCCTCGACCATCTGCCCCTTGCCCGTCTGCTGGCGCGCCATCAGCGCGGCCAGCGTGCCGTATGCGCAAGAGAGCGCGGTGCCGAAGTCGACGAAGGGCGCGGCCGCGCGCCGCGGCTTGTCCGGGTCGCCGGTCATGTAGGCGATGCCGGACATGACCTGGCCGATACCGTCGAAGCCGACGCGGTCGCTGTAGCGGCCGCCGCGCCCGTAGGCCGACACCGTGGTCAGGATGATGTCCTCCTTCGCCTCGCGCAAGCTGTCCAGGTCGAGCCCCATCGCCTGAAGGGTCTTCGGCGGCAGGTTCGCCACCACGACGTCGGCCGTCGCCACCAGCCGACGGACGATCTCGCGCCCCGCCGGCTTCATCGGGTTCAGGGTCAGCGCGCGCTTGTTCCGATTGATCTGGAGGAACATGCCGCCCTCGCCACTCGGCGTCACCGGCGCGATGAACCGGTCCTCGCTGCCGCGGACCTTCTCTACCCGGATCACCTCGGCGCCGAGGTCGCCAAGCAGGGCGGCGCAGAAAGGTCCGGCGATGTAGCGGCCGAAGTCCAGGACGCGAACGCCGGCGAGTACTTGCTGCATGGGAACTCCCGAAGGTTGATCGAGGCGGACCTTCGCCGCGAGAGGAGCGGGAGCGTAGCAAGCCGAGGCTCCTCTATACTCGCCCGCCACCCCTAACCACCCGGGCTGGTCCGGACCCCGTCATCCCACAACCGCTCCAGGTGGAGTCACCGACGGCGCGGACGACAGATCCCTCGAACCAGGAGAACGACATGAAGGTCGACGGCGGACTGCCCAGCCAACTCAGCGAAGTGCCGAGCCGCACTCGCGAGCTGGAGGAAGCCGGCTTCGCGGCCGCGATGACCGCCGAAACGGCGCACGATCCGTTCTTCCCGCTGCTCCTTGCCGCGGAGCACAGCGAGCGGATCGAGCTGATGACATCGATCGCGGTCGCCTTCGCCCGCACTCCGATGAACCTGGCGAACGTCGGCCACGACCTGAACGCCTACTCGCAGGGCCGCCTGATTCTTGGCCTCGGCTCCCAGATCCGGCCCCACATCACGAAGCGCTTCAGCATGCCCTGGTCGCACCCCGCCCGACGCATGCGTGAGTTCATTCTGGCGATGCGCGCGATCTGGTCGAACTGGTATGAGGGCGAGCGGCTTCGCTTCCAGGGCGAGTTCTACTCGCACACCCTGATGACGCCCATGTTCACGCCGACGAACACGGACCACGGCCCGCCGAGGGTCTTCCTGGCCGCGGTAGGACCGCTGATGACCGAGGTCGCCGGCGAAGTGGCGGACGGTCTGATCGTCCACCCGTTCACGACCCGGTCCTACATGCGCGACACCACCCTGCCGGCCATCGAGCGCGGCCTGGCCGCCGCCGGCCGCGACCGCTCGGACTTCGAGATCGCCTACCCCGGCTTCATCGTTTCCGGGCAGGACGAGAAGACGTTCGAGGAGACGAAGCGGGCGGTCAAGAAGCAGATTTCCTTCTACGGGTCGACTCCCGCCTACCGGCCGGTGCTCGAGTCCGAGGGCTGGGGCGATCTCCAGCTCGAGCTGAACCGCATGTCCAAGCAGGGCCAGTGGGACGAGATGGGCCTTCTCATCACCGACGAGATGCTCGACGCCTTCGCGGTCGTCGGCGAGCCGGGCGATCTGGCCCGGGGCGTCCTCGACCGCTACGGCGAGGTAGTCGACCGGATGAGTCCCAACCTCCGCTTTCTCGACGAGGCAACGCAGCGGGACGTGATCGCCTCCCTGTCCGCGAACTGAGCAACCCAACGACGCTCAACAGGAGTCCACGCGATGAAGGAGTTGATCTTCCACCGGCTATTCGTTCCGGCCATGAACTATCTGGCGAACAAGGAGTCGATCATCGACGGCGCCTACAGCGCCACCTTTGGCGAGCATGCCGACCGCACGATGCGCCTGTGCACGGCGTTGAGCGGCGAGTTGGGTGTCGGCCGCAGCGATCGCTTCGCGGTCATGGCGCTCACCAGCCATGAGTACGTCGAGCTGTACCACGCCGCCTACCTCGGCGCAGGTGTGATCAACCCGCTGAACCTGCGCCTGGCCGGCAAGGAGCTCGACTACATCGTGCGAGATTCGGGAACGGAAGTCGCCTTCGTCGACAAGACATTCGCGCCGCTGTTCGCCCAGGCGATGGCGCTCGCCGGGGACGACTGCACGGTCCGGCGCACGGTGCTGATCGGCGGGCCCGACGACGACACGAACGCTCCTTACGACCTGCGTTACGAGGACCTGATCGCCGGCAGTGACCCGGTGCTTCCGGACGAGCCCGAGGAAACCGACGCGGTCGTCCTCATGTACACCGGCGGCACTACGGGGCTGCCGAAGGGCGTCCTCTGCAACCAGCGCGCCGAGATCCTGAACACCTATCACGGGATCATGCGTTTCCCGCAGCTCTCGGACGGCGTTGCCCTGCTGCAGACGCCGATCTTCCACGCCGCCTCCATGGTCGGGGTGATCGCGACCCAGACCTTCGGAGGCAAGTTCGTCCTGATGCCGATGTTCGACCCCGGCGCGGCGATCGCGCTGATCGAGAAGTACCAGGTGACGACGACCACCATGGTGCCGACCATGATCCACATGATGATGAGCCACCCGGACTTCACGCCGGAGAAGCTCGCCTCGCTGCGCAACCTGGGTTATGGCGCCTCACCGATGCCTGCGGCCCTGCTCGACCGGCTGCTCACCTTCTTCCCCGAGATGGAGATCGGCCAAGGCTACGGCATGACCGAGAGTTCGTCGTTGCTTACCGTCCTCGACGCTGAGGACCACAAGGTCGGCGGCGACCGCCTGCGCTCGGTCGGACGGGCCGTCCCCGGCGTCGTGCTCTCGATCCAGGACGAAGACGGCAAAATCCTGCCCTCGGGCGAGGTCGGCGAGGTCTGCGCCAGGGGCGGCAACTACATGACCGAGTACTGGAACAAGCCGGAGGCGACCGAGGAGGCCTTCCGGGGCGGCTGGTACCACACCGGCGACGCCGGCTACCTGGACGAGGAGGGCTACCTGTTCCTGGTCGACCGGGTCAAGGACATGATCGTCTCGGGCGGCGAGAACGTCTACTCGGCAGAGGTAGAGAGCGCGATGTCGACCCACCCGGTCGTCGGCCAGGTGGCCGTGATCGGCATCCCCCACGAGGTCTGGGGCGAGCAGGTCCACGCCATCGTCGTGCCGAAGGAGGGCGCCGACGTCGACGAGGGCACGGAGGCCTCGATCATCAGCCACGCCCGCGAGTCGATCGCCGGCTACAAGGCGCCCAAGTCGGTCGAGTTCAGGGCCGAGCCGCTGCCGCTCTCCGGCGCGATGAAGGTCCTGAAGCGCGAGCTGCGCGCCCCCTACTGGGAGGGCAGGGAGCGCGGCATCAACTGAAGGGCATCCAGCTCCAGGCCCAGGTCGCCGCGGGCCCGTTGCTCGCTGTCAAGCTGACAAAGAGGGCCAAGAGCGGGTCGGTTGCGACCCTTGACACGGCTTTACATACAGGTGAACATCCGTTCCCGCGTGTGGTCGTTCCGCCAGCAGCTTCAGGCCAATGGGGCGTCGTCACTTGGGCGGTCACGGCCTCGGGCAAATCTCCGGCCAAAGACTTCTTCGATGGTCTATCAAAGCAGGACCGCGCCAAGATGCAAGCCCTGTTCCAGCGATTCGCCGAGACTGGCTGGATCAAGACCAAGGAGCGTTTCAGGAATCTGGGGAAGGTCAACGGACAGCGCCTGTGGGAGTTCAAGAGCCATCAACTCCGGTTCCTCGGCGCACGTGGCAGCCGGGAGTTCGTTGTTGCTCACGCCTTCAAGAAGAAGCAGGACCGCCACCGCCCAGCGGACCTTGAACGAGCGGCGCGAGTGCTCGTGGAGCACTCTGAGCGCGAAACGTCATAGGAGGAGGACACAACGTGGGTAAGTTGCACAACAGGCGCGATCACGACTTCAACCGTCTCGTGCGGCAGGAGGAGTTGATCCTGGACGTCACGGAGCGGCTGTCGGAGGCTCTTGAGGACGCTGGAATCACCCGGGCGGAACTGGCCCGGCGCCTCGGCCGCAGCCCCGCCTTCGTGACCCAGGTGTTCGGCGGCGGCAGGAACCTCACGCTGAGGACGATCGCGGACATCGCCGCCGCCCTGTCGCTGCGCCCCACGCTGGAGATGCGCACCGAGGAGGAGCCACTCTCCGAGAGTCAACTGCTGACGGAGAGTCGAGAGTGCCAGTTCCTCACACGCTCTCGACCGGTGCCCCCGGAACAGTGGACGGGCCCGATGCCGCACACTTTGCCCTCGACAACCCTCGAACAGATGGTGGCGTGAGGGCCCAGTGCCGGCGGCATCTCCCGGATGACTGATTTCTCTCGGCTCGTAGCGGTCGTTTCGATCGAGAGCGTTCGTCTGTGCGAGGCGAGCTGCCGCAGCTTCGTCGACCCCTCCGAAGTCGCACAACAGATCAACGTGAAGGCGTCGCAGAGCACCGAGGTAGTCAAGGCGCCTGGCGAGGACGGTAGCGACGGTGCGCTCATGATTCGAGCGAGCTTCCGCATGGTGGCCAGCTCTGACGCGGATGAAGAGGAGCGCCAGGTGGAGGTTCGCGGCGTCTTCGAGCTCTCGTACCAGGTTCCCGTCGACGAGACCTTCTCCGAAGATGAACTTGAAGCGTTCGGGAGCATCAACGCTGTGTTCAACGCCTGGCCGTACTGGCGGGAGTTGGTGCAAGCGTCCCTGGCCCGGATGAACATGCCGGTCTTGACCGTTCCGCTCTACCGAGCCCTGCCGAGGGAGCCTGAGAACGGAGGCGTCGGCGACGCACACGACGCAACGCCGAACTGAGACCACGGACCAGATCGGGGGCAGCGAGTCGAAGGTCCAGCTCAGGTTACTCCGCCGAGGTGGAGAGAGCGATCTCGACCCACCCGGCCGTCGGCCAGGTGGCCGTGATCGGCATGCCCCACGAGGTATGGGGCGAGCAGGTCCACGCGATCGTCGTGCCGAAGGAAGGCGCCGACGTCGACGACTCGACGGCCGCGTCCATCATCAGCCACGCCCGCGAATCGATCGCCGGCTACAAGGTGCCCAAGTCGGTCGAGTTCAGGGCCGAGCCGCTGCCGCTCTCCGGCGCGATGAAGGTCCTGAAGCGAGAGCTTCGCGCCCCCTACTGGGAGGGCAAGGAGCGTGGCATCAACTGAGGCGGGCGATCCTCTCTCGCGTAGCGCCCGCGCGTTTGGCCAACGCAGGGTCCACGCTTGACTCACTACTAGTGAGTCAAGCAGACTCATCACAATGACTAAACGCATGCAGGTGCTGTTCGACGACGAGGAGTATCGGGGGATACAGCGGGTCGCGCGCGAGTGCCGCATGACCGTTGCCGAGTGGGTGCGGCAGTCTCTGCGCGAAGCGCGGATGAACCGGAAGTCGGTCGCGGAAGCCAAGCTGCGGGCGGTGGATGAGGCGACCCGTCACAGCTTCCCCGTTGGCGACATCCAGACGATGCTCCGGGAAATCGAGGCGGACCGGTTGCCGGAGTGATCTTCATCGACTCCAACGTCCCGATGTACCTGGTGGGCGAGGAACACCCGAACAAGGTTCGGGTGAGAGAGCTTCTCGCACGGTTCATCCGAGGCGACGAACGTCTCGTGACCGACGTCGAGGTCTACCAGGAGGTGCTGCACCGGTACGTATCCATCCGTCGCCACGACGCGATCGACCCCGCGATCGCCAGTCTCGATGCGATCACCGACGAGGTGCTGCCAATCCACATCACCGACGTACGGGCCGCCCGCGAACTGGTCGCGTCGGTCGAGGGCATCTCCGCCCGGGACGCCCTCCATGTCGCGGTGATGCGGCGCGCGGGCATCGAACGCATCTTCAGCCTCGATCGGGGTTTCGACGCCTGTCCCGGACTGGAGCGGCTGGGATAGCGAGGGACCACGGCAATCGACGCGTCGATCACGAGCGTCATCAAGCACGGCCCTCATCGCGCGCCTCGCGGACTTCCGCCTGGGTCATCGTCCGTTCCGGCGCCAGGTCCCGTTCCCGGAACATCCGCTCGCCGATGAGGGCCACGACGAGTTTCCGGAAGCTGGCGAAGTCGGGGCGGAACTCGGGTTGATCGACCCGCAGGTACTTCCAGGTGTCGCCGGTGGCGGCGCTCACCTGGCGGCACCACTCGCTCATGGCGGCGTCCTTCTCCTCCGTGCCTTCCCAAACGCGGCCCTTCGTCTCGACAATCCAATTCCTGTCCCCGGAATGGTCCCGCTGGACCACGACCCAATCCGGGTAGTAAAGCCGATGGCGCCCGAGGGTTTCACGCAGTCGACCCGGAGGGCAGCGCCTCGGTCGCCCTGTTCCGTCGTTCCGAGGGCCGCGAACCGGAGAACGTCTGGAGCGCGGCCAAGGAAGCGTGCGAACTCACGCTCGAAGTCGTCGTAGCTGGTCACGAAGGTTGCCGAGAGTGGCGCCTTGGTCAGACCAGAGCCAGTTGTTTCTGTCGGTCCGGTGCAAGCACCGCGTCGTAAGCCGCGTCGATCGCTTCGGCATCCTCACCGGCTATGAAAAGTAGCTCCTTGTTCCGCAGGTGGCTGACTCGGCCGACCTTGCGGCCCTTCAGGTCGTGAATGCCGATCTGAGCGCCCACGTAGCGCTTGTGGTCGACTGGCGCACAGCGCACGTACCAGCCCCGCGCCTGAAGCATCGACTCGAGATCGGCTCTGTCGAGATAGCCCTCGTTGTTGAACGAGACGATGACGAACCGAACCCCTAGAGGTTCGAGCACGCTCCGCATCGCCTCCTTGGCTTCGCGTTTCCGGTTGAAAGGACTCCTGTACTCGCGACAGTCGACTCGCTTGCAGGCGATGCCGTAGTGCGCCGGCGCGTCCCAACGCACCAGAGTCTCCCAGACGTGGTAGTTCCCCATGTAGCTGTGCTGGTTGTAGGGAGGGTCGAGGTACGCCACGTCGGCGCGAAAGCGCCCCGCGGCCTCACGCGCCTCCATCTGCGAGGCCGACGCGGAACCCGCCAGTATCTCGGGCATTCGGAGTTCAAGGTCGTTGTGCGCCCTCGGCGCCCACTGCTTCAAATAGGCCATCTGGAGGCCGGTCGTGGAATCCACGCGGTCCGCCGCTTCCATCAGCGCCGTAAGCGCAATCGCCTTCAGCGGGGGCTCCACGTCCAGACGTTCGATCTCATCGCGGATTCCATCGATGCGTCGGCCGTTCCTGGGATGGAAGTACCTCGCCTGACGGCAGAAGACGTCGGTCACGTAGCCGTCGATCGGCCCCGCGCGTGAAAGCTCGCGAAGCAGTCTCTCGGCCGGTCCGAGCCATCGTCGGCGGTCTGCTTCGACATAGCACCGCGCCAGCGTGTAAGCGAACGTAAGGTGGTCGTTCGCGTGAACCCGATAGCCCCGGCCCTTCAGGCCATGGCCAACGCGGGAAGTCCCGGAGAAGAGGTCAAGGCAGCTTCGAACGTCGGGAAGCGCATCCACGGCGGCCACGATGCGCGGAACCAGGACGCGCTTCGAGCCGATGTACTTGATCACGCCCGGCTCCCGATGCTGACCCAGTCGATGAGTCGCTGAGCGGCCCGGGCGTACTCGTGGACGCCGCAGCAATGGTCCATCTTGAACCACGAGAAGACCGAGAGGCGCTCAGCCTGAACCCGGAAACTCACGTGATACTTGTTCTTGTAGCGAGCGAACGCACCGTTCGCGAACACGAGAAAGGAGCATGACGGGTACTTCGTCGCGACCTCCAGGTACTGGAGGGCCTGGAAGGACAGCCGTTCGTGCGCGTTGCCCTCGAGTGCAACGCCCTTGCCGCCGATCGATTTCGCCGTCTTGTACTCGACGAGTACCTTCTCGACCAGAACGCCCTCATCCTCGAGGACAACGGTGTCGTCGAAAGTGGTCCCCCTCCCGCCGTACATCTGGGGATAGCTGTCGCCAGCGTACTCTCCGTCGGTTGGCGCCCAGCGACGAATCGCCTCCCCCGTACCTGGATAACGATCGACCAAATCGGCTGTGTCGAACTTCAGTGAGAGCCAGCTTCGCCGTCGTTCGTCGGGGCTCGCGGCTGCCGTCCCGGCCACCCGACCACTGGGAAGATAGAGCGTTCTCCCTTCCGACCGGAAGCGTCTGAAGCGGTCGTAAGGCGTCAACTCGGTGGTCGCACCCAGACTCCCCAAATGGTCACCGAGCCCGTCCCAGAACTGCCTTGCCACGGACTCGAACACCGCGCCTTCCCGCCGGCCCCCCGCCCCAGTGTTCGCACGGCTCGGCGCTGCCTCGAAGGCCTCCATCATCTCTGCGATATCGAGCAGGAGAGGAGTCGGCAGCCGGTGGGGCGAGTCCCCGCCCACGCCTACTTCACTCCCGCGCACAGCCACTTGATCGGCTTGAAGAGGACCAGGAACACGGCGCCTGCGACGGCCACGATCAGCGCCACGGTGCGGAACAGCTCGGCCGGCGGCAGCGCCTCGATGTAGCCTGCCACCCGGCCCGCGATCAGGTTGCCGAGGGCCGCGCCCATGAACCAGGTGCCCATCATCTGCGACACCAGGCGGTCCGGCGCCAGCTTCGTCATGCTCGAGAGTCCCACCGGACTCAGGCAGAGCTCGCCGACCGTGTGGAAGAAGTAGGTCACGATCAGCCAGGCCATCGCCGCCTGTTCGCCGCCGGCTTCGGCCATCGAGGCGCCCCAGGACAGGACCGCGAAGCCGACGCCGAGCAACACCAGGCCAAGGCCGAATTTGACCGGAATCGACGGATTCCGGGCGCCGAGCTTGACCCAGAGGGCGCCCATGACCGGCGCCAGGACGATGATGAAGAAGGGATTCACGGCCTGCAGCGAACCGACCGTGACTTCGCCGAGTCCGAACAGGTCCCGGTTCACGTAGTCCCGCGTGAACAGGTTGAGGGACGAACCGGCCTGCTCGAAGCCCGACCAGAAGAGCGCCGCGCCGACGAACAGCACGGCGCAGGCGCCGACCCTTCGCCTCTCCGCGGCGTCGTTGCAGACGAAGCCGATGACGTAGGCGAAGTAGACCGCCGCCAGAACGACGACGATGAGGCCGGTCGCGTCGGCAAAGCCGACCAGGGTGATCGGCGCCGTACCGCTCGTTCCGAGCCACCACAGTATGCCGGCCAGCACGGCGATGCAGCCAGTGCCGGCGATGAGGTTGCGCTTCGCGCTTGCCAGCTGGACCGGGTCGGCGGCCGGGCCGCGCGGGTCGCCGGCCCCTTCCAGGTGCTTCTGTCCGTGGATGTAGGCGACGATCGCGGCGGTCATGCCGACGCCGGCGGCGCCGAATCCCAGGTGCCAGTCGATGTTCTCGCCCAGCCAGGAGCAGACGAGCGGCCCGGCGAGGGCGCCGATGTTGATCCCGGAGTAGAAGATCGAGAAGCCGGCATCCCGGCGGGCCGCGGTGTCCTTCACGTAGAGGTCTCCGACCACCGCCGAGACGTTCGGCTTGAGCAGGCCCGTGCCGACCACGACCAGGAACAGCCCGAGGAAGAACGTTGCGAGGCTCGGCACCGCGAGGGCGTAGTGCCCGAGCGCGATGATGACCCCGCCCCAGAGCACCGCCTTCTTCTGGCCGAGGATGCGGTCGGCGACCCAGCCGCCCGGCAAAGCCAGGGCGTACACCCCGAACGTGTAGAGGCCGTAGATCGCCGAGCTCCTCTCGGTGCCCAGGTCGAGCCCGCCGGTGGCGACGTCGGTCATGTACAGGAGCAGAAGCGCCCTCATGCCGTAGTAACTGAAGCGCTCCCAGAGCTCGGTGAAGAAGAGCGTCGAGAGTCCCCGCGGGTGGCCGAACCACTGTGCCGTCGTTGTCGTCATGGTTCGGGATTGTGTCACTTCGACGCCGTTCCCGACCCTGAACGGTCGCCGCGCAGACCTCCGGCGGCGTCTCGCCACGCGCTTCGATCCGCGAGGTTGCGACGGATTCCTCAGCCGCCGTCGGCCGGCGCCTCGCCGGCCTCGTCCGCCGCCGCCACGATCCGCAGCAACGCGCCGCCGTACCGCTTCACCGTCTTCGGACCGATGCCGGGCAACGCAAGCAGCTCGTCGGGGTTGGCGGGTTTTCTCGCGGCGACCGCGATCAGCGCGCTGTTCGTGAGCACCGTGTACGCGGGCCAGCGCCGCTTGCGCGCTTGCTCCGTTCGCCATGCCCGGAGGATCTCGACGAGTTCCGGATCCGCGTCCGCCTCGGCGATTTCAAGCGCGGCGGCCGCGGTCCGACGCCGCCGGCGCCTGGAGGGCTCGCCGGGCGAGTCGTCCGGCAACAGCGCCTGCCCGGCCAGGTCGATGCCGCGGCGGCGCCCACTCGGCGTCAGGCCCGTCCGCTGGTAACGGATCGTCTCGCCGTCCTTCTGAAACGAGTCCTCCACGACGAACAGGATCCGCGACTGCGCGAGCGCGCCGAGCAGGTCCTCGAAAGCGTCCCGGTCGTACGAACCGTGAACGGCCCGGAACTCCTGGAACAGTCGGCCCGTGCCGACGCCGTCACGCCGCCGGAGCATGGAGACCACGGTCTCCATCGCCTGGACCTCCTCCGCCAGGGGCGTCCTGAAGCGTCGCGCGAGGCACGACGAGGCCGCGCATGCGTCGCAGACGCCGCACTGTTCGCCGGAGTCCGCGCGGTCTCCGAAGTGGCGGACCAGGCGCAGCATGCGGCAACCCCGGTGATCCGCGAAACGGGTCATCTCGTCGATCTGGTCCAGGCGATGGCGGCGCTGTGCACGGTAGGTCCGGCGCCACGACAGGGCCTCGCCGCCGCGGCAACCTTCGGCGCCGCCGCCCGCCGCCGAGTCGCCTGCCTCGGAAGGGCGCGCTCGACAAACGAGGCCGCCGCTCAGGATCCGCGCGGCGCCGTGAATCCGCAACTGATCGAGCGCCGCCTCGAAGACCCGGTTCGGGTAACGCAGCCGCCGCGCGAGGTCGTCAACCTCCACCGGTTCGTCGCTCAGGGCGCCGTGCAACCGCTCCAGATAGCGGAGTTCCGGATAGGTCAAGCCGTGCAGGAACTCCTGGGTCCGGCGATCCGCCCAGGAGTACAGCAGCAGGGCCCGCGACGGCCGACCGTCACGCCCGGCCCGCCCGATCTCCTGGTAGTAGCCCTCCACCGTCGACGGCATCGCCGTGTGGATCACGGTCCGAATGTCGGGCTTGTCGACGCCCATTCCGAACGCGGTCGTCGCCGTAACGACCGCCAGTCCGCCGGCCTGGAACGCGCCCTGGGTCTCCTCGCGTTCAGCCGTCGCCATGCCGGCATGGTAGGCGGCGGTCGGAAACCGGTCGGCAAGCAACCGCGCCAGAGCTTCGGTCTCCTTCCGGGTCGGGCAATAGACGATCGCCGGACGGCGTCCAGGGTCGGCCAGCACGTCGGCGACGAGCGCGGGTCTCGCGCTCCGAGCCTTCTTCGCGACCTCGATCGCCAGATTGCTCCGCCGGAACCCGTGAATGTGACGATCGGCCCCTTCCAGCCCCAGCTGGATCACGATGTCCTCCTGGATTCGCGGCGTCGCGGTCGCCGTCAGCGCGAGGATCGGCGGCGATGCCGCGCCTGGGGCCTCGGCCTCCGGCCCCGACCGCCGTCGGAGAGCGGGCAGGCGTTCGCCCAGGAGCCGGTAGTCGGGCCGGAAGTCGTGGCCCCAATGCGAGATGCAATGCGCCTCGTCGACCGCGATCAGGGCCGGCCGGCAGCCCTCGAGGAACTCCATGAAGCCCGGCACGCCGAGGCGCTCGGGGGCGATGAACAGGAAGTCCAGTTCGCCGTCGCGGTAGAGCCGGCATGCTCGCCGGGACTCGCTCCGGGGACGACCCGAGTGGATCCGCTCGGCGCGCAGACCCAGTTCGCGGAGCTTCGCCGTCTGGTCCTCCATCAGGGCGATGAGAGGCGAGAAGACGAGGGTGGGGCCGCCTCGCAACAGGCCCGGAAGCTGGTAGCAGAGCGACTTGCCGGCGCCGGTCGGCATGACGACCAGACCGTCGGCGCCCTCCGCGGCGCGACGGCACACTTCTTCCTGGTGCGGACGGAAGACGGAGTGACCGAAGACGCTCCGCAGGCGCCGGTTCAGATCGAGAGTCGTTGCCACGGGATTCGGAATCCTCCTGGGATAGCCTCCTTCGTCCGACAACGACTCCCCTCCAGGAGGCCTCTGCCAATGGCCCGACCCTACCGAATCTTCGGCGGAGAACTCTCCCCGTACTCCATCAAGGTCCGCTCGTACTTCCGCTACAAGGGAATCTCCCACGAGTGGATCCCCCGCAGTCCGGCCAACCAGGACGAGTTCCGGCGCTACGCCAGGCTGCCCCTGGTTCCGCTCGTCGTCACCCCTGACGACCGCGGCATGCAGGACTCGACGCCGATCATCGAGGCGATGGAGGCCGAGTTCCCCGAGCCTTCGATCCACCCGTCGGATCCGACCGCGGCCTTCGTCTCCGTGCTGCTCGAAGAGTTCGGCGACGAGTGGGGCAACAAGTGGATGTTCCACTACCGCTGGGCCCGACCCGCGGACCAGGAGTCCGGCGCCCGCCGCATCGCCCAGGGCATGAACCCGGGCGCCGACGAGGAGACCCTCCAGGCGATGACCGCCCAGGTCCGCGAGCGGATGGTTCCCCGGGTGTGGTTCGTCGGCTCCAACGAACGGACCGCGCCGCGGATCGAGCAGTCGTTCCTCGACACGGTCGACCTGATCGAGACCCACCTCGACGGCCGCGACTATCTGTTTGGCGACCGTCCGGCGTTCGGCGACTTCGGCATCGGATTCCAGATCCACCAGGCCTGGACGGACCCGACGCCTGGCCGGCTGCTCGAGGAACGGGCGCCCCGCGTCGTCGCCTGGGTCAAGCGCTTGGTGGATCCGACCGCGAACGGCGAGTTCGAGGACTGGGCGTCCCTCGCGCCGACCCTTACGCCCCTGCTCGAGCGGCAGGTGGGCGGACTGTTCCTGCCCTGGAGCGCCGCCAACGCCGCGGCCATCGCCGGCGGCCAGGAAGAGTTCTCGGTCGAACTGGCCAGCGGCGAGTGGACTCAGAAGCCGCAGAAGTACCACGCCCGGTCGCTGGCCGCGCTCCGCGCCAAGTACGGCGAGCTCTCCGAGCGCGGCGAGATCGACGGGGTGCTGGAAGCCGCCGGTTGTCTGCAGTGGTTGTCGGCCTAGCAGTAGACACAACGCGTTTCGCGCTGCGCTGGCACGCAGGGAACTGGCCGCCGGGGTGGAGCCCGCCGTACGGCCGGCCCGTATGCCTGCCGGAATCGGGCTGAGGACTCAGGTACCCGCGTCGTCTCGAGCTGGAGCCGTTAGGAGGCTGAGGCGTTTATTCTCGCGTCGGTTCGATTCCTTTCCGCCGCCGCCAGAACTTCTGCATCTCCCGCTTCGGAGCGTCCGTGCCATAGGCGGCCCGGAAGGCGGAGACGCCCGCCTCCACCGCCTGATCCAGCGGCAGGTTGAGCCAGCGGCCGATCAGGCGCTTCTGCAGCGCCAGGGCCTCGGGGCTCAGTTTCTGCAGCCGCTCGACCTTCGCGTTGACCGCCGTCTCCAGATCAGCGGCCGGAACGACCTCGCCGACCAGACCGATCCGCGCCGCCTCGGCGGCGTCGATCGGATCGCCCAGGAACAGCAGCTCCCGCGCCCGAACCAGACCCACGACGTGAGGCAACAGAGCCGCCTCGATGACCGAAGGCAGGCCGACATGAGGTTCCGGCATCCCGAAGATCGCATCATCGCCGGCGACCGACAGGTCGCACGAGACGAGGAGTTCCAGGCCCGCGCCCAGGGCCGCTCCGCGAACCTCGGCAACGACTGGCGCCGGGTGCTCGCGAATCGCCAGGAGCGCCTCGTGCAGTCCGCGGATGAACCGCTCGGCGCCGGCGGGGTCGAGGCCCTCCATCTCGCGGAGGTCGGCGCCGCCGCAAAAGACGCCCTCGCCGGAGATAACCACGACCCGCGGCCTCGTCGCCGCCGACTCGCCGACGGCTTCGCGCAGCGCCGCCGTGGTCGCGGAGTCGAGCGCGTTCGCCCTGGAGCGGCGGGTCAGCGTGATCCGCGCCACGTCGCCCTCGAAGTCGAGCCGGACACAGGACATCGGTCCGGAATCGTACCGACCCGAAGCGAACACGCTCTGATACAACGCGGTTGCTCCAACGCTCATGTGGGAAACGAAGACCGGGCACGGATGGTCGGCGGTGTCGGCTACCACCTGTACGGTGGCGCTCTTGGCTCTGACCGTGCCTGGCGGGTCTGCCGCGCGGGCACAGAACGGCGGAAACGCGCCGTCGTTCCCCGAGAACATCCGGTCCACCGTCGACGGCGGCGCTACCTTGGCGTACGACGTTTCTCCCGGCCGTCCCGTGCACCTTGCGGTCGTGTCGAGCGGCGCCGTGAACGAACCCGTCTCGTTGACCCTGAACGCGAGCCCCGAGGACATCGCGCCGCTCATCGCGGAGATGCGTGAACTCGCGCTGCTTCGGCCGCCGGCCTCTCTCGGTCGCATCGTCCGCCTGGGAGACCGGCTGGGCGAGATCCTGCTGGCGCCGGCCGCCGAACAGCTCAGGAACGTCTCGCATCTCGTCCTCTCCGCGGAAGGACCGCTCGGCGACCTGCCCTTCGGCGCCATTCGGGCGCCCCGGTCGATCGATCCCCAGGGCCGCTATCTGATCGCGACGCGGACTCTGTGCTGGATCGACAACGCCCTGGCCGCCGACCCCGACGCCGACGCGCCGGCGAGCGACAGGCCGGTCGCGCTGGCGATCGCCGACGCTGTCTACCGGCCGCCGGCACGACCGCTCGGCGCCTCGATGAGCGACGGCGGAATCTCCTGGCGCCAGCATGCCGCGCGCCGCAATCAGGCAGGCACGATCCGCGCGCTGGGCTTGCCGGTGGTGTCCCGCTTCGGTCAGGCCGCCTCGCCCGCCCTCTTCTGGGAGTCGACCGAGAGCTACGCCGTCCGGTTCCTGCACCTGGCCGTCGAGGCGCGGGTCGACCCGGACCACCCCGACCGTTCGGCTCTGCTGCTCTCGCCCGAGAGGTACGACGAGCAGGCCATTCCCGTCGCCACACACGAGTTGGCGTCGAGACTCGCGCTCGAACGCGAATCGCTGGTCGTCCTCTCCGGCCTGGACACGGGAAACCACGGCATCGGTCCGGGACCGTACGTCGAGGCCTTCGGCGCCGCGGGCGCGGATTCCGTCGTCGCTTCGTTGTGGCCGGTGGTCGACGAGTCCGCCAGCCATCTCTTCGCAAGGTTCTACAGCAACTTAGCTGGGGGAACGCCCGCAGCCGAGGCGCTCAGGAAAGCCCAGCTCGGGCTCCTGGCGCACCCGCTCCGTTTCAACCAGGGCGAAGGCCGAGAACCGGTCGAGTTCGACGCCTCGCATCCGTACTACTGGTCCGGCTACCGCGTCTACCGCCAATCCGCTAGCGCATGCGGTTGACTCGAGCGCGCCACGGCTGAAGTTCATTCGCGGATTGACACGGTGACAGCATGAGTGCATAGTCGAGCTGTCATGCCTTCATCCCAACTGACCGTCCGCAACGTGGATCCGGATCTCGCACACCGACTGCGCGCGATCAGCGCGGAGCACGGAGAGAGTCTGAACGCCACCGTACTCCGAGTGCTCCGCGAGGCCGTGGGGCCGGACGCCCGTCGAGCGCAGCTTCTCCGGTTCGCGACCTGGACCAAGGAAGACGCCGAGGAGTTCAACGCGGCACTGGCCGAACAGCGCGTGGTCGACCGGCGACTCTGGGAGTGATCACGATGGAGCGGCTCGTCCTCGACACGAGCGCCTACTCACACTTCCGCGAAGGACACCCGCAGGTGCTGAGCCACCTGACGGCTGCCGTACAAGTCTTCGTCCCGGTGGTCGTACTTGGGGAGCTTGAAGCGGGCTTCAGGCTGGGTAGCCGCGCCATGGAGAACCGCCGGGCGCTAGCCGAGTTTCTCGCCCTGCCCTACGTCAGCGTACTCGACATGACACCGGATACGGTTCGCCACTACGCCCGGATTTTCGTCTCGCTACGGGTGGCCGGCACGCCAATTCCCTCGAACGACGTCTGGATAGCGGCCTCGGCGTTCGAGCTTCACGGCCACCTGCTCACGTTCGACCGGGACTATCTGCGCGTGCCCTCGCTCGACTCCACGGTGCTCGATACGCCGTGAGAAAGCCCCCAGTCCTGGAGAATCCCGAAGTGCCTGAACGCGTCAGGGACAGATAGGATTCCCGCCATGAGTCGCTGCGTCAGCCTTGATTCTCGTATGACGACCGCCAGTCGTCCCCGACGCCTTGCCGCTGTCCTCCTTGCCGCGTTGGCGGTCTGGAGCTGCGGCGCGCCCCCGCCGGCGCCGGCGGCCGCGGCCGGAGACGACCCCGTTGCCGCGCTCCTTGCCCTGCCGATGGAGCGCCTGATCGCCTACGACGCGGAGATCGAGCTGACCGCCGACCAGGAAGAGATCAAGCGCGCCGCTCTGACCCCAATTCCCGCTCCCTGCTGCAGCGACCGCTCGGCTTACACGTGCTGCTGCCAGTGCAACCTGGGTCGGGCCTGGTGGGGCCTGTCGAAGGTGCTCATCACGGAGCACGGCCAGAGTGCCGAGGAGGTCCAGGCGAACGTGGAGCGCTGGATTCGGAAGGTGCGCCCTCAGGGTTTCGCCGGCGACTCCTGCTACACGGGGCGCTGCTCCACCGCGGCAAGGCACGACGGCTGCTCGGGCATGAACCCGAACCGGATCGTGAGCTGACCGCCGCGCGTTCACGTCGTCGGCGCCGTCCGGAAGCGAGATCGGCGCCGGGCTTGAAGCGTGCGCAGACTGTCGATAAGGTACTGCCTTATCGAGGATATGGGTGACCCGTATGAAAACCACCGTAGAGCTTCACGATGATTTACTCGAGCAGGCCCGGGCCGTGGCCCGGAGAGAGGGTACGACCCTCCGCGGACTGGTCGAGGAAGGCCTGCAACGGAGCCTGGAAGCCCGCCGGAAAGCGGCGCGGCGGCATCTGGACTTTCCGAGCTACGGGGGCAGCGGACTGACGACCGAGTTCCAGGGCACGCCATGGAATCGGAATTTTGCCGTGGCCAACCCCCTCCCCGGGGACTGAGGCTCTCTGTACGTGCGGCGCCCGTCGGCCGTCTTCCAAGCATCCACGTCGCGAATCGCAGGCCGACGGCGAGAACCCGGCCCAAGGGGATTTGCGGGCGCGGCGAGGGCGCGGAGACGCCCCCGCGAGGGCTACAGCGTCGTCGCGTCGATCTCTCCGCAGACGCTGCCGGGCTCGTTGCGGTAGGTCTTCGTGAAACCGGTCAACGCGTCGGTCACGGTGATCGTGTACTCGACGTCCGAGAGGCCGCCGTAGAGAAGCCAGAAGTGGCCGTTGATCTCCCGGCCGTCGAGCACCTTGACCGCAAGTTCGATGTTCTCGGGGTTGAAGAACCAGAAGAAGCCCGTCTCGGCCGTCCCAAGCTCCGGAATCACCTGGGCCGCCTTCTCCCGGGCGGCCGGATCGGACGCGTTCGGATCCACGAGACGCACCTCGATCGAGAAGCGGTCCTCGAGGACGCAGAGCCTCTCGCCGGACGCCTCGCAGAGACCGTCCCGTTGCGGCCAAGCGACGGACTCCAAGGGCGAGCCGGCCTCGACCGCCGCGACCTTCATCCGCAGCAGGTCGACGCCCAGCACGCCGGGCTCGCGACTCCAGAGTTCCCTCCAGCCCGGCTCCGGGCGCTCGCCGGCGCCGGCGGACCGCGCCGCCGAGGCCGCGGACCCGGGCTCTTCCCCGAAAGCGGCCGTGTCGCTTTGCCCGCAGATCTCCCGGGGCCGGTTGTGGTAGGTGCGCGTGCCGCCTGCCACCGTGTCGTTCACCGTGACCCAGTACTCGACGTCCGAGAGCGCACCGAAGAACACCCAGAAGTGACCGTTGATCTCCCGGCCGTCGAGCACCTTGACCACCAACTCGATGTTGTCGGGACTGAAGAACCAGAACAGCCCGGATTCGTCGGAGATCGAAGTCGGCGCCGCCGTGCCGACGCCGAAGTCGTCGTCCCCGTCGGGGTTCGTCCAGTGGGCCTGGACCTCGAAGCGACCGTCCCGCAGGCAGAGGTAGCGGCCGCCCCGACGGCAGGGTCCGCCCAGTGCGCCGGTCACGGCGCTCGCTGCCGGCGAGCGGACCGTCGCGCCGGAAGCGTCCGCGGCGCGCAGGCGGAACGTGTAGGGAGACTCCGGTTCGAGTCCCTCGATCAGGACGCCGCCCGAGCCCGGATCGGCGACCGTCCGCAACTCGATCCAGCCGTGCTCGGGT
>JAAXHG010000082.1:1635-9169 GCA_012270995.1 Vicinamibacteraceae bacterium | reverse complement strand
GCACCGTCACCGACATCGTCGAGTAGGAGATTGGTTTCTTTGACTGGACTCGAGGACTCAGGCCAGTAGCTCAATTGGTAGAGCATCGGTCTCCAAAACCGAAGGTTGGGGGTTCGAGACCCTCCTGGCCTGCCAGACCGGAAGGGGCAGGGTGAGATAGATGGCGGCAGTCGGCAGGCTCGGTGCGTTCCTCGGAGAGGTGCGCACGGAGATGAAGAAGGTCACGTTTCCTTCGCGGGAGGAGGTCGTGGGCACGACCGGCGTCGTGCTGATCACGAGCGTGATCTTCGCGATCTTCCTGTGGATCGCCGATCTCGTCATCCAGCGTCTCTACCAGGGCCTCATCGACCTGTTCCTGCCCGGGTCGTAGTCTCGGGGTGATGGGCGGAACACTCAGGCGGTGAGGTTGGTAGTGCGAGTGACCAGAGGGGGTACCCGATGAGCGAAGTGGAAACGGCAGCCCTGGGCGGCGTCGAAGCCGCGGCGGACGGCGCCGAGGAAGCCTCCGCACCACAGCGGCAGTGGTACATCGTCCACACCTACTCGGGCTACGAGGAGCGCGTCCGGGAGACCCTGCGGCAGCGCGCCGAGGCCCACGGTCTCGGCGACGCCTTCGGCGAGGTGCGCATCCCGACCGAGACGATCGTCGAACTCAAGGGCGGCAAGAAGCGGGAAACGCAGCGCAAGTTCTTCCCCGGCTACATCCTGGTCGAGATCGAGTGCGAGCGCCGCGGCGACGGACGGCTGAAGATCTCGGACGAGGCGTGGCACGTGGTCAAGAACACCCCGAAGGTGACCGGATTCGTGGGTACAGGCAAGGAGCCGACGCCCCTCGACCAGGGCGAGGTCGACGCGATCATCGAGAAGGTAGTCACGGCGAAGGAGAAGCCGAAGCCGAAGTACCTGTTCGAGAAGGGCGAGCTGGTCAAGATCGTCGACGGGCCCTTCAACAACTTCACCGGCACCGTGGAAGAGATCAACCTGGACCGGAGCACGTTGAAAGTGATGGTCACGATCTTCGGTCGGCAGACGCCGGTCGAACTCGAGTTCCTTCAGGTGCAGAAGACCTGAGGATCGGGTCGGCCTCCCGGAGATCCAGGAAAAGAGAAACGGCGGACCGTCCGCGGGCGGAAAACAGGTAGGGAACGATGGCGAAGAGAACGACGGGAAAGAGAGTGGTCGGGCAGATCAAGTTGCAGATCCCCGCCGGCGCGGCGACGCCCGCGCCTCCGGTCGGCCCTGCCCTGGGTCAGGCCGGTCTGAACATCATGGACTTCTGCAAGGCGTTCAACGCCAGGACGCAGGGCGACGGGGGGTTGATCATCCCGGTCGTGATCACGGTCTACGCGGACCGCACCTACTCGTTCATCACCAAGACGCCGCCGGCCGCCGTGCTGCTGCGGAAGGCCGCTGCGGTGGACAAGGGATCGGCCGAGCCCAACCGGGAAAAGGTGGGCGTGGTGACTCGCGCGCAACTCGAGGAGATTGCGCGCACCAAGATGCCCGACCTGAACGCGGTCGACCTGGACGGCGCCTGCCGGATCATCGCCGGCACGGCCCGATCGATGGGCCTGGAGGTCGAGGCCTGATCGGCGCCTGAGGGTCGAGGAACACAGGCTTCAAGAACCAGAGGGCAAGGAGACAGCGCGTGGCGAAGGCAGGCAGGAAGTACAGGGAGGCGAAGGCCGTCATCGACGACCGTCCGCACGGGCTCGAGGAGGCTCTGGAACAGGTCAAGAACGGCAGCTTCGCGAACTTCGACGAGACGGTTGAGATCGCGATTCGTCTGGGAGTGAATCCCAGGCACGCCGATCAGATGGTGCGCGGCACCGTCGTGCTGCCGCACGGCACCGGCCGAACCGTTCGGGTGCTGGTGTTCGCTTCCGGCGAGAAACTCCAGGAGGCGGAGGCCGCCGGCGCCGACGAGGTCGGCGGCGAGGAACTGGCGGCGCGGATACGGGGCGGCTGGCTGGACTTCGACGCGGTGGTCGCGACGCCGGACATGATGCGGGTCGCCGGCCGGCTGGGTCGCATCCTGGGTCCCCGCGGCCTGATGCCCAACCCGAAGACCGGCACCGTCACGATGGACGTGGCGAAGGCAATCGAGGAGATCAAGGCGGGCAAGGTCAACTTCCGGGTCGACAAGGCCGGAGTGGTCCACGCGCCCCTGGGGAAGGTCTCGTTCGACAAGGAGCGGCTGAAGGAGAACGCCGCGGCCTTCCTGGCCGAGGTGGTGCGGGCGCGGCCCAGCGCCGCCAAGGGCACGTACGTGCGCTCGGTCAACCTGAGTTCAACGATGGGCCCTGGCGTGCGCGTCGATGTGGCCGAAGCCGCCGCGGCGGAAGCGCCGTAGCGCGCGGGAAGGTCTGGAGGAGTCGAAATGGCACTGACACGGGAAACGAAGGCCGAGCTTCTGGCCAGCTACCAGAGCGACATGGCCGGCGTGCCGCATGCCTTCCTGGTTGGATTCTCCGGCATCACGGTAGGGCAGGTCGACGATCTGCGGCGCCGCGTGCGAACGGCCGGCGGCAGCTACTCGGTGATCAAGAATCGGATCGCCAAGCTCGCTTTCGAGGACAGCGGGCTTGACGCTCTCTCGGAGCACCTGGAGGGACCGACCGCGATCGCCTACAGCGAGGACGATCCGGTGGGGCTGGCCAGGACGCTGACCGAGTTCGCGAAGGACGTGCCGGTGCTCGAGTTCAAGGCTGGCCTGGTGGATGGCCAGACGGTTTCGGCCGACGCGATCCAGGAGATCGCGAACCTGCCGAGCCGGGAGGTTCTGGTGGCGAAGCTCCTGTTCCTGCTCCAGTCGCCGATTGCGCGGTTCGTGCGGGGGCTGGGCGACGTGACGCCACAGTTCCTCCGCACCCTGAACGAAGTTGCAAGACAGAAGGAAGAGGGCTGACAGCGGCCCGCGTTGACGATGTTTGGAACCGCGGCGCCGGACGGTGCCGCTCATGAGGAAGGGGATCCAAGGAAATGGCAGTAGCAGCAGCGGATCTGATCAACCAGATCGACGAGATGACCGTCCTGGAGCTCAACACGCTGGTCAAGGAGCTCGAGGAGCACTACGGCGTGTCGGCGGCGGCGGCGGCGGTCCCCGTGGCCGCGGCCGCGGGCGGCGGCGAGGCCGAAGAGGCCGAGGAACAGACCGAGTTCGACGTGCAGTTGACCTCGTTCGGCGACAAGAAGATCGCCGTGATCAAGGTCGTGCGCGAAGTCACGAGCCTCGGCCTGAAGGAGGCCAAGGACCTGGTCGAATCCGCGCCGGTCGCCGTCAAGGAGGGTGTCCCGAAGGATGAGGCCGACGAGGTCAAGTCGAAGATCGAGGAGGCCGGCGGCCAGGCCGAGGTCAAGTAGCCATTCCGGCTGGCGATCTTCTCGCGGGTCGGCATAGAATCACGTCGCCCAACCTCGACCCGGCTACCGGCGCCGGGGTGGCATTCGTGTGGTTGCCACGACGCTCCAGCGCTCTACCGTTCCCCGTACGCTCCGCCGCCGCGCGGCGGAGCCCTCCAGCCTGTCGCCCAGACTACAGCACCTTCCTTGCTCCCGGCTCGCGCAGAGGACTTGAAGTAGGAGAGATCGAAGCATGACGGACCACAGCAAAGCGCAGAACGGTCACCGAAACGGAAACGGCAACGGTCGGATGGACTTTTCGACCATCGAGACGACCCTGGCGATTCCGAACCTGATCGGCGTTCAGCGCCGTTCCTACGACCGGTTCCTGCAGATGGACCAGTTGCCCGAGGAGCGGGCCAATCACGGCCTGCAGGCCGTGTTCACCGGCATCTTCCCGTTCTGGGACTTCCGGGAGACCTGCTCGCTCGACTTCGTCAGCTACTCCATCGGCGACTGGCATTGCCGCTGCGGCGAGCTGAAGGGACTCGAGTATCTGCGCATGTCCTGCACGAACTGCGGCGAGAAGATCGTGACCGACCACCCGCTCGAGGACAGCGTCGGCTGCCCGAGCTGCGGCGCGGTGAACGCCAACCGGGTCACCAAGTGCGACACCTGCGGCGGACCGGTGGAACTGCAGCACAAGTACTCGATCGCGGAGTGCCGGGAGCGCGGCATGACCTATGCCGTACCGCTCAAGGTCACGTTCCGTCTCTTCGTCTACGACAAGGACCCGGAGACGGGAACGCGGATGATGCGCGATGCGAAGGAAGAGGAGGTCTACTTCGGCGAGATCCCGCTGATGACCGACACCGGCACCTTCATCATCAATGGGACGGAGCGGGTGATCGTCAGCCAGCTCCACCGCAGCCCGGGCGTGTTCTTCACCCGCGACAAGCGCGTCTACCTGGCGAAGATCATCCCCTACCGGGGCTCCTGGGTGGAGTTCGAGTACGACCAGAAGGACATCCTGTCGGTCCGGATCGATCGCAAACGGAAGTTCTACGGCACCGTCTTCCTGCGTGCCCTCGGCCTGGAGACGAACGAGCTGATCCTGCGGCAGTTCTACACCGCGATGCCCCTCTCCCTGGTGGGGGGCGGCGTCTATCGTCTGGGTATCGGACCGGAAGTGCTGGAGCGTGAGCGACTGCGCGACCGCTCGAGCCGGGGCATCCGGCACCGCTACAGCGTCTTCGCCGGCCTGACCCTGGACGAAACGGCGATCGAGCGCCTGGACGCCGGCGACCATATCGAGGCGGAGGTCGGTCCACCGGAACTGGAGCGCGCCTTCCTGATCGCCGATGTGATCGACGAGGACACCGGTGAAGTGCTGCTGGAGGCCAACGAGCCGATTCCGGAGGATCTCGACGAACGGCTTGACGGCCGCAATCACAGCGAGCTGGAGGTCTTCTTTCCGGATTGGGAGCTCTGCGGCGCGACGATTTCGAACACCCTGGCCAAGGACACCACCAGGGACACGAAGGAGGCGCAGATCGAGATCTACCGGCGGATGCGTCCCGGCGACCCGCCGACGCACGAGAGTGCGCGTTCGCTGTTCTACGGCATGTTCTTCGACTCGAAGCGATACGACTTCTCGCGGGTCGGCCGCTTCAAGTTCAACATCAAGCTCGAGACCGACGAGTCGGTCGACCGGAAGACCCTCTCGGCCGAGGACTTCTACCGGGTGATCGAGTACCTCCTGCAGCTGCAGAAGGACGTTGGCCGCGTCGACGACATCGACAACCTCGGCAACCGCCGCGTGCGCGCGGTGGGCGAACTGCTCGAGAACCAGTTCCGGATCGGCCTGGTGCGCATGGAGCGGGCGATCAAGGAGAAGATGTCCGTGCATCAGGACATCGATTCGGCGATGCCGCACGACCTGATCAACTCGAAGCCCGTGATCGCGGCGATCAAGGAGTTCTTCGGTTCGTCGCAGCTCTCCCAGTTCATGGACCAGACGAACCCGCTGTCCGAGGTCACCCACAAGCGGCGCCTGTCGGCGCTGGGTCCGGGCGGCCTGTCGCGTGAACGCGCGGGCTTCGAAGTGCGCGACGTCCACGCGTCGCACTACGGCCGCATCTGCCCCATCGAAACCCCGGAGGGGCCGAACATCGGCCTGATCTCCTCGCTCGCGACCTATGCGCGGATCAACGACTACGGCTTCATCCAGAGTCCCTACAAGAAGGTCGAGGGCGGCCGGGTCATCGACCACTTCAAGGTGATCAAGCCGGGCGACGGCACGTTCGCCCTGGGCCAGATCGTCGCCGGCGACGATCTGGCGGCGGAGAACCGGCGCCTCAAGCGGAACAAGAAGCGGCAGGTGCAGGCCGAACCGCACGCCTTCTACCTGACCGCCTGGGAGGAGGAGAAGTACATCATCGCCCAGGCCAACGCGAAGATCGACGACCGGGGTTTCCTCGAGAACGAACGTCCGGTGGCGCGTGCCCGCGGGGACTTCGTCACGGTCGACCGCGAACGGGTCGACTACATGGACATCAGCCCTAAGCAGCTCGTCAGCGTGGCCGCGGCCCTGATTCCGTTCCTGGAGAACGACGACGCGAACCGGGCCCTGATGGGTTCGAACATGCAGCGGCAGGCGGTGCCTCTGCTGCGCTCCGACTCGCCGATCGTCGGCACGGGTCTCGAGGGGATCGTGGCCCGCAACTCGGGTGCGGTGGTGCTCTGCCAGCGGGCCGGGGTCGTCGACTCGGTGGACGCGGACCGGGTGATCGTCCGGGTCGAGGGCGCGGACCCCGAAACGGGTGCGGCGCGCGAGTTTGGGGCCGACATCTACCAGTTGACCAAGTTCCGCCGGTCGAATCAGAACACCTGCGTGCACCAGAAACCGGTCGTCCGCGAGGGTCAGCGGGTGGTCCGCGGCGAGGTCCTGGCCGACGGCGCCTCCACCGAGTTGGGTGAGCTGGCGCTGGGCCGGAACGTGCTCGTGGCCTTCATGCCGTGGCGCGGTTACAACTTCGAGGATGCGATCCTCGTCTCGGAGCGCCTGGTGCGCGACGACTCCTACACCTCGATTCACATCGAGGAGTTCGAGATCGAGGCGCGGGACACGAAGCTGGGGCCCGAGGAGATCACGCGCGACATTCCCAACGTCGCCGAGGCGGCGCTCGCCGATCTCGACGACAGCGGCATCATTCGCATCGGCGCTTCGGTCAAGGCCGGCGACATCCTGGTGGGCAAGGTCACGCCGAAGGGCGAAACCCAGCTCACACCGGAGGAGAAGCTGCTGCGGGCCATCTTCGGCGAGAAGGCCGGAGACGTCCGCGACGCCAGCCTGAAGGCACCTCCGGGAATCGACGGCACGGTCGTCGAAGTCAAGATCTTCTCCCGCAAGGGCGTCGACAAGGACGAGCGGGCACTCGAAATCGAGGAGCAGGAAGTCAGCCGGCTGGAAAAGAACATCCGTGATCAGGCGCGGATCATGCACGAGGAACGGAACAAGAAGATCGCCGATCTTCTGGTCGGTCTGAAGCCGACCGCCGCGGTGCAGGACCGGGAGGGCAAGCGGCACCTGAAGGCGAAGGAGACGATCAAGTACCGGCATCTCGAGCAGTTGACGCGACAGGAGATCCTGGCCCTGCCGCTGGAGCAGAAAGACCTGTTGAAGGAAGTGGGCGCGATCTACGAGCGCACCGACTCCCACATCGAGGTCATGCACCGGGTCAACGAGGAGAAGATCAAGCTGCTGCAGAAGGGCGACGAGCTGCCTCCGGGCGTGATCAAGCTGGTCAAGGTCTTCGTGGCCATGAAGCGCAAGCTGCAGGTGGGCGACAAGATGGCCGGGCGCCACGGCAACAAGGGCGTCATTTCGCGCATCCTGCCCGAGGAGGACATGCCGTACCTGCCGGACGGCACTCCGGTCGAGATCGTGCTGAATCCGCTCGGCGTGCCGAGCCGGATGAACGTCGGCCAGATTCTGGAGACCCACCTGGGATGGGCCGGGCGATCGCTCGGGATCAAGTTCGCGACACCGGTCTTCGACGGCATCCGGGAGTCACGGCTCAAGGAACTGCTGACCGAGGCGGGACTTCCGACTTCGGGGAAGACGACCCTGCACGACGGGGTCACCGGCGAGCCCTTCGAGCAGAAGGTCACGGTCGGCTACATCTACATG
>JAAXHG010000082.1:0-1560 GCA_012270995.1 Vicinamibacteraceae bacterium | reverse complement strand
GGCCAGCGTTTCGGCGAGATGGAGGTGTGGGCACTGCAGGCGTACGGCGCCGCCTACACGCTGCAGGAGCTGTTGACCGTCAAGAGCGACGATGTCGAGGGTCGGAGCCGGGCCTACGAAGCTCTGGTCAAGAGCGACGTGCCGGAAGACCCCGGACTGCCGGAGTCGTTCAACGTGCTGGTGCGCGAGTTGCAGAGTCTGTGTCTGGACGTCGAGTTGATGAAGGTCTAGGGGAGGTCGCCTGGTGCAACCACTTTCGAGTTTCGAGAAGACGCAGTCGGTCAAGGACTTCAACGCGATCAAGATCGCGCTAGCTTCGCCGGAGAAGATCCGGTCCTGGAGCTACGGCGAGGTAACCAAGGCCGAGACGATCAACTACCGGACCTTCAAGCCCGAGCGGGACGGCCTGTTCTGCGCCAAGATCTTCGGGCCGATGACGGACTGGGAATGTCTGTGCGGCAAGTACAAGCGGATGAAGCACCGCGGCGTCGTCTGCGACAAGTGCGGCGTCGAGGTCACGCGTTCCCGCGTGCGCCGCGAGCGGATGGGCCACATCGAGCTGGCCAGTCCGGCGAGCCACGTCTGGTTCTTCAAGGGTCTGCCCAGTCGCATCGGTCACCTCCTCGACCTCTCCCTGCGCAACCTGGAGCGCATCCTGTACTTCGAGAGCTACGTCGTCATCGATCCCGGCGACGCCGATCTCGAAGAGAACGAACTCGTCTCCGAGGAGCGTTACCGCGAACTGCGGGACGAGTTCGGCCCGGACGGCTTCGACGCGCGGATGGGCGCCGAGGCGATCAAGGAACTGCTGGCCCGGATCGACATCGACGAGCTGGCCGAGGAACTCCGGATCGTCATGCGCACCGACACGAGCCAGATCCGCCGCCTGAAGGCGGCGAAGCGGCTGAAGGTGGTCAACGCCTTCCGGCGCAGCGGGCACCGGCCGGAGTGGATGATCCTGGACGTGATCCCGGTGATTCCGCCGGAGCTGCGGCCCCTGGTGCCGCTCGACGGCGGTCGGTTCGCCACCAGCGACCTGAACGACCTGTACCGTCGGGTCATCAACCGGAACAACCGGCTGAAGAAGCTGCTCGAGTTGCGGGCGCCCGAGGTCATCGTCCGCAACGAGAAGCGCATGCTCCAGGAGGCGGTTGACGCTCTGTTCGACAACGGCCGTCGCGGTCGGGTGCTGAAGGGCTCGAACAACCGTCCGCTCAAGTCCCTGTCCGACACCCTGAAGGGCAAGCAGGGGCGGTTCCGCCAGAACCTGCTGGGCAAGCGCGTCGACTACTCGGGGCGTTCGGTGATCGTGGTGGGTCCCGACCTGAAGCTGAACGAGTGCGGCCTGCCGAAGAAGATGGCGCTCGAGCTGTTCAAGCCGTTCATCTACCAGAAGCTCGAGGAGCGCGGCCTGGTCGCGACGATCAAGGCCGGCAAGGAGATGGTCGAGAGCCAGGCACCCGAGGTCTTCGACGTGCTCGAGGAGGTCATCCAGGAGCACCCCGTGCTGCTGAACCGCGCGCCGACGCTGCACCGGCTCGGCGTACAGGCGTTCCAGCC
>JAAXHG010000007.1 GCA_012270995.1 Vicinamibacteraceae bacterium | reverse complement strand
GTCCGATCCTCTTCGGCGCCGGAGCGCCTGACCTCCATGAAAACCGCAACCTCGACCGCCGGTACAGCAGCCCGCCACCGCCGCCAGCCGCACCGGCGTACCCTTAGGCGGCAGACTCCGCTAGCGCTCCGTCTGCCGCTCCAGAACCCTCCCCGAACCGAACCAGATCACTTCCAAACCACGGTCCCGTTCAGGCTCATCTCAGGATTGGATTACGCTGCGGTCCCGGAGCGCGGTCGGACTACAATGGGTTCGTCCGACGTGGTCCCTGCGAAACCCGATGGAGAGATGACAGAAGAGCGTCAGGCCGTACCGTCTCCGGGCGAGGGGGAGTCGTTCGGCGCCTGGCTTCGCAGCCAGCGCGAAGTCCGCCAGGTCGAGCTGAAGACGATCACGCAGTCGAGCAAGATCAACATCCGGTATCTGGAGGCGCTCGAGCACGATCGGTTCGACCTGCTGCCGGCGACCATCTTCGTCAGGGGTTTCCTCCGCGAGTACGCGCGGATCGTCGGTCTTGATCCGGACGAGGTACTCAACTTCTATCTCGCCGCTTCGGCCCGGAACGACCTCGAGGGGGGAATCGAAGACCTGTCGGGGCAGCCTGCGACATGGCCGACCGGCCGGACGGTTGCGGTTGGGCTGGTCGTTGTTGCGATCCTCCTGTTCCTCGTGTGGCGCTTCTTCGCCAGCGGGGATCCCGACGCACCCGAGGACATGGAGACGATGGCGCCGCCGGTTGTCGAAGAAGCGCCGCCGCCGCCGCCGCCGGAGCCTCTGTCTGAGCAGGCGCTGCGGGTGACGCTGGACTTCCGGGCGACGAGTTGGGTTGACGTATTCAGCGACGGCGAGCGCACGGTCAGCGAGTTGCGGGTTCAGGGCGAGTCCCTGACCGTCACCGCGGACGAGGAGCTCCGGCTCAGACTCCGGAACGTCGACGCGGCGACGATTGAAGTGAACGGCGAGCCGTTCGAGCACGAGGCGGGAGACGACGAGGACATCGTGATTTCGGCTCCCGCGCCGGCCGGCGCGGCCTGACGCAGGCTTCCCCGGGGAAGGCTGGACTTCCTGCCTGCGTGGCCGTATTCTGCGGCGGTGCTGCGGGGCGTAGCTCAGCCTGGTAGAGCGCACGGTTCGGGACCGTGAGGCCGGAGGTTCAAATCCTCTCGCCCCGACCACTCCGCCGGTAACAGGCGGCCCTTCGTCAAGTAGACTGTTGGCGATGCGCCGCTTGCCGAAGCCGACACGACCGGGAAGTCTCCCGCGGCTGGCGCTGGCCCTCGTTCTGGCCCTGGCGCCGCTCGTCCTGCTTGCGGACGAACCCGGATCGGAGTCGGAAGACCCTGGCGCTGCGGAACCGGAGGACGCGGAAGCACTGGAGCCCGCGGACGCCGATCCTCCCCGCGGCGCGGAGGACCCGCTCGGCGAGTCCGGGCCGGAGGTGATCGTCGCGGCCGTGGATTCCGTGATCCAGGTCGTCGTTGCCGAGTTCATCGAAGAGGTGGTGGCGGAGGCTGACCGGGTGCGCGCGGAGGCCCTGGTCGTCGAGCTGTCTACGCCGGGCGGCGAGATGCAGGCGATGCGAAAGGTCTTCACGACCTTCCTCGAGGCCGCCACGCCGGTCGTCGTCTACGTCTCCCCGAGCGGCTCCCAGGCCGCGTCGGCCGGCTTCTTCATCCTGCTGGGCGCCGACATCGCGGCGATGGCGCCGGGAACGAACACCGGAGCGGCTCACCCGGTTGCCGGAGGCGGCGAGGACATCCCCGGCGCCATGGGCGAGAAGGTGACGCAGGATGCGGCGGCGACCATCCGTTCGCTGGCGGCCCGTCGCGGTCGGGATGAGAAGCTGGCGGAGTCGGCGGTGCTCGAGAGCAAGTCGTTCACGGCACAGGAGGCGCTCGACTTGGGTCTGGTCGATCTGGTCGCGCCAAGCCTGCAGTCCCTGCTCGTCGATCTCGACGGCCGCGTCGTCGAGAAGGGAGGGCGGGAACTGACGCTGTCGACCCGCGAGGCGACGGTACGCCGCATGGAGATGTCGGCCTTCCAGCGTGTGCGGTCGATCATCGCGCACCCGAACGTCGCGATTCTCCTGATGTCGCTGGGGTCGATCGGGCTGATCTTCGAGATCACCCACCCGGGATCGATCTTCCCGGGAGTGGTCGGAGCCCTCTGTCTGATCCTCGGCCTGTGGGCGATGTCCGTCCTGCCGGTCAACTACGCGGGTCTGGCCCTGCTGTTTCTGGCGGTCGTCCTCTGGGTGCTGGAGGTCAAGATCCCCAGTTTCGGCATGTTGACGGTGGGCGGAGCGATCTCCTTCTGTCTCGGGGCGATGATGCTGTTCAGGGACGCCGACCCGGCGCTTCGCGCGAGCCTGAACCTGATCATCGGGGTCGGCATCACGATCGCGCTCGTGGCGCTCGCTCTCGCCCGCCTGGCACTCAAGGCGCAGCGCGGCCGCGTGGCGACCGGACGCAAGGGTCTGCTGGACGAGTTCGCGCTGGTGAGCGCCGCCATCGAAGCCGGTTCACCGGGCAAGGTCCGGCTGCACGGCGAGATCTGGAACGCCGAATCCGACGTCGAGGTCGGGGTCGGCGACCGCGTCAGGGTCCTCCGGGTGGACGGTATGACCCTGCGCGTCGAACCGGCCGGAGACGGCTGAGAGGCCTTGGTGGGAGTCCGTGACGAGGCCGGCGCGACGTGGCGGCCGCGGACTGCCGGGCACACAGAAGAAAGGACCTGAATCGGTATGAGTTCTCTTCCCTTTATTGGCTTCCTGGTCGTCCTGGTGCTGTTCCTGCTCACCCGGTGGATCAACATCATGGCCGAGTACGAGCGCGCCGTCGTGTTTCGGCTGGGTCGCATCCTGGACCGGCCGAAGGGTCCGGGCTTGGTTCTGATCCTGTGGCCCATCGACCGCATGGTGAAGGTCTCGCTGCGCACCGTGGTGCTCGACGTACCGTCGCAGGACATCATCACGCGCGACAACGTGTCCGTGAAGGTCAACGCCGTCGTCTACTTCCGGGTGCTCGAGCCGACGAAGGCGATCGTGGAGGTCGAGAACTTCCTGTTCGCCACCAGCCAACTGGCTCAGACCACGCTGCGTTCGATCCTGGGCCAGATCGACCTGGACCAACTGCTGAGCGAGCGCGAGCAGTTGAACGACCGCCTGCAGACGGTGATCGATCAGCAGACCGACCCCTGGGGCATCAAGGTCTCCATGGTGGAGGTGAAGCACGTCGACCTGCCGCAGGAGATGCAGCGAGCGATGGCCAAGCAGGCCGAGGCGGAGCGGGAGAAGCGGGCCAAGGTGATTCACGCCAGCGGTGAGCTGCAGGCCTCCGAAGCACTTGCCGAGGCGGCGAACACGATCAGCGCCAACCCGGTCACCTTGCAACTGCGGTACCTGCAGACCCTCTCGGACATCGCCACCGAGCGGAACTCGACCATCCTCTTCCCGCTGCCGCTTGAACTCTTCAGGGCGTTCGCGGCGCTCAAACCGCCCGAAGAGTGAAGGGCGCCGCCTACGAGCCGTACGAGGTCGCGGTCAGCAACAGTCAGATCGCCGCCTTCGTAGCTCTGCTGGCGCTGGCCCTGGTGGGAGCGTTCGCCGCCGGCGTGTGGTGGGGTCGGTCGAACGACCTCGACCCCGCCGCGACCGAGGCGGCCGTCACGCCACCGGAGGTGGCGCTTCCGGAGCCGGTCACGGGGCCGGCGGCTCCCGCCGCGTCCGACACCGAAAGTGAAGAAGCGCCGGCCGGGGTCGTGCGGTTCTTCGGTGCCGGCGAAGACGGAGCGCGTCCGGTCGAGACCGCTCGCCCGGCTCCGGCCGCGGGGCCGGCCGCCTCCGGCCTGGTCGTTCAGGTCTTCTCCAGCGCCGATGCCCGGCAGGCTGCCTCGGTGGAGCAGAGGCTGCGCGCGGATGGACACCCTGCCTTCCTGTCGCCCCAGACGCTGGACGGCCAGGTGATGCAGCGGGTGCGGGTGGGTCCGTTCGAGGACCAGGACTCCGCTGCGGCGGCTGCCGAGCTGCTCACCAAACAGTACGGGCTCGAGACCTGGATCACGCCGAACAACTGAACGCGCTCCCGGGGCCGCGGGAAGCCCCATGGTGAGGTCCGGGACCGGTCCGGACGCGGAACCCGCGAAGGGTCCGGCGTCGTTTCTCTTGTCGATCTGGTTCCAATGTGCCCTTGCAATCGCCGGCGGCGTCTGGTGGGCCTTCTGCTTCGACGAGCGTCCCGGGCTGGTGGTTCCACTCGCGGCGACGGCGCCGCTTCTCCTGATCACCGCGACGGTTCCCGGGCCAGGCCGCCGTCTATGGCTTGGCTGGCTTCATGGCACGGTGGCCTGGCTGGTCGCGGTGCCGTGGATTGCGAGCACGCTCACCCTCCATGGCGGTCTGCCGAGTGTCGCGTCCGCCTCGCTCCTGACCCTTCTGGCCCTCTACCTGGGCCTCTATCACGGTCTGTTCTGTTGGCTTGCCGGTCCCGCTCTTGCCCGGCGGGATGTCCTCTCCCTGCTTCTTGTGCCTGCCGTCTGGGTCAGTCTGGAGTGGGTGCGCGGGCTCGGTCCGTCCGGTTTCCCCTGGAACCTGCTCGGTTACGCCTGGGTCGATGTTCCGGGAGCTCTCGATGTCACCCGCTGGGTCGGCAGCCACGGTCTTTCCGGTCTCGTCGTGGCCTTCGGTCTCGCTCTGCTGGGGCTCGCCGACGGAAAGACCCGGCGGTTTGCGGCTGTCGCGGTCGCCGTCGTTGTTGCGCTCCTGGGGGTGGCGCGGTGGACGAACCCCGACTGGCCGCCGCGCGCGGCGTCCCCGTTGGAGGTGCGGCTGCAGCAGCCGAACATCCACATGGAGACGGTCGAGATGCAGCAGGAGTCCGCGGCCGTGCGGCTTACCCGCATTCAGACCAACTACCAGTCGCTCCTCGCTTTCAGCAGGCTGAGCTGTGAGCCCGGCGCCCTTGTCGTCTGGCCGGAGAGCGCGGGCTGGCCTTACGAACTGGAGCGTGACGCCGCGTTCGCCCGAGATCTCGAAGACCTGGTTGCCGGCGGATGCTCACTTCTCTTCAACAGCACCCGGCGGTTCGGATCCGGCGACGAGGAGGGCGCCTACAACTCCGCCTACCTGCTGAACCCGTCGGAGGGCGCCGCCGAGCGCCAGATCTACGACAAGATGCATCTCGTGCCGTTTGGCGAGTACGTGCCGTTTGGCCGTCTTCTGCCGCGGTTGCGCCAGCTTGCACGGAACACGGGCAGCTACTCACCAGGCCACGAAGTCCGTCTGCTTGATCACGGCGATGTCCGGCTCGGCGTCTCGATCTGCTTTGAAATCGTCTTTCCGGCGCAGGTGGCGGCGCGGGTACGTCGCGGAGCCTCCGTGCTGGTCACGATGACGAACGACTCCTGGTACGGCCGTACCTGGGCGCCCTATCAACACCTGCGCCCGGCCCGTTTCCGGGCGGCCGAGAACAGCCGGCCCCTGATCCGCGCGGCGATTACGGGCATCTCGGCGGTGATCAACCACCGGGGCGAGACCGAGATGATCGCGCCGATCGATGAGGTCTACGGCCTGGACACACCGGTTTTCCCGCTCGACAGGATGACCCTGTTCACCCGCGCCCCCCTGCTGGTGCCGCTGCTTTGCCTCGCACTGGCGGCCTTTGCCATACTGCGTGGACGGTGACTCGGCTGCCGTGTCGGCGGCTGGAGCCCGGCTTCGCCTCGTTGTGTCCACTTCTTCGTAGACTCCGCAGATGATCGCTGCCGACGCGAACCGCTCGCTAACCGAACTCAGGGCCCGTCTGGACGGTCTGCGGAGGTATCTTTGACCCGGCCGAAGTCCGGGAACAGCTCGCCGCGCTCGATCATGAGATGGAGCAGCCGGGATTCTGGGACGACCCCAGAAAGAGCGCGCCTCTGCTGCGGCGCCGCCGGACGCTGGAACGGCGTCAGAAGACCGTCGACCGGCTGAACGAGGACGGCGACGAGGTCGAGGCCTGGCTCGAACTGCTCGCGGAGAGTGCGGAGGCGGTCGAGGGAGAGGCGGAACTCGGCGAGTTCATCGCGCGGGTTGAGCGGGAGACCGAGGCGCTCGATCTGGAGCTGAAGCTCTCGGGCGAAGACGACGACCGGAGCGCCCTGCTCGCCATCCACCCCGGTGAGGGCGGCACCGACTCCCAGGACTGGGCCGAAATCCTGCTGCGGATGTACCTGCGGTGGGCCGAGCAGAGCGGATTCGACGTCACGCTGCTCGAACGGCTCGACGGCGACGAAGCGGGCCTCAAGAGTGCGACTGTTGCCGTGCGCGGCGACTACGCGTTCGGTCGCCTGCGCGGCGAGAGCGGCGTTCACCGGCTGGTCCGTATCTCGCCGTTCGACGCGGCGAAGAGGCGCCACACCTCCTTTGCGTCGGTCTACGCCTACCCCGAGATCGACGACGACATCGACATCGAGATCGAGGACAAGGACATCCGCATCGACACCTTCCGGTCGTCCGGCGCCGGCGGTCAGCACGTGAACGTGACGGACTCGGCGGTGCGCATCACCCACCATCCCTCCGGGATCGTCGTCAGTTGTCAGAACGAGCGCAGCCAGATCAAGAACCGGGCGATGGCGATGAAGATCCTCAAGGCGCGGCTCTACGACCGGGAACTGCAGAAGCGGCGCGAGGAACAGGCCGAGCGCGAGGGGCAGAAGATGGAGATCGGCTTCGGATCACAGATCCGGAGCTACGTGCTGCACCCGTATCGCATGGTCAAGGACCACCGTACGAAGCTCGAGGTCTCGGCTGTCGAGCGCGTCCTCGACGGTGAGATCGACCCGTTCATCGATGCCTGGCTCGGGCAGCAGCTCGAGACCGCGTAGGGCGGGTTCTCCGTGAGTGGCCCGGCGGTCGACTACGTTTCGCCGCTGCCTCCGGTGCGGTCGGGGATCGCCGACTATAGCGTCGACCTGCTGGAGGAACTCGCGCCTCTGTGCGACCTGCGCCTGGTGCGCCTGCCCGGTCAGGAGGTGGCGACCGACGTGCGCCGCCGCTACGAGGTCATCGAACCCGCGGCGCTTGATCCGGCGCGGCGCCTTCCCTTCTATCAGTTGGGCAACAACGTGTACCACGAAGGTGTGCGGCGGCTCGCCCTGGAATCTCCCGGCGTCGTGACCGTTCATGACCTGCGCTTGCATCACCTTCTGGTCGAGGCCACGCTGGCCAGCGGCGATCTGGACGCCTACGTGGCGGCCCTCGGCGGTGAGCACGGCTGGGAGGGGGCCGCCGCGGCAATACCCACCCGATGGGGTGCGCACGGCCGGGCGCGGCTGTTCGAGATGCCGGCCCATGGCTCGCTGCTTGTTCGCCAGCGCGGCCTGCTGGTTCACAGCGAATGGGGTCGGCGTTTTCTCGAGGACGAACTGGAAGAGCGGGCGTCCGGCCATCCCCTGCCGGAGATCCGGTGCGTGCCGATGCCGATGCCGGTGCCCGATCCGCCGAGCCGGCGGGCCGCCGCGGCCTGGCGGCGGCAGTTGGGTGTTCCCTCTTCGGCGGTCCTTCTCGGTTCCTTCGGCTTCCAGACGCCGATCAAGCGGACGGACGTGCTGTTGCGGGCGCTGGCGGAACCCGGCATGGCGGACGTGCATGCGGTGGTTGCCGGGGAAGTGGCGCCGCAGCTCGATCTGGCGACACTGATTCGGGACCTGGGAGTCCAGGACCGCGTCACCGTGACCGGCTTTCTCGACGAGGCCACCTTCCCGGTCGCGATTGCCGGTTGCGACCTGTGCCTCAATCTGCGCTATCCCAGCGCGGGAGAGACCTCGGCGTCACTGCTTCGCATTCTGGCTCTCGGACGGCCCGCGGTGGTCTCGGACTACGGCCAGTTCACCGACCTGCCGGACGACGTGGTGGTCAAGGCGCCGCTTGCCGACGAACCAGAAGCGGAGGCGGAGGCGCTCGCCGCACTCCTGGGCCGGCTGCTGGCGACTCCCGACCGGTTGGGGGGAATGGGCGATGCGGCCCGCTCCTTCATCGAGCGCGAGCACCGGCCGGCGAAGGCGGCGAACGCCGTTGCGGAGGCTCTCGCCGAGTGGTCCGGCCCCCCGGAAAACGTGGCTTCCGCACGCCGGCCGCCGCATCCATTGCCGCCCACGTCGTTGACGTGGGGCTGGTTGCCGGGTCGAATCGAAGTCGAAGGTTGTGAACGACCCTGGGCGGAGGGTGAACGGCGCGAGGTGGAGATCGTGGTCACGAACACCGGCTTCGCCACCTGGCTGTCGGGCCGCCGCGCCGACGGCGGCGTCGTGCTCGAACCCCAGCTCCTGAGCGACGGCCGCGATCTGTTCAAGGGCAGGCCGTGGATTCCCCTGCCGCGCGATCTCGCCCCGGGAGAAGCGTGCCGGATCGGCCTGAGGCTCCGCCGGCCGATCGGACCGGCCCGGCTTCGCCTAGAGCCCCACCTGTTCGGCGGCGGCTCGATGATCCACTGCGGCGCCGAGGTCTTCGACCGCGACCTTTGAACTCTCAGCGCGCGGTGAGGAAGTGCGGAATCCCGGGGGATAGTGTCGGCGGCAGTGAGTTGGATCCTCGAAGTCCGGCGCATGCTGGACGAATCGAAACGGCTGCCGGCCGCCGGAGGAAGCGGCACCCAGGTCGTGCTGGTGGTGCCGCTGTACGTTGAGGCGGCCGAACTCTGGACCCTGCTACGGGAGGAACCGCAGGAGACACCGCCGCTGAGCTTCCCCGCCACTCCCTTCGAGGGCGACGACCCGTGGCCGACGGTTGCGAGGCTCGTCAGCGTTGGACTCGGCGTCGAGCCGTCGCGGGTTCTCCGCCTGGGCGAACTGGACGAGTTGGGCGGGTCCGATGGCTTTCGACTGAGGGCGTGTGTCGTGGCCGTGCCGTCTCCCGAGGACGACGGCAGCAACGTGGAAGCGCCGGCCGTGCGGTTGCCGCTGTCGGCCCTGAGGCACCCGCGGTTGATCGAGGAGCGGACCTTCGAGATCGAGGGGCGGAATGTGCCGCTTGCCGTGTACCACGTGGGACGTCACCGTCTCTGGGGGCCTCCGCTCGATGTGCTGCTCCGGCTGCTCGAACGGCTCGAGGGGCCCGAATCCGGCCTCGAATTCCCGGCCGGCAACCTCAACTGACCGGGTGGCGCGGGACCGCCCGCGGCGGCGCTACAATCGCGCCGAGCCTGACCACCGACACCTTTCCTGAGGAGGATCCAAGAGCACCCATGGCCGATATCGCGCGCATCGAACAGCTTCTAGGCAGTGAGGCGGAGAGCCTCCTCGGACACGTCTGCAAGGGGATCCCGAAGGAGCTGCTGACGGTGCCGGGTCCGGACACCGTGGATCGGGCCTTCGGTCCTTCGGACCGGAACAACCGCACCCTCGCCAGCCTTCAGAGGCTGCTCGGGCACGGCCGGCTCGCGGGCACCGGCTACGTCTCGATCCTTCCCGTGGACCAGGGGATCGAGCACTCCGGTGCGGCCTCGTTCGCGCCGAACCCTGCCTACTTCGATCCCGAGAACATCATCCGGCTGGCGATGGAGGGCGGCTGCAACGGCGTCGCCTCGACCCTCGGCGTGCTGGGCAGCATCGGCCGGCGGTACGCGCACAGGATCCCGTTCATCGTCAAGATCAACCACAACGAGAGCCTGACCCATCCCCACACGTACCACCAGGTTCTCTTCTCGCAGGTGGAGCAGGCATGGGATCTGGGCGCCACCGCGGTGGGCGCCACGGTGTACTTCGGCGCCGACGTCTGCCGCGAGGAACTGGTCGAGATCGCCGAGTGCTTCCAGCAGGCCCACGAACTCGGCATGGCCTGCATCCTCTGGTGCTACCTTCGCAACAGTGCCTTCGTCGTCGACGGCGTCGACTACCACGACTCGGCCGACCTGACCGGGCAGGCGAACCACATCGGCGTGACGATCGAGGCGGACATCGTCAAGCAGAAGCAGGCGACGAAGAACGGCGGCTACCCGGCGGTCGGCTTCGGCAAGACCCACGACCTCGTCTACAGCGACCTGGTTTCCGACCACCCCGTCGACCTGGTGCGCTGGCAGGTCGCGAACTGCTACATGGGCCGGGTCGGGCTGATCAACTCCGGCGGTTCCTCCGGCGGCGCTGGCGACCTGGCGGCCGCGGTGCGGACGGCGGTCATCAACCGCCGCGCCGGCGGCCAGGGACTGATCTCCGGCCGCAAGGCGTTTCAGCGGCCGATGGCGGAGGGCGTCGAACTCCTGAACCACATCCAGGACGTCTACCTCTCCGACGACATCACGATCGCGTAACCGCCCCGCCCAGCAGGGTCGCGATCTCGCCGTGGCGTGCTTCTGCGTCCCTTTCGCCCACTTCAATCAGAGCCCGGATGTAGTCGGGCTGGAACATCAGGAGACTGAGCAGGTCCGGGCTCTTCGTGTCGCGGGTACCGAGACCCCGGGTCATGAAGCGGAACGCCTTCGGCAGTCGGGGCTCGAACCGGCTCGCGAGGCGGCCGAGGTCTTCGGAGGGCCGCAGCAGCACCAGGTCGACGAGCCGGAGCGATCCTCGTTCCGACTGCGGCAGCCGGGCCAGCAGGCCGTTGACGAGTTCCATCCGGTTCGCGTCCTGGTCGAGCTGATCCAGGAAGACGGCGTTCAGGAGCACGCCCGCGAACTGGGCCGGCGGCGGGTAGGCGGCGGCTGCGGCTCTTGGCGCCAGGGGCTCGTGGCGCGTAGACACCGCGATCAGGCGATCGCAGCCCAGGTGCAGGGCCGGCGACAGCGGCGAGGTCAAGCGGACGCCGCCGTCGCCGTGCCAGGCGTCGCCGATCCGCACCGCCGGAAAGATGAGCGGCAGCGAGGCGGAGGCGAGGACGTGATCGAGCGTCAGCAGCGCGCGCTCCGAGCGGCGCTTCGGTCGTTCCCAGGTCTCGATGTCGCGGCCCTGAACCCAGGTCACGGTCTGTCCCGTCGACCACTCGACGGTCGTTACCGCGACGGCGTCCAGCCGGCCGCGGGCCAGGTTCTTCGCGATTCCCGGCAGGACGCGGCCGTCCGCCGTCTCGACGCCGAGGACGTTCGCGAGGTGACTGCCGAGCGGTGAGGTGTCGACCAGGCCGCGGACCTGCGGCCGGTAGCGCAGGCCGCCCGAAGCCAGGTTCAGCAGCCAGCGCAAGACCATCTTCCCCAACGACCAGCCGTCGTCCCGGAACACGTGATCGGGCGTCAGATCGAGCCAGGTGCGCATGAGTTCCTCGGTCGCCTCCTCGGCGCTTCCCGTGTGCGAGGCGAGGAAGGAAGCGTTGATCGCGCCGGCCGAAACGCCGGTCAGCACGTCGAAGTGGAACTCCGGAAGCCGTTTCGCCAAGTGCCGGACCAGCCCGACCTGGTAGGCCGCCCGCGCCCCGCCGCCGGTGAGGACGAGGCCGATTCGGGGCTTCCCGTTGTCGTTGCCGCGGCCGCTGCCGGCGGGCTGGCGCTCGGGTGTTTCTCGTGTTGGCAGCGGCACGCGCTCGGCCCTCGATCCTGCTCTCCGGCAGCCTCGTTCAGATCAGTTCGATGCGGCCTTCGAGCCCCGGAGCACCGGCAAGCCTCCGATCCGCTGTCAACAGGGTGGTGGAGAGGGCTTCGGCCAGGGCGACGTACACCGCGTCGTACGCCGAGACGTTGTGGCGGAGTGCCCAGATGCGGTCCAGGAATCGACGATGCTCGTAGCGTTCCGCCCGAAGGTGGCGCCAGCGCCGCAGGGCTCGGGTTCCCCGGGCGGCGTCGAAGGCACCTTGGCGCACGTAGCGCCGAAGCGCGTGCGCGATCTCCAGGTCCACGACGTGAGGAACGTGGATCTCGACCGACTCGGCCGCGAGTCTCGAGCTCAGGCGGCGGCCGGGCGCGGTGTCCAACAGCATCTCGACGGCCGCGGAGGCGTCGATCACCACCGGCGGGATTCTCTGGCCTCCCTCACGACATCAGCCGGGGTCTTGTCGAGCGCCACGGGGGGTTCGCTGCGAATGGCGTCCAGTACTTCCCGGCGGCTCGGCCGGCGGACGATCCGCTCGATCTCACGCAGCACGAAGTGGGACATGGAGACTCCTTCCAGCGCGGCGCGGCTCTTCAGAAGGCGGTGGGTCTCTTCGGGGACGTTCCGGATCTGGAGCATCTTGGACATGTTTGGAATAGTAGTTTCATGTGGAAAACATGTCAAATGGGGCGTCGCGGCGTCGGCGGCGCCCGGAGGCCACGTCCCTCCAGCGACGTGAACTCCGACGAAGAAGGCGAAGCCCGCGGGTCAGTCGGTCAGCCCAGGGCCAGCTCGACGACGTTCAGGGCCGTGACCCGGTTCAGATACGGGTGAGCGAACTGATTCCGATAGCTGCGCAGACAGCCGTAGCAACTCGAATCGCAGCCGCAGCCGCCCCGGACCCTTGATCGGGTGGTCCGAAGTACCTCCATGAGCGCGGCTTCGTTCTCCAGTTGGGCCACCAGTCCGGCGCCGCCGGGTACGTTGTCGTAGAGCACGATTGCGGCTTCGTTCGGCTTCCCGGCGCCGGTAACGGTCACGTTCAGGTCCGTGTCGGGGACATCCAGGGTCTCCGCCGCGCCGAGCAACACGGCGTAGCCGACCGAGTAGGCGTCCTCTTCGCCTTTCAATCCCGGAAACTGCAGACGTACGACGTCCGTCACGAGTTCGTGACCGAGCGAGAAGTTCTCCAGACTGCCGCGACACTCTTTGCCAGACGGCGACTTGTGCTTGTGCTTCGTGCTGCGTTTCGTGTCGTGCCGGCCGCAGGAACGGCAAATGAAGAAACCGCTCCGGTTTCTGCCCTCGCACAGAATCACCAGCGTGCCGGGCTGAGCCTTGGTCACCCGGACGCCGGCGAGGAGCCTCGTTTCGGGCGCCATCGCGCTGTCGAAGCCCTGGAAGAACGGCCGCGTCGTGTACAGGCGGCGGGCCCGGCCGCGCGGAGCCTTCGGTTGGGTGGAGAGCGGCGTGACGAAGCCGAACTCCGGGATCAGGTACCGCCGTCCGTTCGCTGGCGCATCCGGGTCGCCTTCGTTCCACTTCCGGAAGTCGAGCGCGCTCTCGTAACGATAGAAACCGAGCCGCCACCCCTTGCCCGACACCTTCTTCAGGCCGCGGGACTCCCACTCCAGCTTCCTGGCCACGACCTTGCCGCCCGGAGCGTACTCGGCGATGGCCTGGGACAGATCCCGTTGAAGCGCGACGCCCGCCGAGTTTCGGTTCTTGGGACGGGTATCGAGTTCGACGACATCCACGGGAAACCCGTACTTCGGGATGACCGCCTTGCGGGACAGGAAGTTGAGAGTCCGCTCCTTTGCGATCGTCCTCATGCGGGCTTCCGCTTGCCCCGTGCTCTCGTGCTGGCCGAAGAGGTCCCGGCGGTGACGTTCCATGTCGCGATAGTCGGAGCACACCTCGGCCTCCGCGTCGGCAAGCCGGCTCCCGGGCCCGGCGATCCTGTCTACCCAGGCGTCCGTCAGGAGTCCGGTGCGTTCATGCATGGACTCGGGGACGGTCTCGCGGAGCGTCTTGTCCAGCCCGTTGATGCCCTTGCAGAACGTCCGCAGGTCCAACGTCGCCCGCGGGCTCAGGCCAGTCGTTGACGAAGTCCTCGACCCGCTTGAAGCGGATGGGTTCCTGCTTGAAGAACCCGGACAGGGCGGTGGCGACCATGTGCCGCAAGACGATCTTCTCGTTCGTCATCCGCAGGCGCGGAGGATGCACCGTTCCGTTGACCACACGATGGACCGGATCCTCGTAGTGGTACAGGTCGTGCGGATTGCGGCGGCAGTAGGTCAGGGCCAGCCCCGGGTTTCCGCCCCTCCGACCGGCTCGTCCGACGCGCTGCGTGTAGTTGAACGGCTCCGGCGGCACGTTGCGTAGGAACACGACATCGAGATCGCCGAGATCGACGCCGACCTCGAACGTGGTCGAGGAACTGAGCAGATGGATGGCGCCTTCCTTGAACTTCCTCTGTCTCCGACGCGCCTCGTCGCTGGCGATCTGGGCGGTGTGCTCTTCCGCACTCAGCGCCGGGGGCAGGGTGTTGCTTTCGTAGAGGCGCCGATAGTGGTTCTCCTGGAGGCGCTCACGGTCGGCGGGAACGAGCGAACCCGGACAACGGTTCCGGGGACAGACGCCGCGGATGTCGTGGCTGGTCAAGGTGGCGCAGGTCTTGCACTCCCGGACTTCGTCCAGGTCCGCGGCGGGCTTGATCCGCAGCCAGTCCGGATCGAGTCGAAACGTCCCGTTGGTTTCCCCTCGGGAAAGAACGGAAGGTTCATCGCTCCCTCGCAGGGCCTGCCACAGGTCCTTCATCAGGTCCAGCGAGGTCGCCTTCCGGTCGTCGGCGGGAAGATCGCTCTCGCCAAGCAACCGGTGCAGGAAGTGGGTCACGACGCTCGATTGGGGTCCTCCCCATTGAGAGATGTTCTTCCGGCCGCCCGGCGGCCCCGAACCGTACGCCCGCTGCGATCGTACGGGCGAAACGTCCGGCCATAGGGGGCTGTCGGCGCCGGCCGGCAGGTTCATGGCGGAGCGGTTCCGTAAGTCGTCCAGCAGATAGGCGATAAGGCGCCGTGCCTCGGCCTCCGTGAAGTTCCACGGCGGGCGACGCATGGACGCCGGGATTTGCAGCTCGTCGGGCAGCGCGACGAACCACCTCACCAGACCGACGCCGGCCAGAGACAGTCGCTTCTCGTCCGTCAGCGCCTCGCGCAGGATCGCGGCGAGTGCTTGGCGGTTCCTTTTCTCAACGGTGTCGGACTGCTTGAAGAGGCCGGCTTCTTCCCACCGGCCGCGCAGCCGGTTTCTGAGATCGTCGAGGGACAGGCCTTCGTCGCCTATGGGCCCGGCTCGGAGCGCCCGCAAGATGAGGTTGCGGTCGCGCACCTTCTCGTAGGAATCCTCGGCGTACCAGGCGAAGAACGCCGCCTCTTGCCGGCTGTCGGCGAAGGCCAGCACCTTACGACGATCTTCCGGCAGCAGCTCGTGCAGGGCGGTGGCGATGACCGCGTTGGGGCCGTCCGAGCCGTGCACGATCTCCTGCACCGGATCACCGATGCCGCCGCGAGTGTAGCCGCAGGCCGCGCACTCCTTCAGTTGATCGGCGTGGTCTTGGTGGTTCTGGCACTTCTTGACGGGAACGGTCGCTTCGCAGTCGCATGCCGGCCGGAGCTCCGAGAGCTTGCCGCAGCGGCGGCACAGCAGTTCGTCGCCGTCCTCGGTCGGCAGGTAGTACGTCACGCCGAAGTCGGCGCGGCTGGGATCGCGGACGGCCTCCTGGAGATGGCCTCCCTGCTCCTGGCCCACGTAGTAGTGCTGGCCGCACTCCCTGCACAGGGCGATCTCGAGCGCCTCCGAGCGCGGGCCGTCGCTGGACTCGCCCTTGCGGTTTAGCGCTACGGCGTCCGCGCCGCCCGCATGCACCAGGAACGCCCCTTCCAGCGCGCGGAGAAAAGCGTGATAGCGGCGTGGAGACTCCGCGGCGGTCGCGGGCCGGGTCTTGCCGAAGACGATCCCAGACTCGGAGAACGGCTCTCCGAAGAGCTCGCTGGCGAACTCGGCGACGATCCGCTTGTCCGCCTCGCTTTCGCCCGAGGAAAGGGTCGCGCTGGTGGCGATGCAGCGGAAGGGACCGCGCCGGCCGCCCTCGCGCACTCGCTGCTTGAGGCGGCGGATCAGCATGCCCATTTCCATGCCCTTGGCGCCCCGGTACTGGTGTGCTTCGTCGAGCACGATGAAGCGCCAGTGAGCTCCCAGACCGTCGTCGAAGAGCGGGCTGTCGTCGGGCCGGATCAGCAGGTACTCGAGCATCGAGTAGTTCGTCAGCAGGATGTGAGGCGGCGCCTTGCGCATCTCTTGGCGGAAGACCATCTCGCCGGGAAGGCTGTTGTCGGCCCACCAGGTCGCGTTGCGCCACTTGTCCTTGGGGTTTTGCGGCGTCTGGCCGATGTACTGGCCAAAGGTCGGCCGGAAGCCTGAACCCGCTTCGCGCAACGCGCCGAAGATGTCCCCGAGCCGTTCTCGCTGGTCGTTGGCCAGCGCGTTCATCGGGTACAGGATCATCGCCCGCACCCCTGGCCGTTCGAGTTCACCGGCGAGATGCTCTCGGTACAGTGCGAACAGGATCGGGTAGAGGAAGCTCTCCGTCTTGCCGCTGGCCGTTCCGGTGGCTACGACGACGTTTTTCGACTCGAGGTGCGCGGCCCGTATGGCGCGCTCCTGATGCGAGTGCAGCGGCTTGTCCATCAGCGCCGGAAACAGATCACCGGCGGCTTCGGGGAAGCACTCCCGCGCGAGGTCCCTGGCGTTCATGCCCGAGTCGAAGCCGCGAGCCGGTTCGGGAAACGGGCCCTGCCGCAGCCTCCCTTCCTTCTGGAGCGCTGCCTGGAACGATGCGCGCAGGACCGGATCCTTGAAGAAGAACGATGTCTTCAGGTAGTTCTCGTAGCGTTTCTGAATCTGTTCGGGCCACGAACTCACGTCGTCTACCTCAGGCATCGGTCAGCCTCCGCAGTGCTTCGACGTTGATCGGATGGGAGCTCCGTCTGCGTTTGTCAACAGGAATGGAGCGGCGTCGTGCCTCGGACGCGGTCAGACCGACGGCCCCGAGTTCGGCATGGCTGAAGCCTCTCCCGCTCCGCCAACCGCCGACGGCGCGCTGGACGCGGGCGGTCAGCTTCGGAAGCTCCAAATGCGGCGGATGGACCTTCACGGTCACTCGCCGGGTGACGTCGGCCGTGCCGGGCGCAGTGAGGCGCAAGACGAAAATCGTGGTACCCGCTGGAGTGACTTCGAGTTCGCCGTTTGGCGCGACCCTGCCGATGCCGGGCTCGAGCGCGACACGGAGATGTTCCGCATTGCGCGTGAGCCAGTACAGCGTGACCGGGTTGCCCACAACCACGGTCTGTTCTCCCGAGCTGAACTGGACGATCTCCGGCTTGGGGTCGGCCTGAACACGGATCAGGGACAGCGTCTCCGGTTGCGGTCTCGTGCCGGCCAGGCTGAACCCGACGTTGAAGAAGACGTCGCCGGCCAGCCACTGGTCAATCTGGGTGTAGTCGCCGAAGTCGGAGAGCGGCAACTGGACGTATGCGCGGCGGTCGGTGTCGTTACGCTCGCGTTCCTGGCTCCTCTTGCTGGGGTAGGCGCGGTCCACTTCGTCGCCGAATCCGACCCGGACGGACTTGACCCGCTTCGGCACCCGCAGTCGGACGACCGCGTTCCGTTCGGCGGCTTCGCGGAACTCCCGCCGCGTCATCGTGATCTCGCTGTCCCGCCACGGTCCCTCGGCTTCGTCGCCGTCTTGCCCCAGGCGCCACCAGACGCGCGGCAGCTTCAGCACGATGTCCGCGCGGCCGCCGCCTGTTTCCAGCGCGCAGGTGAAGTCGTCCGCGTCGGGATCGGGCTTGAGCTCTACATTGCCCTCCACCTCGGCCGCGCGCGGTGCATCGGAAGGCAGGTTGGGCGCGATCGCCGCCCCGTCGGCGCCGACGAACCACACCTCAGTCGGCGGATGGCCGGTCGGAGGCGGCACGAGCAGTGTCTGGGGTGTGTACGGGGCTTCGTTTACCAGAATCTGTCGTAGATCGCGGAGGTAGCGGAATTGACCGCTGTCGAGCAGGCCATCCGCGTCGTAGACACGGATGAAGAAGCGCCCCTGACGTTGGCCCAGCACGTCGCCCAGCTCTTTCCCGGCTGGCTTGAAGTTCTCGCCGCGCCAACCGTCCTTCCGTTCCTCCCCGACCCGCGCCCAGACGACCCCCGGCGAAGCCCTGAGCTTTGGCGGGTCTCCGACGAACAGGTCGCCATCCTCGGAGTCATCGAAGATGCTCTGGCCGTGCAGCTCGAATCCGGACGCTGTCAGCGCGATCTCATGCTCCGGAAAGCCGCCTGTCTCCGCCTCCGATTCGCTGCCGTCCCGGAAGAAGAAATGCGCCTTGAAGCCGGTATCCGAGCAGGCCTCCGGCGCGACGGGCACATGTCCCTCGCGTGCCCACCCTTCGGGTGCGATCAGGATGAAGTGCCCCTTCGTCATGGCCCGGACCCGGTGACCGTCCCCGGTCCAGTCGTCGCTCAGTTTGAAGATCATGGGACTCTTCTGGTTGAACAGCGGGACGTCGATAGAGTCGCCGTTGCCGAAAGAGACCGAGATCTCACCGGCGAACGTGGAGAGGCGCCACTCGCCCTGATTGACGGTCTCGAGCGGTTTGCCGTTCTGTTGCGCGGCATCGGGAAGGCGTTCCTCGTCCGTGGTCAAAACGACCTCCCACGACGCGGCGCCGGGGGGTTGGCGACAGATCAGCTCTGGACGAGGAGTTCGGGTCGTGGGCCTTTCGCGGTTCCCGGTCCCGTCCTGCCCTTGTCGAGCGGCTGCCGACCCCGACGCGTTCCGTCGGCCGCCGATCTTGCGTGGCGGCCGCGTGCGGCTCCGGCCGGGCGCGTCGGGCTGCACCGGATCAGGCCCGTCGTCCGTGTCGCCTGTCGGCTCCGTTGGAGTTGCTTCGGCCGGTGGCGCGTCGGCTGGCACGGACGGCTTGTGTGGCTTCCGCGTGTCCAAGAGGACGTCAGCTTCTCCCGGGGTAGCGTCGTCGGTTTCGTCTTTCTGCTCGTCTTCGATCGGGCCTCCAGCACCCTGATCACTGTCGGCGGGGGCGTCTGGCCGTGGCGGCGGTGAGGCCTTTGGTGGTCCTGGTTGAGGGCCGCGGCCAGTTTCTGACGGTTCCCTGGTTGCGTCGGTGGCGGATGCGGGGCTGCTTGGTTGGACGTTGTCCGGTTTGCCCGGCTTGCACGCCGATGCCGTTGAGCCGTCACCTGCCGGTGTTCCGATGGCCTTTGGCTCTTGTCCGGGCCAGATTCCGCGAAGCCAATCACCCAAAGCCCTAAGGATTCCACTCAGCACGTCAAGCGGATCTCTACCCTCGAATCGCTCTCTTCGACACGCGGACGGTCTTCTGCCGATGGCAGTACCGTTGCCGTGCGTTGCTCATCGGGTTTGCGTGACCGGTTGGGGCAGGTTGGGGCGGACCGCTCCAAAGCCCGGTGCGTGATGGTTGACGGAGGAAAGGGACTGTGAGCGGAAGTGTATGGCTGGTACGGCAAGTCGGGCAACACCTGAGGTGGTCCCGGCAGGCCTATCCCTGAGGTGGTCCCGGTTGTTTGGACAGTTTCGAGTTGTTTCGAGTCGGGTCTAAGGTGTACTCCATGTTTGAGATCAGGCGGCCGTCGCCGCCGCGGTCGGGGCTGCGGAGACCTGTGGAAACTGCGGAAAACCGGGTAGTTGGGCACGGGCGAGATGGCGCTCGGTACCGCGGTAAACCTCGACGGGGGTGAGACCGTCGAGAGCGGAGTGGGGACGCTCGGCATTGTAGTAGGTCATCCACTTTCCGATCACCTGCCGCGCGGCAACACCGTCCGCGAGTTCGTGCAGGTACACCGCCTCGTACTTCATCGAGCGCCACAGGCGCTCGATGAAGATGTTGTCGAGGAAGCGGCCGCGGCCGTCCATCGAGATCCTGATCCCGGCGGCCTTGAGCACGTCGACGAAGTCCGCGGACGTGAACTGGCTTCCCTGGTCCGTGTTGAAGATCGCGGGCTTGCCGAAACGCTGCAACGCCTCCTCCAGCGCCGCCACGCAGAAGTCAGCGTCCAGGCTG
>JAAXHG010000012.1 GCA_012270995.1 Vicinamibacteraceae bacterium | reverse complement strand
TACAAGTCTGTGTCACGCATCCCCACAGACATGGCCGCCGCGCTCATCGACCGCCTGCTGCACGACTGCCACATCGTCAACATCCGCGGCAACAGCTATCGCATGCGGGCCCATCAGGACCTGCTCCGCACCGCCCACGAAGAGCGTCACCAGGAATCCGGGCCGTGATCCACCGCCAAACCCCGGGCCCCGCCGCGCGTCCGGTGTCGGCCCCCAGTCGCTCCGCTCCCTACGGCCGACACCGGAGTCCCGAGCCACCACTCCGGATGCCGACCCAAGCAGCTACCGCCCCGGAACAACGCACGAGCCGATAGCGAGCAATGGCCCGCTACGGAAGGCGCAACGGTCCCCAAAGGGCTGTTGACACTGCCTACGCGGGTAGTCGCGGACCGTAGCGGGCCGTCCGCAACGGTAGCAGCGCGGCGGCATGCCGGAGCGCGTGTGTATGATACCTAGCGTTGACACTCCTTACAGTCGAGATCGCTCGCGGGCTGGCTGCTGATACGCGGGCTGTAGCGCCAATGACGCAGGGAGAGAGGAAGCGCCCATGAAGAGAAGAGACGTTGTTCTCGCCGTCGCCGTGCTGTCTTTTCTGGCCGGGCTGCTCGCGGTCGGCTATGCCCAGAACCGTGACGAACCCGAACCTCTTGAGGTTGAAGAAATCCGCGTGGAGCTTCAGCACGCCATAAACACGGCTAGCCCCGCAGCGCTACGGGACATGCTGCGGACACAGGCTCGGTGTACCGTTCAACAGCCGCTTATCCGGGAACTGGCAGCCACGCTTCACCCCCTCGAAGGGGTGGCGAGAGCAAAGGCCGAAGCTCGTGCGCAGTCTGGTGCCGCCCCATTCGCCGGCAAGGGTATCTGCAACAGCTGGAAGAAGAATGCCGACGCCTGTTGGAAGGAGCACATGAACTGCGTGGATAACAGAGGCATGCAGCACTGCGAACACATCATGGCGCGGTGTGAGATGTGGGAAGATCTGATCGCCGCGTACTGCCACGATGGAGGTTGGCCGGTCTAAGCAGCCCCCAGGCGACTGGGGCGGCTCTTGCGGAGTCGCAGCCCGGAAGCGATGCGGGTCGCTTTCACTTGCCGGCCCCGTAGGACTAGCTAGAGGACGGCGTCCTCCCACTCGGAGAGCATCGTCAGCAGCCTCCGCATCATCTCGTCGACCTGATCGGAGTTGATCGAGAGCGGCGGCGCCACCCAGATCGGCAGGCCGCGGGCCATCGCGGGATGGCGGGCGGCGCCGTAGAGCGAGCTGTACATCGCCAGGCCGTTCTTCAGCGCCAGGGACTGGAAGAGCGTCTGGGCGTCGACGCTCTTGTCGAAGAACGCCATCGTCTGCTTGTCGGCGACGAGTTCGATCGCCATCATCAGACCCCAGCCCCGCACGTCGGCGACGGTCGGATGGGAGAGCAGTTCGTCGCGATAGGAGAAGAGCCGAGGGCTCTGCTCGTTGCAGTTCTCGATCAGCCTCTCGTCCCGGATGATGTGGATCGCCTCGCAAGCCGCCGCGCAGCCCAGAGGGTGACCGCCGAATGTGAAGCCGTGCACGAAGGAATAGCCCTTCTCGAAGGGTTCGTTGAGCCTGCTGGAGACCGACACCGCGCCGAACGGTACGTAGCAGCTCGAGATGCCCTTGGCCATCGTGATGATGTCGGGATCGACGCTGAAGTGGTCCATGGCGAACCACTTCCCGGTGCGGCCGAATCCGGTGACGACCTCGTCGGCGATGATCAGAACGTCGTGGTGGTCGCAGATCTCCCGGATCGTGCGCCAGTAGCTGTCCGGTGGCACGCAGGCGTAGTCCGCGCCGCAACCGTGGGGCGTGGCGAGGAACGCGGCCACGGTCTTGGGGCCGGCGTAGTGGATCGCGGTCTCCAGCGCCTGGGCGCACTGAACGCCCCACTCTTCGCGGCTCATCCCCTCCGGCCGGTCGAAGTCCGAGTACTGCCGGATGCCCGGCCACTTGGGCAGCATCGGCTCGAACCGCGACTGGGTGGCCGGGTTGTGCGACACGCCGAGGGTGGCGAGCGTCATGCCGTGGTACGAATCCCGGTGGCTGATGATCTTGTACTTCGCCGGGTTGCCCAGCGCGATCTGCGCCTGGCGGGCGAGCTTGATCGCCGTCTCGACCGCTTCGGAACCGCCCGAAACCAGGTAGGTGTGATCGAGGTCGCCCGGCGTGATCTCCGCGAGCAACCGGCAGAACTCTGCCCGTTTCGGGCTGGCGAAGGAGGGATGGGTGTAGGTGTAGTCCTCGAGCTGCGCCGCGATCGCCCGCTTCATCCTCGGGTGGTTGTGCGGCAGGTTGACCGCCATCGGCCCGCCCGAGGCGTCGAAGTAGCGGTTGCCTTCCCGGTCGTAGATGAACACGCCTTCGGCGCGTTCGATCTCCACGTCCATCGGGTGGTACGAGAAGACATGGCACCAGTCGCCTTCGGGGCGGAGAGGGCGAGACATCGGCTGCGTTTCGGGCACGGTTGCGGGCGCGGTTGCCATCGATGCTGCTCCTGTTCGGGGTAGGGAAGAAGGCATCGTAACAAGCTGCTACCGTTCCGAACGGTGCGCCTCGAAAGGCGCACCGTTCGGTTCACAGGTGGCGCGCTTCGCGCCACCTGGGTCTGCCACCGGACCCGGAGTTGGAGAAGCGATGTCACAGCCCACAGGCAGCGAACGAATGGAACGGATCGTGGCGCTCGCGAAGCGCCGCGGATTCGTGTTCCCGGCCTCCGAGATCTACGGCGGCATCAACGGCTTCTGGGACTACGGTCCGCTAGGCGCCCAGCTCAAGAACAACCTGCGCGACGCCTGGTGGCACGACATGGTCGAGTGCCCGCCGCTCGGCCCGGACGGCACGCCGCTCTCGATCGTCGGCATCGACTCGTCGATCATCCAGAACCCCAGAGCCTGGGAGGCGAGCGGCCACGTCGGGGGCTTCTCCGACCCGATGGTCGACTGCCGCGAGACGAAGGCGCGCTTCCGGGCGGACCACCTGCACGTCCTGCGGCCGAAGCGGGAGCTCGACCCGCCGGCGTACTTCGCCTACCTGGAGGGCGAACCGGAACCTGCCCTCAGAACCGCCCGCAAGGCGATGCGCGGCCGGCCCAGGGAGGGCGACTTCGAATCGCTCCCGCTCCACGAACTCGACGACGCCGAGCGCGGCCACGTATGGGCCCCCGGCGCCTCGGAGCCGGGCACCCTGACCGATGCCCGTGACTTCAACCTGATGTTCAAGACCTTCGTCGGCGCCGCGTCCGGCGAGGAGAACACCGCGTATCTCCGGCCCGAGACGGCTCAGGGCATCTTCCTCAACTACCGCGGCGTGCTCGACACCTCGCGGGTTCGGCTGCCGTTCGGCATCGCCCAGATCGGCAAGGCGTTCCGCAACGAGGTCACGCCCAGGAACTACATCTTTCGCACCCGCGAGTTCGAGCAGATGGAGATGGAGTTCTTCTGCCACCCCTCCGAAGCGAAGATCTGGTTCGAGTTCTGGACCCAGTCCCGCATGGACTGGTGGAGCGGCCTCGGCCTGGCCTCCGACCGCCTGCGACTGCGCCGCCACGAGGCGTCCGAACTGGCCCACTACGCTCAGACCGGCGAGGGCACCTTCGACGTCGAGTACCGGTACCCGTTCACCGAGCCGGAGTACGGCGAACTCGAGGGCGTCGCCCACCGCGGCAGCTTCGACCTCGAGCAGCACCAGCAGTGGAGCGGCGTCAAGCACGAGACGTTCGATCAACAGACGCGTGAACGCTTCGTGCCCCACGTGATCGAACCCGCCGCCGGCCTGACCCGCGGCGTGCTCGCGTTGCTCTGCGAGGCGTACACCGTCGACGAGAGCCGGCCGTCGCCCGAGATCATGCGCTTCCCGCATCGCCTGGCGCCAATCGATGCCGGCGTCTTCCCTCTGGTCAACAAGGGCGGAATGCCCGAGGTGGCGGAGTCGCTCTACCTCGAACTCCGCCGCTACTACCGCATTCAGTACGACGCCAAGCAGTCGATCGGCAAACGCTACGCGCGAATGGACGAAGCCGGCACTCCCTGTTGCTTCACCATCGACGGCCAGACCCTGGAAGACCAGACGGTCACCGTCCGCGACCGCGACACCGGCGCCCAGGAGCGGATCGCGCTGGACGCCGTAGCGCGGTACCTGCACGACCGTCCCTAGCAGCCCGTGGTGAAAGTCGCGCTGCATTCGAGCGGCCATGCATCCCGCCCAGCATCGTTGCTCCTCGGTCGAATATGGCCCGCTATGCTCCCTCGTCGCGCCTTGCTGGGCGGGCGCCTGACCGCTCTCGGTGCGACACGCACTTCCACCACGGGCTGCTAGGAGTCAGCCGCACGGCCGGCGGCGCCTTGGCGGCCCGCCCATGCAAACCCTGCCGCGCTAGCGCCGGGTGCGCCATCCTGGCGCGCCGCGCCGCCGCGATCCGTCCACGTTGGCGTGCACGGCGCGGCGGCTCACGGGTCGATGGAAGCGGAGCGGAGGAGGTCCGTTGGAAGGATCCTGGAAGGCTCGCCCGGAGTCACCGAACGAGTTGGAAGATCCGAGCAGGAGGCTGAACCGGCAAGTAGTGGCTAGGCGAACGGCTGGAACAAGCGTCGTTTGCACGCGGCCTCGCCGCCGGTCGGCTCTCGGGTTACTAGGCAGGAACGGTTGGTGAGGGACCTCCTCCGGTGTGTTCCACATCACTCGGGACGACGCTTGCAGTCCCGATGCACCAGGATCAAGCAAGCCCCGTGCCAACCGATAGGAGACTTCGCCGGGGGTTGGCGGCTCTAGGCCCCGTCCGTCGCGGCCTCCCCCGCCCTCCGCCGCGGATCCACCGTGCGAATCAGCCTCCGCAGCGCCAGCAGATGGAGGACGGTGGAAACCAGGAAGACGCTCTCGACCGGAGCCAACTGGCTGATCAGCCCGGCGCTTAGGAAGCCCGCCACCCCCGCCGCTTCGGAGAGCGAGTGGGTGGCGGCAATTCGCATCGGGCGGTCGCGTTCCCGTCCGAACTCGAGCACCAGGTTCTGCGATGCCAGCAGCACCCCGCTCAAGCCCGCGCCAACCAGCAGGAAGACCGCGTAGGCAACCGGAAAGACCGGCGCCCAGAGGACGATCAGGCTACCCAGAATCCAGGCGCCGAGCCCGAGTACGAAAACGGCGCGAAAGCCCGACCGGTCGCCCAGCAGGCCCCAGAGCAGGGCGCAGACCGACTGCGCCGCCACGAAGACGACCGTCAAGGCGGCCAGACGCGCTCCGGTGACCCCGAAGCGCTCGCTGACCAGCACGATGTAGAACGGCAGGGCGCCCCGGGCAGCACTGGTGAGCAGGCGCGCCTCCAGAAAGCCCGCGTAGTGGCGGTCCGAGCGGATGAGATCCGGCAGTTTGCCCAACCTCGCCCGCAGGCTGAGTCCCGGCGCGTGGACATCGATGGCGGCCGGTTCCCGAATGAGTCCCATGAAGGCGAGCCCGACCGAGGCCATCACCGCCGCGCCCAGGAAGGTCAGTCCGTAGCCCCGCGGAAAGCCGTACCGGTCCAGCACCCATCCCGCGACGACCGAGAGGAGGATCACCGAGATGCCGGCGCTCAGGTTGCGCGTCCCCTGCAACCGTCCCCTCCGGGTGACGGGCACCGACTTCGCGAACAGCAGGTTGAACACGACCATCTGCATGCCGCTCGACAGACCCCACATCACCAGCACCGGCCAGACCAGGAACACCGCGACATCGACCGGCGCGAACAGCGCCAGCAGGGCGAGGACCAGGACCTGCAGCCGCATCACGCCCCCGAACAGCACCGCGGCCCACTTCACGTGGCTGCGGTGTTCGGCGAGGGCCGCGCTCAAGAGCGGCGACACGAACATCCCCAGGCTCTGACAGGCGGAGGCCGCGCCCACCGCCAGATTGGCGCCGGTCAACAGGTGGATGTAGGTCGGCAGAAAGGTCGGCGCCTGGAGCAGGCGGAACCCCGTCATGCCGAGCAGGCCATGGGCAAGCAGGGCGGCGTAGTTGCGCCGCCGGTCGAGGCGGCTGTGACCTCGGTCGGCGGAGGACATGCTTGGCCCGACGAAGGTAGCAGAAGGGCCGACGACCAGCAGCCGCACCGACCGCGCGGCAGATCACCCCCACGGGCCAGCTCTAGTAGGGTGGGAAGCCGTCAACGGGCCGCCGGAGCCACACCGACGATGACCGCACTCGACGATCAGGGCCCAAGGGGCATCTACGAGACCTTCCACAGCATCGTGCGCTGCATTCCCGAGGGGCGCGTCGCCACGTACGGCCAGATCGCCGCTCTCGCCGAACGTCCACGCCACGCCCGCCAGGTGGGCTACGCCCTTGCGCGGCTCCACGACGACAGCGTGCCCTGGCACCGTGTGGTCAACGCCGGCGGCGAGGTGAGCCAGCGCGGTCTCGACCCGCTGGAAAGCGTGGACCGGCAACGCTTTCTGCTTGAAGAGGAAGGCGTCCTGTTCGATCGCCGCGGCCGCATCGACCTGGACCGCTTCGGGTGGGCGCCGTGACCATGCCCGCCGGATCGCGCCTCCCGGCGCTCCTCGCTTCGGTCGCGATCGTCGCCGTCCTCGGCTGCGGCACTCCACCGGAGGAGCCGAAGCAGGCCGCAACGCCGGCACCGGCCCCTTCGACCCCGCCGCAGCCGCAGCCGGAAGGCATGGTCCGCGTACCCGCGGGCGCAGTGCCCCGCCCGGGCGGCCCACTCGAGGTTGCCGCCTTCGACCTGGACGCGTACGAGGTGACGAACCGCGACTTCGAGGCCTTCGTCGAGGCGACCGGGTTCGTGACCGAGGCCGAGGACTGGGGCTGGTCCCTGATCTTCCACCCGCGGGCGACCGCCGACCCGGAACTGGAGCAGCGGGTCCAGGGCACGCCCTGGTGGCTGGCGGTCGAAGACGCCTACTGGCGCCAGCCCCGCGGACCCGGCTCCGAGGCCCAGGCCGACCTTCCGGTCGTCCACGTAAGTTGGGGAGACGCCAGGGCCTACTGCGAGTGGCGCGACAGGAGACTGCCCACGGAAGCTGAATGGGACCTCGCCGCAGCCGCCGGCAACGACGGCGCGGGCCGTGCCCACTACCCGTGGGGCGACGAGCCGGCACCCGAGGGCGAATGGGTGGCCAACGTCTGGCAGGGCGATTTCCCGATCCAGGACGACGCGGCCGACGGCCACACCTACCTAGCGCCAGTCGGCTCCTATCCCCCGAACGCGCTGGGCGTCTTCGATCTCGGCGGCAACGTCTGGGAGTGGTGCGACGACTGGTACCGGCCCGGCGGCGCCGGTGGCGAGAAGGTCCTGAAGGGCGGTTCCTGGCTCTGCGCCGCTAGCTACTGCGAGGGCTACCGGAACGCGAACCGCAACCACTCGCTCCCCGATTCCGGCCTCGACAACACGGGCTTCCGCTGCGCCCGCAGCCTGTAGCCGCGGGTCCTCCGACCCGCGGAGAAGCGCGCCGCGAAGCGGCGACGATCAGCCCACGAGTGCACCCCAAGAGGGGACTTTCACGGATTCCTGAAACTTCCAATAGTCCAGGCACGTTTCGAAAAGAAAAATGTCCCCGATCCGTTTTTCTTGTGCTACGGTACTCCACTCTAATCCTTTCGTAGCGAACGAGCCGACGCCTCCTCGCCGCGATTCCGCTGATCGAGTGCCCCGTAGAGCGGGCCACGGCCACGAAACGGAGAACCGGAATGACCAAGGTCGAAACAGGCATCGCATCCATCGGTCTACACCTGCCGCCCCTCGCCATGCCGGTCGAGGAACTCGCCTCGCTGCGCGGCGTCGATCCGAACAAGTACCTCATCGGCCTGGGCTGCTCGGAGATCTCCCTCTGCCCGCCCGAGTTCGGCATCGTCGATCTCGCCTCCGAGGCCGCCCGGCGCGCGCTCTCCCGCTGGGACGGCGACCTCGACGACATCGGCATGATCGCCGTCGGTACGGAGACCGCGGTCGACATGAGCCGGCCTCTGTCCGCCTTCGTCGCGGACGAACTCGGTCTGGCCGGCCACATTCGGTCCTACGAGGTGAAGCACGCCTGCTACGGCGGAACCCTGGCGCTGCGCCAGGCCTGCGAGTGGCGCATGTCGGGCGCGGCCCGGAACAAGGCGGCCCTGGTGGTCGCCGCCGACATCGCCCTCTATGAGCAGGGCGATCCGGGCGAACCGACCCAAGGCGCCGGAGCCGTCGCCTTCGTGGTCGACCGCCCCGAGATCGCCCAGGTGGGTCTCGACTGCCACGCCTGGAGCGAGTCGGCCTTCGACTTCTACCGCCCGGTGGGCGAGTCCTACCCGCGGGTCGACGGCAAGCTGAGCCTCGAGTGCTACAAGAAGGCGGCGGTGGAGTGCTTCAACGCCCTCGCCGACGGTCGGAACCCGGCCGAGGTGATGGAACGGTTCTCGGCGATCTGCTTCCATGTCCCCTTCCCCAAGATGGTCAAGAAGGCATTCCACCTGGTCGGCGAAGTGGCCGGCTGGTCCGCCGAGAGGATCCAGCAGATCTACAACGACAAGGTCGAACCGGCGATGCGCTGGAACAGGCTCTCCGGCAACTCGTACACCGCCTCGCTCTGGATCGCGGTCGCGAACGCCCTCCAGGGCCTGAAGGCCGGCGAACAGGTGGCCGCCTTCTCCTACGGCTCCGGCTTCGGTTCCGAGATCCTCTCCCTGATCGCAGGCCCACGCGCCAAGGACGCCGAATGGGCGCAGGACATCGAACGCGACGTTTCCAGTCGCGGACGAGTGGACGCCAGCGGCTATAACCTCCTGCGCGCAAAGGTTCGTACGGCGGCCGCGTAAAGTCGACCCGCGGCCGTCGTCCGGATGGTCGCGGGCTACGGTTCCCTGGACACCGTGGCCCGCGCCATCCGCTTTAGCTGCTCGGCGTACTCGTCGAGCACCTGAGCAGCGATGTCGATCTGTGTCTGGGCCTGCTCCCAATCGCCCTGTTCGATCGCCTCCCGGACACCCGGCAGCGTCTTCACGCCGTAGCCGGTGTAGAGGCCGGGTGAGTACAGGTGGTGCCGGAACCAGGGACGGCCCGGCAGGCCGTGGTCCCGCGTCAACAGGCGCTCGCTGCCGACGATGAGTTCGTCGAGCTGCACCTGGACGGCCTCGTCGCCGCCTCCGGCCGCAGCGACCAAGGACTGGTCGGCCGCCCTGGCGGCGCGCGCGAGCCGGTCGTGCGCGTTCTTTAGCGGCGCGAAGTTCAGGTAGGGCGCCGGCTCCTGCGCTTCCGGCTCCACGAAGGGCCGGGTCGGATCCGCCGCCAGCCGGAACGCGCCGCTCTGCGCCAGTTCTGCTTCCCGTTCCAGGCGGCTGCGCTCGTTCGCGGCCAGCTCGACGACTTCGTCGACGTAGCGGCCCACGGTCGCGGCGGTCGCGCCGAACTCGAACGGCAACACGTCGGCATTCGCCAGCCGCAGGACGAGACGCAGACCCGTGCGGGCCAGCGCGGCGCCGTAGACGGCGCCCGGATCGACGAACCGCCGGTAGAAGTCGAAGGTGTCGAAGGCGGTGTGGTACTCGCCGCCGGACGACTCCCCGCCGTAGCTGACGTTCAGGGACGACACTCCGAGGTGCTGGAGGAACGGGGAGTAGTCGGAACCCGAGCCCAGGGCGGAGATGCGCAGCCGGTCCGAGGCCTGGAGCCGCTCGTAGACGGCGGAGCTGCCGTGCACCTTCCGCGACGCCCGCAGCCGCTCACCGACGCTGACGCCGGTCTGCGGGTCCTCGACCTCCCCCGCGACCTGGTTGACCAGCGTCTCCAGGGCATGCGACCCGCCGGCGCGCAGGAAGCCGCGGCTGTTCGAGTCCGAGTTGATGTAGGCCGCCGCGTGCTCGCGCAGAGCGCCGGCGTGGTGCTCAGCCCACTCCGTGGAGCCGAGCAGGCCCGGTTCCTCGGCATCCCAGGCGGCGTACACGATGGTGCGACGGGGCGGGTGACCCTCCCTGGCCAGCCAGCCAACCGCCCGCGCCTCCGCCAGCAGACCGACCAGGCCGCTGATCGGATCCCGGCCGCCGATCACCCAGGCATCGTGGTGGTTCCCCCGCAGAATCCACTGGTCCGGTCGGTCGGAGCCGGTCAGGCGCGCGATCACGTTGTGGGCCGGCACGAGATCCCAGTCGAACTCGAGCTGCAGACGGACACGAGCGGGCCCGGGGCCGATCCGGTAGGTGATCGGCAGGCCGCCCCGCCAGTCCTCGGGCGCGACCTCGCCGGCAAGCGCCTCGAGAAGAGGCTGCGCGTCGCGCCAGGCGATCGGCAGCACGGGTATCCTCATCAGCGTCTCCGCTTCGCCGCGGTCGAGTCTCTCGGCTCCCTCGACGGCACCGCGCATCGGTGTCAGCGGATCCCCCGGGCGCACGGGCAGATCGAGCACCGAGCCTCGCTGCACGGCGCTCGCATGCTTGAACGAACCCTCCGGGTAGGCCGCGCCCTCGCTGTATCCGTCGTCGCCCGGATCGTTGAAGATCAAGCAACCCACCGCTCCGTGCTCGAAGGCGACCTTCGGCTTGATGCCGCGCCAGGAACCGCCGTAGCGGGCGATCACGATCTTCCCGGCGACGTCGATGCCGAGGCGTTTGAGCACCTCGTAGTCCGCCGGAACGCCACGGTTCACGTAGACGAGTTCGGCGGTCACGTCGCCGTCGGCCGAGAAGGCGTTGAAGGGAGGCAACCCCTCGGCGACCGCAATCTCCGTCGTGGCGTCACCGGCCGCGGGCTCCTCGACCAGGGACGCCTCGAAGCGGGTTGGCTCCAGGAGGGTCAGCTTCCGCAGCCGCGGCGTCGGGAACAGCACGTGGAAGGTCTCGATCTCGGCTTCGAAGCCCCATTCCCGAAACCGCTCGACCATCCAGCGGGCGTTCGCCTCCGTCTGCGGCGCCCCCGCATGATGGGGCCGCGGCGTCATCGTGCGGTTCCACGAAATCAGATCCTCGGCCACGATCCAGCCGTCCGCCCGCGTCTCGATAGCGCGCTGGTCGGCCGCGCGGTCGGGGTGAAAACCGATCAGTTCCTGGGCGGCGGTGGGCGCGGCCGCCACGGTGAGCGCCAGTGCCAGCAGACGTTTCATCTCACGCCTCCCGTTCCGCCGCCGCCAGCACCGTGTTCCGCAGCAGCATCGCCACGGTCGTCGGACCCACGCCCCCGAGCCGGGGCGTGATCCAGCTCGCCACCTCGCCGACGGACTCGTCGACGTCGGGCAGGAGCTTCCTGCCCTCCCAACTGATGCCGCCGCTGACCACGACCGCGCCCGGCTTGATCATGTCCGGCACGACGAACCGGGGCACGCCGAGAGCGGCGACCACGATGTCGGCGCGGCATGTGAACGGCCTGACGTCCTTCGCACCCGTGTGCACGACCGTGACGACGGCGTTCGCGCCCGGCTGCTTCAGGGTCAGCAGCAGGGACAGCGGCCGGCCCAGGGTCGGGCCTCGCCCGAGGACGACGACCTCGCGGCCGCCGATCTCGATCCCGTAGTGCTGGAGCATCGCCTGGATGCCCGCCGGCGTGCACGGCACCGGCCCCCGCTCCTGCAGCACCAGCTTGCCGAGGTTCACCGGGTGCAGACCGTCCGCGTCCTTCTTGGGGTCCATGCGCGCCAGGGCCTCGTTGAAGTCGAAGCCGGCCGGCACCGGATGCTGGATGATGTAGGCGTCGACTTCGGGGTCCCCGTTGAAACGGTCGACGGCGGCGAGCAGTGCCTCCTGGCCGCCGTCCGCCGGCACCTGTTCGTGGAACGAGGCGACGCCGACCTCCTCGCAGGTCTCGTGCTTCTTTCGCACGTAGCCCGCGGATGCCGCGTCGTCGCCGACCAGAATCGTTCCCAGACCCGGCTTGACGCCTGCGGAGGCGAGTGCCTCGACCCGTTCCGCGACTTCCGCCAGCACGGCCTCGGCCACCGGTTGGCCTGCGAGAAGTTGAGCCGTCATTCGTCGTTCTCCGTTGGGTGTTCGTGGTGGTGATCGTGGCCGTGGGGGTGATCGTGGCCGTGCGGCCGGGCCGCGAGTTGTCCGGTCAGGCGGTCGATCTCCGGCGTCGCGACGAGTCCAGCCGCTCCGAGCGAATCCTCGAACGCCTCCTGCCAGCGCTGCCAGTAGTTCCACTCCTCGTCTCGAGCGGTTTCTTCCCAGGCAGCGATCGCGCCGATCAATCGCCCACGGAAGGCTTCCCAGTCGAGTCGGCCGGCCTCCACCAGCGCCATCGTCAGGCCGAACAGGCGGCTCTCCCAGGGCGCGCTGAACGCCAGCTCCCCGTTCTCCCGCGGAGGCGCGGCGGCGCCGTCTTCGTCGAGGCGGATAGGCAGCGTCATGCTGCTCTAGAGCTGCTCGACGCCGATCATTGAGTCCCGGGTGACGAGGCCGGTCAGTTCCTCGACGCCCAGGCCGTCCGTGCCCCGCGGCCGCTGCGGCAGGACCATGTAGCGGACCTCGGCGCTCGAATCCCAGACCCGCACTTCGACGTCCGGCGACAGGTCGAGCCCCAGCTCCGCGAGCAACCGCCGCGGTTCGCGCACCGCGCGCGCCCGGTAGGCAGGCGACTTGTACCAGGCCGGCGGCAGCCCGAGCACCGCCCACGGGTAGCACGAGCAGAGGGTGCAGACGACCAGGTTGTGGACCGAGTCCGTGTTCTCCTTGACCACCAGACGGGCGACGTGGGCGTCCGTGTTGTCGCCGAAGCCCAGTTCCCTGATGGCGGGCATCCCGTCCTCAAGCAGCCGCGCCCTGAACGCAGGGTCGGTCCAGGCCTCGGCCACCACCCGGGCACCGCGCAGAGGCCCGATGTCCTGCTCGTAGCGTTCGACCAGGGCGTCGACCGCTGCGGACTGGACGAGCCCCTTCTTCACCAGCAGCGCCTCGAGCGCCTCCGTGCGCGTTGCCGGGGAATCGTTTCCGTGCTGGTGATCGGCAGTCATTCGAGGGCCTCCAGGTACGGCTCGAACAGGTCGATGTAGACCGTGGCGCCGGCCTCCGCCTCCTCGCCCCAGAGCTCGCGGCTCTCGAAGGCGACCGTGTAGAGGTACTCCGGCGACTCGCCCCGGCCGCCGGCGTTCGTGTCGGGATAGACGCACGCCGGATGGACCTCGGCGATCACGCCCCGCCGGTCGCGGGCGTAGCCGGGCAGGCGCGTGTGCCCCTGCGGGTGGCGGTTCCAGGTGCGCACCGCGTTGCCGACCGCGAAACGGGGCTCGCGGTCGATCTCGCGCACGACCGAGCCCACGTGATCGGGGCGCTCGACCGCCGCGTCGCCGCCCAGCCGTTCCGCCGCCAGCGTCTCCAGCGCGTAGAGCCAGCGGCCGTAGTAGCCGTCCGAGAGGTAACGGTCCGGCGGCATTCGCTCGATCGCATGGCGGAAGGCGTCGATGTTCGCCAACCCGGCCCCCATGGCGTAGCCCGCCAGGGCGCAGACCCGGCCCTGCCAGACCTCCGGGAACAGGGCCTCGTCCCGACGCCGGTCCACGGCGCCGAAGCCGTGCATCCCGCCCATGTCGTGGATTCCGTTCATGCTCCGACCGCCGCAGCACAGCGCGCGGCAGCGGGCGCGAGTGTACAAGGGCTATTCTCAGGCCATGGACACCGCCGCTTCCCAATCGACCACGGTCACGGGCCTGGCGCACGCCCACGACTACCCGTTCCTGGGTCAGGGAAGCCCGCCACTTGAGGTGGCGGCCGCCGAGGGCTGCTACATGATCACGCCGACCGGTCGCCGCATCCTCGACGCCGCCGGAGGCGCCATCGTCTCGAACATCGGCCACGGACGGCGAGAGGTGGGGGAAGCCTACGCACGGGCCGCGGCGCAGACCGCCTACATCGTGCCTCCTTTCGCGACCCCGGCGCGGGCGGAGCTCGTCCACCGCATGCGGACACGCTGGCTGCCCGGCGACATCAACCGCGTCCTGTTCGCGAGCGGCGGTTCCGAGGCGATGGACTTGGGCGTCCGATTCGCCCGCCAGCACCACCTGTCCGCCGGGCGTCCCGAACGCTGGCGGGTCTTCGGACGTGAACTCTCCTACCACGGCGCCACGATGGCGACGCTGGCGGTCGGCGGACACATGGGCCGCCGGGCGGGTTTCGAGCCCTGGCTGGTCGACGAGCAGACCGACCAGCCGCGGCCGCCCGCCCACTACTGCATGCGCTGCCCGCTGGGCAAGACGTTCCCCGGCTGCGACATCGCCTGCGCCGACGAGGTGGAGCGGGTGTTCGAGGAGATCGGCCCGGAAGAGATCGCGGCCTTCGTCGTCGAGCCGATCGTCGGCTCGAACGCCGGCGCGCTCGTGCCCCCGGGCGACTACCTCGAGCGGGTCGCCCGCATCTGCAAGCGCCACGACATCCTGCTGATCGCCGACGAGGTGATGACCGGCTACGGCCGGACCGGCCGCAAGTTCGGCGTGGACCACTGGGACGTGGTGCCCGACATCCTGGTCGGCGGCAAGGGGTTGACCGGCGGCTACGCGCCCCTGGTCGCGATCTGTGCCCGCGAGGAGGTCACGGCGCCCATCGCGGAGGCGGGGGACTCCGTCATGTTCTTCACCTACGGCGCCCACTCGCCCGCCTGCGCCGCCGCCAGCGAGGTGCTGCGCATCCTCGAGGACGAGGAACTCGTCGAACGCGCCGCCACCGTCGGCGCGATGCTCGGCGAGCGCCTGCGCGAGACCTTCGCCGATCACCCCCACGTCGCCGAGGTTCGCGGCCGCGGCCTGCTCTACGGCATCGAGATCGTCCAGGACCGCGAGACGCTGGAACCGTTCCCGGCCGACCTCTCGCTGGTCAACGCCGTCGTGGCCGCCGGCCTGTCGATGGACGTCTTCTTCTACCCCGGCGGCAACGACCCGGCCCGCGACGTCGTCTGCCTCGGCCCGCCCTTCATCCTCGGCGACGAGGAGATCGAGAAGATCGTCACCGTGCTGCCGAAGGCGATCGACAGCGCGATCGCCCGCAAGGCGCCGGCGCCGTCGCTGCTGGGGCCGCCGGAGCGGTAGCGCCCCGAAACTCCTCGCAGGCTCGGTGTTTCGGCCCATCCCGTCCTCGCCCAGGAGCTTGCGCCCAGAACCTACGGGTAGCGTTCCGCGGCGCAAGGCCCCAAGCAGCCGCAGGCACTTCAAGCGTCAGAGGTGATGGGATTCCAACCGACAATCAAATCAAGAATTGGCGACTCTTGAGGTGATTGGCGAGTAGAATCGCCTCACATGTGGATCTGGCAACACCCCGATTGGCCGAACTTCGTCTTCGATCCGGCCGCGTTCCCGGAACGCGTCGAGGCGTTTCATCGTGCGGCCGAACGTCTTTCCGGGCGCGTCGAAGCGCTGTCGGACGCCTACCAGACCGACGCCCACATCGCACTGATGCTCTCCGAAGTGATCGCCACGAGCGCGATCGAGGGCGAACGCCTGGACCGCGATTCGGTGCGTTCGTCCTTGCTCAGGCACTTCGGCGAGATCGTCGGCGCCCAGCACGAGGATGACCGGGCAGCCGGCGCCACCGAACTGATTCTCGATGTTCGCTGGAACTGGCATCGCCCGCTGTCGCGCGACACGCTGGGCCACTGGCAGTCGCTGATCGTCGTCGACCGAGTGACGAGCACCATCATGCTCGGGGCCTACCGGAACAACCCCCAGCCGATGCAGATCGTCAGCGGTCGACATGTGGGCCGACCGCGCACCGTTCACTACGAAGCGCCGCCCGCCGCCCAGGTGCCCGCCGAGATGGAGCGTTTTCTGGACTGGTACAACGGCGGCAGTGGAGAGCTCGCCGGACCGGTCCGCGCCGCCGTTGCGCACGTCTGGTTCGAGAAGATCCACCCGTTCGACGACGGCAACGGGCGGGTGGGCCGCGCGATCTCGGATCACGCGCTTTCACAGTCCCTTGGCCGACCGACGCTCGCGTGTCTGGCGACCGCCATTGGTGCAAGCCGGGACAGCTACTACGATGCGCTCGAAGCGGTCGGCCGGGGCAACCTCGACCTCGGCAGCTTCCTCGACTACTTCACTGCCGCCATCGTCCACGCACAGGAGATCGCCTTGGCCGAAGTGGCGTTCGTTCTGGACAAGACCCGGTTCCACGACCGCTACGGCGACCGGTTGAACGAGCGTCAGCGCAAGGTCATCGCCCAGGTCTTCGCACAGGGGCGGACCGGGTTCGCGGGCGGGCTGTCCGCCAGGAACTACGTATCGATAGCCAGGTGTTCGCCGGCGACCGCCACCCGGGATCTGGCCGCGCTACGCGACATGGGCGCGCTGGTTTCTTATGGGCGCGGACGAGCACTCCGCTACGAGGTTTCGTGCCCTGGACCTCCTTCCGGCTGGTCTCGGTCGGCCACGAACTCGACGGCCGGCGTACAGGGCTCCGGTTGACGGAGCACTAGCCGGTCACGTCCACGACGAAGCGGGCGCGAGTCCGCCAGGGGCTATTCTCAAGCCGTGGACACTGCCGCACCGACTCTCCGCGTCGCTCCGACCGAGAAGCTGATGGCCGAGATCGTAGAACCCCAGTTGAGGCGGCTGGCGTTGTGGGCCGATCCGAGAGTGGTCGCCCTGCTCCGACAACCTCTTGGCGCGATCCTGTCCGACGTCGACAGCTCCGACAGGGACCTCGCGGGCCTTGCACTGGAAGCTCTCGCATTCAAGCTCATGCGGATACTCGACATGGACTACGCCGGCACTCGGCTGCGCGGCGCCCAGACCGGCGGCGTCGAAGTGGGCCTGATCTTCCAGAGCAACCGTCTTGTCCTCAGCCGCTGGCAGATCCAGTGCAAGAACAGCGCGCGGATGTCGATTGACGATGTGGCCAAGGAAGTCGGCCTGACCCACCTGCTCAAGGGCAAGGCGATCATCGTCGTGACGACGGGGACCGTGGACGCTCAAGCGCGTCGTTACGCCAGCAGGGTCATGGCCGACTCCGACCTGGCCATCGTCCTGATCGACGGACGGAACCTCAAGACCATCGCCCGCAGCCCAACCCGCATCGTCGACATCTTCGAACGCGAAGCGCGCCATGCGATGGAACTCAAGAAGCTCGACGAGGTAGCCGGGCAGAAGTCCCGTCGGTCGGCGCCGTCGCTGCTGGACGGCGCGCCGGGGTCGGATCGAACATGAGCATCGAGCGACGTTTCGACGTTTCCCTGATCGCCGAGATGGCCCTGCGAGAGAAGCAGGTCCAACAGGTCTACCGGCCCTTCATCGCCGTCCACAAGTGGTTCGCGCGCCGACCCGGTACGCTGTTTCGGGGCCTCCTTCTCTCCGAGTTCGTCGACGCCCCTCTGCACGAGTCCTTCTACCGCTCCCACGATCTCGCCGATCTTCGAGTGGCCGACCCCTTCATGGGAGGCGGCACCCCACTGGTCGAGGCCAACCGCATTGGCTGCGATGTCGAGGGACTCGACATCAACCCCATGTCCGCCTGGATCGTGCGGGAGGAGCTGACTTCCATCGACTTGGCGGCCTACGAACGAGCAGCGCGGGAGTTGCGAAACTCACTCGACGCCAAGGTCGGGCACTACTACCGCACGCTTTGTCCCCTCTACAGGGATGTCGAGGTTCCAGTCAAGAGCTTCCTCTGGGTGAAGGTGATCTCCTGCGAGAACTGCGGCCACTCTGTCGACCTCTTCCCCGGCTACGTTCTCGCCCGGAACAAGCGCCATCCGACGAACGTGCTCGTTTGCCCCGAGTGCGGCGATCTGAACGACACAGAGGACGCGGCGACGCCAGGAAGAGCTATGGTCAAATTTCGTGTACGGGCGGCTGATCATCAGGCGGCGTTCCTGGTCTGATCGGTTTCCTCGGTTTGTTCGATGCCGTCAACGAGACGGACATCGCGGATCACTTTGGCGACCTTGTCGAAGGCTCGGAGGCGCCGCCATCGGCGCTGTGCGCAGGTTCCGAGCTTGAAGATCATCGCCAGCATGGTGTTGCGGCTGACGCAGCCCTTGGCGCGGGCGGTGCGGTGGCGGATCGTGGCGAAGGTCGACTCGATCGGATTCGTGGTGCGCAGATGCACCCAGTGCTCGGCGGGGAAGTCGTAGAAGGCGAGGAGTTCCTCGCGGTCCTTGCGCAGGCAGTTCGTCGCCTTCGGTTACTTGGCCTCGTAGGTCTCGAGGAACCAGTCGAACGCCTCCTCGGCCTTCTCTCGGGTTTCGGCCATCCAGATCTCCTGCAGGCGCTGCTTGGCCTTCGCCTGGGACGACTTCGGCAGGCAGTTCAGTACGTTCCTGGTCTTGTGCACCCAGCACCGCTGCGCCCGGGTGCTGCCGTAGACTTCCTCAAGCGCCTCCCAGAAGCCGATCGCGCCGTCGCCCACGGCCAGCTTCGGCGCCGCCGTCAGACTGCGGCGCCTCAGGTCCAGGAGCACCTCGCGCCAGCTCTGAGTGGACTCGCGCACGCCGTCCTCGACCGCCAGCAGGTGCTTCTCCCCGCGTTCGTTGACCCCAATGATCACCAGCACGCAGAGCCGTTCCGACGTCCGCCGCAGACCGCTGTAAATGCCGTCCGCCCACAGGTACACCCAGCGATTGCCGCTCAAGTCGCGCCGGGACCACGCCCGGTGCTCCTCCTCCCACTCCCGCTTCAGCCGGCTCACCACGTTCGGCGACAGGCCCTTGGCGTCGGCGCCCACCAGCGCCGCAAGAGCCTCGCTCATCTCGCCCGCCGCGACCCCCTTCAGGTACAGCCAGGGGATCGCGGCGTCCAGCGAGGCACTGCGGCGAACGTACGCAGGCACCAGCGCCGAGCGGAACGTCGTCGGCGATCCGTCCCGGCTGCGGACACGGGGAATCTGCACCGGCACCGAACCGATCCCGGTCACGATCTCACGCTCCGGCTGGTACCCATTGCGAACCACCGCCTGCCGACCGTCCGCCAGCTTCCTCCCCGCGTGCTCCGAGAGCAACTCCGCCAACTCCGCCTCCACCGCACCGGCGATCAACTCCCTGGCGCCGGTCCGCAGAAGCTCGGTCAGCTCGTCCTTGAACCGCCCTCGCTTCTCCAGCGAAATCACTGTTGTACTGTCCGTCATGGCGTGCCTCCTTTGCTGCTGTTGTCGATTCCGGAAAACCGATCTCAGCAGGGCACGCCGCCTCGCTCAACCCCCGTACACGAAATTCGACCATAGCTCGGAAGGTGTTCACCCTCCAGAACATCTCGAGACTGGTCGAGCACACACGCTTGGGCGCGTTCCGCTCGCAAACTCGCAGCTGACAGCGGCTACCGGCAGCCGAGTTGGACAACTCCCTGGGCATCCGCAAGGTGCAGCCCTCGGGCGGCGCCTTCAGAATTCGGAACCCACTTCCCCTTCACCGCTCGTACTTCAATCGCAGTCGAACGCGCTCGTATCCCTCTTCGCCTCAGCGGTTTCGCCGGCGCGGTTGCGGTGAGTCCAGTAGGCGCCCTTGCCGTCGTCCACGTGGAGATTGAACGCAAGATCGGTCACCGGCGCCACGAACACCCAGTGGTGGTCGTTGATCCGGCAGCCGTCGAGCACCTTGATCAGAACCTCGACGTTGTTGCGTTCGAAGAAGTAGAGGAGACCCGAGTCAGTCGCGTCGAGACGCCAGTCCCGGGCGTCGCGCTGTTCGCCCAGGTTGGGATCGTCGAAGCACATGCTGACCCGAAAGCCATCGGCCAGGCCGAGGGCGGGACCGGTCGGCACGCAGCTTGAGTAACCCCGTCCGGTCGGCGTCTCCGGATAGCCGTCATCGCCGTCGCGGTCATCGTCATCGTCGCGGTCGTCGTCATCCCGATCGTCGTCATCCCGATCGTCGTCACTGTCGTCGTCATCCCGGTCGTCGTCATCCCGATCGTCGTCACTGTCGTCGTTGTCGTCATCCCCGTCATCGTCCGAGTCGTCGTCGAACTCGACCCGGAAGCGAATGGCGGCCGCCCGCGGATTCTCGACCAGGGGCGCCCACTGCAGCGACGCAAGGTCCCCAGGACCACCTACGTCGACAGACAGCACCTTCGTGGAACCGGGGCCGTTCGTGTCGAGCATCAGTTCCTTCGATAGGCCTCCGAGCGGCTCTTCCAGCTGCGTTTCCTGACCGGCCAGCAGAGCGAGGCCGCGGGTGCCCAACCAGCTCGCCACGATCCAGTAGGTTCCACCCGGTACCGTCTCGAAATCCCAATCCCCGGCGGCGGCGCAGACGGTCTGGCCCACCGGCATGTTCCTGATCAGAACCAGGCCGGCCGTGCTTTCGAGATCGGCGGGATCGGCGCTTCCAGGGATCGGAGGTCCCGGGGTTCCGCCGTTGTCACGATGCACGGTGATCCGGAATCGATGCCGGTTCTCGTCATCACCGGCAACGCGCCGCCAACAGGACTCGACCCACTCGACCTCGCCCGGCCGATCGAGAGTGAAGGCCTGCGCCACGGCCACCGCGAGCAAGTTCGACGAAACGCCGTCTTCGAACGTTCCGTCGTCGAACTGGTACTCGACCGTCGTGGATGCGGAGGCGACTCCAACGCCGTCGTCCTCGGCGCCGCTCGCGACCAAGTGCCCGACGGAGACATCGCCGAGCCGCCACCCCGCCGCGCGCGTCGAGACGGCGGCGCTCCACGGACCCTCCGAGGGTTGCGGCGCCAGTTCTACTCCACGCTCTTGCGCGTTCAGGTGAGGCGCCGGGATCGCCGCCGCGGCCACCAAGACCAGCCAGCCAAGCCCTCTTTTCGACCAATGCTCCATTTGTCCTCGTCCTCCTTCCAGACGTGAAGACGACCCGAACGAACTCGCTTACCCCTCAAGAGAGCTCTCGGTCCGAAGAAACTACCCCACGGAGCCGCTTCGGCACGAAACCGGGGCCCGGGCGATCAGTAGCTGGAGATGCCGATCTCCTTCTCGGTGATGAACTCCAGCAGGGCCGGCGTCCCCGACTCCGTCGCCGCGATGCCGCGGCGGATCGCGGGCACGATCTCCGCCGGCTCGGTCACCCGTTCGCCGTAGCCGCCGAAGGCCTTCGCCATTTCGGCGTAGTGGCCGGAGATGTCCGTGCTGCGGTACTTCTCGGTCGCTACCTGCATGATCGGCAGCTCGATCGCCATCGAGAAGTTGTTGAACAGGATGGACAGGATCGGCAGACGCTCGCGCACGGCAGTTTCGAAGTCCATGCCGGTGAAGCCGATCGCGGCGTCGCCCCAGACGTTGATGCAGAGCTTGGCCGGCTGGGCGAGCTTGGCGCCCATCGCCAGACCGAGGCCGTAGCCGAGCTGGGTCGTCTTGCCCCAGCCGATGTAGGAGAGCGGCGTCGTGCTGCGCCAGAACGGCGAGATCTGGTCGCGCGGCGAGCCGGCGTCGTGGGTGATGATCACGTTGTCGCGGTCGACCGTGCGCATCAGGTCCCAGAGCACCCGGTAGGGCGAGAGCGGCGTCCCCTCCGACGTGAGCTTGGGCATCCACTCGTCGAGCCAGCCGGAGCGGATCCGCTCGATCTCCGCCGGCACGGAGTCGGCCCGCGAGGCCGCGTGCGGCAACGACTGCCCTTCCAGCTCGGCGATCAGGGCCGCCAGTGTCAACTTCGCGTCGCCCGCCACCACGCATTCCGAGGCAACGTTCTTGTTCAGGTCGACCGGGTCGAGGGTCGCGTGCACGTGCTTCGCCTGCGGGTACTTGCCGAAATGGATGCCGAACGCGGTGGTCGTGAAGCTGCAGCCGATGCCGAAGATCACGTCGGCGACGCCCAGGAACTCGTGAACCGTCTTCGGCACCGCGCGACCGCCCGAGCCGAGCGACAGGGGATGGTCCTCGTTGAAGGCGCTCTTGCCGCCCAGGCTGGTCGTCACCGGCACGTTGAGCAGCTCCGCCAGACGCCGCAGTTCGTCCCAACCCTCCGCGTAGTGGACGCCCTGACCCGCGTAGATCACCGGCCGCTCGGCCGCCGCCAGCATCTCCGCGGCCTGGCTGACCAGGTCCGGATCGGGGCCGACGCGCACGGCGCCGCTCGGGCGGGGACCCAGATCGTCCGGTACGTCCTCGCCGAACACGTCGGCCGGCACCTCGACCATCACCGGTCCCGGCCGGCCTGAGCGGAGTTGCGTGAAGGCACGGCGCATCACCTCGGGCAGCGCCTTGCCCATGCTGAGCGGCTCGCACCACTTCGTCACGTGCTGGAAGTTGGCCACCGCGTTGAAGTTCGGTGCCACGTGCATCGCCCGGCGGCTGTACCCCATCGGCATGACCAGGATGGGCGCCGATTCGCCGTAGGCCTGGGCCACGCCGCCGAAGGCGTTCTCGGTCCCGGGCCCGCTCTGCATCGTGAACACGCCGAGCTGCTTGCCCGAACTCAGCCGGCTGACCGCGTCGGCCATGTGCAGGCCGATCCGCTCCTGGCGGACGATCACGGTGCGGATGTCCGCCACCGCCGCGGCCTCGATGATCGGGTTGACCGGGTAGGCGACGATGAACTCGACGCCCTCCCGCTTGAGGTACTCGGCTACGCCCTGGGCTACCTTCACGCTGGAACTCCTGAAGTCTCTGGGGGCGGCTACGATACCCGGAACCAGGAACGTCCAGAAGCTGGAGGACGCTGGAGGAAATGATGAAGAGGCTCAGCCAGATGACGATCGCAGCGATCCTGATGACGTTCGGCGCCTTCGCGACCACCCCGAACGCGCCAACCCTCTCCGGGCCCATCACGGGCGGGGAACGCGGCACGCCGTTCGCCGCGGTGAACGTGGCGGATCGCGGCTATCTGACGGAGGAGTACTTCCTCGAGGGCGAGGCGACCGCGTACCAACTCGCCTCTGGCGCCCATACCCCGGACGGCCAGTGGAGCACGCGGGCGTCCGCCGACAAGGCCGACTACAAGACACGCATGCTGGTGGTTCGGCCGAAGGACGCGTCGGCATTCAACGGAACGGTGATCGTCTTCTGGCTGAACGTCACCGCCGGCTTTGAACTGGGTTCCGCGAGCGACGAGGCCCTGCGAGGCTACGCTTGGGTGGGCGTGTCCGCGCAGAAGGTCGGTGTCCACGGCTTCCCCGAGAATCCCGGTGGACTAAAGGCGTGGGACCCGAAGCGCTACGGCTCGCTCGAGCACCCCGGGGACGCCTGGTCCTACGACATCTTCACGCAGGTTGCCCGCGCCATCGGTCCGGAACGCGACCGGCAAGGCCTGGACCCGATGGGCGGCCTGGAGGTCGAGCGGTCGATCGCGGCCGGCGCTTCCCAGTCCGCCGCGCGCTTGCGCACCTACATCAACGGCGTCCACCCGCTGACACAGGTGTTCGACGGTTACCTTCCGTTCATCGACTTCGGCGGCGTCGTGCCGTTCGCTTCCGAGCGCGGCGGCGGACGCCGGGGACGCACTCTCGCATCGGTCCGATCCGACCTCAACGTTCCGGTCATCGTCGTCAACTCGGAGACCGAGCTGACCAGCTACTACTCCGTACGAGAGCCGGACTCGGCCCGCTTCCGGCTCTGGGAGGTGGCGGGGACGTCGCACGTGTCCGCGGCGCGACCGAAGGAACGCACCGTCGAAGGCTCCAACTGGCTGTCCTACTCCCCCGTGTACCAGGCCGCGATCCGGCATCTGCACCACTGGATCAGGGACGGTGTCGCACCGCCGAGCATGCCGCGCGTGGAGATGAAGGCCGGAGATGCCGGTCCCGAGGTCGTCCGGGACGAACACGGCAACGGCAAGGGCGGCATTCGCCTGCCGGAGCTCGAGGCGCCGACCGCCTCGCACAGCGGATTCGGCACGCAGAGGGAAGGGACGCGATTCGGCTTCCTGTACGGCACCGCGACCGACTTCGACAGCGAGCAGCTAGCCGCCCTGTACCCGGACAGCGACCACTATCTCGGTGCCTGGAACGCGGCACTGGACCGTCTGATCGAGCAGGGCATGATCCTGCCCGAGGACGCGCCGGCGATGCGGCAGCGGACTGCGGAGTGGGCGGCGCGGCTGGATGCCCCGCCGCCTTAGTAGGGGCAGCCGAGCTGGCCCCGACGGTCGGCGCATGCTACGGTTCCGCCATCGGTACACTCTTGGACTTGGACGGGTGCTCAAGGAGAAGAGATGATGCTCGGAAGCAGAATTCGGAGCCAGATCGCCACTCTGACTACATCACCACTCGCATGGGCGGGTGTGGCTCTCACGGTGATGGTGTTGACGACTGCTGGCGCCAGTATGACGATTGCCTCGGTGACGACCCTCCGGAGCATCGAGAGCAGCTCTGTGGCATTCGGCTGAGCACTTGTCTCGACATGTCGGCTCTTCGACTCGACACTTGCATCTCGATGTGTATCGTCCGTTGGGAACCGGTGTGAGTGACCTCCGGATTGCAACGGTCTTGTACCCGGACGGCCCCTGACGGCGTACCTCTCTCAAGTGCTCGCCTGAGCCACCCAAGACGGCTGACAGGGAGCCTGTTCCTGGGAGTCGTACTGGGTTTCCCGGCGGGCGTGCTGGCGCAACCGGCGGCCGCGCAGACCTTTGCGGACACGGTGTCCGTGACCGAGGTACTCGTCCACGTCGTGGTGACGGGCCGGGGCGGCGACCCCGTAGCAGGCTTGGCGCAAGAGGACTTCGTCGTCCACGTGGATGGCGAGCGGGTCGAGATCACGGGATTTCGGCGTACGCTCCTGCGTGAGTACGCAGCCGACGGCGCCGCTGGCGCGGCCGTTGAGAAGGAGCCGAAGGGGCCCCCCATCAACGTCATCGTCTACTTCGACGAGGCCGGTACCCGGTTCTTCGACCGGCGGCGCTTTCTGCACAGAGTGCAGCGCGAAGCGGAGCCCCTCCGCGCCTGGAACGCGCGGTTCGCTCTGGTCACGTCGGGGGACCAGGTACGGAGAAGAACTCCACGACTACGTACAGGGGCTCTGTCTTGGCGCGGGTTCCGGTGGAGGAGCGGCTCTGTTGGGACCGGGAGGAGAGTCGAGCAAGCTCTTCGACCAAGTGGCCGCGCATGCGAACGCGAACAACACGACGCTCTACATGCTCGACGCGGGTGGGGTGCCCTCCATCTCCTCCTCGGGGCGCTCCTGGAGACTGAACCGGCAGGGCGGCATGGCCTATCTTTCCCGCAAGACGGGCGGTCGCACCCTGTTCAACTCGAACGCCCTGGGCCCATTGCTGGACGACGCGGAAGAGCACCTGGACGCTTCCTACGAGCTGGCCGTCGCAGTCGCGGACCACAAGCCCGGCGCACTGAGGGAGATCGACGTGGAACTGGCACCGACGCTTCGCCGCCAAGGACACCGCCTGGCTTATCGCCGGTCCTGGCAGGACAAGTCGCGAGACCAGATGATCGCCGACCGGCTCGTCAGCGCGGCCTGGCTGGATGGGAGTTGGCTCGCCGAGGAGGCGAACCCCTTGAGCGTGGCGATGCGCTTCACAGCGACAACGCCTGTCGAGGCGGACGGCGACCGGCGGCGGAGACGCAGGAACCGCGAAGACGTTCACGAGCTCGTGGTCCGGGTGGCGATCCCCGAGTTGGCGGCAACGCTGCTGCCAGGCCCCGATGGCGACAGAGGCGCGCTGGGCCTCTGGCTGATGGCGGTGGAAAGAGACAAGGGCTACCGGACCCCGGCGCGGCGGATGCTCCTCGAGCTTGGAGGCCCCGAGGGGCTCCGGCCCCATGGGGGCTTTCACTTCGTCGACCTTGGCGTGAAGCTCTGGGAAGGGGAGTACACGGTCGTCCTGGGCGTGGTGGACGAGCCAACCGGAGCAATGTCCGTCCTGCGCGAGGCGACCTCCGTTCCCTCGACCGGCTGACGCCGCACCGGTGGCGGCCGTCTTCCTGACCGCCTGCGGCGTGCGTTCTCCGTGGGTCAGCACCTGTGTGGCGCGGCCCGCGCCACGCGCGTGACGGTCCGAGCGCCCGTGTGCGGGCGGTCGGATGCCAGACCCACGGCAACCGACCCGCGCACCAGCTACAGGCCGTAGTACTCGCGGTACCACTCGACGAAGCGAGGAATCCCCTCGGCGATCGCGGTCGTCGGCTCGTAGCCGAGGTACTCCCTGGCGCGCGTCAGGTCGGCCGAGGTCCGCACGACGTCGCCGGGCTGCATCGGCAGAAACTCCTTCTCGCCCTCGCGGCCGCAACTCAGTTCGATCCGGCGGATGAACTCCATCAGTTCCTCGGTGCGGCCGGCGGCGAGGTTGCAGACGAGGTCCTCGTGGCTGCGGTCGATCGCCGAGACGACTCCGGCCACGATGTCGTCGATGTAAGTGAAGTCCCGGTGCATCCGGCCGTGTCCGAAGACACTGATCGGCTCGCCGCGGAGCAGGGCGCCGGTGAAGAGAAACAGCGCCATGTCGGGCCGGCCCCAAGGGCCGTAGACGGTGAAGAACCGCAGGCCCGTGACGCGCATGCCGTAGAGGTGGTGGTACACGGACGCCATCAGCTCGTTCATCTTCTTCGTCGCGCCGTAGAGGGAGCACTGGGACGACGTGCTGTCCGTTTCGCTCAGCCGCTCGCGCGTGCTGTTGCCGTAGACCGAGCTGCTCGAAGCGTAGATGAGGCCGCCGACCTCGTGGTCGCGGCAGAGTTCGAGGATGTAGGTGAAGGTCTGCACGTTGTCGCGCACGAACTGGTTCGGATGGTCGATCGAGTGCCGCACTCCGGCCTGGGCCGCGAGGTGGCAGACCTTGGTCTGGGTGCCGGAGACGCCGCGGACGAGGTCGTCGAAGGAGTCCTGCAGGGACTCGCGGTCGCCGATGTCGGCGCGTACGAGGCGGAAGTTGGACTGCTCCTCGAGGATCGCGTTGCGCCGCTCCTTGAGCTCCGGGTCGTAGTACGGGTTGAAGTTGTCGTAACCGATCACCTCGTCGCCGCGCGCGAGCAGGGCCCTGGCCACGTGGAAGCCGATGAAGCCGGCGCTGCCGGTCAGCAGGACCCTCACGAGGCGCCCCCGGAAGAGGTGCTCCGCCAGCGTTCAGCGAGCTGGGCCACCGGGTCGATCAACAGGTCTTCGACGGGGAGTTCGGCCAGAAGCCGGTCGTCGAAGTCCGGCGCTTTCCTGAGTACGTGGTCGCGCAGACCGGCGTAGCGCTCCCGGTAGCCGGAGAGCAGGCGGCGAAGCTCGGGCGCCGGCGCGCGCTCCCGGAAGCGCACGTGAATCAGGTTCAGCGCCGAGACCTCGCCGCCGTTCCATTCCGGCAAACCGATGAACACCCGGCCGTCCGTACGGCCCCGCGCCGCCAGCAACCGGCCCTCGACCGCGACCGCGTACTTCGTGCCCTTGAGCAGCGGTTCCCGCACCGTCCGCGACTGAAGATCGCGGCACAGGCCGCCGGCGCGCAGGACGCGGATGGTGGCGGCATCGCCCGGCGCCGGACCTTCCCCTCCATGCCACAGCCGGTAGCGAACGTAGCCGAGCACTTGATCGACGAAGGGATCAAGCGCGCTCATCGTCCGTCGATCCTCCGTCGAGATCGACTCCTCCGGCGCGCCGGCCTGGCGGAGCGCCGCGTCCAGGGACATCCGGCCCAGGGTCTGGTCGTGGCGTGAGATGCCCACGGTGACCGTCTTCGCCTGGTGCTTGATCGTGTCGATGTGCCGGGTGAGGTCGTCGATCGCCGGACTCAGAGCGTCTCGCAACTCCGCCAGCGCGCTCTCCTCGCCGCCGGCGGCCGCGCCGCCCAGCCCGGCGAGCGCCACCGCCAGCCGCACCGCGAAGCCTGTGTGCAGGTTGCCGTCGTAGCCGCCGCCGGCCAGACCCTCGCTGACGGCGTCGATCTCGGCGCGGGCGAGCTCGCGCAGTCGGGCCACCGGCCGCGCCTTGCCGTCTCCGGCCACGTCGTCCACCGCCGCGCGGATCGCCCGCAGCGGTCTGGCGAGGTCGTCGATGGCGAGGGCCGCGTGGTAGCCGAACAGGTGACCGACGACGGTAGCCAGCACGAAGGACAACTCGGGCGCCACCTCGGGCACTTCGATCACGGCCGCCGCGGACGGGAACGCCGCGCCTTCGGAGGCGATCACGATCGGCGTCGCCCGGTGGGCGCGGTAGACGTCGATCTCCTTCCGGGTGTCGGCCGCCGTCGAGCCCTGGACGCCGGTCGCGCACACCAGGATCAGGGGCTCGGACGACAGGTCGATGTGCTTCTTGTCCTCGGTCGCGTCGCAGGCGATCGCCTTGTAGCAGAGCTCGGAGAGCTTGATCCGAATCTCCTCCGCGGCGATGCGGTCGAGGCCGTTGCCGACCACCGACCAGTCCCTCAATCGCGGCGCGTACTCCCTGGCGGCGGCGGCGATCGCGGGCCGCAGGGCCAGCGTGCGCTCCATCGCGTCGGGCAGGTTCCGCAGTTCCCGCAGAAGGCGGTCGGCGGCGGGGCGTTCGTCCGGCCCGCCCGCGACCTGGTCGGCGATCGCCGCGGCGAGCAGCATCCCCGCCGCGATCTGGGAGTAGAACGCCTTGGTGGACGCGACGCTCATCTCGACGTCCCGCCCGTCCGAGGTGTAGAGCACGCCGTCCGCCCGCTCCGCCAGATCGGAGTTGCGGCGGTTCACGATCGCGATCGCGCGGGCGTCCCGCCGCTGCGCCAGGTTGACCGTGCGCAGCGTGTCGGTCGTCGTGCCGGACTGGCTGACCGCGACGACCACCGTGTCGTGCATGTCAGGCGCGAGGTGGAAGCCCGAGAGCTCCGTCGCCGGCATCGCGTCGACCCGGGGGCGGCTGAGGCCGCGCTCGCGCAGACGTCCCTCGATCGCCGCGGCGATGCCTTGGCCGGCGACGGCGGCGGTGCCCTGGCCGGTGACGACGATGCGCGCAACGGTACCCTCCCGCAGGCCGCTCGCAACCGCCTCCGGCAGCGTCCGCTCGCCGACCGAAACCCGCAGACGCCCGGTCGCGTCCTCCCGCACCTTGCCGCGCACCGTGTTGCGCACGGAACGCGGCGCCTCGCTGATCTCCTTGAGCAGAAAGTGCGGGAACTCGCCCCGGTCGATGTCGCGCGTCGTGATCTCGGCCCGGTCGAACTCGTCCGGCGCCACCGGCAGCGGCGAGCCTCCGGCCGAGTACCGGTCGATGCCCTCCAGCTCGCCGGCGCGGTCGGCGTCGAGCACGACGATCTCGCCCCAACCGGCGCCGGCGCGGTCCGGTTCCGCCTCGCCGTCCAGACGCAGATACGTCGAGGTCTCCTCGACCAGACCGTAGGGTTCGCTGGCAACCACGAAGGCGTGATCGGCCAGCCCGACGTAGAGACCCTGACCGCTGCCCTGGATCGCCAGGTAGAGCCGTGACGGGTCGTCCCAGGTGAGCGCGCCGACGGCGAGCGAACCCTCGAACGCGGCCACCGTGTCGCGGAAGGCGTCGAAGGCCGTGTCGCCGCCCGCCAGCCGGCGCGACATGAGGACCGGCATCACCTTCGCGTCCGTGGTGATGCGCGAGTCGACGTCCAGGTTCTCCAACACCGTCAGGTCGGCGTGGTTGTCGATGTCGCCGTTGATCGCGGCGATCACCTGCGGCGCCCGTAGGCTTTCCGCGTCGCCGTTTCCAGACTCCGCCTCGTTCAGGGGGTGCGCGTTCGCCTCGTTGATCCGGCCGACGCTGGCCCAGCGCGTGTGCCCGAGCACGGCCGCCTCGACGTCCGGGCTCCCGAGCGCCGCCGCCAGCAAGGGATCGGAGGCGACCGCGTCGCGCAGGAACCGGACGTTGTCACCCAGCTCTCCGATCTCCTCCGCGCACTTGTAGACCAGGCCAATCCGGCCTCCGGCCAACTGGACCGCGCGATGACCGAACAACGGATCCCCCGCCCGGCCGTCGAGTGCGGACCGGACCGTCGGATCGTCCAGGTCGAGGCCATGGCCTGAGAGCAGCAGGAACAGCCCGGCCGAGTCGCGGCCGCGGATCTCGAGCCGGTCGAGCGAAGAGAAGGCCTGCTGGACGGCGATGAGGACGTCGAGCCCGGCGTCGCTGGCTCCGGCCGGCGCCAGCGCGCTCACTTCCGCGGCGGTCCGCAATCGGTCGCGGCGGATGGCCCACTCGGCGTCGGCGAGCGCGGCGGCGGCACCGTTCACCGCTTCGAGACCCACGTCGCCCAAGCGGCCAGCGCCGTCGTCGAGACGCGCTCCCAGCCGGTTCACCGCCGCCGAGCAGGGCCGCAGTGCATCGCCGATCGCGGTCCGCAGCGCCTCACCGCGCACCAGGGCCCGGACGGACGGACGGGCGCGCAACCGCCGGTCCCAGGCGGCAAGCCCGGACGCGGCAGCGGTCAGGGACCCGGCGAGCGCTTGAGCTTCGGCGTGGCCGCAATCGCTCACCGCGGCCTCGGCGGCGCGGCCGGCGGCCGCGAGGCCCTCCAGCAGCTCGCGCGAGTCGCTCGCCGGTCCGGGGTGGGGGCGCATCAGGATGCCGACGATCCCGCACATGGGATTCGGAGCTTAGCCGGATACGCTGGCCACAGAGCTTTGACTACGGGCTATGCGGACTTGGATCGGTCGGACCCGGGACGACATGGCGGTCCCGCGGCTCGACGCCGAGCCGCGAGACCGCTCGCCTCACGGATGCGTTGGCGATCCTCCGCCGCAGGAAAGCCACCCATGGCAGGCTGCGACCAGCAGCATCCAAGGCACGGAGTACAGGAGCCGGTCAATCGCTCGCAGGAACCACCGCTCGCGGTACCAAGGAAGAGAGAGCCCTTGGCCCGCTTCGGCGGAACCTGTAGCGTCCGGGCGACTCACGCTAGAGGCAGTCCCAAAAGTACCAAGCCGCGAAGGCAGCGAAGGTCATGCCGTAGGGCACCGGCAAGCCAACCACCGGGATGGCCATGAGAGCCAGCGTCTTCGCGCGCACGGAACACGGGATATCCCGGTGGCTTGCCTGCGCCAAATCTGACGAATCGACGCAGGTGTAAGCACCGTCGAAGATCAAGTCCATGCCGGGCGGACACTGCCCGCCACCGCCGCCGCCGGACGGGTTCCCCGTGTTGGGCTGCCCGAAGACCGGCGCGTTGCCGATCAGGAGTGCGAAGAAGAGCGCGCTCAAGAGCGGCCCGCGGAACCAACTGTCTTTCCTCATAGGAGGACCTCCTGTTGTGGAGGACCTCCTGTTGTGGAGGACCTCCTGTTGTGGAGGACCTCCTGTCAATGGGTGCCGGCGAGCTTACCACACCCCATTTCAGGCGATAGTCTCGCCGAGCAGAGGCGACGTGAACGACACATCGACATTCCTCGCCGCGGTGGTCCAGATGGGCTCCACCTCGGACGAGCAGGCCAACTGGGAAACCGCGCGGCACTGGATCGAGACCGCGGCGGACCGCGGGGCCACGTTCGTGTCCACGCCCGAGAACACGAACTACCTCGGGCCGCACAAGGAGAAGGTCAAGCAGGCCGAGCCGACCTCGGGCGCCACCTGCGCCCGCTTCGCTTCCCTCGCCCGGGACCGCGGCATCTACCTGCTGCTCGGCTCCTACAACGAGAAGGCGCCGGGCGAGAGCGAGCGCTGCTACAACACCAGCGTCCTGTTCGACCCGGCCGGAGAGATCGTCGCCACCTACCGCAAGATCCACCTCTTCGACGTCGACGTCTCCCCGGAGGTCCGGTTCCTGGAGTCGAAGACGGCCGTGCCCGGCGAGGACCTCGTGACCGTCGACACGCCGCTCGCGCGGCTCGGTCTCACGATCTGCTACGACATGCGCTTCCCCGAGCTCTACCTGAAGCTGGCCCGGGACGGCGCCGAGGTCCTGACCGTCCCTTCGGCCTTCACCCTGATGACCGGCAAGGACCACTGGTTCCCGCTGCTGCGGGCCCGGGCGATCGAGACCCAGTGCTACGTGCTGGCCGCCGCCCAGACCGGCCGCCACGACGACCGCGGGCTGCGCCACAGCTACGGTCACTCGGTGATCATCGACCCGTGGGGCCACGTCCTGGCCGATGCCGGCGACGGCCCCGGCATCGCGATGGCGGAGATCGACCGCCGACGCGTCGCCGAGGTGCGGCGCTCGATGCCGGTCGCGTCACACCGGCGGCAGATCTTCCTTCCCTATGCTCAAGACAGATGAAACGGGCTCCGAGGGGAACCTGCCCGTGACACTCGAAGAGTTCGCCCGCGAGGGGCGTGCGCCGGATGTAGGTGAACGACTGGAGACGGCTTCAGGCGTGGGACGATCGGTACGGTTCAAGGACGAGAGATGGGTTCAATCGCAGTTCCGCAGGCGACACAACGGTCGGGACGAGTACCGCGCCGGAATCGAGAGTGCCCCGAAAGAGCGCCTACGTTTTCGAGGACGGCTCTTCAGGGTTTCGTGTGGAATGTGAGTGAATCGGGGTAGAGGTCGAGTCCGCCGAGACGGAAGTAGATGGCGGTTCGGAAGCGGTCGCGATTGCGATATCGGCGGGCCGTTCTCTTGAGCGACTGGATCACCGAGTTGATGGCTTCGAGACGAGCGTTGTTCACGCCTCGTTCGATGGCGTTCAGCACGCCGTCGAGATGAGCCTTGATCATGCGGGCGCCCTTCTTCATCGGCTCCAGGCGGCTGCGGATCGCCCACGAGTACCAGCCCTCGAAGATCCGTCGCACCTCGGCGCGATCGCGGGTCTCCCACATCATCATCGCCACTTCCTTCAGGTGCCAGCAGCGAGCCGTCTTGGTGGTGCCGTCGATCAACTCCTTGAAGCGATGCCACCGATGCTCAGGCACCCGGTCCGGGTGGTACAGCCACAAATGGCGCGTGTCGGTCAGGCCTTCGTCGCCCAGGCTGCGCAACCGTCGGTGCTCTTCCCTGCGCACTTCGTCCACCGCGCCGCCGAGATGCGCCGCGACGTGGAACTTGTCGTACGCGATCTTGTGCCCCCCCTCAGCCAAGCAGGAGACGGTAGCCGAGATGTAGGCGGGCCACATGTCCATCGCCACCGTCTCGATCTTCGACAGCTCCGCCTCCGACAACGATTCGTAGTACGAAGACAGAGCGGCCTTGCCGCGACCGTCCGCCACATGGTGGACCCGCCCTTCGCCGTCGATGTCGGCCACCACCGTCACGTACTCGTGCCGCTTCTGAAACGACGTCTCGTCCACGCCGAGAACCCGAGATCCCGGCGCCTTCCCGCGGCGCTCAAATCCGCGCTTCACCGCCCGCTCCATGACCCCCGACACCTGGTCCCAACTCAGGTCCAGCAGACGCGCCACCGCCGACGACGCGAGTCGTGCCGACTCGCCGCCCCGCCGCACCCCCGAGAACGGAACGACTCGCCCCCGCCACGAGCCACGAACACCTCCACTTCGCCGGCCTCGAGCCGAAGCTCGACGCCCGTCACCTCCCAGGGGCTTTCGACGCCCAGAATCCGACCGTACAAGTCTGTGTCACGCATACAGCGATCCTACGTCGCTTCCACCAGCAACCCTGAAGAACCTCGCTTGAGGGCGAGGACGTGCGGACGGTGTACGTGGACGCGAAGTACTTTCGGGACCACTGCATCCTGATCGCCTTGGGCGTTCTGGTCTGCGGCCGCAAGCTGGTTCTGGGCATGCGCGAGGGTTCGACGGAAAACACCACGGTGGTGCGTTCTCTTCTGGCCGATCTGGTCGAACGCGGGCTGTCGACGGAGAAGTCGTTGCTGTTCGTCATCGACGGCGGAAAGGCCCTGCGTCGGGCGATCGGGGACGTCTTCGGCGACTGCGCCGAGGTGCAGCGCTGCCAGGTAAACAAGACGCGGAACGTCGAGGATCATCTGCCCGAAGGGAAGCGGGCCTCGATCCGTCGGGCCCTGCGCAAGGCATGGGACAGCAAGTCCGCCAAGACGGCGCTGAAGCGCCTGCGCCAGATCGCCAGCCATCTGGAACGGGAGCATCCCGGCGCCGCGGCCTCCCTGCGCGAAGGCATGGAGGAAACCGTCACCGTGCTCACACTCGGGCTCGCCGGCGCTCTCCAGAAGACGATGCGCAGCACCAACCCGATCGAGAGTCTCAACGGCTCGGTGCAGCGCTACACCCGCAACGTCAAGCGCTGGCGCGGCGGCGCCATGATCCAACGCTGGATCGGCGCCGCCCTCCTCGATGCACAATGTCGCTTCCACCGGGTACGCGGCTACCGAGACATGCCCAAACTCATCCAGGCGCTCGAACGTCGCTCGCCTCACGTTGATTCACAGACCAAGGCCGCGTAGCATCAAAGGTGTAGGGAGTATGGGTCTGGACGCTTCCTCGTTCATCACAACACGGGACCGCCATTAGCGAAGTTCAACAGAAAACGGGATAATCCCGTCCACGAAACTGGGGCAACCCCAACCAGCGTAACTTCGCTCCCTGCCGTCCGCGCTGTCGCGTGGTCAGCGCCCCAAGGCCAAGCAGTTGCCGAGTGCGGGAACCCGCGCCCCTGTTCCCAGACCTCCAGCCGTCAGGAGGCCGTGCCGCGCGAGAAGCGCACGCGCTCTCGGATCACGGTCCTTGGTCCAATAGAGACGGAGCCGATGATCTGGATGAACTGACTCGACCAACGAGCATATGGCTAGCGCGCTACGATTGGCCCTCTTTCCTGCCCTCCCAGCCAATGGAAATCTGGATCCTCATCGCCGTCATCGTCTTCACGTTCCTGGCGTTCAGCTTCGAATGGCTGCGGATCGACGCGGTCGCCCTCTCCAGCCTGGGACTGCTGCTCCTGTTCGGTTTGGTAACGCCCCAGGAGGCGATCCGCGGTTTCAGCAACGACGCCGTCATCACCGTGATGATGATGTTCATCCTGAGCTACGGCCTGACCCATACCGGTCTGATCGACCGCTTCGGCCAGAAGCTCGCGCAGATGTCCGGCCACACGCACTGGGCCGCCGCGATCGCCCTGATCCTGGTCTGCGGCGTCCTCTCGGCCTTCATCAACAACACCGCCGCGCTGGCGATCCTGATGCCGGTCGGCATCCAGATCGGGAAGCACTACGGCGTGTCGCCGTCCCGGATCCTGCTCCCCCTCTCCTACCTCTCGATCATCGGCGGCACCTGCACCCTGATCGGCACGTCAACGAACCTGCTGGTCGCCTCCATGTCGGCGGAGTACGGCTACGGAGCCTTCAGCATGTTCGAGTTCCTGGCACTCGGACTGATCCTCCTGGTTGTCGGCTTCGCCTACATCGTCCTCGTGCCGATGCGCCGCCTCCCGGATCGCGCCGGCGCATCCGACCTCACGACCAAGTACCAACTGTCTTCGTTCCTGACCGAGGTCCAGGTGCCGGAGGGGAGTTCGCTCGTCGGCAGCAACGTGGTCGAGGCCAACATCAACGAGCGCTTCCGGCTCACCGTGCTCGAGATCCTGCGTGGCGAGGAGCGGATTGCCGTCGAACTCCGCGCCACACCCATTCAGGGCGGCGACCTCCTGATCGTCGAAGGCCGGATGGACGACATCGTCAGCTTCCGGGACCACTACGGCCTGCGCCTTCGCACCGAAGCGAAGATCGGCGACCGCGATCTCTCGGACCAGAACAACATCATGGCGGAGATCCAGCTCTCGCCGGTCTCCCGGCTCACCGGCTCGACGATTCGCGAGCTGGACTTCCGGCGCCGCTTCGGCTGCTTCGTGCTGGCGCTCAACCGCACCGGCGACCCGATCCGCGAGAAGCTGACCCACATCGTCCTCCACAACTGGGACACGCTGCTCGTGTTCGGCCCCCGTTCGCGGATCGAGGCCCTCTACGAGACGGAGGACTTCATCCCGCTCCAGCAGGACGTCAAGCTGCGCCTCGTCATCCCGCGGCGTTGGTGGCTCGCCGTCGTGATCATCCCGATCGTCGTCATCGTCGCCGCCACCGGCGTCACCTCGATCCTGAAGGCCTCGATCCTGGGCGCCGTGGCGCTCATCGTCTTCGGCGGCATCTCGGTGCAGCAGGCATACGAGGCGATCAACTGGACCGTCATCTTCCTGCTCGTCGGCATCCTGCCGATGGGGATCGCGATGGAGAAGACCGGCCTCGCGGCGATGATCGGAGAGACGATCGCGAATGCAGGCGCGGACTACGGGCCCTGGGCGGTCATCGCGCTGGTCTACCTGGCGACGGCCCTGCTCTCGGAGATCGTCTCGAACAACTCGACCGCGGTGCTCATGGTGCCGATCGCGGGCACCGCCGCCGCGTCGATGGGGCTCGACCCGAAGCCCTTCATGATGACCGTCGCCTTCGCCGCTTCCGCCAGCTTCCTGACGCCGATGGGCTACCAGACGAACGCGATGGTCTTCGGCCCGGGCGGCTACCGCTTCATGGACTACGTCAAGTTCGGTGCGCCGCTCAAGATCGCCTTCTGCGTTCTGTCGGTGTGGCTGATCCCCGTGTTCTGGCCGCTCGATTGAGCGGACTTGCCGGGGCACTCAAGCTCCGCGGTCCTGGAGCCTCGCGACGGGTCTGGCGGCGCTACGACGTCGCGTGATCGCTGACGCAAGCCATGAACCGGCGGAGGTCGGCCGGGCCGGTCGTGGCAGCTTCATGGACGCGCGCCATGTCCAACGACTCGTAGGCGTGAGCGACGAGATTGCGGAATCCGGCGGCACGGACGAGGCGGTCGGCGAGGGCGGTGTCGATGATTCCGTCGTTCTCGAGGCGTCGAAACGCGTCCCCGTAGCTGCGCGGAGTACCCAGATCCAGCGCCAGGCAAGCTCCCATCGCGAGGTCGATCACGATCTGCGTCGCCTGCCAGAGATGAAGTACGACGGCGTCCGACGCATCGCTCGCAGGCCGGAAGTCGTCTGACGAGGCAGGCAAGCGATCCTTCACCCGGTCGAGATGACGCTCGACCGTCATGACGCGCTCGGCGAGGACGGCTCGGTCGAGGACGGGCAGGGCTACAAGGCCTCCAGGGTCTCTTGGTAGCCCTGCTCGAAGACGGAGGCGTTCTCGCACCAGAAGCGAGCCGCGTCGAGCCGGTAGCGGTCGAACAAACCGGACTCCGACTCATGCACCAGAACGCCGTCGCGGGAGGATCTGAAGCGCAGGAGACCGGTTGTCCGGTCGAGATCAACGAGATCGACGTTGTCGTCTCCTAGAACCTCGACGAGGGCGGCGAGAAGGCCCGGCACGTCCGCAGCCTCGTCCGCGAGATAGCCGAAGTCCCAGTCCGCGCTCGGAAGCGCATCGCCCCGCGCCCGCGATCCGTACAGGATGAGCAGGTCAAGCCCGACCGTCGCTCTTGCCGCGGCAGCGACAGCCTCTAGCAGGTGCTCGGGCGGGCTGTGACCCATCCAGGCATCGTACACCGGGGCCTCACCGCTGACAGCGCAGGCAGTAGTACGTACTTCGATTCGAGATCACGATCCGGCGGATGACGGAACCGCAGCCCGACGGGCAGGCCTCGCCTTCCCGGTCGTAGACGTCGAGCGAGACCTGGAAGTAGCCTGAGTCGCCGGCGCCGTCGGCGAAGTCGTTGAGCGTCGTGCCGCCCTGCTCGATCGCCTCGCCGAGCACCGCGCGAACCGCCTCGGCGAGGCGGTCGAATCGGCGGCGCGCGATGCGCGCCACGGACCGCCGGGGGTGGATGCCGGCGCGGTACAACGCCTCGGAGGCGTAGATGTTGCCCACGCCGACGACGACCGAGGCGTCCATCAGGAAGCTCTTGACCGGGGCGCGACGGCCGCGGGCCAGATCCGCCAGGTGAGCGCCGTCGAACACCGGCCCGAGCGGCTCCGCGCCCAGATGATGGAAGTGACGGTCGCGATCCAGGCTCTCCGTCGACGCGACGAAGGCCATGCCGAAACGCCGCGGATCGCGGAGGCGAAGGCGGCGACCCGACGCCAGCTCGAAGCCGAGGTGCTCGTGATCCACCAGCGGCGCGGACCGGTCGACCAGAGTCAGACGGCCGCTCATCCCGAGATGCACCACCAGGGTCTGGCCGCCGGAAGCGTCGATCCACAGGTACTTCGCGCGCCGGCGCAGGCCGAGGACCCTGCGGCCTTCGAGGCGCCGCAGCCGCCCTTCGCACAGTGGTTCGCGCAAGGTCGGGAAGTGGACGCGGACCGCCTCGAAGCGGTCGCCGACGAGCGGTCGCTCCAGGCTCCGGCGCAGGACCTCGACTTCGGGTAGTTCGGGCACGTTTCAGCGACGACGGCGGCCGCGTCGTGCGGTCGAACGGCGCGCGCCCGGGCCGGCACCCCGCGGCGAAACGGGCGCGCGCGAGCCGTCTCCCTGCCCCGACCGTGAAGCGACCCCGCTCGCCGGCCGGCCTCCTCCGGCAACCGCCAGAACCAGAGCTTCAAGCGCGGCGCCGGCTTCCCCGCTACCACCCCGCAAGCGAATCTCTGTCTCGAGGACCTTCCAAGGAAGCTCACTCATCGCCGAAACGGCCTCTGGACTGCGACGGGCCATGGCTGCCTTGTACATGTTGAAGAGGGGCCATGGGCCGGGCTTCTTCACCGTATCTGGCCACTCCGCCATCAACTTCGGCAACACACGGGCCTTGAAGCCGTTGAAGTTCCTCGCTTCCGGCAGACTGTGAGCCATGGCGATCCCGTGGGTGGCGGCCAACTGCTGACAGCGGCCGGCCAGAAGACTCAGGAACCTGAATCGCTCGCCCTGTCGGTCCGCCGCACTGTCGAAGTAGCGACGAAGCGCAGCCAATGCCGCGCCAGGCTTCTGGCCTTCCATCGCATTGAAGACATCCCAGACGTCCTGCTCGCCCCGGTCCACCACCGACTCTTCCACCGTGGCGCGGTCGATCCGGCCACCGCCCTCCGGCACGCCGGCCGCGATCTTCCGATACTCCGCCGCGAAGCGTGCGGCCGAGGCCGCATCCGCCACGGAGGTGCCCCAGCCCTCCTTGCGGAGCGTACGGCGCGCCAACTCCTGGGCCGCGGCCCGGTCGATCCGCACGCCCGTCTCCCGCTCCAGCTCGGCCACGACCGGTCCGAGGCCAGTCGCCTTACCTCCGCGATCGAGGGCGAGCTGTCCGACCTCGAAAGCCACGTTCCGGTCAAGAAGACGGCGGACAAGGGGGTGATAGCGATCGACGCTCCGTTCGGCGAACACCAGGGCGTGGCCTTCCGGCAGGCCACCTCCCGCGGCCCGGTCGAGTTCCGCCAGGTTGCTCGCTGACCATCCGGTCAGGTCCGCCGCTCGCGCGGCCTCGAGTAGCGCTGAAAGTCCGCGGGCAAGCTGAACCCGCTCCTTCTTCGGCCGGCCTCGGCGCCCGTCCTTGCGCTGGCTCTTTCCGCCCGCCAGAGCCGAGTCGGGCAGCGCGGCGATCGCCTCCTCGGCGGCGCCGGCAAGCGGGTCGATTCCAAACAGCCGCAACGTCTGAAGAAGCGGACCCGCCGCCTTTCTCGCGGCCACGGAGAGCCCCTCGCCGGCCACGCGGTACTCATCCCCAAGAACCTCGGCTGCCTCGTCGATCAGCTCGGCCGCGGCATCCCTGTCGGCAAACTCCGCACTGCCCTCGACCAACGCGACCTTGGCCGGCTCAAACAGGGAGAAGGTGAACAGATCGGCCAGAACCGACCCCAGTTCCGCGCCGGCCGCGCCCTTGTGAAGCGCCACCTCACAACCGGCCGCGGCAGCCAGCGCCTCTGCAATTCGACTCGCCTCTCGGGTGGCCAGCACCTGCTCGCCGATCACCAGGTAGAGCGGCTGGCGGTCACCGCCTTCGATTCGCTCGACGGCGGCGTCGATTTCGGGTGCCTTCACTCGTCTGCGGGGAGCCGGCCCTTCTCTTCGAGTTCCTGACAGTCGATGCAGTAGGGCGCCCACGGCACGGCCTCCAGCCTGGCGCGGCCCAGATCGTTGCTGCAGTGGACGCAGATGCCGAACGTTCCGTCGTCGAGCCGGGCCGTCGCTTCGACGATCCGGTTCAGCAGAATGCCGTCGCTGTCGGAGAGCGAGAAGTTCAACTCCCGGTTGTAGGCGTGATTCGCCCGGTCGACTAGGTCTTCCGAGCCTTCGCCGGACGACGCCTTCAGGCCCGCGTGCAGGTCACGGTTGTAGCGGCCGAACAATTCCCGCCGCTTCTCCTCCAGCCGCGCCCGCACCCGGTCGATATCGATGTCGGCGGTCTTTCGACGCGAGTTCTTGCGACCGTCACCGGCGCGCCGCGGTCTGAGAAGCAGCGTCGGCGGTTTCCTCGGAGGCGCCTTCTTCCGGGCAGCCTTCTTCCGGGCCAGACGCTGCTTCGCCGCCAGATCGGGCGCGGTTTCCTCTTCGGCGGTCTCCTGAGCGGCCGTCTGCGCGGCCTCCTCCTGAGCTTTCTTCGCCTCGGCTTCCTCCGCCTCCCGGGCCTTGGCTACCCGCTTCCGGGCGGCGGCGGCAGCCCGCTCGGCCTCCCGGGCAGCGACCTTCGCCTCAGCCACCGCCTTGGCGGCCTTCTCATGCGCAGCCGTCCGCGAGGCCGCCGTACGCGCCGCCTTCCGCGCCGCGACCCCCTTGGCCGCGGAGTCCCTGGTCGCGGCCTGGGCTGCCGTCTTGCGATCCGCCGCGAGCTTCGTCGCCTTCTGAGCGGCGGTCCCCGTCGTCGCGGCAAGCCTCGTCGACTGCGCGGCTTCCTTCTTCCTCGCGGCCGCTTCCTCCCGTCCCCTGGCCGCGGCCTCCGCGGCGTTCAGGGCCTTGCGTTCGGCCCGCGTCGCCAGGGTTCGACCGGCCACGGCCTCGCGAGCGGCCTTCTTCGCGGCTTCCTTTTCCTCGCGCGCGACGACCACGGCCGTATCGGCAGCCGCGCGCTCGGCGGCCTCGACCTTCCGGGCTTCCTCGAGCGCCACGCCGCGCTCCGCGGCCACCTGGGCCGCCTGCTCCGCGGCCGCGGCCTTGGCCGCCAGATCACGATCCGCCCGCTTCGCCGCCGCCTCCGCCGAGCGCAGGGTCCTGACCGCTTCCCTGGCGGACCGGGACAACTCGACGGCCTTCCGGGCGGCCGCTTCGTCGGCCGCCTTGAGCACCTCGGCCTCGCGCTCGGCCTTCCGGGCCGCCGCGGCCGCGGCCTTCCCGTCCTGCACTGCCTGCTGTGCGGCCGCCTTCCGAACCGTGACGATCTCGGCGGCTTTCTCCGCGGCCGTCCTGCCGGAAGTCGCCGCCCTCTCCGCCTTCCTCGCGGCGGCCCGGCGTTCGGTCGCCGCCCTCGCGGCTGACGCGGCTGACGCCTTCCTGGTCTCGGCCACCTTCTCCGCTCTGGCGGCAGCGGCCGACAACGACTTCGCCTCACGGGCCGCCTGCTGAGCCGCCGCCTTCTTCTCGGCAGCGATCTTCGCCCTGCGCTCGGCTGCGGCTGCCTTGCGCGCCGCTTCAGCGGCGGCCTTCCTGGCCGCGGCCTCTTCGGCTTCAACCGAACGAGCCTTGGCGTCGGCCTGGTCCTTGCTCTCGTGTGCTCCGCCGCTCTTGGCGCTCTCGTCCGCGCTTGCCACTTCTTTTCCCCTCACGCGGCTCAGTGAAACGGTCGCCGATGATAGTTGATTCCCTCAAGGATGGTGAAGGAGCGGTAGATCTGCTCGAAAACGGTCAATCGGGCGAGTTCGTGAGGGAGCGTTAAGGGCCCGAGAGAGAGGCAGAGACGAGACGATTTCAGCAGGTCGCGGTCGAGGCCCAGATCGGATCCCACGATCCAGGCGACCGGCCGCCGCCACTCTGTACGCAGCCTCCCGACCTCCGTCGCGAGGGCTTCTGAACTGAGGTTCCGTCCCTTCCGGTCGAGGCACACGGTCCAGGCGTCGAGAGGGAGAGCGGCTTCGATCGCCTTCCCCTCGAGCCGGAGACGGGTCCGGTCGTCGCCGCGCGCCGGGCGCACGACCCGCTCCCGCACCGGAACGAACTTCCCGATCCGGCGGCCGTAGTCGGCGCAGAGAGTCTCCCAGGGCTCACGCCGGCGGCCGACCCACACGACGACGATCTCGAACGCCACGGGCCGATTATGCACACCATGAGCGCTGCTATTGTCCGCAGTCATGGCACGGTCCGCCGATGAGGAACTGAAGCGGCTTCGACGACGCCGAGTGACCCGCGGCCTGATTCTCGGCGGCGTGGCGCTAGGAGCGCCCGCCGTGATCAACGCGGTGGTGGCGCGCCGGGCGGCGCGGCTCCCCCGGCCCCGCTGGGGCTCCACCCGGCACGTCGAGCTCGACGGCAGCCGGCTCGCCTTCGTCCACATCCCCCGGTCGCGCCGGGACCCCGCGCCGCCGATGGTGCTGCTTCACACCTTCGGGCCGGGCCACACCGGACTGCTCTGGCGAGAAGCGGCGGAACGCCTCGCGCGCGGTCACGACTGCTACGTACCCGACTGGCTCGGCTGGGGCGACTCGGAGCGCAAGGCTCGGCGCTACACCGCGAAGGTCTACATCGACGTGCTCGACCGCTTCCTCGAAGAGGTCATCGGCGAACCCGCGGTGGTCGTCGCGCCCCACCGCGCCGCCGCCTACGCCGTTCAGGTCGCCCTGGACGCGCCCGAACGGGTCGCCGCCCTGGCGCTCGTCGCGCCCCAGGGGCTGGGCGCCGAGGGCCGCGGCGACCCCGTGCTCCATGCGCTCCTGCGAGCGCCCCTCCTCGGCACGTCGGCACTCAACCTGGTGACCGGCGAGCGAGCGCTTGAGAGTCACCTGCGCCGCGAGACGATGTTCGGGGCCGAGGGACTCGGCGAAGAAGTCGTCGAGGCGATGTACCGCGCCAGCCACCTGCCCGGCGCCGGCCACGCCCTGATCGACAGCCTCTGCGGTCGGCTCGGTCACGAACTCGAGGCCGGTTTCGGCGGCAAGGTCCAGCAGCCCGTATGGGTGGCTTGGGGCCGTCAAGCCACGCATCCGGCGCTCGAGACGGCCGATCTCTGGCTGCAGGAGATGCCGAAGGCCGACCTGGAGGTCATAGGCGGCTGCCGCAATCTGCCCCACGTCGAACGGCCGGCCAAGTTCGCGGCGGCGCTTACGGCGTTCATCGAGCGCCAGCGTTTCGCGGCCTGATCGGGGCGGCCACCCCGACTCCCGAGAGCGCCCGTGTCCAGGGATGCCGCTTTCCCGTCCGTTCCGGGCGGCTATCCGTTTCCTCGACTCGAGCAGGAGACGCTGGAGTTCTGGCGGCGCCAGAAGGTGTTCGAGGCCTCGCTGGCCGCCGGGGCCGACGACGAGCGCGAGTTCTCGTTCTACGAAGGTCCGCCGACCGCGAACAACGTACCCCACGTCGGCCATGTCGTGACCCGCGTCGTCAAGGACCTCTACCCGCGGTTTCGCACGATGACCGGGCGGCGCGTGCCCCGCAAGGGCGGTTGGGACACGCACGGCCTGCCGGTGGAGATCGAGGTCGAGAAGCAGCTCGGGTTCTCCGGCAAGCAGCAGATCGAGGAACACGGCATCGAGAGGTTCAACAGCGCCTGCCTCGAGAGCGTCAGCGCCTACGAGCGCCAGTGGCGGAGGATGACCGAGCGGGTCGGCTACTGGCTCGACATGGACGGCGCCTACCTGACCTACAAGAACGCCTACATCGAGTCGGAGTGGTGGGCACTGGCCGAGCTCTGGAAGAAGGACCTGCTCTACGAGGGCCGCAAGATCCAGCCCTACTGCGCGCGCTGCGGCACCACCCTGTCGAGCCACGAGGTGGCCCAGAACTACCGCGACACCGAGGACCCCTCGATCTGGGTTCGCTTTCCGCTGCGTCCGGGGCAGACGCTCGCCACGATCGGCGACGGGGAAGACGGCGGCACGGCGTTCAGCACCGACCGGCCGATCGACATCGTGGCCTGGACGACGACGCCCTGGACGCTGCTCTCCCACGCCGGCATCGCGGTGCATCCCAAGCTGATCTACCGCGCGGTCGCCGATCCGACCGACCCGGAGCGGCTCCTGCTGATCGCCGAAGATCTCGAGCGTCCGGTTCCCGTGCTCGTGCCGGGCAACGGCAAGCCGAACCGTCTCGACCTGCGCGAAGCCGCGACCGTAAGCCGGTTCTCCGGCCGGACCCTGGAGGGCCTGCTCTACGACCGGCCATTCGCCGTCGAACCGAGCCGCGCGTACCAGCCAGCGGAGGTGTCGGACGCAGCCGGATTCCGGATCCTGCTCGGCGACTACGTCACCCTGGCCGAGGGCACCGGGGCGGTCCATACCGCGCCGCTGTTCGGCGAGGACGACCAGCGCACCGGCCGCGAGTACGGCCTGCCGGAACTGCAGGCCGTCGACGCGGAGGGCAAGGTCGCGCTCGACGCCGAAGGAAGTTCCGGCGATCCCTCCATCCAGACCCTGATCGACGAGATCAACGGCGCCTGGTTCAAGGACGCGGACCCGCGCATCGTGCGCTCGCTTCGGCAGCGCGGACGCCTGGTCCACGGCGAACGGTACAGCCACAGCTACCCCTTTTGCTGGCGCTGCGATCAGCCGCTGCTCTACTACGCCACGACGAGCTGGTTCGTTCGCACGACCGCGGCGCGCGACCGGTTGATCGAGAAGAACCGGCAGGTCCGCTGGCACCCCGAGCACGTGGGCCAGGGGCGTTTCGGCGACTGGCTCGAGAACGTCGTCGACTGGGCGCTGTCCCGGAGCCGCTACTGGGGTACGCCGCTGCCGGTCTGGAAGTGCGGCGACTGCGGCGAGACGGAGGTGATCGGTTCCTTCGAGGAGCTCTTCCGGCGCGCCGAGCGGGACTTGCCGGACGACCCGTACGATCGCGAGCAGTTCGATCCCCACCGGCCCTTCATCGACGACGACTTCGACTGGTCCTGTTCCGCCGGCGGATGTTCCGGCGCCATGCGCCGCGTCCCGTTCGTGCTCGACGCATGGTTCGATTCCGGCGCCATGCCCTTTGCTCAGTACCACTACCCGTTCGAGAACCGGGAGACCTTCCGCGCCCGCTTCCCCGCCGACTTCATCTCCGAGGCCGTGGACCAGACCCGGGGCTGGTTTTACACCCTGCACGTCCTCGGCTGCCTGCTGTTCGACAGCCCCGCATACCTCAACTGCATCGTCCTCGGCCACGTGAACGACGAGAACGGCCGCAAGATGTCCAAGCGCCTCGGCAACGTCGTCGAGCCGATGGAGGTGCTCGCCGAGACCGGCGCCGACGCGCTCCGCTGGTACTTCTGCGTCAACAACCCGGAGCAGCCGTCCCGTTTCTCGGCCCGCCTGGTACGGGAAGCGGCCCAGACCTTCATGCTGCCGCTGTGGAACGCGCTGTCCTTCTTTGTCATCTACGCAAACCTGGACGGCTGGAGGCCGGGCCGGACCGAGATCCCCTTCGCAACGCGGGGGTCGCTCGACCGCTGGATCCTGCTCCGGCTCTACCGGCTGGTTCGCGCAACCACCGATCACCTGCAGGCATACCGAACGGCGCCCGCGGCGCGCGGCATCGAGATCTTCCTCGACGAGCTGACGAACTGGTACATCCGGCGCAGCCGCGACCGGTTCTGGGCGCCCAACGACGAATCGGGCGCCGATCAGGGCAGCGAGAAGGAGAGCGCCTACCAGACGCTCTTCGAAGTCCTGACGACGCTGCGCCTGTTGATCGCCCCCTTCGTACCCTTCGTGGCCGAGGAACTGCACCGCCGGCTGATGTCGAGCCAGGGCCTCGGCGCGGTCAGTTGCCACCTGGAGTCATGGCCCGAGCCGCCCGCCGACCGCGCCGACGAGCGGCTCGAGACGGCGATGGCGACCGTCCTCCGGGTAGCCAGGAGCGGCCGCTCCGCCCGCAACGCGCACGGGATCAAGATCCGCCAGCCGCTCCGCTCCGTGACCCTGGTGAGCGCCGATCCGAAGCTCGAAGCCCTGGTCGAGCCCTACGCCGACCTGGTCGCGGACGAGCTGAACGTGCACGAGGTCGGCTGGGCCGCCGACAGCTCCGAGTACGTCTCGTTCGACGTCGTGCCGCACTACCCGAAGTGCGGTCCGCGGTTCGGCCGGGCCATGCCGGCGGTGCGCGCCGCTCTCTCCGCCCGGAGCGGCGCCGATCTGAAGCGGGAACTCGACGAGGCCGGCCGCATCGCCGTCGACGTCGACGGCGACACGGAGGATCTCGGACCGGACGAGGTCGAGGTGCGGCTTGAAGAGCGGCCCGGGATCGCCGTTCACGGCGACAGCGAGCTGCTGGTCGCCCTCGACGTCGAACTCGACGACGGCCTGATCGCCGAAGGGTTAGCCCGCGAGGTCGTTCACCGGGTCCAGAACCGGCGCCGCGCCGCGGACCTCGACTACGCGGACCGCATCGCCGTCCGCTACCGGGCCGCCGAGGACGTCGAAGCGGCGATCGAGGCCCACCGCGACTGGATCTGCGGCGAGACACTCGCCGTCACCCTGCAGGCGGTGAACGGCGACAGCGCGGAAGGCCTTGAAGACGCACCGATCGAGGGGCAGCCCTTCGCCCTCGCGATCGAAGTACAGCCCCACTGAGCGAGCACGGAGAGAACGAGTGGCAGGAATCTTCAAGGCCTACGACGTGCGCGGCCTCTATCCGGGACAGTTGAATGAGGAGCTCACGCGCCGAATCGGGATGGCGTTCGGTCACCTGGTCGAAGTCGAAGGCGACCAGGGTGCGGCCCGCCCCCGCACGGTCGTCGTCAGCCGCGACATGCGCTCGCACAGCGTGCCGCTTTCCGCCGCGCTCTGCGACGGCCTGACCGCGGCCGGCCTCGACGTCGTCGATATCGGCCTCGCCACCACGCCGATGAACTACTTCGCCACCGGCCGGTTGGGCACGGCGGGCGGCATCCAGGTCACGGCCAGCCACAACGGCGCGGAGTACAACGGCCTGAAGTTCAGCCTCGCCGGGGCCGTGCCGGTGTCGGGAGACCACGGCATCCCGATCATCGAGGAACACGCCCTCGGCAAGGAACCGGCGCCGGCCGCGGCGCCGGGGCGGGTCGAATCGAGGAGCATCGAGGCCGAGTACAGGGAGTACGTTCTCTCCTTTGTCGACCGCTCGTTCGAGGCGGGAGGCGGGTCGAAGCTGCGGCTGGCGGCCGACGCCGCCAACGGAATGGGCACGATCTACCGGCCCCTGCTCGAGGCCTGCGGCGTGGAGCTGCTGCCCCTGTACTTCGAACTCGACGGGACCTTCCCGAACCACGAGGCGAACCCGCTGCTGCCTGCGAACCTGCGCGACCTGAGCGCGCTGGTCGTCGACCAGCAGGCGGATCTCGGCGTCAGCTTCGACGGCGACGGCGACCGCGCCGCCTTCGTGGACGAGTTCGGCGAACCGATAGGGTCCGACCTGATCACCGCCCTGATCGCCGGGCAGATGCTGAACCACGAGCCCGGAGGCGCCGTGATCCACGACATCCGGTCCTCCCGGGCGGTGCCCGAGTACATCCGCGAGCACGGCGGCACGCCGCTGCCGGAGCGGGTCGGCCACTCCTTCGTCAAGGCCACGATGCGCCGCACCGGCGCCATCTTCGGCGGCGAGCTCGCCGGCCACTACTACTTCCGCCAGAACTACTGCACCGACAGTTCGATCCTGGCCGTCGTCGCCGTCCTCAACCTGATCCGCCGCTCCGGCAAGACGCTCTCCGAGATCACGGCGCCGCTTCGCCGCTACGCGAAGAGCGCCGAGATCAACTTCGAGGTCGAGGACAAGGACGCCGCCATGGCGGCACTCGTCGAGCGCTACGCCGAACGCCAGGGCGGCACGCTCGACCGCCTCGACGGCATCCGCATCGACTTCGACGACTGGTGGTTCAACGTCCGCCCGTCGAACACCGAGCCGCTGCTACGCCTCGTCATCGAGGCGACGACGCCGGAGCAGCTCGCCGCCCGGCAGGCCGAGCTGACGGAGCAGCTCGGCGACCCGATCTAGAGGCTAGTCCCGGCCGCCCAGCAGACCGGCCCTCATCAGGAAGTAGAGGAGCGTCAGCAGCGAGGCCACAGCGGCGGCGACATAGGTCATGGCCGCCGCGTTCAGGACGCGGTCCATCCCGACGCGTTCGGTTTGCAGGATCAAGCCCTGCTCGACGGCGAGGCGCTTCGCCCGCGCTGTGGCGTCGAACTCCACCGGCAGCGTGACGAGCTGGAACAGGACGACCGCCGAGAAGAGAACGGCGCCAAACAGCACCATCCCCATTGCACCCATGATCAGGCCAAGGAACATCGCGATGTAGCCAATGTTGCTGCCGATCCCGGCCATCGGCACGAGGGTCGACCGGAGCCACAGCGGCGCGTACTTCTTCGCGTGCTGGATGGCGTGCCCGGCCTCGTGGCACGCGATTCCGATCGCTGCCACGGAGTTCGAGCCGTAGACCTGCTCGGACAGGGCGAGCTTCTTCGTCACGGGGTTGTAGTGGTCGGACAGCCGGCCGCGGGTCGCGACGACCTGCACATCGGCGATGCCGGCATAGGCGAGCAGGCGCTGGGCGGCCTGTGCGCCGGTCATCCCGGTCGCCGAGCGCACCTTCGAGTACTTGTTGAACGCTCTCTTGACCCGGAAACTGGCCCAGCCCGACAGCAGCAGACCGGGGACCAGGACCATGAGGATGTAGTTGAGATCGAAGAACATTGAACCTACTCCTTGGTGAGCGGCCGCCTTGAGTTACGGAGCGCCGCCGGCGGTGTTTCAAAGGGGCGCGCGACGCGACGAGACGCCGCTTCCGGCTGTGCGAGGGGCAATCCGCGCCCCCGCGGAGTATATTCCGCCATCCCCGCCAGGACCGTCCGACCATGCCTCGAATCACGCCTCTCGAACTGCAGGGCCCGGCCGGCCTTCTGGAAGCCGAACTGCTCGAGCCCGAAGCGCCGCCCCGGTTCACGGCGACCGTGGCGCACCCCCATCCGCTCCACGGCGGCGACATGGACAACCATGTCGTGGGCGCCGCTGCGAACGCCGTGGTCGAACTCGGCGGTGCGGCGCTCCGCTTCAACTTCCGCGGCACCGGCGGCAGCGAAGGGCGGCACGACGAGGGGCGTGGCGAAACCGATGACCTCGGAGCCTGCGAGCAGGAGCTCCGGCGCCGCTTCCCGCGGCTGCCGCGTCTCGGCGTCGGCTACTCGTTCGGCGCCGTCGTCACCATGGCGCGACTGCCCCAGGCGGAGGCAGCGCAAGATCCCCCAACCGGGGTCCTGCTCATCGCACCGCCGCTGACCCACTACGACTTCGAGGCCGCCACCACGGCCTCCGTCCCCGTAGCCGTGGTCTACGGCCAGCTCGACGCGTTCACCACGGACGCGATGATCCGCCGGCTACCCAAGCGTTGGCCCACGCTGGAGGAATGCCTCGAGGTGGCACGCGCGGGCCACGACCTGTCCTCGCCGGAGCTGGGTCCGACGATCCGGCAGGCGCTCGAGAGCCTGGCGCGCTAGCTGGCCCGCGCCTCGCCCGCGTCCAGGTCGGTCTCCCCGGAGGAGTCGAAACAGCGGCGGCAACGCGCCTCGTAGGTCTCCACATCCCCGACCAGGACCTGCTGGTCACCGCCGGCGATCCGCAGCGAGTACTGCGCGGCGGCGCCGCAGCGCACGCAGACGGCATGCATCTTGTCGACGTACTCCGCGATCGCCATGAGCTCCGGGATCGGCCCGAACGGACGGCGCCGGAAGTCCAGATCGAGCCCGGCCACGATGACCCGCACGCCCAGATCCGCGAGTTCCGTCGTCAGGTCGACCAGACCCCGGTCGAAGAACTGGGCCTCGTCGATCCCGACGACCTCGACGCCGAGACTCAGCTTCTCGCGCATTTCGTCGCTCGACGCCACGGTCACCGCGGACAGGCTGCGGTTGTCGCGGGTGCGCAGCACGTCTGCCTCGCCGCCCCGGGTGTCGGTCGCGATCCGGAAGACCTGCACGCGCTGGCGGGCGATCAGCGCCCGGCGCAGCCGGCGCAGCAGTTCCTCGCTCTTGCCGGAGAACATGCCGCCCGTGATCACCTCGATGCAGCCGCCGTCGCCCCGGCCCTGCTCCCGGATCACAAGCCTTGTCCCCTCGCGTCGCGGCTGCCCGCGGCGGGCCGCATCGAACCCTCCAACGTCCCGGTCAGCACCCTTCGATGATACTCTCGGGCAACGAGGCCGCCCATCGCGCGCCTCCCTGAACAGATGCCTGAGATCGACTTCCCGACCCCGCCGGCACCGACGCCAGCACCCGCGCAGGCGCCGGAGACCCTGCACGTGACCGCCAAGGCCGTGCGGATGATCAAGCTCACCCGCGAGGACGAGGGCCTGTCCGCGGACCATGGGCTGCGAGTGGCGGTCCGCGGCGGCGGCTGCAGCGGTTTCGAGTACGCGCTCGACTTCGAGACGAACCAGCGCGAGACGGACGAAGTCTTCGACTACGACGGCCTACAGGTCTACGTCGACCCGATCAGCGCCCGCTACCTCAAGGGCACGACGATCGACTACCAGCTCGGCGTCGCCGGCACCGGCTTCAAGTTCTCGAACCCGAAGGCCGTCGGCACCTGCGGCTGCGGTTCCTCGTTCGCCGTCTGAGTGTCGGTGCGCCGGCCTTCTGGCCGGCATCCGTCGCAGGCGGAGTCGGCCACTACGCCGCTCCCTCTACTCCAGCGGTTCCTCCTCACGCCAAGAGGACTCGCCGTCAACGTAGTGCTCCCGCTTCCAGATGGGGACCTCCGCCTTGAGACGCTCCAGGGCGAGACGGTTCACCTCGTAGGCCTGGCGGCGGTGGGCGGAGGCCGTGGCGATGACAACGCTCGCATCGCCTACTTCGAGCGTGCCCAGGCCGTGGACGACCTCGACGCGGGTTCCGGGCTCAGCCGCCTCGAGCTCGTTCACGATCCGCTCGAGTCGTTTCTCCGCCATCGCTGGGTAGGCGGAGTACGTGATCCGCTCCACCGGCCGGCCGCCGAAGGAGTTGCGGACGTTGCCGACGAAGACGACGACCGCTCCCTTGCCGGCGTCTTCTACGCGGGCACGGACAGAGGCCACGGTGTCCGCGTCGACCGGACCGCCCCGCAGCCGGCTTGCGCTAGCGCCGCACGAACCGCCGGATACCGGCGGCAGAAGGGCCACTTCGGCGCCGTCGTGAAGAGGTGCCGTCCGATCCCCGGCGACCTCCCCGTCGATGGCCACCGCCAACCGCAGCCAAAGGGCTTCCAGGCCCGGATACGCCTCCGTCAGTTGCTCGACCAGGTCGGCGACCGTGCTGCCGTCCGGGAGGTCGTGTTCCGTCTCGGCGCTGCCTACAGCGTCCAGCGCGGTGGCGAAGCTCAGCACCCGTACGATCAAGACGCGGAAGGCTAGCAGCGTGCGCCGTAGAACGCTGCGAAGCGAGTTCTCAGGCGGACGCTGCTAGCGAGGTGGGGGCTGGGGCCAAACATGGAGCCTGCGACAGGTTTGGCGGCTCTAACAGGGCGGATAGTCTCCGCGCCTACGCTGGAACACCGGCTACGCGATGCGGCTCCTGCTCTTCGACATCGACGGCACCCTGGTGCGCTGCGGCCCTCAGATCGGGCCGATCTTCATGGGCGCGCTCAAGCGCACCTTCGGCCGGACCGGCAACGTCCGCGCCTACGACTTCGGCGGCAGGACGGATACGGAGGCGGTCATCGACCTGATGACCGAGGCCGGCCTGCCGCGCGACGAGGTTGAAGACCGCCTGGGCGAGGTGCGCTTCCACTACAGCGACCTGCTCGAACGGCTGGATCCCGAGCAGATGAGGCTTCTGCCCGGCGTCGTCGAGCTGCTCGAGGAGTTGGTCGCCGCCGAGGACACCTGCGTCGCACTGCTCACCGGCAACTGGGAGATCGGCGCCCGGGCCAAGCTCGAACCCTTCGGCCTGAACCGTTTCTTCGACTTCGGCGCGTTCGGCGAGGACGGCGTCCGGCGCAATGAGCTGGTTCCCGTCGCCGTCGAACGGGCAACGAACCGGCTCGGCGCCCCACCGGAGCCGAGCGACGTCGTCATCATCGGCGACACGGTACGCGACATCGCCTGCGGCGACGCCCATGGCGTCCCGGTGCTGGCCGTGGCCACCGGCTTCACTCCCGACCACCGGCTGGAAGAAGCGGGCGCCCGCTGGGTCGTGCCCGACCTGCGCCACGCCTCCGTGCGGGAGATCCTGCTCGACGGCCACGGCCGCCCGCGGCGGTCGCCTTGAGCTTCGAACGCGACATCCGGCTACTCACCGTCGAGGCGGCCCTGTGCGAGCCCGTCCCGGCCTCCCGACTGGAACTCATGGGTCCCGACCGCGAACGGTTCTTCGGCGGCATGGTGACCGCGGCCATCGAAGGCCTTGAACCCGGCACAGGCCGGTTCGGCTTCATCACTGACGTGCGCGGCCGCATTCTCGCCAGCGCCGCCGTGCTGGCCCTCGAAGACCGCCTGTGGCTCGAGATCCCGAAGGGCCGCGGCAGGACGATCATCGAGCACCTGGACAAGTACATCGTCACCGACCAGGTCGAGATCCTGCCGCTCGGCGACATGGCGTCGGTGAGGATCGCCGGGCCGAGGAGCGCGGAAGTCCTCGCCGATCTCGGCGCCTCAGCGACCCGCGACCTGACCGAGCCCTGGAGTCACACCCAGGTCGAACTCCTCGACTACCAGGCCCGCCTCGTCCGCGAGGGACATAGCCCGGTACCCGCCTTCTCCCTCTGGCAATCCTCCGCGATCGCGCCACTGATGGCGGAAGACTTGGCGGATGCGGGAGTCCCCCAGGCGGGTGCCGAAGCAACAGAGGCCCTCCGCATCGAACACGGCCACCCACTCTGGGGCGTTGACTACGACGACGCCAACCTGCCCCAGGAGACCGGCATCGAAGACGCCGTCGACTACGAGAAGGGCTGCTACCTCGGCCAGGAGATCGTCGCCCGGATCCACTACCGCGGCCAGCCGGCCCGCCGCATGTGCCGGCTCGTCTTCGAGCCCGGACACACCCCGGCCTCCGGGGCCGCGATCGAGTTCGACGGCCGGCCCGCCGGCACCGTCACCAGCGTCTCCCCGTCGCCGCGCGACGATGCCGCCATCGGCCTCGCCCTGCTGCCGCGACGGGCTGTCGATGCGCTGCCGGAGGCGCTTGTGCGGATCGAAGGACGGAAGGTCCGCTTCAAGCCGCTCGACACTTGACACGGCCCACCTCTTAGTCCTACGGTTAGCTAACCAACCGTCCGGAGGGGGATGGGAGTGTCCGTAGTGAACGTGCATCAAGCGAAGACTCAACTGTCGCGGCTCCTCGCGCAGGTCGAACGCGGAGAGGAAGTCGTGATCGCCCGCAACGGCGAACCGGTCGCGCGGCTCGTCAGTTGCCACCCTCCAGCGAAGCGCCAGTTCGGAGCCATGCGAGGACGGATCCGCATCGACGAGCGGTTCTTCGAACCTCTGCCCGAGGAGGAGTTGGCGGCCTGGGAGGAGTAGAGCGTGCGGCTGCTGCTCGACACGCATGCCTTCCTCTGGTGGCTGGCCGGAAGCCGGCGACTATCCCGATCCGCCCGCCGGGCGATCGAGGACGAAGCGAACGACGTGTTGGTCAGTGCGGCGTCGGCATGGGAGATCACGACCAAACACCGCCTCGGCAGGCTTCCGGAAGCCGAGGAAGTGGCGCTGGACGTCTCCGAAGCGATCGCCGGACAGAGCTTCGAGGAGTTGCCGGTCAGCGTGCCGGATGCCGCTCGCGCCGGCGCGCTGCCGGCTCCCTTACGCGACCCGTTCGACCGGATGCTGATCGCACAGGCGTTGGGACGCGACCTGATTCTCGTCTCGATCGAGGCACCCTTCGACGCCTACGGCGTCCGGCGCGTTTGGTGATCCGGGAGAAGTCGATTGAAGTCGCTACCTAGCCCGCAAATTGCACCGATGTCCTACTGCGGCCGAACCTCGGTGAAATCTGCGGGCTAGGCCGCTCCCCTCAATACCGCGGCAACGACGGATCCACCTCCACCGCCCACGCATCGATCCCGCCAGCCAGGTTGTAGGCCTGCGGGAAGCCGTTGTCGCGGAGGATGTTCGTCGCTCGCGTCGACCGCGGGCCGTGGTGGCAGTGGACGACCCAGCGCTTCGAAGGATCGAGTTCGCCCAGCCGGCCCTCGAGCTCGGCAACCGGGATCAGGGTCGAGCCGTCGATCCGGCAGATCGCGTACTCCTGCGGCCCGCGGACGTCGAGGATATGTACGTCGCGGCCGTCGTTCCTCCAGGACTGCACCTGGGTCGGGGTGACGTCGATCATGTCGTTGAGCGCCGGCTCCTCGGCGACGGCGGGGACGCCGCAGAACTGCTCGTAGTCGATCAGCTCGGTCTGGGTCGGATTCTCGGAGCAGACCGGGCAGTCGGGGTTCTTGCGCAGCTTCAGCTCGCGGAAGGACATGCGCAGGGCATCGAACAGAACCAGGCGGCCGATCAACGGATCGCCCTGGCCGATGATCAGCTTGATCACCTCGTTCGCCTGCAGGCTGCCGATGATGCCGGGGAGCACACCGAGGACGCCGCCCTCGGCGCATGAGGGAACGAGTCCCGGCGGCGGCGGCTCGGCGAACAGGCAGCGGTAGCAGGGGCCCTTCGCTCCCCAGAACACGGACACCTGGCCCTCGAAGCGGAAGATGGAGCCGTAGACGTTCGGCTTGCCGAGCAGGACGCAGGCGTCGTTGACGAGGTAGCGGGTCGGGAAGTTGTCCGTGCCGTCGACGATCAGGTCGTAGTCCTCGAAGATCTCGAGCGCGTTGCTCGAGTTGAGCAGCACCGGGTGCGGCGTGAGTTCGATGTGCGGGTTGACCTCGCGCAGCCTCTCGACCGCGGCGTCGATCTTGGGACGGCCGACGTCCGCGTTGCTGTAGAGCAACTGGCGGTGCAGGTTCGACTCGTCGACGACGTCGAAGTCCACCAGGCCGAGGCGGCCGACGCCGGCCGCGGCGAGGTACATGCCGAGCGGCGAGCCGAGCCCGCCGGTGCCGATCATCAGCACCTTGGCGGCCTTGAGCTTCAACTGTCCCTCGGAGCCGACCTCGGGCATGATCAGGTGCCGGCTGTAGCGGAGGATCTCCTCCGGGCTCAGCTCGGCGGCCGGCGCCTGAGCGGCCGGCGGCGGTTCGGCCACCGTGCCACCGGCGATCGACGGGATGATCGCCAGCGTCGCGTCGCCGCCTATCGGCGTCGCCTCGCGCTCCAGGTAACGCACGTCCTCGTCGTCGAGGAACAGGTTGACGAAGGTGCGGAGCTTGCCGTCGTCGCCGAACAGGTGCGGTCGCAACCCCTCGTACCGGGTCACGAGCTGCTCCATCGCCTCGCCGACGGTGGCGGCCGCGACGGCCACTTCGGCCTGCTCGTCGGCGAAGCCCCGCAAGGGGGTGGGAATCTGTATGAGTACGGTCATCGTCGGTCTCCGTGGGACTCTTCGCTCTATACGTGTTCAGGTCGCTGACGGTTCGGGGACGCGGATCGGTTCCTCGTCGAAGCGGGAACGGTCGTTGCTGAGCCGCCAGCTCCGCTCGTCCCTGGCGCGGCCCTCGCGCACCGAGACGATCAGGTAACTGTAGCCCGGCCAGGCGTGATCCCGGTCGAACTCGCTGGGGCGCGACGGATGATCGGGATGAGAGTGGTAGTAGCCGATCACGTCCAGGCCGTCCGCCCGCGCCTCCCGCTCGGTCCGCAGGATGACCTCGGGCGGGATCAGGTAGCGGTTGTGCCGGTTCTCGTCCTCACGTTCGTTCTCGGCGCCGACCAGCCGTACGACCCGGGCCAGCACCGCGCCATTGCCGCTCGCCGCCTTCTCCGTGCGGCCTACCAGGATGCCACAGCACTCCTCCGGATAGGTGGCCTCGCCGTGGGCGCGGATGCGGGCCAGGTCGGCCGGGGACAGTTCGATCATCCTGCAATCTCGATGCGGTCGTCGCGTGCGCCGGTCCGTTGGCTCAGTCTTCGTCCCAGAACGGCCCGGACAGGTACTTGTCGGCGCCGTCGCAGAGGATCGTGACGACGACGGCGCGCTCGCCCGCCTCGGCGGCGCGCTCGGCGATCCGACGCGCCGCGACCACGTTGGCGCCCGCCGAGATGCCGACCAGCAGTCCGCTCCGACGGGCGAGCGCCTTGACCTCGGCGTAGGCATCCTCCGTGCTCACCGCGGTCTCTTCGTGCGCGATCCCCGGATCGTAGATGGCGGGCACCAGGGCGGTGGGCATGTGCTTCATGCCCTCGAGACCGTGGAACGGTCCGTCCGGCTGCATCGAGATGAGCCGGACCTCCGGCGCACGCTCCGCCAGGTAGCGCGCGGTGCCGCAGAACGTGCCGCTGGTGCCCAGACCGGCGACGAAGTGAGTCAACCGACCTTCGGTCTGCAGCCAGACCTCGGGGCCCGTGGTCTCGAAGTGAGCCCGCCAGTTGGCGGGGTTGCTGTACTGGTCTACGTAGCAGAAGTCCGCCGGCGAGGCCTCGATCATCCGATGCGCCTCCCGGATCGCGCCGTCGGAACCTTCCATCGGATCGGTGAGGACGAGTTCGGCGCCGAACGCGCCCAGGATGCGACGCCGCTCGATCGAGGCGTTCCGCGGCAGGCAGAGCGTGACGCCGACGTCCATCGCGGCCCCGAGCATGGCGAGAGCGATACCGGTGTTGCCGGAGGTCGCGTCCAGGACGCGGCGACCATCCTCGAGCTGGCCGCTATCGCAGGCCGCGAGCATCATGTGTCGGGCGGGCCGGTCCTTGACCGAACCGCCGGGGTTCGCCATCTCCGCCTTGGCCAGCAACTCCGAGCCAAGGGCCTGCGCGGCCGGCCCCAGCACATGGCTGAGGTCGAGCAGCGGCGTGTTGCCGATCCGCGCGAGCAAGCCCCGGGCGGCCGCGCCCAGCCCCGCCGGAATCGGCGGGCCGGCCAGCTCGACGGCGGCAGCAGCGTACTCGCTGGGGGCGGATTCGGTGATCATCGTGCGGACTCCGGCCGGTGGCTCGGGCGAGCCACGAAGGGGCGAACGGGAATTGTTGACCAAAACACTCACATTTGACAACCGCCCGGGTATCCTCCCGTCGCGATGGACGATTCTCCGAGACGCGGCGATGACCGGGTCCCCCCCGGTCAGTACGTCACGAAGAAGTGGCCGGTGCTGTCTGTCGGCGACACGCCGGAGGTCGACATGGCCGGGTTCGAGCTGCGGCTGTTCGGCCGCGTCGAGGCCGAGCACGCGTTCGACTGGGGGGCGCTTCAGTCGCTGCCGCGGCGCGAGGTGACGGCCGATTTCCACTGCGTCACGCGGTTCTCGACCCTGGACAATCCGTGGTCCGGGTTCGCCACCCGTGACGTGCTGGGCGCTGTTGCGCCCTCCCCCGACGCTACCCACGCGATGGTCCACTGCTACGGCGGCTACACGACGAATCTGCCGCTCGAAGATCTCCTGTCCGAACACGCGCTGCTCGCCGACCGCCACGGCGGCCAGGCCCTGGCGCCGGACCACGGCGGCCCGCTACGCCTCGTGGTGCCCCATCTCTACGCCTGGAAGAGCGCCAAGTGGGTCT
>JAAXHG010000002.1 GCA_012270995.1 Vicinamibacteraceae bacterium | reverse complement strand
CCGCCTCAACCCCTGGGAGTACGATCGGGAGATGTACAAGCGGCGCAACGAGGTCGAGCGCCTGTTCCGTCGCCTGAAGGGCTTTCGCCGCATCTTCTCGCGATTCGAGAAACTCGACGTGATCTTCCTCGGCTTCGTCGTCTTCGTGCTCATCGTCGATGCACTGAGATAGTGTGAACAGGCCCTAGTCCGGTGCGCCGGCCTGACATCTGACCGCCCGAAGACGGGCGCTCGGACTGTGACGCGGCTGGCGTGCACACGCGCCAGCCGGGTGCTGGCCGGCATCAGGCGCGATGCCGCGAAGCGGCGAGCGCGATCCCTGCCCGAATCAGTCCCCCAGGCCGTGGTCGCCGTACGTGGTGGCCGCCCCGGCCCCGCCCGGCCCCAACCGGCCGCCCTCGCCGAGGTGCCCCTTGCCCGGGACGTGGTTCACTTCGACGCGGATGCCGTCCGGGTCCTCGACCAGGATCGAGTAGTAGCCGGGCGCGAACCGGTCGCCCTCCTCCGGGCCGTGGACGATCTTCGCGTCGAGTTCGGCTTCGATGAAGCGGTGGATCGCGTCGACGTCGGCGCGGCTGCGGGCCCGGAAGCAGAGGTGATGGAGCCCGGGACGGTCCTGGTCGAACGGACGGTCCCGCTTGTCCGGCGGCGCGGCGCGGATCAGGATGCCGGTCCGGCTGCCGATGCAGTACAGCACGTCCTCGCCCCGGATCAGGGTCTTCATCTCCAGGAAGTTGCAGAGCCGCTCCCAGAACGGCAGGCACCGTTCCGGATCCCGGACCGTCAACTGGATGTGCGCGATCCCGTTGACGCCAATGGTCTGGCGGGCGCCCGTCACTAAGCGATCGACGGCCTGACTGTCAGCTGCCGGCAACATGGAGCGATGCGGCGCTTATCCGAGGAGACGGAGCAAGGCCAGAACCGCGGCCAACTGGCCGGCCAACAGCGCCGCGGCAACGCCGTACAGGGTCCGCGTCAACCGGATCTCCAGCCTCGCCATGTCGGCCCGCAACTCGGCCATGTCCGACTTCATCTCGCTCCGCAACTCGGCTATGTCCGACTTCATCTCGCTCCGCAACTCGGCTATGTCCGTCTTGGTCGAGACGCCCTCCGTGACGGCCAAGCGAATCGCATCCGTCACCGCCTCGGCCTGCGGAGCTTCCAGGCCAGCCTCCTGCATCGCGCGTACGGCGGCGTGGGTGTCGAACGCGGTGACCGTCATGGCGCTTTGATCCTAACGCGACTTCGGCCCGCACGTTGTAGCTGGTGCCCCAGGTTTTGATGCTGCGGCAGTCGTGCGGCAGCCCGTTCATGAGCGGCGAGAACGTTCACCGGGGCGGCACATCCCCTGACGGCCGACTTCCTTGACGGCAAGTCCGAGCCTTACCGGAGTCCCCATGCTACGGAGATTCACGGATCAGCGGAAGGAAGTTCGACGACGGCGAGCATCTCGTCGCCGAAGGTCGTCACGATCCGGACAGCGATCCGGCGGCTCTGCGGGTGTCGGAACGGCGCGGAGGTGAGGGACTCCATGAACTCCCACTGCTCCGGGTCCACCCGCGCACCGAGTTCGCGCTTCAATGCCTTGATCTGCTTGTCGCTCGACTTGCCCGGGAAGTGGATGCGTCGAGCGAAGAAAGACCGACCGTCATAGTCCGTGTCCAGCATCCAGCAGTCGATGTCGCTCGTCTTGCCCGACGGCCGGACGTTGCCCGTGCCCGGGTCGTAGACCTGGTAGCCGCGAACCCGCACTTGCCATGTGCCGTCGTCCCGACGAATCGGCTCGACGTCCGGCTCGCCGACCAGGACGAAGGCGGTGTCCTCCCGTCCGGACTTCAGGTCCCGGATCGTCAGGTCGCGGTTCGCTCGTACCAGCACGACCTGGAGCTTGCCCCGCTCTTCGTTCCTGGCCTGGGCGTCGAAGTGGAAAGCCACGACTACGAGCTTTCGGAAGCCGCGCCGCGCGGCCAGGAGGGCCGCGTCGTCGACCAGTTGCGCCGTCGCCGTCTGGTCGTCGGGAACGGTGGCGATGGCGACGCGCTCTCCGGCGGTGTCCGGAGTTTCAACCAAAGGCCCGGCTTGCCCCTCCTCCTTGTCGACAACCCGCAGCGTGGCTTCGTGAGTCAGGAAGACCGAAGGTGCCGCATCCTCGGCGAGTTCGATGCCGTCGAATCGCCAGCGTCCGCCCGCCGCGCCGCTTCCGAAGTCCGGCGCTTCGATGCCGGCGACCGCCAGTGCGTGGACGACGTTCTCGCGGATTGCCGTCTCCCGCTCGCTGTCATGGACATCCCGCTCCACCGACTCGCCGCCGCCCGCGGCTTCTCCGCTGGGCGACATGTAGAGCCACGGCGAGTGGGACTCGACGGTGAACGGTGAGGCGATCCGCTTGACGCCTCGTTTGGCCACCGGACGGTTGACGAGCAGCGTGGCCTTCGGCGGTCGGTCGTAGGCGAGATGGGCGGCCGAGACGTAGGGAACGCGCTCGTAGACGAACCCCGACGAGGGATCGTTCTGCCCCCCCCCCTGAGTCTGTTTCGCTCAGATATTCGTCGAGCCGGCCAGACAGCTTCGCCTCTTCCCTGCGCCCTTCCGGGTCGTCCTGGGTCAGGTGCCACCGGTGGACCGAAGAGAGAATGCGCTGCCGGCACAGGGCGACCGGGATGGCCGAGGCATCGATGGTGATCCAGCGCCTGCCCCAGCGCTCGGCGACCAGCGCGGTGGTGCCGGAGCCGCAGGTCGGGTCAAGGACCAGATCGCCTGGATCGGTTGCCATTTGGATGCATCGTTCGATCGTCTTTTCCGCGGTCTCAACGACGTAGTGCATGTCAGTGGGGACATGCAGTCCGCGCCACAGGTTGTTGACCTTCCTTCCGGCGACCTCGTCCTCGTAGTGCTTCCACCTCAGCGTTCTCTTCGCGATCAGCCGGTTCGTCCGAGAAAGGCGATCGAGCCCCACCCTGTCGACACTCCAGTGGCGCCCGGGAGGGCAGGGATAGCTCACACCGTTCCAGGAGTACGGGGCGGACCGTTCTCCTTGCATCTCCCCCTGCGACGTGACGAGCATCCGCTGGAAGAGCCTCGCGCCCTCCGGCAGCTCGCCGTCGGGATCCAGCCGCTCTGTGTGAGCAAGGTCTCGGCACGAGCCGTCAGGCAGCTCGACCATCGCATACGAGGTCATGTGCTCCAGCTTTTGCTTCCGCGTCAACGGCCCATAGATCTGGTGGTACGTCACCTGATCCCTGTCCTTCGCGTACCAGAGCAACCAGTCCGCCACCTGTGACAGATGCTTCGCCGAGGTCGCCCCCGACTTCGCGAACGCGATCGTCGCCACGCGGTTCTCCGGCCCGAACACCTCGTCCAGCACGACCGCAAGCCGGTGTACGTTCTCGGTGCCGATCTGCAGAAAGAACGAACCGGAGTCGCGCAGCAGCGCCCGTGCATGGACCGCGATCCGGAAGACGGTGTCCATGTACGAGTGCAGACCGTCCACGTAGGTGTCGCGGAATGCCCGGCGCGAGGCCGCTTCGACGGGGGCGCGGTTCTCGGTCCGCTTCCGCGTGCTGCCCTGATAGTTGCTGTTGAACCCGATGCCGTAGGGCGGATCGAAGTAGACGAGCTGGACCTCTCCCGCCATGCCCTCCTTCCGCGCCAGCGACGCCATGACCTCGACCGAGTTGCCGCGGATGATCCGGTTCTGCCAGTTTCCCTCATGGCGATACCAGTCGTACCGGGCGTCGGGCGGAAAGCCGTTGAAGTCGTCGAAGAAGGTGCTCTGCCCGGGAGCGGCGGCGTCCCGCGAAATCTGCTCGACGAACGCGGCGGGGCTGACCTTCTCGTGGATGTAGAGCGGCATCGCGTCCGTCTCGACGCGCCCGCCGTCCACTCCCCGCCGCCAACTGAGTCGCGGTCCCTCCGTGCCGGCGGGCTCGGGTGAGAACGGAATCCGCTCGCGCAGCTCGTCGACGTAGACCTGGTCCCGGTCCGTCGGGATGTTCCTTCGCTTCGCCCCGCCGTGCTCGTAAGGCTTCGGTTTCGACGGCATTCCGAGTCTCCCCCTCTTCGTCTCTCGGTGCTGGACCCTCAGGGCCCGCTCAACCCCGGCACGCCCGCGCGATCTGGTCGCGCGCTCGCTCGATGTCCTCGATCCACACGGCCCGCCAGTCGCCGCGGTCGTCCTCCGCGCGCGCGTTGCTCGCGGGACGCCGCGACACCGCGGGCGCCCAACGCTCCTCCAGGTAGCGGCGCTTCTGCTCCTCGCTCGCCTCGCCGGCCAGGAGCCCCTTGAACTCGATGACCAGGAAGCGGCGCCGACCGTCCGCCGTGAGCGTCTTCGACCGGGCCACGAAGTCCGGTTCCGTCCGAGACCAGCAGGCATTGCCGCTGTCGTACCAAGGCACGGTCCAGCCGAGGCGGAAGTTCCTCACCCAGGCCTCGACGTCGGGATGGCGGTCGAGGATCTCCGCAAGCCGGGCCTCGTCGCTCGAGTGGCAGGCGGCAGCGTTCAGCTCCGACTTCGCCGTGCCGTCGTACCAGTACCGGAGCGTGGTGCGGAAGCGGACCCCGCCGGTGTCGCTCGTCCGCGCGGCGCCGGGCTCACGCAGATCGTCGAACACGGCTCCGACGCGGGGCTCGCCCTCCACGCGTCGCACCCGGGAGGCGATCGCGTGCAGCGTGTCGCCGTCGAACTGCAGGTCGGTCCAGTCCTCGCAGTCGAGGTTCGGCCGGCAGACGTCGAGGATCGCGAGAGCGTCGAGAAAGGCCCGGCGCCGATCATCGACTCCGCGCTCGAGTCTCGGCACGAGCTGGGCGGCCGCCTTCCACAGGGCCGTCCGTTCCTCCTCGGACTGCCTCGGCACCAGAACGGGCTCGCCCAGCGGCCCCTCGACCGAAGTGCCGATTAGCGGCCCGCGCGGCGCCACGCAGCGACGCGGGGCGTCCCGGGGGTCGATACTCCAGCGAGGGGCGCCGCCGCCGCGCGCGTAGCCGGCGAGGTGCGGAAAGCGGAGCCGGAGATGCTCGCGCCCCGGCAGCGTGTAGACATCCTGGGGCTCCACCGGAACCGGCGGCGTCCCCGGCGTCTTGCCTCCTGGCCAGGCGAAGGGAACGCCGAACAGGTTGGCGTACTCGATCGGCTGTTTCTCGTCCCGGCCGCTGAAGGCGGTCTTGCGCAGCGCGCGGCCGGTGACCTGTTCGCAGAGCAACTGGCTGCCGAAAGCGCGATAGCCGAAGATGTGCGTCACGTTCCTTGCGTCCCAACCCTCGGTCAGCATGCCGACGGAGATAACGCAGCGGATGTGCTCGCCTGGCTCGCCTTTGCGGCCGACGGACATGAACACGTCGCGAATGGCCTTCTGCTTCTCGGCCCGAGTGAGGGGCGCCTCGGACTCGGTAGTGGGCGCGAACAGCGCGGCCTGATCTTCGATCGCCCTGCCGATGGCGTCATTGCCGCCGGGCGCCGGGTCGTCGAGCCGCGAGTGCACCAGGATGGTGGGCGGTCGCTCGAGCGGTCGGCCGGTAACGGGATCGGCATTCGAGAACAGCTCCAGGTTCCCCGCCTTCCAGACCCCGGCTTCGTCGTCGTCGCCGCTGCCGGGTTCTCGGTAACCGGCGATGTAGCGGTGCAGAGCCGTCGCGTTCTCGATCGTGTTCGCAACGACGATCAGCACCGGCGTCCTGCCCTTCTCCTGGTACGCCGGCGCCGTCTCCTCCGCGTAATGACTGTAGAGCTCGTGCAGCGGCTCCGCGACTTCCGGCGCCAGCGGCTCGCCCAGCGTCCGCCGGTCGTTGTGGAGGTAGACGTTGCGGTAGCGAGGAGCGAGGTGAACCGGCCGACCGTCCGCGCCTATCGCCCGGTCGTCGACCGGCACCGGGGCACCTTGACCAGGCCCGACTCCACGGCGTCGAGGAGCGAGAAGTCGGAGACCGTCCAGGGGAAGGTCTCCGCCTGGAGCTTCGCCGGACGACGCAGCCACATCGGCGTGGCCGACAGATCGAAGACCTGGCCCAGCCGACCGTTCGCGCGGAGCGCCCGCAGCGCCCCGAACCAGAGTTCCGCTCGCTTCCTGTCCTCCTTCTCCTCCGCGTCGGCCGTTCCCTTCGTCAGCCTCACGTCTCGCAGTGTGTAGCAGTGGTGCGCCTCGTCGTTCAGGACGGCGATCGGTCCGCCGCCGCGATGCGCTTTCAGCAGGCGGTCGAGCATCTCCCGCTCGCTTTCGATCCATGCGTGGAGATCCTTGCGGCCCCTCCGCGGTCCGTACAGAAGGTCTTTCTCCTTTCCCGTCGCCGCCCTTCCGTCAACATGGAGCGTGGATTTACGCTGGAAGGCCTGGAAGTTGAGGATCGTCCAGCGCATTCGCTTCACGTCGCCCTGGAATCCGGGCGGCGCCACGGACCGCCAGAGCTCGTCCTTCGGGTCTTGAAGCACCTGCAGCCGCTCGCGGATGGTGAGACCGGGAGCGAGCGCCAGCAGGTCGACCGGGCCGTCCGGGTGGCGCACGGCCCACCACAGGGCGATCATCGCCATCAGGTGCGTCTTGCCGGTACCGGTCGCCATCTTCGTGGCCACGCGCGAAATGCCGTCGTTCCAGTGGGCGTTGGCCTGTCTGAGGCGCGCAACGATGCTCGCGTGGATGCAGGGTGCGTGCGCCGGACCGGCGTCGAACAGCCAGATCAGGGTCTCGACCGCCTCGCGCTGGCACCAGAACGGACGCATCTCGGCCCGTTCTTCGGCCCAGTCCTCAAGCAGGAGCCGGACACGCGGCGCGGCGCCCTTCCAGTTCGCTTCCCGCCAGTCGCCGACGTGACCGCGGAGTGCGTTGATCGTCCGGTGCGGCTCTACGCCCGGGTCCGGCGGCGTCCAGTCGGAGTCGTCGCCCCGCGGATTCGGTACCGGCAGCTGGGTAGAACTGGGCCGGCGTCCCGGCGCCGTGCTGGTCTTCGCGCGCCCGTGCTCGTCCAGCTCCCAGTGCCGGTCCGGCACGGCGTAGGGGGTGTGCAGCACCCAGTTGCTCTCGCTAGCCCCTTGGTTGTGGCTCACGGTTGGCGGATGGTAGCGCAGGCTCTCCGGCACTTCAGCCTCATCAGCAACCGCTTGACTGCGACGTCATTCTTCCCGTCGCCGGACCAATCGACTCGCGCGGTTCATGCAAGACGGTCGGGCCAACGGCGCCTCGCGTGGAGGACGCGGAGAATCTCGACCGCGTCGTCACGGACCCGGTACGGAATCACGTACGGGCTCCCGGCAACAACCAGCTCCCGCGTCCCTGGAACCCGTCCGGGACGCCCGAGTGCGGGATGTCGCGCAAGCCGGTCGACGGCACGGACGACAGAGGACGCCACCCGTCGCGCGGCCTCGGGATCGTCGTTCGCAATGTAGGCCCGCGCTTCCTCAAGGTCGGCGATGGCACTGCGAAACCAGACGATCCTCAACGAGGAGGTTCTCGCTCGTTCTCGGAACCCCAGGACCCGAGCCAGGAAGTCACTCTGCCGTGCTCGACGAACTCCGACGCTGGCGCGGTGGCGGCTTCTTCGAGAGTTCGCCGGATCTCCTCAACCTGCCATTCGTTCACGTCCAGGTACTCGCTCAGTGCTTTGGAGGCGAGAAAGGCCTTGGACCGCTCGGTCGACTTCGCGAGCCGGTCGAGCCGCCGGTGCGTGTCGTCGTCGAGTCGCAGCGTCATCGTGGGCAAGGCGGCCTCCTGCACTCCGTTGCGTTCATCTGCATTCAGTATACGACGTCGCCGGTACCGGTCACTCGCCGCCGGTCGGCACCGACTCCGCGCTCTCACCCGAACCGACTTCGATCAGCTCGAAGATGCCGACCATCATCTCGTCCGTCGACCGAAAGCCGAAGCCGACATCGCGGGTCGGATCCGGGTTGTCGGGGTTCGCCGCCGAGTTGTCGTAGTGCGCCACGACCTCGACCACGCTCCCCGCCGGCAGCAGGTTCGGCGCCTCCGGGTAGTAGAAGAGTTGCCAGTCGAAGTCGAACTCCGGCACGTCGAGGAGGATCTCGCGGCGGCCGTCCGGGTAGACCGCGATGAACGACATCGCCCGGCCGCGCATGTGCATGTGCGGGAAGTAGGACACGATCCGCGAGTCCTTCCCGAGTTCGTGGCGGGTCACGATTCGATGGTTCGGGGCGCCGGCCGGGATCGTGAAGTCCATCCTGCTCGCGAAGATCGCCTCCACCTCGATCTCCAGCGGACCCTCGCCGAAGTAGAGGCCGATCCGGGTCCTGTCGGTACGTTCCGAGTCGCCGTTCGGATGGTAGTGCTGGTTGATCATCAGCAGTTCCCTGGGGTCCACCCAGCGTCCGGCGCCGTCAGGGAACACGGTCGGCGCCGCGCCGGCCGCCCAGACCGCGAAGATGTTCACGTCGACGGTGCCGGCTTCCCCGCGCTGCCGGTCACCGACCGGCCGCTCCTCGCCGCCAGGCGAACCCGTCCCGCTGAATCCACCCCTGAAGACGATCTGGTGGTGATTCACGGTGCGGTCGCCGGGCTGGAACTCCACGGCCCGCACCCAGCGACGCTCCGGGATGTCCAGCCGCACGAGCTGTGTGGGAGCCAGGTCCGGCCCGTTCGCCGGCACGGTTACCGGCGGCAGTTCGATCACGTGGTCCGGCTCGCCCACCTGCCAGCCATCCCTGAACCGAGGCGGCTCGGGCATCAGCGCCGGATCGCCGGGCGTAGCGCCGCCATCGACCCAGGCAACGATCGTCTCGATCTCGTCCTTGCTCAGCCGGGCGTCGTTCGCCCAGGCGCCGTGCTCCGGGTTCGCGAACCACGGCGGCATTTCGCCGTTGACGACGACGCGCCGGATCGAGCGGGCCCAGGGCCGCGCCTCCCGGTAGGTCAGGAGCGACATCGGCGCGATCTCGCCCGGCCGGTGGCAGCCGACGCAGTGGCGCATCAGGATCGGCGCCACGTCGCGGCTGAAGACCACCGCGTCGCTGTCGGCGGCAGCGGCGGGGACAGCGAACGCGGCCGCGGCCAGGGACGCAACCAGAGCGGTCACCGCCGTCCGGACGGCTCGGCGGCGAAGCGAAACGGTCGGAAACGAACGCATCATGACGGCCTCATCTGCCCCATCGGAGATTACTCCAGGTCCTGCTGGTCAAACTCGTCCCGGGTCCCGCCACGGGCTTGCATGGAACTATCCTGACGGCTGCGAACGCTGCTAGAGTCCGCGTTCGCGAGAGAATCAGCATCCCCATCCCTCAGGAGACCCAGCGACAATGTACCGACAGACTGCCTGCCGCGTTCTCATCCTCTGCTTCTGCATCGCGGCGATCGGCCTCGCGCCCGCCGCGGGCCAGGGCGACCGGCCCGCCAGCCCCGAAGGCGCCGCCTCGACCCAGATCGGCGACGCGTGGATCGACATCACCTACAGCCGGCCGATCCTGCGAGGACGGAACGGCGTCTTCGGCTCCGGCGAGGAGTACGGCCAGGCGCTGAACGCCGGCGGCCCGCTATGGCGCGCCGGCGCGAACGTGACGACCCGGATAAAGACGGAAGCCGACCTTATGATCGGCGGCACGACGGTGCCGGCGGGCGAGTACAGCTTCTTCATCGAACTGAAGGAAGGCGCCTGGACCGCGATCATCTCGAGGCAGGGCTACATGGAGGCCTTCGACCGCGCCAAGATGGAAGAGGGCCTCACGTGGGGCGCCTACGGCTACAACCCCGAGCACGACGTCGTCCGCGCGCCAATGATGACCTCGACGGAGGAGTTCTCCCTCGACCAGATGACCATCCTGTTCTCCGATGTCTCGGACGCCGGAGGCGCGATCGTCGTGATGTGGGACAACCAGATGGGCGTCCTGCCCTTCGGCGTCGCCCAGTAGCTCTCGGCGAACTCAGTCCTCAGCGACGGCCCGGGCCTCTTCGGCCCGGGCGCCGCTCACCTCAGGCGTCGCACTCCCGGTAGGCGTCGATCACGGCCCGCTCGCCCTCCCGGCCCGGCAGCGAGTTCCCGTGCTCCATGCCGACGATGCCGTCGAAGCCCTTGCTCTTCAGGTGCCGGAACACGTTGAGGTAGTTGATTTCGCCCGTGGTCGGCTCCTTGCGCCCCGGGTTGTCGCCGACCTGGATGTAGGCGATCTCGTCCCAGGCCCGGTCGAGGTTCGGAATCAGGTTTCCCTCGGTGATCTGCTGGTGGTACAGGTCGTTCAGAATCTTGACCGAGGGCGACCCAACCGCCTTGCAGATCTGGTACGCCTGAGGAATCCCGGTCAGGAACACGCCTGGGTGGTTCGTCCAGTGATTGAGCGGCTCGAGCACCGCCACGAGTCCGGCCGGCTCGAGGATCGCCGCGGCCCGCTTCAGGTTCTCGATCACGTTGGCGGTCTGGTATTCCCACTCGAGACCCGGGTCGAGCTGGCCCGGCACGACGGTGCACCACGTCGCGTTCACCCTCTTCCCGATCTCGACCGCCTTTCTCATGTCGGCCTCGATCGCCTCGCGGGCCGAAGGGTCGGAGGAAGCGAAACTCACGCCACCCCACGAGGTGTGAGCGACGAACACGCCCATCTCCATTCCCAGGCGGTCCAGCTCCGCGGCGATCTTCTCCTGGAGCGCCGGCTCGCGGCCGCCCATGCCGTTGTCCTCGAGCGCCCGAAACCCCTCGTCGTGCATGAAGCGGAGCTGGTCGATGTGGTCGTTACCGGCGTGGTGCCGGAACATCCCGAAGTGGGGCGCGTACTTGAGCTGGAATGCGCCTCCGTTTGCAGGCTGGGCGGCACGCGCGGCGGACGTCCCCGGCACCGCGCCAACGGCAAGCGCCGTTGCCGCCGCGGCGCCTCCGGCGAGGAACTGCCGACGCGGAATCCGGGCAGGTTCAGGAGATCCGACTTCCTTGTTGCGCATCGTGGCAGAGTACCAGCCGCCGAAACCGCCAGGACCGACCCGACTTGCGAGGGACCGACATGAATCCAACCGCGAACAGGAACCGCTTTCTGACCCCTGCCATCGCCGCCGTTGCAGCCGGCACGCTGGCAACCGCCCTTCACGCGATCGACGTCACGGACACCAGGCTGCTGTCCCAGCCCGCGGTGAGCGCGGACCATCTGGCGTTCGCCTATGCCGGCGACTTGTGGATCGCCGGCCGCGATGGCTCCAGCGCGCGACGGCTGACCTCCCACGAGGGGACGGAGACCGGTCCCCGCTTCTCTCCCGACGGCACGCTAGTGGCGTTCAGCGCCGAGTACGACGGCAACGTCGACGTCTTCGTCATGCCTGCCGCGGGCGGCGAGCCGAAGCGGCTCACCTGGCACCCGGGCGCCGATCTGGTTCAGGGCTTCACCGTCGACGGTTCGGCCGTGCTGTTCGCTTCCCAGCGCAGCATGTTCACGAACCGCCACTTCCAGCTCTTCACCGTGCCGCTGACCGGCGGGTTGCCCGCGAAGCTGCCGATTCCCCATGGGCTGCGGGCCAGCTACTCGCCCGACGGCAGCCGCATCGCCTACATCCCCACCCCCGAGCGCTTCGAGCAGTGGAAGAACTACCGTGGCGGCACGACGTCGCGGATCTGGATCTACGACACCCGCAATCACTCCGTGCAGACGATCCCGCAACCCGAAGGCCGCTGCAACGACACGGATCCGACCTGGATCGGCAACCGGGTCTTCTTCCGCTCCGACCGGGACGGCGAGTTCAACCTGTACTCCTTCGACACGGGTAGCGGCGAGATCGTCCGGCATTCCGAGTTCGAGGACTTCCACGTCGAGGATCTCTCGGGTTCCACAGACACCGTGATCTACGAGCAGGCCGGCTACCTGCACGTCTACGATCCGGCCTCGGACCGCCATGAGCGCCTGCGGATCGGCGTCGCGGCCGACCTGACCGAGACCAGGTCCCGCTGGGTCGAAGGGCCCGAGAACATCCGCAGCGCGTCCATCTCTCCCACCGGCGCCCGCGCCGCGTTCGGCTATCGGGGCGAGGTGCTGACCCTGCCGGCCAGGAAGGGTGACGCCCGCAACCTGACCCGCACTCCCGGCGTCCACGAGCGCGACCCTTCCTGGTCGCCCGATGGCGCCAGCATCGCTTTCTTCTCGGACGAGGGCGGCGAGTACGGACTCCACGTCCGCGACCAGGAGAGCGGCGATGTTCGCCGCTACGAGCTGGGCGGCGAACGCGGCGGCAACGGCTTCTACCACGGCCCCGAGTGGTCGCCCGACGGCGAGAGGATCAGCTACGTCGACAACTCGATGTCCCTGTTCGTCATCGATCTCGACAGCGGCGACGTGGCGAAGGTGGCGAGCGAGTACTACTACGGTCCCTCCTTCCCGCCCCGGCCCGGCCACTCCTGGGCGCCGGATTCACGCTACGTCGCCTACACGTTGAACACGCGCTCCTACATGCAGCAGGTGTTCGTATACGACGTCGAGGCGAGGACATCCCACCCGGTGACCGACGGGCTGAGCGAGGTCGGCGAGCCCGTCTTCGACCGGAGCGGCGACTATCTCTACTTCCGCGCCTCGACCGACGCGGGGCCGGTAAAGCACTGGTTCGCCATGTCGAACGCGGACATGGAACTGTCGAGCGCGATCTATCTCGCGGTCCTGCGCCAGGACGGCGAATCGCCGCTTGCCGCGGAGAGCGACGAGGAGGCCGTGGAGTCGGACGAAGGCGACGCGGAGGCCGAGGAGGACGACCACACCGAAGCCGACAGCGACGGTGAAGACGCCGAAGGGCCCCAGGTCGAGATCGATTTCGAGGGCCTGAACCAGCGCATCCTCGCACTGCCCGTCCGGGCCGGCGGCTACAGCAACCTGGAAGCCGGCGAAGCGGGCAAGCTCTACTACCTTCGCTCGCAACCCGCGGGCCGGTTCGGCGGAGGCGGCGGCGATCTCGTCCTCTTCAACCTGGAGGATCGCGAGGAAACCGTGCTGCTCTCCGGCGTCGGCGGCTTCTCGCTTAGCGCCGACGGCAAGAAGCTGCTCTACGCCGGCCAGAACGACTTCGGCATCGCGAACGCCGGCGGCAAGATCGACCGCGCGCAAAGCGCCATGGCGGTCGACAAGCTGACGGTCCGCATCGATCCGCGCGCCGAGTGGAAGCAGATCTACGACGAGGTCTGGCGGATCAACCGCGACTACTTCTACGACCCGGGCATGCACGGCGCCGACTGGCCGGCGATGGCCGAGAAGTACAGCGGCTTCCTGGCCGACATCGCAACCCGCGCCGACCTGAACAAGGTGCTGCGCTGGATGTGCAGCGAGATCGCCGTCGGCCACCACCGGGTCGGCGGCGGCGACCGGCGAGCCGACCCGGAGCGCGTCGGCGGCGGCCTGCTCGGCGCCGACTTCGAGATCGCCGACGGCCGCTACCGGTTCGCCCACGTCCTCGGCGGCCTGAACTGGAACCCCGAACTGCGCGCGCCGCTCACCGAGCCGGGCGTCTCCGTGTCCGCCGGCGAGTACCTGCTTGCCATAGGCGGCGTCGACCTCGAAGCCTCGGACAACGTCTTCGCGCACTTCGAGAACACCGCCGGCAAGATCACGGAGATCACGGTCGGTCCGAACGCGGACGGTTCCGGTTCGCGCACCGTGTCCGTGGTGCCGATCCCGAACGAGTCGGCGCTCCGCAACCGGGAGTGGGTCGAGGGCAACCTGGCGAAGGTCGACGAGGCCACCGACGGCCGGGTCGCCTACGTCTACGTGCCGAACACGACCACCCTCGGGCACACCTACTTCAAGCGGTACTTCTTCCCTCAGGTCCACAAGCAGGCCCTGATCGTCGACGAGCGCTTCAACGGCGGCGGCCAGGTCGCGGACTACTACATCGACCACCTGCGGCGCCCGTATATCAGCCACTGGGCGACCCGCTACGGCGCCGACTTCCGTACGCCCAGCGGCGCCATCCTGGGGCCGAAGGTCATGATCATCGACGAGACGGCCGGCTCCGGCGGCGACCTGCTGCCGTGGATGTTCCGCAAGCTCGGCCTCGGCCCGCTGGTCGGCAAGCGGACCTGGGGCGGTCTGGTCGGCACGCTCGGCTTCCCCGTCCTGATGGACGGCGGTTTCGTCACCGCCCCGAACCTGGCGATCTGGACCGAGGACGGCTTCGTGGTCGAGAACGTCGGCGTGCCGCCCGACGTCGACGTCGAGCAGTGGCCCGCGGACATCATCGCCGGCCGCGACCCGCAACTCGAGAAGGCGATCGAGATGGTCCTCGAGCAACTGGAGGCGAACCCGCCCGCCGAGCCGGCGAAGCCACCCTTCCCGATCCGCGTCCGGCGCTAGCCGGAGACACGGAGACTGTCGGCGCGCCGGCCTTCTGGCCGGCATCCGCTCCGCGCGAAACTACGCTCTGCATTCAGATGGACCTCTCCTTCCTGCTACCCAGGCTGCGTGCGGAATGGCGCAAGCGCACCGGCCGCGAACTCTCGGCGGCCGACATCCACCCGCGTTTCCGAAATCGGGAACGGCACTTCCGGTCGCCTCCGATGACGGCGGAGATGGTGGCGGCGATCTCCCGCCTGTCGCCGCAGTTCCACCTCGAACCCGGAGAGTCCTCGCGGTCGTTCTGGGAACTCACCCAGAACGGCTCCTGTTGGGGCGAGTTCGACGCCGCCGAGCCCGTGCTCCGCACCATGCCTCGCCCCGGCAAGGCGCTCGACATCGGCTGCGGCCTCGGCCGCTCGACCGCCTTCTTCCGGCGCGCACTCGGCTGGGAGGAAACCGAGTTCCACCTCTACGACGGCGACGGCCCGCGGATCGACTACCCGCGCAGCGGGGAACGGAGCGACCGCTCCTTCTGCGGCGATCTCACGACGCTGCGCCAGGTGCTGGAGCACAACGAGGTGCCGAACTTCCGCATCTTCGACGCCCATGGACTTGACCACCGCCTCGACGCCCTGCCCGGACCCTACGACCTCGTCTATTCCTTCTACGCCGCCGGCTTCCACTGGTCGCTCGCCGACTTCTGGAGCGAGTTCGAGACGATCGCGCACGGCCGCACCGTCGGCGTCTTCACCCTTCACCGGAACTTCGAGGAGTTCCCGGCGCTCCGGAACTGGGCGTTCCGCATCGTCCCCTTCGAGCGCAGCCTGATCAAGGACCGGCCCCACCGCCTGCTGATCGCCTGCCGCCACGGGGATCACCTGAGTCGGCTCCAGCAACCCGCGGCGAGGCCGCTCTCCCCGCTTCGCCGGCCATGGAGTCGGACGCCCACGACGCCGTCGAAATCGCCGGGCTTGACGAAGCCGATCCTCGAAACGCTAGGCTAGAGATGCAAGCCACCCACAACGACAGCCCCGGGAGGGACGCGATGCTCGACTCGTTGAAGAACCGCCAGCCTCAGACATACGCCGCGATGCGGATCGTCGCCGGATTCCTGTTCCTCTGGCACGGCGCGCAGAAGCTGCTGGGCTTCCCGCTTGAAGCCCCGGAGGTACCGGCGGCGACCCTCTACATCGCGGGTCCGATCGAGCTGATCGGCGGAGCCCTGATCGTTCTCGGTCTCTACACCCGCTACGCCGCCTTCCTCGCCAGCGGACTGATGGCGGCGGCCTACTTCATCGGCCACATGTTCCGCGCTCCCGAGGACGCCGACATCCTGCACTATGTGTTCCCGCTGGTGAACCGAGGCGAACTCGCGGCTCTCTTCTGTTTCGTGTTCCTCTACATCGCCGCCAAGGGCAACGGCACGTGCAGCCTCGGCGGCGACGAAGACTGAAGCAGGCCGACGCCCTCAGCTCACCGCGAAGATGCCGCCGTCGACAGGGATGGCGGCGCCGGTGACGTAGGCCGCGGCGCGGGACGCCAGGTAGATCGAAACACCCGCCATGTCTTCCGGCGTGCCGATTCGCTTGCGGGGGTTCCGGGCGCGGATCTCGTCGCCGAATTTCCGCAGGTTGTACTCCATCATCTTGCTCTCGAACGGCCCCGGGCAAACGGCGTTCACCGTGATGTCCTCAGGCGCGAGCCGGCGCGCGAGGGCCCGGGTCAGGTGGACCATCCCGGCCTTGCTGGCGCTGTAGGGATAGTGCTCCTGCGGGTTGACGTGCAGGCCGTCGATCGAGGCGATGTTGATGACGCGGGCCGGGTCGTCCTCCGTGGCCGCGGCGCGCAGCTCGGAGAGCAGCTTGACGGTCAGGTAGAACGGGCCCTTCAGGTTGATGTTCATCACCTTGTCCCAGCCCGACTCGGGAAACTCCTCGAGCGGCGCTCCCCAGGCGGCGCCGGCGTTGTTCACCAGGATGTGGAGTTGTTCCTCGCGCTCCCTGAACTGGGCGCGGAATCGCTCGACCCCCTCGATCGTCGACAGGTCGTTCGGCAGCGAGATGCACTCGCCGTGAGCTGAGAGTTCCTCCGCCATCGCGTCGCAGACCGGCGCCTTGCGCGAACTGATGTAGGTGCGTACGCCGTTCTCGACGTAGCCGCGGGCGATCATCGCGCCGATGCCGCGGGAGCCCCCGGTGACCACGGCCACCTTGCCGGAGACGTCGAACAGGTTCTTCATGATCGGAGTTCCTTTCCAGACTGGGCGGACGGCCGGTCTACTGCGGCGTGCCCACGGTCAGCGCGTCGGTCAGCACGGAACCCGCCAGCGCCGCCTGATCCCAGAGGCCGAGCGCGATCCGCTGCCGGCCCGGGGGCAGACGAATCCTCAACCCGGCCCTGTAGTGGCTCTCGAGGGCCTCCGCAAGCGCTTCCGCCGGCACCTGCAGCGGCACTTCCAGATGCTGCGCCGCGGTCAACTCATCCTCGTCGTCCATCGCCACGACGACGAGGCGCGTGGCCGAGCGGTGGACACCGTCCACCTCGATCAGTTCGACGCTCCTGATCGGGAACTCGATCCACATCTGCACGTCGAACAGGTCCTCGCCCTCGACCGGCATCATGGCGTCGACACTGACCTCTATCTGGTGCTGGTTGTCGCTCTGGCCGACAAACGCGGCCGCCAGCGCCCGCTCCGAGATGCGCGAGCGGACACCCTTCTTCACGTAGCTCTGGCGGTAGTTCGCCGTGGCGCCCCTCACGCCGCGCACCCTCACCTCGATCGAGGTGAACTCGCCCTCGAACTTGTCCGCCGACGACAGTCCGAGCGAGTAGTACGACTGCATGCCGCCCACGGCCTGGGTCAGCAGGCCGGTCAGTCTTCCGCCACCTGTGCGGGCGACCCCGCCCGTCCCATCGGCCAGACTGTGGAGCGCTTCCCGGCGGTCAGCGATCTCGATCAGTGAGCCGCGGCCCCTTGAGCGCCTGGCGCTCGTCGCCGCATCGCCCGGCGGCGGCTTCGCCGCGACCAGCGTCACGCCGTACGTATTCGCCTCGGCCACGATGGCCTGAATCGTCGCCGTTGCCCGGTACTGCTCGACCTCCTGCTGCAGGCGGCCCACCTCCATGCTCGCATCGCGGTCGAAGAGGCCGCCCGTGCCTGGCGCGCCGGGAGCCTGACCGCCGCCCGCCCTCTCGACGAGGCCGCCGGCGTCGCTGGCTCCACCCGTCAGCAAGTCCTGGATGTGCTCCATCAGAGTGCCCACGGGCCGTTCGGCCACACCGTCGGAGACGAAGACGAGCGCCTTGCGGCCCTCGAGCCAGGCCAGCGTTCGCACGAAGTTCCCGAGCGCTTCGAAGGTCTCCAGCGAGTCGGCGTGAACCTCGCGGGCGTAGGTCCTCATTTCGCCCAACAGAGCGTCGATCGCGAGGCCCGCATTCTGGCGATCGATGCGGTCGCGGCTGCGCATCCGCTGGAAGATGTCCGTGACGGACAGCTGGGCGCTCTGGCGGAGACCGTCCCGCGCGTCGCCGACCGTCTCCTGACCCCTCAGACGGTCCAGGGCACCCCGGATCGCCCCCCAATTTCGGGTGAAGTCCAGAATGACCTCCGGCTTCTCGTCGTGTGCGGCGACCATGATCCGTACCCGGCGATCCTCGAGCACCGCCGGCAGGTCGACCCCCAACTCCGCCAACGCACGGTCGCGGTTCGCCGACAGCATGTTGTGCTGATCGAAGTACAGCACGAGCCAGATCGGCGCGTTGGCGTCCGGATCTTCTCGCACGACTTCGTAGAAGTTGACCGGTTCGACCCGCTCGCCGTTCTCGAAGACCTGGAAGTTGGAGAGATCGAGCCCGGAAACCGGCATGCCCTGCCTGTCGACCACCTGGACATCGACGTTCACGACCTCGACGTCGACGGTCTCCTGGATTGCGCCGGCGGGGGCATCTGTCTCCTGCTGAGCGGTGACCGGAGCCGCCGCGACCAGGAGCGCTACCACGGAAGAAGAAACGAGGCCGGTTCTGTATCTCATGACAGTTCGAACCCCTCATAGTCGTTGGCCGCTACCGCGTCGCACTTCTCCACGTAGGGAGGAAAGCCGAGGTAGGGCATGAACACTCGAGGTTTCCCGGGCACGTTGGCGCCCAGGTACCACGAGTTGCAGGTCGGATAGAGGGTCGCACCGGCAACCTCGCCGACGTGAGCGACCCACTCGTCCTCGGCCTCGGGCGTCGCTTCGATCGCGGCGTGCCCGCGATCCCGCATCCAGGCCATGCAGTCGGCGATCCAGTCCACGTGCTGCTCGATGGACGGCAGCATGTTGGAGAGCACGGAAGGACTCCCGGGGCCGGTGATCACGAACAGATTGGGGAAACCGGCGACGCCAAGGCCGAGATAGGCGCGCGGTCCGTCCTCCCACTTGGAACGCAGCGTCCGGCCGCCACGCCCGCGGATGTCGATCCGCGCCAGGGCCCCGGTCATCGCGTCGAAGCCGGTGGCGAAGACGATCGCGTCCAGTTCGTGATCCCGGCCGCCGGTGCGGAGGCCGGACTTCGTGATCTTCTCGATCGGCGCGGAGCTGACGTCGACCAGCGTCACGTTGGACCGGTTAAAGGTCTCGAAGTAGCCACTGTCGAGGCAGATCCGCTTGCAGCCGATCACGTTGTCCGGGCTGAGCAGGTCGGCGACTTCGGGATCGTCGACGATGCCGCGGATCTTCTCGCGCACGAACTCGGCGGCGGCATCGTTCGCCTCCTGGCTCGCCAGCATGTCGGCGAAGGAGGCCATGAAGGAGAAGCCACCGTACTCCCAGCGCCCCTCGAAGCGCCGCTGGCGTTCTTCCGGGGATACCTCCGCGAACGCGTCGAGCATCGGGTTCATATCGGCGCCGAGCCCGGCCGACATCTGCTTGTTGCGCTCCCGGAACGCAGGGTACTCCGCCTTGACCTCCGCCTCGCGGTCCCGGTCCATCGGGCCGTTGTGGGCCGGAATCGAGTAGTTCGGCGTGCGCTGGAAAACGGTGAGGCGGGCCGCCTCTTCGGCGATGACCGGAATCGCCTGGATCGCCGATGATCCGGTACCGACGACGCCGACCCTGAGGCCAGTGAAATCGACGTCTTCGTGGGGCCAGGCGCCGGTGTGGTACTTGGCGCCCTCGAAGTCCTCGATGCCCTCGAAACCGGGCAGATTCGCGGCCGACAGGCAACCGGTGGCCATCACGACGAAGCCGGCCAAGACGGACTCGCCGCCTCTGCCGTTGCCGGTGCCGTCGCCGTCGAGGGGTGCTGCGGCCGACTCGCTCACGTGCGCGACCGCGATCCGCCAGCCCGAAGCCTGCTGGTCGAAGTGAGCCGACACCACGCAACGGTTGAACTCGATATCTCGCCGCAGGTCGAAGCGGTCGGCTACATGGTTCGCGTACCGCAGGATCTCCGGCTGACCGGAGTAGCGCTCGCTCCAGGACCACTCCTGCTGCAGCTCCTCCGAGAATTGGTACGAGTACTCCAGGCTCTCCACGTCGCAGCGGGCGCCCGGATACCGGTTCCAGTACCAGGTGCCGCCCACCCCGTCGCCGGCCTCGAACGCGCGCACCGTGAACCCCAGGCCGCGAAGACGGTAGACCATGTAGAGACCCGCAAACCCGGCTCCGACGACGACCACATCGAACTTCCGCATAGAGAGAGGATCGTATGCTACGGCTGCCGTCCGCGTCCGGCGCCGACCGGGGGACGCGCCGCCGCCATGCCCACCCTCGACGGACTCCGGATCCTCGACCTGACCCGCATCCTCGCCGGGCCCACCTGTACCCAACTGCTCGGCGACCTCGGCGCGGACGTGATCAAGGTCGAGCGTCCCGGCCGGGGCGACGACACGCGGGGCTGGGGTCCACCCTTCGTGAAGGACGCGAACGGCGAGGACACGAGCGAGAGCGCGTACTACCTGTGCGCCAACCGGAACAAGCGCTCGGTCGCGATCGATCTCGCCACCGCCGAAGGCTCGGATCTCGTGCGACAGCTAGCCGCCCGCTCCGATGTCCTGATCGAGAACTTCAAGGTCGGCGCCCTCCATCGCTACGGCCTCGGCTACGAAGACCTGAAGGACGAGCTGCCCGGTCTCGTCTACTGCTCGATCACCGGCTTCGGCCAGACCGGACCGAACGCGCACCGCGCCGGCTACGACCTGCTGGCGCAGGGTTACGGCGGCATCATGAGCCTCACCGGCGCGCCGGACGGTGAACCGATGAAGGTCGGCGTCGGCATCGCCGACATCATGTGCGGAATGTACGCGGCGACCGCGATCCTGGCGGCGCTGCGGCACCGCGACCGGACCGGCCGGGGCCAGCACATCGACGTCGCCCTGGTCGACGCCCAAATGGCCTGGCTGGTCAACGAGGGATCGAACTACCTCGTTTCCGGCGAGGCGCCGGAGCGGCGCGGCAACGAGCACCCGAACATCGTGCCCTACGGCGTCTTCGAGACTGCCGACGGCCACGTGATCGTCGCCGTCGGCAACGACGCCCAGTACGAGCGCTTCTGCGATCTGCTCGGCGCGCCCGAGCTGGCGGCGGACGAGCGCTACCGGACGAACGCCGGCCGGCTCGCCCACCGGGAGGAACTCGTGGCCCGACTGTCGGCTCTCGTGCGAGAGTTGAGCAGCGCCGAAGTGCTGGCCGGCATGGAAGCTCGCGGCGTCCCCGGCGGCCCGATCCACAACCTGGAACAGGCACTGGCATCGGATCAGGCCGAGGCCCGCGGTATGACCATCGACATGCCGCATCCTCTGACCGGCGGCGGCAACGTCCGGTTGGTCGCCAATCCGATCAGGATGTCGGAGACGCCGGTGACCTACCGCCGGTCCCCGCCCGTTTGCGGCGCCGACACGGACGAGGTGATCGCGGAACTGCTGGGCGACGACGACTGAACGGCGGCGGCGCCAACGACAACCCGCGCAGACGGTGGTACCGTGCGCCCACCCCCTGCCACATCCGGCAATGAGAGGAAGGCCCCTTTGACGAACACGGCCGTAGGTATCAGCGGCTTCGGCGGCTACGTCCCCGAGCGAGTGATGACGAACGAGGACTGGACCCGGTACGTAGACACTTCCGACGAGTGGATCGTGGAACGGACCGGCATCCACCGGCGGCGCGTCGCAGCCGAGGACGAGTCCACCGCCGACCTGGCAACGGCCGCCGCCAGATCGGCGCTTGAGAGCCGCGGTATCGGCCCCGAAGAGATCGACGAGATCATCGTCGCCACGGACACGCCGGAGGTCTACACTCCGGATACGGCCTCCTTCGTCCAGCGCAAGCTCGGCGCCCGCGAAGTGCCCTCCTACGACCTCGGCGGCAGCGGTTGCGCCGGCTTCGTGCAGGCGATGGACGTCGCCCGTTCGCGGGTGCTGACCGGCACTCGCCGCGTGCTCGTCATCGGGGTCGAGCTGATTACGCGTCTGGTGAGTTGGAAGATCCGCGAGACGTGCGTGCTGTTCGGCGACGCCGCGGCTGGCGTGATCGTCGAGCGCGGACCGCAGAAAGCCGAGATCCTCGGCGCCAGGACCGGCACCGACGGCAGCCAGTGGAGCATTCTGACCCTGGAGATCGGCGGCACCCGCAAGCCGTTCAGCCTCGAGTACGCGCAGAAGGAAGAGCATCTGAAGCTGATCATGGAGGGCAGGGCGGTGTTTCGCCACGCCGTCCATCGCATGTCGGAAGTCGGCCTCGACGTGCTGGAGGCGGTGGGCGCCAAGCTCGAAGACGTGGCAATGATCGTGCCCCACCAGGCGAACCTGCGCATCGTCCAGGCGGTCGCGAAGAACCTGTCCGTGCCGATGGAGAAGGTCTACACGAACCTCCAGGAATACGGCAACACCGGCTCGGCATCGGTTCCCCTGGCGCTGTGGGAAGCGCACGCCAAGGGCCGCATCTCGCCGGGAGACCTGGTGCTGCTGACCTCCTTCGGCGCCGGCTTCCACTGGGGCGCCGCCCTGCTCCGGTTCAGCGGCTGAGAGATCGGATCGGCGGTAAGGCGGGCTGCCCGGCCGCCCGCGCCGTGCCCGCCAATCGGGGCCGCGCGCGGGGCGCCCGTGGCCTCGATAGTTCACCGCGCCGGGCCCACGGGCCTTGGGAGCGTTACGGCAGAGCCCAGACGGAGAATGCCGCAACCCTACGGGCTTGCAACGTGCAACGTTGCACGTTACAGTCGGTCGATGAAGTTCGCTCATCGCGGCCTACAACGGCTCTACGAGCGAAGAGATCCGCGACGAATCAACCCCGACCTGGTAGCCCGCATCCGACGAATTCTGGCCGCCTTGGACGACGCCACGGAGCTACATCACATGGACCTGCCTGGCCTGCGCCTGCATCGGCTGAAAGGCGACCGACGCCACCTCTGGAGCGTTCGCGTATCCGGGAACTGGCGCATCGTCTTCCGGTTCGACGCTTCCCAGGCTGTCGACGTAGACCTCATTGACTACCACTGAAGGAGCCCCGCCATGTCCGCCATGTACGACCCGCCACACCCCGGTGAGCTTCTCCGGGATGCGATCGAAGCCGAAGGGTGGACCGTCTCGGACGCGGCTTCCCGATTGGGGGTGGCCCGCAACACCTTGTCGCGCGTCATCAACGGAAGGGCGGGTATCTCGCCCCGCTTGGCGCTCGCCTTGGAGCGCCTCGGCTGGAGCGACGCCGGTCACTGGGTGCGAATGCAAGGCTCCTACGATCTGGCCCAAGCCCGGCAAGCCGAGTCCGCGGCATGACCGGGAAGCAACGGGCCGAGCCGCTCCGGCGCCGCCGGAGTCTCCGGGAACACGGGGCCTCGCAGGACGAGCGTTCTTTCCGGCGCGCCGTTCTCGAAGGCCTGGCAAACGCGTAGGTGGGCCGAGAACTCACTCTGGAGGTGGTCAAGGCCCGGATTACCCGAAGATCAGGCCCCAGATCGTGAACAGGGTGAACGACACGTAGACCGCCGACGCGATCAGCATCATGACGACGTTGAGCGGCTTCGGCCGGGCGGACTTCGGCAGCTTCGTCAGGTTCACGTACAGCGTCAGCGGTACGTAGATCGCCATCGCGAAGCCGCCGAGCAGGGCGGAGTTGAAGATGAAGCCGAGCGCCGAGACGCCCGAGAGTTCGAAGAAGGCTGTCGAGACGGTGCCGGCAACCATGAACATGATGGCGAAGGTCAGGTACCACTGGCTCTGGGTCCGCTTCTGGCCGAACTTGAACATGGAACCGAGCAGGTAGGACCAGGTGCGGGCGCCGCCGTCGACGGCGCCGAGCTGGGAGCTGAACAGCGCAGCCATGCCGATCAGCAGGAAGACGTAGCGGCCGAACGTCCCGAGGCTCGTCTCCAGGATGACCGACATGTCCCAGACGATCTGGCCCTCCTCGGGAACGATGCCCGCCGGGCGCAGAACCGTCAGCGCCCCGAACATGAACAGGAACATCGTGAACGTGTTGCCGAGCCAGAAGAAGATGACCTGGTCCTGGATCACGTAGCGCATCCAGCGCCTGAACCGGCTCGCGTTCTCGGGACTCTCGATGTAGCGGTAGCCCGTCTGGACTTCGGCCGTCTTGTGCACGCGCAGCGGATTCGCCAGCACCGGGATGCGCCCCCCCATGCCGATGTTCTTGTCCCGCAGGTAGAAGGCGTACCAGAGGTTGCCGGCGCCGCCGATGCCGGCGAACACGACCGCGCCGAAGAAGCGGGCGAAAGTGAACTGGTCGTCGAGTTCGATGTGGCCGAAGTTGACGAGTCCCCTGCCCATCTCCTTGATCGCGTCCCAGGTGCCGACCGAGAAGGCGACGTAGATCAGGCCGATCGTGATGACCAGCACCATGATCCCGATCGCCCGCTCGACCGCCTTGTACATCTGCTTGGGCCCGAACAGGATGAGCGCGATGAAGCCAAAGGTGACGGCGGTCCAGAACCACTCCGGGCCGGGACCGTCCGGGCCGAAGAAGAGCGCCTTGAGCGCCGCACCCGACATCCGCGCCCAGCCCGGCAGAAACAGCCCGACGAAACCGAGCGACAGGAAGGCGTAGATGACTCCCATCGACATCCGCGCGTAGGAGGTGTACGGGTGCTCGCCCGTGACCACCGCCCAGCGGCCGATCTCGATGTTGATCCAGAGCTGGAGGAAGACGCCGAGCGCCGCCGCCCAGATCATCACCGCGCCGAACTTGGCCGTCACCCAGGGCCAGACGGCGAGTTCGCCGGCGCCGATCGCGAGACCGATCATGATCGCGCCGGGCCCGGCGAGCTGCCAGAAGGAGAGCTTGCGCTCGGGCAGGTTCTCCTCGCGCAGGGGTGGGATGGCTACCGGCATGTGGCGTCCTCCAGCCGGCACGGGCTGAGCCGCCCACCCAGCTCTCACTGTTCTACGGGATGACGGAGTCGGGTGCACTGTAACAGCGGGAACGGCGGCCCCGGCTCGCACAGCCGCCCGCCTGACGCTACGATCCGCCCCACCTCAAGATCAACGCAGGAGGAGACGACGATGAACCGAGGGATGCTCCCACCCTGGCCGCGTGCCGCCGCGCTGCCGCTCGCCCTTGTCCTGGCGGCCTCGACACCGCTCACGGCCGCCGACCCGGAGGTCACCGTCTCGAAGCCGGAGCAAGTCGGCCTCTCGGCCGAGCGGCTCGCCCGCATCGACGCGGTGATGAACGGCTACGTCGAGGCGGGCAAGGTCGCCGGCGCCACCGGCCTGATCGCCCGCCGCGGTGAGATCGCGTACTTCACCACCTACGGCTACCGCGACCTGGAGTCCAAGGAGCCGATGCCGAAGGACGCCCTCTTCCGCATCTACTCGATGTCCAAGGCGGTCACCGGCGTCGCGGTGATGATTCTCCACGAGAAGTACGGCTTCCCGCTGCGCACCCCCGCCTCGCGCTGGATTCCGGCGCTCGGCGACCTGGAAGTCACCGAATGGAGCGTCGGCCCGACCGGCGATCCGCGCATGGAACTCGTCCCCGCGAACCGCGACATGACGGTCCAGGACCTGCTGACCCATAGCGCCGGCATCAGCTACGGTGGTCCGCGCAACGCGCGCGGCGGCATGTACTACACCGAACTCGGAGTCGGCGCCCGCGACCAGACCCTCGAGGAGTTCGTCGACAAGCTGGGCCAGGCGCCGCTGCACGACCATCCCGGGACGGTGTGGCGCTACGGCTACGGCATGGACGTGCTCGGCCGCCTGGTCGAGGTGATCTCCGGCCAGACCTTCGACGTCTTCCTTGAGGAAGAGATCTTCAAGCCGCTGGGGATGAAGGACACCGCGTTCTACGTCCGCCCGGGCACGGAGGACCGCCTGGCGGTGCTCTACACCCCCGACCGCGAGGTGGGCGACGGCACGGTGATGCGCTCCAGCGCGCCGCCTCAGGACTCCTACCTGACCAAGCCCAAGATCTTCTACGGCGGCGCCGGCCTCGTTTCGACGACCACGGACTACTACCGGATGGTCCAGATGCTGCTCGACGGCGGCCGCTACGACGGCGGCCAGTTGCTGGGTCCGAAGTCCGTCAAGCTGTTGTCTTCCGACCACATCGGCGATATGCCGCGCGTCGGCCAGTTGCTGGGGCCGGGCGACGGGTTCGGACTCACCTTTCGGGTCGACATGAACCCGGGCATCAACGGCGCACTGGGTTCCCCCGGTGAATACAGTTGGGGCGGCGCCGCGGGCACCCGCTTCTGGATCGACCCCGAAGAGGAGATGGTCGCCGTGTTCATGATCCAGATTCTCCCCCACGGCGGCCTGACCTACGGCACGGAGTTCCGGAACCTGACCTACCAGGCGATTATCGACTGAGTGATCTGAGAAAGGACCACGAGAAACCGATAATCCAAGGAAAAGGTTAAGAAAAAACCATTATTCTGAGAAAAAACAAGATGACCGAAAAATGTCAGGAAATTCGGCTCGCCTCGCGGCCGACTGCCGAGCCAGAAGCCCAAAACTTCAGATTCGAGGAAATTGACATGCCGGTCGCCGACAAGGGGCAGGTCCTGGTCCGCAACGTCTACATGTCGGTCGACCCGTACATGCGGGGCCGCATGCGGGACATCCAGTCGTACACGCCACCGTTCGCCATCGGCAAGGCGCTCGACGGCGGCGCCGTGGGGGTCGTCGAGGAGTCGAACACGGATGCTCTCTCGCCCGGCGACCTGGTGTCGAGCCGCTTCGGCTGGCGCAGCCACTTTGCAACCCACGCGGCGGAGCTGCAGAAGATCGAAACCCATGGCGCCCCCCTTTCCGCCTTCCTCGGCGTCCTCGGCATGCCGGGGATGACCGCCTACGTCGGCTTGCTCGACATTGGCGAACCGGAGGAAGGCGAAACCGTATTCGTCTCAGCCGCGGCCGGCGCGGTCGGCAGCCTCGTCGGCCAGATCGCGAAGATCAAGGGCTGCCGCGCGGTCGGCAGCGCCGGCTCGCCGGACAAGGTCGAACACCTGGTCTCCGATCTCGGCTACGACGCCGCCTTCGACTACCACGGCGACCTGAACCGCAACCTCGCCGACACCTGCCCGGATGGCATCGACGTCTACTTCGAAAACGTCGGCGGCCCCACCCTCGAGGCCGTCTTCCTGCACATGAACATGTTCGGCCGCATCCCAGTCTGCGGGATGATCGCCCACTACAACGACAAGGAGCCCCGGCCCGGGCCGCGGACCCTCATCTCGATCATTCCGAAGCGCCTCAAGATGCAGGGCTTCATCGTCTCCGACCACATGGACCGCCGCGCCGACTTCGTCCGCGACACCGCTCGCTGGATCGCCGAGGGCAAGGTCACCTACCGCGAGACGATCGTCTCGGGCCTGGAGAACGCCCCGGAGGCCTTCATGGGCCTCTTCCGCGGCGAGAACACCGGCAAGATGGTGGTCCAGATCAGCGACGACCCGACGACGTAGCTCACACCCGGAACCGCGCCCTGAACTCCGCGTGGCCTTCCTCGAAGGTGCACGGGTAGCCCTGCAGCGCGTACGCCATCGTCTCCAGTGCCATCCGGCGCAAGTACAACCGTGCCCGCCACAGCCTCCTCTCATCCTTCGGTCCGCGGTACCGGTCCACGACGCATTGGGCGAACTGCCGCCCGTTGGCGAGCAGTCCGGCGAAGTCGAGGGCGGGGTCTCCGATGGAGCGGTCGCTGAAGTCGATGATGTTGACCTGTCGCCGGTCCGCGTCCCAGAGTATGTGCTCGCCCGCCAGATCGCCGTGGACGAGCGTCGTCGGGCGGGTCGGTTTCACTTCGGCGGCCAGCTCGGTCAGGAAGGCACGGGTGACCTCGACTTCGTGCGAGGCGAGGCGCGGCAGCACGAGCGTTTCGACGTCACGAACGAAGTCCTCGTGGTCCTCCCGCGGGTCCTGCTCGGACACGCCGCACTCGCGGGCGACCGACTTCGGAGTCTCGTGGACCGCGGCGAGAAACGCGGCGAGCTGTTCCGCTATCCGTTCCCTTGCCGTATCGGAGAGTCGGGCGAACGTGGCGACGTCCAGCTCCCGACCGGCGAGAAGCCTGTAGCCGGCGAACGAGCCGTCGGCGGACTCGTACACGTAGTCGGGAATGCCGACATCGACTCTCGGCTGGAGGTAGCGAAGCAGCCTGGCTTCGTTCGCCAGCGCATCCCGGTTCGCCTGGGCCCTGGGCGCCCGGAAGACGAGCGACTCGTCGAGGATCAGGACGGCATGGTCCCAGCCGTGCGTCAGGTACCGATGCGACGTCCACGTGACGCTGGGAAACTCCTCCCGTATCCGCCGCAGGAGCAGGGCTTCTTCCATGCAGCCCGGCTACGGATACGGGTAGTCCAGGTCCAGGAAGGGAAAGGCGCTCAGGACGGTCGGCGGATCGACCGGCAGGGCGCGGTGGAGACAGGAGGCGTCGAGTTCGTCCCAGCCGGTGACGCCGAGCAGGCCGAGGCAGGTGACGATCTCGTGTTCGAGGATGCTGAGCATGCGGACGACGCCCTCGCGGCCGCCGGCGGCCATGGCGATGGCCTCGAGACGGCCGATGCCGACCGCGTCGGCGCCCAGAACCCTGGCCTTGACGACGTCCGTGCCGCGCATGAAGCCGCCGTCGACGACGACCTGGGTGCGGCCGTCGACTTCATCGACGACCTCCGGAAGCGTGTCGAGGGTGCCTCGGCAGTGGTCGAGCTGGCGGCCGCCGTGATTCGACACGTAGACGACGTCGACGCCGTGCTCGCAGGCGACCCCCGCGTCCTCGGCCGTGGCGATGCCCTTGAGGATCAACGGGATTTCGAACTCGTCCTTGATCCGCTTGACCAGGTCCCAGGTCATCCGAGCCTGGTAGTTGAGCGGCGCTACGCGGGTGGTCGCCTCGCCGACCGAGGGCGGCCGCCAGCGCTTGAGCAGATCCCGCTCCCGGCGGCTGTAGACCTGGGTGTCGACGGTCAGGCAGAAGCCGTTGTAGCCGGCGGCAACCGCCCGGCGGATCAGACCACGCATCCAGTCTTCGTCGTCGGCGAGGTATAGCTGGTACACCTTCGCTGAATCGGATGCCTCGGCCGTCCCCTCGAGCCCCGGCAGGCACACCGAACTGACGAAGTTCATGATCCCGAAGTCCTCGGCTGCCTCGGCGGCCGTGGCGCCGCCGCCTTCCTCGAACAGTTGCAGCGAGCCGATCGGCGCCAGGATGACCGGAATGCGCAGGTCGTGGCCCAGCAACGAACCCCCTGCCTCGACCTTGGAAACATCGGTGAGAACACGCGGCCGGAAGGCGACGGAGTCCAGCGCCTGCCGGTTGCGCTTGACGCTCGTTTCCGTCTCGGCGCCGCCGACCAGGTAGTCCCAGACGTTCCCGTCCAGGTTGCGGCGCGCGGCCACGACGAGCTCGTGGAGAGTCAGAGCGTTCCTTGCCGCTTCTCCCGGAGCCAAGGGGTCGTCGCGCATGTTGGGACGTCGTCTGGGATCGGTCACGGAAGCGCTCGGCTCTTCTCGGGGTGGACCCTAGCAGCGTTCGCAGCCGTCAGGCTGCGCTGTCGCGCAGGGAACAGTAGTTCCATGCAAGCGTTCGCAGCCGTCAGGCTGCGCTGTCGCGCAGGGAACAGTAGTTCCATGCAAGCAGTTGGGCAGCGTGGAAGGCGCCAGAAGCCGGCACTTCGCCCCGGATGCCGGTGCACCCAGCGTGCGAGCACTCGGTGGACAGGTCGGCCGCCCGATGGAAGGCTTGCCGCCCATGATCGAGGTCGACCTCCAGCGATTCGAACATCTGCTGGCCCGCGCGTTGGACACGCTCCCCCCAGCCTTCGCCGAACTCATCGACAACGTGGCCGTCGTCGTCGAGGAGGAACCGACGGAGGAGGATCTGCGGCTCGTCGGCCTGGACCCGGAAGAAGACGACCTCCTGGGTCTCTACCACGGCGTGCCCCTCGACGAACGCGGCGCCGGCTACAGCGCCCTGCCCGACCGGGTCGTGATCTACCGTCTGCCGGTCCTCTGGATCTGCGACACGGAGGAAGACGTCGTCCGAGAGGTGCGCGACACCCTGGTCCACGAACTGGGGCACTACTTCGGGCTGGGCGACGACGACATGCCGTACTGAGGATGGCGGGATGCCCGCCAGCGCCGGTGCTCGCGACGAACCGTCCGCGAAGCGGTCCCGGCTGCTAGGTTCGCGCCATGCCGAAAGTCGTTCCCTTCGTGGGTATCGCGGCCGGGATCGCCGCCGGCGCTCTGTTCGCGGCGGCTGGCAGCAGTCACGGCCTCAAGATCGCCGACTGGCCCGCCTTCGCCGTCCTTGTGGCTGCCGCCTACGCGATCCAGTGGATCGCCTTCGTTCCCGCCTGGTTCCTGCAGACCGAGCGCTTCTTCGATCTCACCGGAAGCCTCACGTTCCTCGCCGTCGTCGGCGGCGCGCTCGCCGTCCGCGACACGCCGGATGCGCGCTCACTGCTCATCGCGGCGATGGTTGCCGTCTGGGCTCTCCGGCTCGGCCCCTTCCTGTTTCTTCGCGTCCGCCGAGACGGCCACGACCGGCGTTTCCGGCAGATCAAGCCCAACTTCCCGTTGTTCCTGATGACGTGGACCCTCCAGGGCCTGTGGGTTTCGGCGACGTCTGCCCCGGCCCTGGCGGCGCTGCTCGCGGCGGAGGCCAGGCCGCCGGACGGGGCACTCGCCGTGGGAGCCGCGCTGTGGCTGGCCGGGTTCGCCATCGAAGTGACAGCCGACGAGCAGAAGCGCCGCTTCCGCGCGGTGGCCGAGAACCGGGACCGGTACATCACTTCGGGGCTCTGGGCATGGTCCCGTCACCCGAACTACTTCGGCGAGATCCTCCTCTGGATCGGCGTAGCCGTGATCGCGGCACCGGTGCTTCAGGGTTGGCAACTGGCGAACCTGGCCTCGCCGCTCTTCGTCTGGCTGTTGCTGACGAGGATCAGCGGCGTCCGGATGCTCGAGGCGCGGGCGAACCGCCGCTGGCGGGACGATCCCGGCTACCGGGACTACGTCCGGCGCACGAACACCCTGCTGCTCTGGCCGCCACGCCGGACTTGACGCTCCATCGTCACCTGAGGGCGGCGACCTGCCTCGTCGGCATCACACTCAACCTGGTCTTCTGGGTCGTCCTGCTGCTGCCTCTCCTGCCCGCCAAGGCGGCCCGCCGCACCCGGCCCTCGTTTCGGCGCCTCTCCAACGGCATCTACCGGCGGGCGGTGCGCGTCGACAACGCCCTGCTCCGGCACGTCTCGGGCACCCCCTGGCGATGCGAAGAGCTGACGCTCGACCCGGCCCGGCCGCACATCGTCCTCGCCAATCACCGGTCGTGGGCCGACGTTCTGATCGTCCAGAGCGCCGTCGCGACCCGCGGTCCGATCGTCAAGTTCCTCTGCAAGCGCGAACTCCTCTACGTGCCGATCTTCGGTCTGATCATCCTCGCCTTCGACTTTCCGGTGCTGCGGCGCCGCTCGCGGCGGGGAAGCGACCGGGCGCATCGGCGCGACGACGACCGCCGCCGGGTGACCGCGGCCGCCGCGGCCCTGCTCGACTACCCCGCCGCCATCCTCTCCTTCGCCGAGGGGACGCGGTTCACCAGGGCCAAACAGGAAGCCCTGGGCGGACCATACGAGCATCTGCTTCCACCCAGGCCCGGCGGCCTCGCCGCGATGATCGAGGCGCTCGCGCCGGGCGAGGGCGCCATCGTCGACCTGACCCTCGCCTATCCGCGGGCGGTTTCGTTCTGGGAGTTCCTCGGCGGCATGGCGGAGCCGGTGGACGTCAAGTGGGAGACGATCCCGATCGCCGACGTGCCACCCGAGCGCGCCCAGGAGTGGCTCAACGACCGCTGGCACCGCAAGGATGCGTGCCTCGAAGCACGATCTTTATGAAGATCGACGCAGATCTAGCCAACCTAAGCGAAATGGAATAAGGTCTCGCGTCAGCCCGCTCCGTCGAAGCACACGACCGACGAGTGAACCCGGACAACGAGGCGACCACGACATGACCGAACACGAAGACCGGCGCGATTTTCGCGAGCCCGACCGGGAGGCCCCGGCCGTCGAGCCCACGGCGTCCGAGGCGCTTCTCTCGCCGCGCACGACGGGTACCAAGCCCGAGCTTCCCGTCGTCGTCCTCCGGGACATGGTGATCTACCCGGGTGTCACGGTGCCGATGTCCGTTGGCCGCCCCGACACGCTGAGCGCGATCCAGGCGGCCGCCGAGAGCCCGGACCGCAGGTTCTTCGCACTCCTGCAGCGCGAGAAGAGCGATGAGACGGACCCGCCCGGGCTGCACACGATCGGCGTCATCGCCCGCGTGGTCCAGCTCCAGCAGGGTCTGGGCGGGACCCAGGTCCTCGTGCTCGGTCTGCATCGTGGCATCGCGCTGCGCATCGACGGCACCGAGGAGCATCTGGTCGCCACCGTTTCGCCGGCTGAGGAGCTGATGCCGGTAGACCCGGAGGATCTCGCCTTTGTCGCCCTCGACGAGGAACTACGCAACCGGGCGGCCGAGCTCGGCGGACGGGCAGGCATCCCAAGCGACGTGCTCACCAAGACCCTGCGCGGCGTCACCGATCCCGGCCGCCTCGCCGACCTGGTTGCCGGCCACCTCGAACTCCCGGCCGGCGACCATCAGTCTCTGCTCGAGACGCTCGCGGTCGAAGAGCGGATGCGGCGGGTCCTGATGCTGGTCCAACGGCGGATCAAAGTGCTCGACGCCCAGCAGGACATCAACACCCAGGTCGAGGAGGAGATCGGCGACCGTCAGCGCGAGATGTACCTGCGCGAGCAGTTGAAGGCGATCCGCAAGGAACTCGGCGACGACGACGGCGCGGACGACTTGGAAGAGCTGAAGGAGCGGGTCGCCGGGCTGAAACTGCCGCCCGCCGCGAGGAAGGAAGTCGACCGCGAACTGAAGCGACTCGAGCGGATGGGCCGCGAATCGATGGAGTCCCAGGTCATTCGCACCTACATCGACACCGTGTGCGAGCTGCCGTGGAGCGAACTCAGCGAGGAGAGGCTGGACCTGGCCGACGCGTCACGCATCCTGGACGAGGACCACTACGGCCTCGAGGACACGAAGGATCGGATCCTGGAGTTTCTCGCCGTACGGGTCATGCACGACCGCCAGGCGCGTAGGCGCGAGCGCGACGCGGAGCCAGCCGGCGAGGCGGACACGGCCCGTCCCGAGGACGCCGCCGACGGCCGGACCGACGGCGAAGCCCGGACCGACGAGGAAGCAGAGCGCAGCCCGATCCTCCTGTTCGTGGGGCCTCCCGGCGTCGGCAAGACCTCGATCGCCAAGTCGATCGCCCGGGCCATGGATCGCGAGTACGTGCGGGTCTCCCTGGGGGGCGCCCGGGACGAGGCGGACATCCGCGGACACCGGCGCACCTACGTCGGGGCGATGCCGGGACGCATCCTGCACGGCATGAAGCAGGCCGGCGTCAAGAATCCGGTGTTCCTACTCGACGAAGTCGACAAGCTTGGCGCTTCGTTACAGGGCGACCCGGCCGCCGCGCTGCTCGAGGTCCTCGACCCGGCCCAGAACGGCGCCTTCATCGACCACTACCTGGGAGTTCCCTATGACCTCAGCCAGGTGCTGTTCATCGCCACCGCGAACTTCATCCAGAACATCCCGGCGCCGCTGCGCGACCGGATGGAGACGGTCGAGTTTTCGGGCTACACGCAGCACGAGAAGGAGAACATCGCCCGTCAGTTCCTGCTTCCGCGTGCGGTTCGTTCCGGAGGCCTGCGACCGGACCAGATCGAGGTCGGCGACGACGCCCTCCGCGAGGTGATCTCGCACTACACCCACGAAGCCGGCGTCCGGCAACTCGAACGGGAGCTCGGCCGCATGGTGCGCAAGGTGGCCCGCCGGCTCGCGTCGACGCCCGAGGACGCCGAGCCCCAGGACGACGGCGCCCCGACCCGGGTCGGCGCCGACGAGGTCCGGAAGTTCCTGGGCCGCCCGCGGGCGCGGCCCGAGCGCGCGCTCGAACGCGACGCGGTTGGCGTCGCCACCGGCATGTACTACACGCCCATGGGCGGCGACATCATGTTCGTCGAGGTCGAGACCACGCAGGGGAAGGGCCGGCTGGAACTCACGGGCCAGCTCGGCGACGTGATGAAAGAATCGGCCCGCGCCGCCTGGACCTACGCCAAGTCGCGGGCCGAGGCGCTCCAGATCCCGGCCGCCGCCTTTGAGGCCGACGTCCACATCCACGTCCCCGCCGGCGCCATCCCCAAGGACGGTCCGTCCGCGGGCGTGACCATGGCGGCTGCCCTGGTCTCGGCGCTCTCGGGTCGGCCGGCCAAGGCACGTCTCGCGATGACCGGGGAGATCACCCTGTCGGGCCGCGTTCTGCCCATCGGCGGAGTCAAGGAGAAAGTGCTGGGCGCGGTCCGCGCCGGTATCCGGGAAATCGTGCTGCCGAAGGAGAACGAGGCCGATCTCGAAGATCTGCCCGACGACGTGCGGGAATCGCTGAGGGTTTGCGCCGTCGAGGAGTTGGGCGAGGTGCTGGCGGTGGCGCTGCCCGACGCCCGCTTCGTCGACGGCCGGCTGCTCTTCGAGGGCGACGATCCGGAACAGGTCCGGCGCCTCTCCTACAACTGAGAGCGGATCAGCCCAGAGCCTGGTTCAGCGCCTCTTCGTGGTAGCCCACGATCAGAGTACGGCCGATCCTGACCACCGGCGCTCGCAGGTTGCCCGTCGGTCCGAGCATCAGATCGGCCGCGCCCGGCTCCGAGGCGCGAAGTTCCGTCTGCTTTCGCCCCTTGGCGACATAGAGGGTCTCCGCATCGGCGAGCAACGCCTCCGCGTCTTCCCGGCCCAGCTTGCGACTCGCCGGCGTCCTGTCAGCGATCTCCGCGCCGCGTGCGTCCATCAACTTGGACGCTCTCTTGCAACTCGTTCAGCCGTTGCGGTGGTAGTACCAGTCGACTCTGCTCATGAGGCTCCCCCTCCGGTAGTTGGTGCGTAGTCTACGAGACGCAGCCGGCAGGGCCATGCAACGCGTGCGCTAAGCTCGATCACGTTCATGCCCCAAGGCGACTCCGAAGGCGTACTCCACGAGACCGCCAGGCCGGCCCAGCGTTACCTGGTGCCCGAGGACACAAAGCGCTTCGATCCCCGGCAGTGGCCTACAGCGCCACCGCCGGACGCGCCTCGTCACAACGAACTGCGGAAGCTGCGGCGACGCGCCGTGCGCGACATCAGCCGCCAGCAACGGTTGCTCTACGCCGAGAACCGCCACGCGCTGCTCCTCATTTTCCAGGCCATGGACGCCGCCGGCAAGGACAGCACGATCAACGCCCTGCTCACCGGCGTCAATCCGGCCGGCTGCCAGGTGTACAACTTCAAGCAACCCTCAAGCGAAGAGCTCGATCACGACTTCCTGTGGCGCACGGCCCGCAGCCTGCCCGAGCGCGGCCGCATCGGCGTCTTCAACCGCAGCTACTACGAGGAGGTCCTGGTCGTCCGCGTCCATCCCGAACTGCTGGAGAAGCAGAACCTGCCCCACCTGGACCCCAACGGGCTGTGGCAACAGCGCATGGAGTCGATCGTCGAGCACGAGCGCCACCTGGCGCGAAACGGCACCGTGATCCTGAAGTTCTTCCTGAACATCTCCCGCGACGAGCAGAAGGCGCGCTTCCTGCGGCGCCTCAACCGCCCCGACAAGCACTGGAAGTTCGCGATCAGCGACGTTCGCGAACGCGGGTTCTGGAACGAGTACATGAGCGCCTACGCCGAGGCGATCCGCTCGACGACCAGGAGCCACGCGCCGTGGTACGCGATTCCGGCCGACAGCAAGCCCTACATGCGCTGGGCGGTGGCCGACATCGTGCGCGACAGGCTCGCCCGCCTCGACCTGCACAACCCGGAACCCTCGCTCGCCGATCTGGCCATGTTCGACGACATGCGCCGCCAATTGCAAAACGAGTAGCGCCGCCGAACTCGTTTCTCGGCTATCATTCGCCGCCTACGCGATCCTGACTACGGAGCGATCGGACGCTCCACGCAACGCTTCGAACGACAAGGGTCCCGACGGGGACCGGAAAGGCCACAATGACCCCCTCAACTGGGAGAATCCGCAACTACCTCCTGCTCGCACTCGTCGCGGCCCTGCTTGCGCTCGGTTGCAGCGCCTACGGCGCGCCGGCCCTGCCCGCCGCCGTCGGTTCCTGGAACCTCTCGATCGAGACGCCGCTGGGAACGCAGGAGCCGACCCTGGTCGTCGGCGGCGACGCCGGTGGTCTGACCGCGGTGATGACTTCGCCTCAGGGCGAGGTCGAGGGAACCGACGTCACTTGGGCCGACGACGGAACCCTGGGCTTCACGGCGGAGATCGACGCCGGCGGCCAGCAGCTCCGCATGGTCTTCACCGGCACCGTCGAGGGCGACGCGATCACCGGCGTGTTCGCGACCGACTTCGGCGACATGGAGACGACGGGAACCCGCGTCGTCGAGTAGCGCCGCCCAGGTTCTCTGCTTACGCCGGTCCGCTTCGCCGGCGGGCAATCCGGCTCGCTCCCGGTCGGTCCTTGACAAATAGGACCAATCTAATCCAGTATTCGCGGTCGGTCCGAAACCCCCGACGAGCTACTCATGAGCACGTTCGGAGAACCAGTTGAAGCCCGGCGCGCCGTGAACCTGCGCGGGCCGATCGACACGATCCCGACGATGAGCGTGTTCTTCGAACGACCGGCGGCAAGGGCGGCGTCTCGTTCATGACAATCGCAGCCTGCGGATTCGCGCCTTCCCTCTGGACGCCACCGCCGGCCGCGGCACGGTCTTTCTGATCCGCGGCGCGGCCCTCGCTCTTGTCTTTCTCCCCTTCACCGAAAACAGGACCAAATAGATCCACTATCCCCCGGCCGAATCCTGATTCTCCTCGGCATGCTCTGCGCGGCGAACCGCAAACTCACGGCCATGCAGGACGCGGCCGTTCACCAGGAGTCGGATCCCATGACGCTTCGACGAGTCGTTTTCTGGACCCACCTCGGCGTTGGCGCCAGCGCCGCCATCGTCATCCTGATGATGTCGGTAACCGGCGTCATCCTGACGTACGAAATGCAGTTGAACGAATGGGCGCGAAAGGACTACCGGGCAGCGCCGCCAGCTCCAGGCGTGGCGCCGCTTCCCGCGGACACGCTGCTCGAGCGAGCCGGAACCGCCTCGTCCGAGGCTGAGCCGTCATCGATCGCGATCGGCCACGATCCACTGTCGCCGGCGGCGGTCGCGTTCGGACGAGCCCGGACGCTCTACGTCGACCGCTACACCGGCGAGATTCGCGGCGACGGCGACACCTCGATGCGCCGATTCCTGCGCGGCGTGCTGTACGTCCACCGCTGGTTCGCACTCGAAGGAGACGGTCGGGCGTTCGGCCGCGCAATCACCGGTGCCGCCAACCTCGGTTTCCTGTTCCTGGTCGTGAGCGGCTTCTACCTCTGGTGGCCCCGGAACTGGACGCGGCGGGCACTGCGCAACGTGACCTGGTTCCGCCCGCGGCTCAGCCCCAAGGCGCGTGACTTCAACTGGCACAACGTGATCGGCTTCTGGATGGCGGTACCGCTGGCGATCGTCGTCGCGAGCGGCGCGATGATCTCGTACGGCTGGGTCGGCGACCTGATCTACTTCGCTGTCGGGGAAGAGCGGCCATCGAGTGGACCGCCGCGCGCCGCGACTGCGTCGGCAACGGGCGAAGACGCCGAACAGCCGGCCGAAGCCGTTTCGCGCGTCAGCTACCAGGCGATACTGGAAGAGGCCGCCTCCGAGTCGCCCGGATGGCGCCGTCTGACGCTGCAACTCCCAGATGCCGACGACGCGCCTCTGACCGTGCAGGTCGACCGCGGATCGGGTCGTCAACCGGCAAAGTGGACCAACCTGACGTTCGACCAGTCCAGCGGAAGTCTCACCGCTCGCTCCTCCGGACTGCCGGAGAGCCGCGGCCTCCGCATCATCTACTGGCTCCGCTTCGCCCACACCGGGGAGGTCTACGGCATCGCCGGGCAGACGATCGCAGGCCTGGCCTCGGCCGGCTCCGCGGTGTTGGTCTGGACGGGGCTGGCGCTGGCCTGGCGCCGGTGGCGATCATGGAGGCGCAGGCGAAAGCCGGATCCACTGGCGACCAACGCACCGGCGCAGCCGGTTCCGGTACCCGCGGCTCTCGGGAGCTTGAGCCGCAGAACCTAGCTAAGCGAGTCTTCGGCTCAAACTCCAGGAAATGAACGGGCTGGGCCGAAACACCGAGTCTGCGAGGGGTTTCGGGGCGCTGGTGATTTCAAGGCGCGCAGCGGACTCGAGGAGCAGGACGCTGCACCGAAGTCGCCGCGCGGACCCGGAGAAGCGCGCCTAGAAGTCGTAGCGCAGGCTGACGCTCACGACCCGAACGTCCGTGTCCTCGGTCTCCATCCAGTAGGACACGGGCTCGCTGCCGTCGAGCCGCAGCTGGGACGGATGGCTGCGGAGCCGGCGCCAGCCGTCTTCGTCGAGCGAGTAGAAGCCGTCGAAGTCGGTCCAGCGCGCCTCGAAGTCGAGGCTGACGCGATCGCCGAGCGCGTAGTTCAGGCCCGCGATGACCTGGTAGCCGGTGAGATCGTCGTCGAGAGTCGTCGTCTCGCTGGTGACCGTGCCGGCGAGGTTGCGGCGCACCTCCTCCTCGTTGGGCAAGCCGGCCGCGGTCGTGATCGAGTCGGGATCCGTGTTCCGCGCCCACAAGGCGCCGTAGTCGATCTCGGTCGCGCCGAGTCCGACGCCGACGCCGACGTAGGGACTCCAGCGCCCATCACCGCCGAAGTCGACGTAGAGATTCGCGAAGACGCTGTCCGACGTGACGCTGTTGATTCGTTCCTCCGCGACCTGGATCTCGCCGCCCAGCTTGGCGAACGTGGCGCCGGTGGCGCTGGCAACCGGCGCCGACTGGTCGTACTTCGAATCGCGGTGGAAGTACTCCGCTTCCAGGCGCAGCCGGCCGCCGAAGTCATAGCCCAGGGCGGCGCCCGCGAACAGACCGCGGGCGCTGTCGAACGACGTCCGCCAACCGGCGCCGGCGCCGCGATCGGGCGTCGTGCAGCCTTCCACCTCGGCGTAGCGCGGATTGATGAACTCGTCGCAGCGACTCGCTCGATCGTCGCTGTGGCCGACGAGAAAGACCCCCGGCGCGGCGTGGATTCCCATTCCGCTGCTCAGATAGAAGCCCTTCCGCTCCTCCGCCGCGGCGCCTCCCGCCGCGAACGCAAACGCGACCGCCAGTGCCGCGAACCGCGGCCAAGCGCATCCCCGCCCTCGTCTCATCGTCGCGGCTCGCCTTCCACCTCGGTCACCCCTGCCTGCCCGCCGTGGCCGCCGCCCGGCGGCCCGGGGTGCGGTGTGTTCGTCGTGATCAGGATGACCGAGATCAGCATGCCGCCGATGCCCACCCAGAGCAGCGGACTCACCTCGAGCTGGCCTCGGCCGCGGTACAGCGTGTAGAGCGCCGTGACCGTGACCGCGCCGCCGAACACGACCGGCATGACGGCGTAGGGAATCCGCGCTCCGCCGCTGAACATGGCGAGCGTCAGCGAGAGTGCTCCCAGCGCGCCGAGGGTGCCGGCGTAGAGACCCCAGATTCCCGACGGTCCGGTCGGTTCGAAGCTGTCGCCCATCACTCGCATGCCGATCAGCCCTCCGACGATCGCGATGACGAGATAGGCGATGCCGATGCCGACATAAGGCTTGAACGGCGACATGGACTCGTCCACCAGACGCGCCCTGCCCAGGACCGGGCCGTAGAGGCCCCAGCAGAGCGCCGTGCCGAGCGCGAACACGAAGGGGAGGAAGTTCTTCATCGATGATCTCCAGGTCAGGTCGCGCGAGGTTATCCCCTGAGCAGGGAGACCGCGGCGATCATTCCCGGCAGGCCGGTCAGACCGCCGCCGGGGTGGCATCCGGCGCCGCCCAGCCAGAGGCCAGAGGCGGGCAGCGGCTCGCCCGCCCAGGCCGACGCCGTCGGTCGAAGCCACAGGCTCTGGGACGGGTTCATCTCCCCATGGTGGAGCCCGCCGGCCGTCGCGCCGTAGTCCGCCTCGAAGTCCGTGGGCAGCAGCAGCGCGTGCTCCCGGACCAGGCCGCCGATACCGGGCGCCCATCGCTCGAGTTCGGCCGCCACCCGGGCCAGCAGCTCCGGACCGCCCACGTCCCAGCCGCCCTCCAGATCGAACGGCAGGTGGTGGACCGTCGCCAGCAACAGGTGCCGCCCCGCGGGCGCCAGAGATGGATCGAGGGCCGTGGGCAGCGCCGCCTCGATCCACGGGCGGTCCGGCAGCCGGCGGTACTTCGCGGCGTCCGCCGCCCGCTCGATGTCGTCCGGTTGCTCCGCGAGCACGATCCGGCCGGTCAGCGCCGGCCGCTCCAGCCCGCGGAACGCCGGCAACCCATCGAGCGAGAGCGCCAGTCTCGCCGCGGCGCCGCGGTACTTCACGCCCCGCAAGCGCCGCGCGAAGCGCGGTTCGAGGAGCGGAGCGCCGATCAGATCGAGGAAGGTGACGGAGGGCGTCGCCGTCGAGATGACGGCGCCGGCCTCGATGCGTTCACCGTCCGCCAACCGCACGCCGACAACGCGGCCCGCATCCACCAGAATCCGGGAGACGGCGGCCCCAATTCGAATCTCGGCGCCCGACGCCGCGGCCGAAGCGGCCAGTGCGGAGGCCAGAGCCCCGGCGCCGCCCCGAGCGCGCACCACCGGCGCCAATTGATCGGAACCGCCCGGGGCGCACTGGTAGAGCAACGGCCAGCCGGTTCCGTTGGCGCGGGGTCCCAGGCCGGTCGCGGGGAGCGCCACTCCGCAAAGCCCGGCCAGTAGCGACGGGTTCTCGAACCGCTCGCGCAGCGACTCCTCGAGCGGCGAGGACAGCGCCCGCGTCAGTTCCGGCGCGATGAGGAGGCGCCCCATGTCGGCGAGCTCCAGTGGCCTGGAAAGGAGCGGCTCGAGCGCCGCCGCCCGCTCGGCCAGCTCGAAGACGAAGCCGGGCCAGGCAGCGGCGTCCCGACGGCTGACCTGTCCCAGCCCCTCGACGGTGCGCGCGACGTCAGGCCAGAGGACGACGGCGCCCGAACCGGCGGTCGCCGGAACGGCGGCTACCGCCGGGGCTTCGATCAACTCCAACCCATGCGCGCCGAGCTCCAGCTCCTCCATCACGGAACGGCGGAACATCCCCAGGTCGTGACTGCCGGCATCGACGCGGTGGCCGGGAATGAGCTCCCGCGTCGACGCCAGCCCGCCGAGCTCCGGGCGTGCCTCGAACACAACGACGTCGCGCCCCGATCGCGCCAGGAGCGCCGCGGCGACCAGGCCGTTGTGGCCGCCGCCGACGATCGCGATCCGTTCGTTCAAGGCGTCTCCGCTCCCCCGCCGCTGCCGGCTGTCTCGGGCCGGCGCAGATCGTCGAGCACCCGGAGCGCGGCCAACCGAGCGGGACCGCCGGAAATGCCGCCGCCGAACTGCGTCGACGAGCCGCACACGTAGTAGCCGGGCAGCGGTGTCCGGAAGGATGCCGCGGCCGGGTCCGGGCGCAACAGGAAGAGCTGCGACAGCCGCAACTCGCCGTGGAAGATGTTGCCCCCCGGAATGCCGGCGATCGCCTCGATGTCCGGAGGCACGAGCACCTGCCGGTGCAGGATCTGGTCCTCGATGCCGGGCGCGTACTCGGCCAGGGTGCGCACCACGGCATCGCCGAACGCCTCGCGCTGATCGTCGTCCCAAGGGCCGGCCGCCAGCTCGTACGGTGCGTACTGGACGAAGCAGGACAGGACATGCTTGCCCGGCGGCGCCATGTCCGGATCGAGGACGGACGGGATGATCATGTCGATGAACGGCCGCCCCGAGAAACCGCCGTACTTCGCGTCGTCGTAGGCCCGGTCGATGTAGTCGAGACTCGGAGCGATCGTGATCCCGCCCGAGAGGTGGGGTCCGGGCGCCGGCATGCACTCGAACCGGGGCAGGCCGGAGATGGCGAGGTTCACCTTGCCGGCGCAACCGCCGCTCCGCCACCGCGCCGCCCGAAGGGCGAGTCCGGCGCCCTCGCCGCCCGGAACGTCGTCCGGATCGAGCAGACGGCCGAGGCTGATCTGCGGCGCCGCCGACGACATGACGACGCCGGCACGCAGCTCGTCGCCGTTCGCCAGCACCACGCCGGCCGCCCGGCCGTCACGGGCCAGCACTCGCGCGACGGGGCTGTGCGTCCGGATCTCGGCGCCGTGGCTCCGCGCCGCCCGAGCGATCGTCGCCGCCACCGCCCCGGTGCCGCCCTTCTGAAAGCCCCACTCCCGATAGACCCCGTCGACCTCGCCCATGTAGTGGTGCAGCAGCACGTATGCCGAGCCCGGCGTGCGGGGCGACAGCATGGAGCCGATGATGCTGGAACTCGAGAGTGCCGCCTTCAGCACGTCGGACTCGAACCACTGGCTCAGGAAGTCGGCCGAGCTCATCGTCAGCATCTGCACGAAGCCGCGCAACCGGGCCGCCGGCAGGTCGAGGAAGTAGCGCGCGATGTCGGCAGCCTCCGCCGACACCTCGACGTCCAGGTGCTCCGCACTCTCGCCGACGCGGTCACCGATTGCCGCAGCGAGTTCGTCGGGCGCCGCCCGCTGGAGCCGGTACATCAGGTGGCCCATGCGACGCATCTCGAGCTTGTACTCGAACAGCGCCTCGGCATCGCGCCGCGAGTGGCGGGCGACGTGGCGATAGGTCCGCCGCGGATCCGCCTCGCGGAACAGGCAGTCGCCCCCCGGCAGGGGGTTCAGGGTGCTCGCGGTGGGAACGAGGAACAGGCCGTGGCGCACCAGGTCGAGTTCGTGGACGACCTCCGGCCGCAACAGCGAAACGAGATAGGAGAACACGCTGAAGCGGAAGCCCGGGAAGACCTCCTCACTGCGGGTGGCGCCGCCGATCTCGGGAGAGGACTCCAGCACCACGACGTCGAGGCCGGCTCGGGCGAGATAAGCCGCGGCAACCAGGCCGTTGTGGCCGGCGCCGACGACGATCGCATCGAAGCGGGTGCCGCTGCGCGCGGGTGTCCCGCTGCCGGTGTCTCCGGCCGCCGTCGGCTCCACCGTCATCCGTCGACTCCGGGCATCGGATCGACCGCGGTCTTGCGCGGCGGATTGAAGAACGGCCGGCGGACGACTCGCGCCCGTGCCCGACGCCGGCCGTAGCCGACCGCGACCTCCACATCGAGTTCCGTCCCCAGGGCGGCCGCGGCGGCGTGCACCGTGGCGAGACCGATGTACTTCTTCAGCAGGGGCGAGAAGAACCGGCTCGTGCACTGGCCGACCTGCGATCCCCCCGGCGCGAACACCGGGGTGGGCTCCCGCGACGCCGGCTGGCCCACGACCTGCGGGCGGAGGTCGATCCCGGACCACAGCCGCTCCAGCTCGAACCAGTCGACCTCAAGGCCGACCAAGGCCCAGGCAGGTCCGCGGTCGCGTTCCCGCTCTAGCGCCCGCCTACCCACGAAGTCGGTCTGCTTGTCGAGCTGGACGGTGAACCCGAGCCCCGCCTCGGCCGGCGTGACCTTGAGGGCCTCGATTTCGGCATGCGCCGAGGACACGTAGTCCACGTCGATCAGCACCAGGCCAGCTTCGACCCGCACCATGTCGAGCGCCAGAAGCCCGGCGGGCAGCAGTCCGTGGTACCGGCCCGCATCGACCAGAGCGTCCCAAAGCGCCTCCGCGTGCTCGGCGGCCACCCAGAACTCGTAGCCGAGATCGCCCGTGTAGCCCGTGCGGGTAACCGTCACCGGTCCGCCGCCGGCGCCGGAGGGGACCTCGCCTGCCGCGAGATCGAAGTAGCGCATGACGCCGAAATCGATGCCCGACGTGGCCGCCTCGGCTATGGCCCGCGCCCGAGGCCCCTGGAGCGCCAGCACGCCGATCTCCTCCGAGACGTCCCGCACCTCGACGTCCATGCCCCAGCCGCAGTCCTCGAACCAGCGCAGGCAGGGCTCCGCCGCGCTGACCAGGAACCGCTCCGGCTCCAGACGTTGCACGTTGCCGTCCTGCAGCAGGTGTCCGTCCTCGTTGCACCAGGAGGAATACACGACCCTTCCTGTGCGGCACTTCGTGAAGTCGCGTGTCAACACCCGGTCGAGCAGGCGTTCCGCGTCGGCGCCCCTGATCTCGTACTTGAACAGGGGCGAGACGTCGATCAGGGCGGCCGCGTTGCGGAGCGCCCAGTACTCGCGCTCCGGCGTCGGTTCGTAGCTCACGGCGCAGGTGTAGCCCGACCAGTCACGCCACGCGCCGCTCTCGCACACCGCCTCCGTGCGTCGATGGAAGGGTGTGTGCAGCGGCTCGAGCGGCCGCAGGCCATTCAGCCGTGGTGCATGCTCGCCGGCTTCGCCGAACCCGGTCCCTTCCAGCCAGCGGTAGCCCTGCGACTCCGGACTGCGGCCGATCAGACCCTCGGCCTCCAGCACGCCGAGCAGGCGATGCGCCGTCGACGGATGAAGCCCATGCGCCGCGGCCAGATCCGTCAGCCGATGCTCCGGTACTTCGGGCGTGAACGATCGGAACAGGGCCAGCGCGCGCTGGATGGCCTGTGTTCCCCGCGGAGCCCGGCGCGGCATGGGAAGATCATCTCACATCGTGGAACGGTTGACCGCCACGACAACCGTTTTGACCACCGCGCAGCGCGGAGGTCCGGTCGACGATCGGTTCAGCGGCCCCAGCAGCAGTGCGGGCGCGCGCAGTAGCAGCCGCCGCTCAGGCTCCAAGGCGTGAACTGGCTGCCTGCGCCGAGAACTCACGCGTAGCGTTCTAGGGCGCAAGCCCCTAGGATGCGTCCATGACTTCGCGCAAGGCGCCCCGGCCGCTGGACGGCCATCTGTATACGCAACCGGCCGTCTTCGAGGCGGAAATGGAGCGCATCTTCACGCGCATGTGGGTGTGCGGAGGACGGCTCGAGGAGCTGGACGAACCGGGGCGGTTCGTGACCCGCGAGATCGGCGGCGAGTCGATCGTCGCCGTGCGAACAGGGGCGAACGGCTCCGCGGCCGACCTGGCCGCGTTCTTCAACGTCTGCCGGCATCGCGGGGCGCGAGTTGTCGACGAGTGTGCCGGCAGCGCGAGGGTTTTTCGGTGCCCCTACCACGCCTGGACGTACCGCCTCGACGGCCGGCTTGTGGGCGCCCCGCACATGGGTGACGACTTCGACTCCGCGGACGCCGGTCTCGTGCAGGTGCGCATCGACGCGATGGACGGCTTCTTCTTCCTCTCCCTGGCGGCTGAAGGCCCACCACTCGGCGAGGTCGCCGCGGACCTACCGGACCTGTCCCGCTTCACGCTGGGCCGCCTGGTCCGGGGCGACCGACACGAGTACGAGGCCCAGGCGAACTGGAAGATCCTCTGCGAGAACTACAACGAGTGCTATCACTGCGCCGTCGTTCACCCGGAACTGAACCGGGTGTCGGACTACCGCAACGGCGGCAACCTGGAGTTCGGCCGGTACTACGTCGGCGGTCCGATGGCGCTCAACGACGGCTGCAACACGATGACGGCGACCGGCAGAAGCAGCCGCCCCGACCTGCCGGCTATCGAGCTCGCCGACCGGACATCGGTGCAGTACTACCACGTGTACCCGAACCTGCTGATCAGCCTGCATCGGGACTACGTGGTGACCCACACGCTGTGGCCGATCGAGGCCGGCCGCACGCGGATCGTCTGCGAGTGGCTCTTCGACCCCGATACCGCACGGACGCCCGGCTTCGACCCGAGCGACGCGGTCGACTTCTGGCACCTCGTGAACAGCCAGGACTGGGACGTCTGCGCCCGCACGCAACAGGGCGTCGCGTCACGGGCCTACCGCCCGACCGCCTACGAAGGGAGCGAAGCCTGCATCCAGGTGTTCGACGGCTGGTATCTCGATCGGATGGGCCTGTAGGTGACAACGAGCAAGCTTGTTGCAAGGCATTGACGCCTCCGTTGCAACAGTTGCGACAACATCTCGACACGATGCGTCCGTGTTGTTGCACGATCCCGCAACATAGGAGTCCGTCTTGACTTCCGCTCCCGCGCGAACGGCCTGAGGAGGCCCGATGTGGCTCCGTGAACACGCCCTGATCCTCGTTCTCTTCGCCCTGTACACGGGCGTCCTGGTCCACCACGCACTGCTCGGCCAGCGCCGGACCCGCGATCTGGCCGACTTCCTGGTCGGCGGCCGGTCGCTCGGCGGCATCATCCTGGGCGTCTCCTTCTTCGCCACCTACGCCAGCACGAACAGCTTCATCGGCTTCGCCGGCAGGGCCTACGCCTCGGGCATCGCCTGGCTCCTGATCATCCCGACGGCCGTCGTCCTCTCCTTCGTCGCCTGGGCGTGGCTGGCGCCGCGCCTGCGCGGCGTGACAGAAACCCTCGGCTCGGTGACCATCCCGGACTACATCGGCTTCCGCTTCAACAGCCGGCCGGCCCGCTTCGCCGCCGCCCTGATCGTCATCTTCTCGAGCTTCCTGTACATGACCGCGGTGTTCAAGGGCATCGGCTCGCTGCTGGTCGAGCTACTCGACCTGAGTTACGGCCTGTCGCTCTTCGTCGTCGTCCTGATCGTCTGTCTCTACACGATGATCGGCGGCTTCCACTCCGTGGCGCGGACCGACTTCGTCCAGGGCATGTTGATGACGATGGCGGCGGTGCTCATGTTCTTCCTGATCACCCGCGCCGCCGGGGGAATCGGCCGGCTCGGCGACCTGGCGCAGATCGGCGACGGCTCTCTCGTCCGCTGGGATACGGCCCAGCCGCTGGGGATGCTGATCGGCGTCGTCTTCGCCTCCACCGTCAAGCTGATCGTCGAACCGCGCCAGCTCTCGCGCTTCTACGCCCTGGAGACCGAGACCGCCGCGAGAAGCGGCCTGGTCGTGTCGACCCTGAGTTTTCTCATCGTGTTCAGCCTGCTCGCGCCGCTCGGGCTCTACGCCCACTTCGTCGTCGGTCAGGGGATCGCCGACACCGACCAGGTCATCCCGATGATGCTCAGCGACCCTGCGATCTTCCCGCCGGTCGTGCAGGCACTGCTGTTCCTCGCCCTGGTCTCCGCCGCCATGTCCTCACTCGACAGTGTCCTCCTCGTGATGGCGTCGACCTTCCAGCGCGACCTGCTCGGCCTTCTGGTGCCCGCCGACGACCGTCACGCCGTCCGCAACACCCGCGTCTGCGTCGTGCTGTTCGCGGCCATCACCGCCGTGCTCGCCATCGACCCGCCCGGCGGCATCGTCGAACTGACCTCCTTCTCCGGCGCCCTCTACGCCGCCTGCTTCCTGCCCTCCCTCGCTCTGGGCCTGACCTGGCGCCGCGGCAATGGCGCGGCGGCGCTCTGGTCCTTCACCGCCGGCGGCGTGACGCTCGGGCTCTGGATGCTGCTCGACATCCAGGGCATGCACGCGGTGTTCCCGGCGATGGCGATCTCCTTCGCCGCCTACTGCGCCGCGGCCTGGCTGGCGCCCGAGGCGAAGGCGGCGAGGGGGCTGTTCGGGTAGCCTCGGACGCTCCATGCGATTCGTCCGCGCCTCCGAAGCCAGGACCCACTTCTTTCGCTTCGTCGACGCCACCGAGGAAGGCCGGTCGCACGACTCATGCCGCCTCCGTCGGCGTCTGATCGGTTTCCTCGGTTTGTTCGATGCCGTCAACGAAACGGACATCGCGGATCACTTTGGCGACCTTGTCGAAGCCTCGGAGGTGCCGCCATGGGCGCTGAGCGCAGGTCCCGAGCTTGAAGATCATCGCCAGCATGGTGTTGCGGCTGACGCATCCCTTGGTTCGGGCGGTGCGGTGGCGGATGGTGGAGAAGGTCGACTCGATGGGATTCGTGGTGCGTAGATGGACCCAGTGCTCGGCGGGGAAGTCGTAGAAGGCGAGGAGTTCCTCGCGGTCCTTGCGCAGGCAGTTGGTCGCCTTCGGGTACCTGGCCTCGTAGGTCTCGAGGAACCAGTCGAACACCTCCTCGGCCTTGTCTCGGGTCTCGGCCATCCAGATCTCCCGCAGGCGCTGCTTGGCCTTCGCCTGGGTCGACTTCGGCAGGCAGTTGAGCACGTTCCTGGTCTTGTGCACCCAGCACCGCTGCGCCCGGGTGCTGCCGTAGACCTCCTCAAGCGCCTCCCAGAAGCCGATCGCACCGTCCACAGGTACACCCAGCGATCTCCGCTCAGGTCGCGCCGGGACCACGCCCGGTGCTCCTCCTCCCACTCCCGCTTCAGCCGGCTCACCACGTTCGGCGACAGGCCCTTGGGCGTCGGCGCCGACCAGCGCCGAACGGAACGTCACCGGCGCTCCGTCCCGGCTACGGACACGGGGAATCCGCACCGGCACCGAACCGATCCCGGTCACGATCTCACGCTCCGGCTGGTACCCGTTGCGAACCACCGCCTGCCGACCGTCCGCCAGCTTCCTACCCGCGTGCTCCGAGAGCAACTCCGCCAACTCCGCCTCCACCGCACCGGCGATCAACTCCCTGGCGCCGGTCCGCAGAAGGGCGGTCAGCTCGTCCTTGAACCGCCCTCGCTTCTCCAGCGAAATCACTGTTGTACTGTCCGTCACGGCGTGCCTCCTTTGCTGCTGTTGTCGATTCGGGAAAACCGATCTCAGCAGGGCACGCCGCCTCGCTCAACCCCCGTACACGAAATTTGACCATAGCTCCGCGACCTCCGATCCCTGACGGAGAACGACCCCATCGAGGAGTTCAAGGAAGGACTGCGGAAACAGATCGAGGATATGAACTGGGTGAAGCGCGTCCTCCGCAAGGACGAGCCCGTCAAGGCAGAGCTCCGAGAGGTCGAAAAGACAATCGCCCCCGGTGCGCGGGACGAACCAGCCGATACACAACCGGCAGCCCCCGATCCCCCCAGCCAATACTCGATCCCTCATCTGGAGAGACGACAACGGCGCCGGCGAACTCAATGCCTGGTACACGAAGGACTACGCGCTTGCAGCGCCCCCGAACCCGGCCCGTTCCGAAGCCGATAGCCGTCCGGCTGGCTGAGCCGTCGCAGCCCGATCAGCCATTCGCCCACTGTCTGGAGGGTCCGGGGCAGCAAGAGTACGAACCGCTTGCGCGGCGCTTTCCGCATCCTGCCCCCAGGACCCGGTCGCAAGTCTTGAGTCCCCCCGTACCCGCGCGTCCACGATGGCGGGCACACCCCTTACAGCTAGCGCCTTCCGGGCAGCTGACCCGGCCCTTCCTTCTCTCGCGGAGGGCGACGGCGCGGCGTTGCGGGGCAGGTCCGATGCGGGGCGGGAAGTGGACCGGCGGATCCGCCGGCCGCCAGTTCTGTTCAACGCGGCGGTCTTTGGTCCTTCCCGAGAAGGGGCAGGGTGATGTCCTGCGGCCAGACGACCCTGATTGGGGAAGAACCGCGCCGAGGCGCTTCCACGACTAGGTCGGTGTGGTCGAACCGGAACTCGACCCTGAGCCGGTTGTCGGTGTAGTGCACGAGAGAACGCAACTCGGGAGCCTCCGTACCAGCCGCCAGAATCGTCCGCCACACCGGTCCCTCGCCCAAGGGCAGAAGTGCATAAAGTCCGCGGCGGATTGGCGGTTCCATGACGGTAACGACGGCATAGAGCTCGTCGCCGACTGACTGGATCATGCCTAGTCCATCTACGGTGAGGTTTCCCGAAGCACTGAAGACAGGCTTGGTCGACCTGGCCGGGAGTGCGCGTGAATCCAGGAGCCGCCGGCCGTTTCGCGCGTCGATCAACTCGATCCAAAAGTCGCCGAGATCCCCAAGGGGAGGCAGCGAACGCACGCCGTCAATCTCCGCATAGTGGTAGCGCGCTACTAGCGTTTCGCCGTACCAACTCTCGGTCGGATAGCCTTCGTCGTTCGTGACCACATGGACAATCCGGCCCGAAGCGTCGTAAGAGGCGATCGCCGGAAAGGGCAGGCAATGGTCACACTCGCGCTCGAGAAGCGCAGTTCTTGTGAAGTAGTCGTGGCGCATCCCCCCGCCGTTGTCCGAAACCCGCCACCTGTTCTCCCCCAGACGCACTAACTCGACTTCGATCTCCTGGTGGAGCAGCCGAAAGGTCGTCCGCGTAGAGTCGCCGTCGCTTTCAATCCAATGATACCCCCAAGGATGACCGGAGCCCGGAGACGTCTCGCCGCCAGGACGCGATCGACCTCGAAACAGAGCCAGTTCCGCCTCCTTGGAGACCGCGGGCGGCGGCGGCAAGCGGGAGAGGAACTCGTCCATTTCCTTCCGGCTCATATTGCGGGCGCGAGCGAAAAAGCTCTTGCCTCCATCGGGCCGGGGCCGGCCATAGGCCAGGTGCTCCGTTTCGGTCTTGCCGTTCTGGTAGCGGACGACTTCTCTCTCGACGTCTCCATTGTCGTCAAGCAACGCCTCTCTTGTGTACGGGATGAAGCCCACGCCCGAGCCGGTCGAGGAGCGTTCAACAAGAGCGTCGTCTTCATTCCGGAGTCTGACTGTCGTGCCGTACTCGCCGCTGTAGATGGTCTCCACCGACTGGCCCGAGAGCGGTCTCGGCGGAAAAAGCACGGCACCGGCAGCGAGCGTGCTGGCTAGGGCCATAGCGATCCGTTTCAACACTTTGAGATCCTCCTTCGTCATGTCGCGGACTACGGGCATGCGGCCATTACGTCCTCGTGAAAGCGCTCTCCGCCGCCAAGATCCCGATGGGACTTTCCAGCTATGTGCAGCATCTCGTGAAGCACTGCGTCCGCCCTCAGGCCGCGGGTGGTTGTGTAAAACCGATCACACGTGTAGATCGTGTTGGTTACACTCCCTCTGCCCGAGTAGGCGAATGCCGTGGACGTACAGCGCCCGCGAGGGTCGCCCCTGACGAAATTGGCCGTACTCACCCTCCAGACCAAGTCAAAGGTCTTGTTGTGCTGCTCGAAGAACTTCCTGCAAGTCTCCTTCTTTGCTCGTTCTTCAGCGTCCGTCTTGGCCGTTTCTTCCTTCTGGTCAGGAGTGGGCGGCGGTTGCGGTCCACAGAAGCCGGATGTCCCTACGGCGGACGCAGAAGCTGAACCCGAGCACGGCGGCGGTGGCGGAGGCGGGGGCGGTGGCGGAGGGGGAGGGG
>JAAXHG010000003.1 GCA_012270995.1 Vicinamibacteraceae bacterium | reverse complement strand
ATCATCTCTGTATTGGATTGGACTCTTCGCAGGTCCTCGTAGTAGGCGTCGAAGACGTCGAGGCGGTCCTTGAGGAGATCCTGGATCACGCCGATGGTGTCTCCCAGTTCGAGAACGCCGTCTGCGCTCGGGTCGTACACCGGCCAGTTGGGCAGTCCGTCCCCGTTCGGGTCGCCGGTGGCGGCGAAGTTGACCCAGTAGGCCGACATGGTGTCCGCCAGCGTCCGGTCGATGTCGTCCCAGTCGTGATTGAACGGCCCGATCCCGTCACGCATCTCGCCGCTCCTGTGGAGATTGTCGAAGGCGTAGATGATCTCCGCGGCGTGGTAGGAGCCGTACGTCTCGGCCTCGTCCCAGGGCGGGACGCGAGAGAAGTAGTACATGCGAGCGGGTCTGGAGCCGGTACTGCTCTGCAGACGGGCCCAGGTCCGCATCTGCCAGGCGAAGAAGCTGTCGGCGGTGTTCTCGTAGGAGGCCACGCGCGCCTGCTCGTCGGTCTCGGCGGGATAGACCGAGAACATCGCATCGGCATGCTCGGCGTAGGTGTCCTCGAGCGACCGCCGGTAGTCGGCGAGGGTGACGGCGCCGGCGCCCGCGAAGAGGGCGGTGCCCTCGTCGCTGTTGAAGCCGACGATCGTGTCGACATCGTTCTGCTCGCCGGCGGCGAAGATGTCGTAGATGTCGCGCGGAAAGACGTGGCCGTCGTTCACGCCGACGAACTGGAGCGATTCGGACTCGCTTGCCGCCTCGTAGACCTCCTCGACGGAAGCCGCGCGCATGGCCGCGAGGTCGCCGGCGCCCAGCCGCTCGGCCACCCGCACGCCCTCGGACTCCGCGTCCGCGAGCTGCGGCATCGGCCAGAAGATGCCGCCGCTGTGCCCGATCGCGCGCTGGAACAGGCCGGCCGCCAGCGGCGTCGCGGTCATGTAGTTGACGCTCCAGGAGCCGGCCGACTCGCCGAAGATCGTGACCCGCCCCGGATCGCCGCCGAAGCGCGCGATGTTCGCCTGCACCCACTGGAGTGCGGCAACCTGGTCGAGGATGCCGTAGTTGCCGGACGCGCCCGATTCGTTCTCGGCCGAGAGGTCCGGATGGGCCATGAAGCCGATCGGTCCAAGCCGGTAGTTGATCGTCACCAGGACGACGCCCTGACGCGCCAGACTCTCGCCGTCGTAGAGAGTCGTGCTGCCGGAGCCGGTCTGGAGTCCGCCGCCGTGGATCCAGACCATGACCGGCAGGGCGGCCTCGGCGTGATCGGCGCCGGTCCAGACGTTCAGGTAGAGACAGTCTTCGCCGCGCTCGATGTCGCCGGAGTCGTAGAACGAGCCGGGAGGAGAAAGCGGCTGCCAGCAGCTCGGCGAGAAGGCGGTCGCGTCGCGGCTTTCCTCCCAGGCCGCGACCGGCTGGGGAGCCTTCCATCGCAGGTCTCCGACGGGCGGCGCCGCGAAGGGTATGCCGCTGAACTGGAGAACTCCGGACGGAAGAGCTGCGCCCTCGAGGACGCCGGACTCCGTCGCCACCGTCGACGTCAGGGGCTCGACCGATTCGCCGCCACAAGCCAGCGTCAATGCGAGGGCCGCGAAGACGCCGGCCTCGGCGCGCCGGGTGTTCAGGGTGGTCGACATGGTCAGTCCTCCTTGGCTGGGGCGTTGTCCTTGGCCGGGTCGCCGCCCTGGCCGGCCGGCCGGAAGCGCAGGGCGACTCCGTTGTTGCAGTAGCGCAGGCCCGTTGGCGCGGGACCGTCGCTGAACACGTGTCCCTGATGTCCGCCGCAGCGGGCGCAGTGGTACTCGGTTCGCGGCACGAACAGCTTGAAGTCCCGTTTCGTTTCGACCGCGCCTGGCATCGACTCGTAGAAGCTCGGCCAACCGGTGCCGCTTTCGTACTTCCACTCGGAGCGGAACAGCTCGGCGCCGCACCCGGCGCAGACGAAGACGCCGTCCCGATGCTCTCCGTTGAGCGGCGACGTGAAGGCCCGCTCCGTCCCTTCCCGGCGCAGGACGCGGAACTGGTCGTCAGCCAGCCTGGCGCGCCACTCGGAGTCGGCCAGATCGATCCGCTCGTTCCGCGGAACGCCTTCGGAGCCGGGTTCCGCAGGCCGCGGGTTGTCGTTGCTCATGCGGTTGGCATCCTATCGCCGCGTCGGGTTGGGGCAGAATCGGGAACATGGGAACGCGAAGAGCGCCGGTCGACCACATTGTCCGCACCCGGGACCTGTACTCGCGTCTGGGACACGAACCCTACCGGTGGGTCCGGAACGTCGACCCGCCTGCGTGGACCCGGCCGGCGAAGCCGCTTGCGGAGTGTCGGGTCGGCCTTGTGGCCTCGGGAGGCGTGTACCGGACGGGGCAGGTCGCCTTCCATCATCGGGACGACGTTTCCCTGCGTATCATCGACACCGGCGTGCCCGCCGCGGAACTGCGGACGAGCCACTTCGCCTACGACCAGACGGATGCCCGGATCGATCCGAACGTCGTCTTTCCCGTCGACACGCTGCGCGCTCTCGCAAGGGATGGCGTGATCGGGGAGCTGTCACGCCGCGCTTACACCTTCATGGGCGGCATCTACTCGGCGCGTCGGGTGCGCGAGACGCTGGCGCCGGAACTGAGCCGCCGGCTGGCCGCGGACCAGGTCGATCTGGCGTTGCTCGTCCCCGTGTGACCGGTCTGTCATCAGTCCGTGGGACTGATAGCCCGCCGCATCGAGGCGGACGGCATTCCGACGCTGTCGATGACCTCGGCGTTCTCGATCACGAGATCGGTCAATCCTCCGCGCGCCGCGTTTCTCGACTACCCGCTCGGTCACACGACGGGCAAGGCGCTGGACCCTCGCCTGCAGCGGGACATCATGGTGGCGTCTCTCGCCGCCTTCCAGGAACTGGCTGTCCCGGGAGCGGTCAAGATGCTGCCGTTCCGCTGGTCGGATGACGACGACTGGAAGCGGGAAGTGATGGAGGGCGGCGACACGAGGACGGAACGCTCGGCGCAGCCCGTGTACCAGTGCGAAGCGGACCGCAGGCTGGCGCGGGACGCGGGCGAGTGCCCCACCTGCGTGTTTCTCTGAACGCGGCTCCAGACCGGTCGCGGAAGCCGTCGGAAAAGTGGCGCCGGACGGTACGACACGCTCGCACCGCCCGGCGCCGACCGGATTCGTGCCTTGCCCCTTTAGGGCACGAACCCGACCTTATCTACGAAGGGAAACCACTGGGGTTACAGGCGGATTCCCCGATTGGTTCGTCCCGGATGTGATTCTCGCAATCGTTGGTGGAAGTCGGGCTGACTTGTTGCTGACCGGAATCTGACCGGCCCTCCTAGAAGGGCTTGTACATCGCCAGGTAGGAGGCGAGCGCGGCGAGGAGGGGCAGTGCGACGACCAGTGCTCTCGCCAGCGAGGTGTTGCGGTAGGGCAGCGTCAGCGCGGCTCCGAAGAAGAGCCAGATCACGAGCTTCGCCCATGCCCATGGCGGCGGCATGGCGCCCGCTCCGAGCTTGGCCAGCAGGCCGAAGCCGGCCACGACGCTCAGGATCAGGCCGATGCCGTGCATCGAAGCGAGGACGCTCCGCAGATCGTTGTCCTCGCGCCGGCCACCGTTCGCGGCGTGGACGGCGACACCGCCGGCTGCCGCCAGTACCAGCAGCGCGCCCAGCACATGCAGCAGCTTGTAGGCGAGATAGGACATCGTGTTCCCCGGCCTGGACCGTGTTTCGTCGACCCTGCTGACCGCGACGCGCGGCTGCTAGCGTAGTGCCCCGTGATGCCGCTCGAACGACTCGACGACTGGGACGACTTCGTGGCGGAACTCTATCCCGAGCCGGCAGACGCCGGCGGGAAGCGCCGCGAGGACTACAGGGACTTCGAACAGCCGGCCCGCGACACGGTGCGCGAGTTCTACCTGCTGAACCACCGGAACCAGACCTGGGACTTCGTCCAGGACAAGAAGGCGGAGTACCTCACCCTCGACCGGGCGGAACTCTCGACGTGGGAGGCGCTCGAGTTCCTGAACACCCTGGTCGACGACTCGGATCCGGACATCGACCTGTCGCAGCTCGACCACCTCTTGCAGACCGCCGAGGCGATCCGGGCCGACGGCCATCCGGACTGGTTCGTGCTGACCGGGCTGGTTCACGACCTGGGCAAGGTCCTCTGCCTGTGGGGCGAGCCGCAATGGGCGGTGGTCGGCGACACGTTCCCGGTCGGCTGCGCGTTCTCGGACCGCATCGTCTACCCGGAGCTGTTCGAGGGCAACCCGGACACCGCGAATGCCGCGTACTCGACGCCGCTCGGGGTGTACGAAGCCGGCTGTGGCCTGGACCGGGTTCACCTGTCCTGGGGGCACGACGAGTACCTGTACCAGGTGCTGCGCGACTACCTGCCGCAGCCGGCCCTCTACATGATCCGCTACCACTCCTTCTACGCCTGCCACCGAGAAGGCGCGTACCGGGAGTTGATGAACGATCGTGACCGCGAGATGTTCGCCTGGGTCCGGCTGTTCAACGGCTACGACCTCTACTCGAAGAGCGACCGTCCGCCCCTGGCCGCGGAGTTGAAGCCGTACTACGAAGGCCTGATCGACCGCTACCTGCCGGCGAAGCTGAATCTCTAACCGGTTCGCCGAGGGGCTGCCGGCCCTACTCGAAGCGCATCAGTGCGGCGACGGCCAGCACCACCATCGCGACCAGGTAGAGCTTGACGATGGCTGGCAGGATGAAGCGCAGCCAGCGCTGGTAGGGGATGCGCGCAAGGAGCAGCATGCCCATGAGCAGGGCGTTCGTCGGTACGACCAGGTTCATCAACCCGTCGCCGAGCTGGTAGGCGAGCACCGACGTCTCGCGGCCGACGCCGGTGAGGTCCGCGAGCGGCGCCATGATCGGCATCGTCACGTATGCCTGCCCGCTGCCGGAGGGGATCAGGAAGTTGCACACGCTCTGCACCAGGAGCATGCCCCAGGCCGAGATGACCGCGGCTCCCGAACCCAGGGCCTCCGCTTTCGCAAGCAGGGAGGCGATGCCGTGGATCACGGTGTCGATGACCCGGGCGTCCGAGAGCACGACCTCGATCGTGCGCGCGAAGCCGATCAGCAGGGCGGTCCCGGTCAGTTCGGCGGCGCCGCTGGTGAAGGCTCTGGCGGTCCGGTTCGCCGACACTCGGCCGAGGGCCGCGGCGATGATCGTCACGCCGAGGAACAGGGCGGCGAGTTCGACCAGATACCAGCCGTGCGTGTTGACACCCCAGATGAACACGCCGATCATCGCCGCGAAGGAGACGAGGATGCCGAGCCGGGCCGGCGTGAGTTCGGCTGCGCTCAGTTCGTGCGCGCCGCCGGAGTAGTCGACGTCGCGCACGAGGCTCTGTTCCGGATCGTCGCCGACGCGGCGCGCGTAGCGCAGGATGTGGTGGACCCCGACCACCAGCATGACCGCCAGCAGCGCCCAGCGGAGCCCGAAGCCGGTGCTCGGGTCCTGGCCGGCGATGTCCTTGGCGATCATCACGGTGAAGGGGTTGATCGCCGCGGTGCCGTAGCCGATCCCGGCGCCGAGGTAGACGATGCCGAGGGCGACCACGGCGTCCATCTTGAGCGCGATGCACATGGCGACCAGGATCGGCACGAAGGGCATGTACTCCTCGGCCATGCCGATCGTGGACGAGCCGACCGCGAACAGGGCGGTCATTCCTCCGACCAGCAGGATCGGCCGCCCACCCAGGTTCTTGATCGCTGCGCCGATCGCCGCGTCGATCGCGCCGGTGGTCCGGATGACGCCGATCGCGCCGCCGACGAGGAAGACGAAGAAGATGATCTCGGCCGCTGCCTCGAGCCCCCTGGGCACCTTCGTGAGGGCGGCGTGCCAGGCCAGGGGCTCCGCTTCGACGGCGTGGTACGTGCCGGCCAGCACCTGCCGGCCGTCGCGCTCGTACTCGCCTGCCGGCAGCAGGTACGTGAGCACCTGCGCCGCCACGATCATGGCGAAGATCAGCACCAGGGCTTCTGGGAACCGGCTTCCGCTGGCGGTGGTCATGCGGTCGCTAGCGGAGCGGTCAGTTCGCCTGGCGTCGCCTTCGCGCTTCGCGGCGTTGCTGCTGGCGGCTTTCGATGTTGGCGATCGAGTCGTCCGGGACGGCCTCGATCAGACGGCGGGTGTACTCCTCGCTGGGTGTCATGTAGATCGCCTCGGACGGTCCCTGTTCCACGATCCTGCCGTCGAGCATCACCGCCATCATGTCGGACATGAACTTGACCACCGACAGGTCGTGGCTGATGAAGATGTAGGTCAGGTCGCGCTCTTCCTGCAGGTCCTTGAGCAGGTTGAGGACCTGCGCCTGCACCGAGACGTCGAGCGCGGACACGGACTCGTCGCAGATGATCAGCTTCGGCTGGACCGCCAGCGCGCGGGCCACCGAAATCCGCTGGCGCTGGCCGCCGGAGAACTCGTGCGGGTAGCGCCGCAGATGGCCGGCCTCCATGCCGACTTCCTCAAGCAGGCGGGCGGCCCGGTCGCGACGGTCGCTCCGGCTGTCGCCGATCTTGTGGATCGCCATGGCTTCGCTGAGCATGGCCTCGACGGTCATCCGCGGGTTGAGCGACGAATAGGGGTCCTGGAGGATGATCTGCATCTTCCCGCGCAGGGACCTGAGGCGGCTCGCCGGGATCGTGGTCACGTCCTGGTCCTCGAACCGGACCGTTCCACCGGTGATGTCGATCAGTCGCAGCAGCGCCAGACCGGTGGTCGTCTTGCCGCAGCCGGATTCCCCGACCAGTCCCAGCGTCTGACCGGGGTAGACGTCGAAGGAGATGCCGTCAACGGCCTTGACGTCGCCGACCTGCCGGCGCAGGAAGCCGCTCTTGATGGGGTAGTAGACCTTCAGATCGCGTACCTGAAGCAGGGGTTCGGTGCCGCCCGCGATCCGGTCGCCGGGTCCGGGGTTCTCAGCGTAGCCCAGGTCGTCGAGCGCGTTCTGCGGGTGCAGCAGCCGTCCACGTCCACGCCCGACGAGCTCGTCGAGGGACTCCGGCGTCAGTTCGCGCTCGGTGATCCGGATCTCGTCTCCGTCGCCCTCGTCGTCCACGTCCATGAAGTCGGCGACGGTGGGCAGACGGCGGAAGTCGCGGTCGAGGTGCGGCCGGCAGGCGAGCAGCCCCTTGGTGTAGGGGTGCTGGGGGTTGCTGAAGACGTCGGTCACCGGGCCGCGCTCGACGATCCGGCCCCGGAACATGACCGCGATCCGGTCGGCGATCTCGGCGATCACGCCCAGGTCGTGGCTGATGAACAGGATCGACATGCCGCGCTCGTCGCGCAGCCGGCGGATCAGGTCGAGGATCTGGGCCTGGATCGTGACGTCCAGGGCCGTCGACGGCTCGTCGGCGATCAGCAGCTTCGGGTTGCAGGACAGCGCCATGGCGATCATCACGCGCTGCTTCTGGCCGCCCGACATCTCGTGGGGATAGGTGTCGATCCGGCGCTCGGGCTCCGGGATGCCGACCTCTTCGAACAGTTCGATCGTTCGCTGGCGGGCCTGTTTGCGGTTCATGCCGAGATGGACGCGCAGCGCCTCGCCCACCTGGTCGCCGACCCGGAACACCGGGTTCAGCGACGTGCCGGGCTCCTGGAAGATCATCCCGATGTCCTTGCCGCGGAGATCCCGCATCTCGCGGTTGGGAAGATGGACCAGGTCGCGGCCGAACCAGGCGATCTCGCCGGTCTCGATGCTGGCCGTGCTCTCGAGCAGGCGCATTACCGACAGCGAGGTCACGGATTTGCCGGAGCCCGATTCACCGACCAGGCCGAGCGTCTCGCCCTCTTCGATCGCCAGGTCGATGTCGTCGACCGCCCGGACCGTCTCGTGCTTGCCGTGGAAGTAGGTCCGCAGTTCGCGGATCTCCAGCAGGGGTGTTGCCGCGGCCGACGAGGACACACCGGTTTCGGTCATCGGCGTGACTCTATCCGGCGCCCTCCGGGGTCGCGTGTCACAATCTGGCCTTCAGGTTGTCAGAACGTCGAGGGAGGTCGGAGCGATGGGGAAGGGACTGTGAAGCGGGCGCTGGCCGCGACAGTGGCCGTCGCGTTCGGCTGCGCGCTCGGCGCCTGCGCCGGCGGCACGGACGGGGGCGAGAGCGGCAGCATTGCGCGGGGCACGATCGGCTACTCGGCGATGACGCTCAAGAACCCGTTCTTCAAGATCATCGCCGACAGTCTGACCGCCGAGGCGGAGCGCCACGGCTTCGACGTCGTCGTCACCGATGCAGAGCGCGACGTGAACCGGCAGTCGCAGCAGGTCGACAACTTCCTGGCTTCCGGCGTTGCCGCGATTGTCCTCAACCCCGTCGACCGGATCGCGATCGGTCCGGCGGTACGGCGGGCGAACGAAGCCGGAGTGCCGGTGTTCACGTCCGACCTGCAGGCCGTCGCCGAGGGCGTCGAGATCGCCGGCCATGTGGGAACCGACAACTACCAGGGTGGGCTGCTGGCCGGCGAAGCGATGATCGAGGCCCTTGGCGAGGCCGGCGGCGAGGTGTTGGTGCTGCACTTCAAGCAGGCCAACTCCTGCGTCCTGCGGGTGGACGGCTTCCGCCACGCGATCGGGGAGTACAACCGGGACCGGACCGAGGGCCGGATCGAGATCGTGGCCGAACTCGAGGGCGGCGGGCTGCGCGACGAGGGCTACCGGGCGATGGCGGACGGTATCCAAGCCTATCCGGATCTCGCCGGCGTGTTCGCGATCAACGATCCCTCAGCCCTGGGCGCGCGCACCGCGCTGGAGCAGGCGGGACGCGCGGATCAGGTCCGGATTGTCGGCTTCGACGGCGAGATCGCGGGCCGGGAGGCGATCCGGGACGGAGAGATCTACGCCGATCCGATCCAGTACCCGGATCGGATGGGCGTCATGACGGTGCAGAACATCGTGCGCTACCTCGACGGCGAGGACTTCGAGCGCGTCCACCTGATCCCGACGGAGCTCTACCGGCAGGCCGACGCGGAGCAGGACCCGACACTCGACTAGGGCCTCGGCCTGCCGGCAGCCACTTGCTCGAACTCCATCGGATCAGCAAGAGCTACCCGGGCGTGGACGCCCTTCGCGGCGTCAGTCTGGCGGTAGGCGCCGGAGAAGTGTTGGGCCTGGTCGGCGAGAACGGCGCCGGCAAGAGCACGCTGATCCGGATCGTCTCGGGCGCCGAGCGGCCGGACGGCGGCCGGATCGAGTTCGAGGGCGAAACCGCCGGGTTCGCATCGCCCGCGGACGCGCGCGAACGAGGAATCGCGGTGATCCACCAGGAACTCAGCCTGGTACCGCAACTGAGCGTGCGCGAGAACCTCTTTCTCGGCGCCGGCTGGTCCCGGCGCGGGATCCTGCGCCGGCGCTGGGAAGGGCGGGAGGCGCGGCGCTTGCTCGGCCTGCTGGAGTTGGACATCGATCCCGATGCCCGTTGCTCGGAGTTGTCGCTCGGCGCCCGCCAGGCGGTCGAGGTCGCGAAGGCGCTGGCTCTCGAGCCCCGGTTGCTGATCCTGGACGAGCCGACGGCGGCGCTGTCGCCACGCGAGGCGCGGGCCTTGCTGCGCCAGGTGCGGGGAGTGGCGCGCCGGGGTGCCGCCGCCATCTACATCAGCCACCGGCTCGAGGAGATCGAGGCGTTCGCCGATCGGGTCGCCGTACTCCGCGACGGCGAACTGGTGCACGGCGTCGACCGGCGTGGGCCGACCGGCGGCGGCGATGGTCGCCTGCCCCTGGACCGTGACGAGTTGATCGAAGCGATGGTCGGCCGCAGTCTGAGCATGGAGTTTCCCCCTCGACTCCCGGAGGCGATCGGCGGTCCGCGGCTCGAGGTCCGGGGGTTGTCGGCCGGACGCCGCATCCGCGACGTGTCCTTCGACATCCGTCGCGGCGAGGTGCTGGGACTTGCCGGCCTGGTGGGCGCGGGCCGCACCGATGTGGCGCGGATGATCTCGGGCGCCATGGCCTCAGACGGCGGCGAGGTGCGGCTCGACGGCAGGCGGCTCGACCTCCGGTCGTCGCGGCGGGCGATCAGGAGCGGCATCTGCCTGCTGCCGGAGGATCGCAGGGGCCAGGGTCTCGTGCTGAGCCGTAGCGCGCGGGACAACTTCGCGCTTCCCAACCTGGACCGCTTCCGGCGCTTGCGCGGCGTGGTCGATCGGCGGCGCGAGGGACGGGCCTTCAGCAGGTGGAGGGAGCAACTGGACATCCGGCTGTCCAGCCCCCGCCAGCGGGTGGCGACGCTGTCGGGCGGCAACCAGCAGAAGGTGGTGATCGCCAAGTGGCTCGAGCGGGGCGCGCGGGTCGTTCTCTGCGACGAGCCGACCCGGGGCATCGACGTCGGGGCACGCTACGAGATCTACGAGTGGATCCGCCGCATCGCGTCGGAGGGCAAGTCGGTGCTCCTGATCAGTTCGGAGCTGGAGGAGGTTCTCGGCATGAGCGACCGGGTGCTGGTCATGCACGATGGTCGGATCCGGGGCGAGATCCCGGATCCCGCGAGGGCAGACCCGGCTGCCGTGTTGCGGATCGCCGCCGGAATCGGTCTTTCGGAGGAACCTCCCGTTGCCTGAAGGGGACGGCGGGCGCGTGGGACGCTGGCGTCGGAGGTTGCTGGATCTCCTGGGCCGCAACCTCTCGGTCGTCGTGCTGGTCCTCCTCTGCCTGATCTCGAGCGTAGCGACCTGGCGCGAACAGAATCCGATCACGAGTCGTTCCGGCGGCGCGGTCGCGCGCCAGGTGCTGGAGGCGTGCCAGGCTTCGTGCTCGGTGCTCGTCGTGGCGCGGGACACGGAAGCCGACCGGGTGTTTGCGCAGGCGATCGAACAGGGCCTCGACGCCGCCGGCGCCCGGATCGCCGGCAGCGTCTTCGGCCAGCCGCGCGACGTGCGGCTCGAACTGGAGCGGATCGCCGGTGCCGGCGATTCCCTCGATGCGATCGCCACCCACCGGATCGCCTCCGATTGGGGCCCGGTGCGAACTGCCGGTGTGCGCGTGTTCGCGCCGAGGAGCTACCACTGGCCGACGTTCCTGACCGCCCGCAATCTGCTCAACGTGGTGAACCAGAACGCGGACATCGCGATCATCGCGCTCGGCATGACGTTGGTCATCCTGACCGCGGGCATCGACCTCTCTGTCGGCAGTCTGCTGGCGCTGGCCGGCGTGATCGCCGCGGTGGCGGTGCAGGAATGGTTCGGCGGCACCGCGGCCTCGCCGGCGGGACTTCTGGCGGCGATGCTCCTGGGTGTCGGGGCCGCGGCCCTGGGCGGTCTCCTCAGCGGGACGATGGTCACCGCGTTCCGGGTGCCGCCGTTCGTGGCCACCCTTGGGCTGATGATGGTCGCCCGCGGCCTGGCCCTGATTCTCGCCGTCGGTCATCAACGGCGTCTGGTCGGCGGCGGCGCCGAGGGGACGCCGGAGGCGGTGCGGGTCGATGCGGCAGCGTTCGCCTGGCTCGGTAACGGCGCCGTGCTCGGTGTACCGAACCCCATCGTGCTCATGCTCGTCCTGTTCGTGGCCGCTCACCTGCTGATGACGCGGACCATGTTCGGACGCTACGTCTACGCCGTCGGCGGCAACGTCGAGGCGGCGCGCCTGTCGGGCGTGCCGGTGACCGCCGTGCTGCTTGCCGTCTACTGCCTGTGCGGAGCGTTCGCCGGCCTGGCGGGGATCGTCGACGCCTCCCGCTTCGAGGGCGGACGGCCGAACGCCGGGGAGCTCTACGAACTGCAGGTGATCGCCGCCGTGGTCGTCGGCGGCGCGAGCCTGGCGGGCGGGCGCGGCCGGATTGCGGGGACGCTGATCGGCGCGATGATCATCGCCGTCATCCAGAACGGCCTGAACATTGCGGGTGTCGCCTCCTACGAGCAGAAGGTCGTGTTCGGGGCCCTGATCCTCGCCGCGGTGCTGCTCGACCGGCTTCAGCCGAAGATCGCCTCCAGGCGCGCCCGCATGACCCGGGCATCGACCTCGACACCCGTCCAGTAGCGGATGCCGCTCACACCCTGGTTGACCAGCATGCCGAGTCCGTCGAGCACGGTGCAGCCGCGGGCGGCGGCCGCGTCCAGCAGGCGGGTTCTGGGCGGGTTCGGAATCACGTCGGCGACAACCATCTCGGACAGGAGAGAGTCGAGAACGAGCGGCAGCTCGGCGTCCACGTCCGGGAACAGGCCGATCGAGGTCGCGTTGATCGCCACGTCGATTGCCTCAGGCAGCCGGTAGACGCCGCGCCAGTGCTCGAACCGGGCCCGGGTCGCGGTGTTACTGGCGATGTGCCGTGCGAGTTCTTCGCCCCGCTCGCGGGTGCGGTTGACGATCGTGATTTCGGCTGCTCCGGCTAGCGCCAGTTCGATAGCGATCGCCCGCGCGGCGCCGCCGGCGCCGAAGATCGCGACTCGCTTGCCGGCCGCCGGCGTCACTTCCTCGAGTGAGCGGAGGAAGCCCTTGCCGTCCGTGTTCTCCCCGATGAATCGGCCGTCGCCGTCGCGGACGACGCAGTTCACCGCGCCGATCAGGCGGGCCGACTCGCCCAGCCCGTCGAGGTGCTCGATCACCGCGACCTTGTGGGGCAGCGAGCAGTTGAAACCGGCCCAGCCCATGGCGCGGGCACCGGCCACCGCGGCCGCCAGGCGGTTCGCCGGCACTTCGCAGTTCAGGTAGCGCCAGTGCAGACGGTAATGACGGAATGCCGCCTCGACCATCTCGACGGTCGGATTCTCGGCCGCCGGGTCGGCGAAGGAGCCGATGATGTTTGGGAGGAAGTTCATGCTGGGTCCTCGGGAACAGTATGATCCGCGCGAATCTCGTCAAACGAACTGGACAGAGACGCCGATGCTCATGAGGAACGAACCGACAGCGGAGGGCGATGGACGTCTTCGCCTTCCGTAACCGCCTGGTCGAAGAGTATTCGCGCTTCTCCCGCAGCTTCACGAAGATCCGGGCGGACGACATCTCCCGAGCGGTGGACGACGCCTACGCCGCCGGCCGGTTCTGGCCGGCGCCGCTCGTTCAGTTGAATCCGAGGTTTGCGCCTGGCCGCACCGTTGACGAACTCGTAGCGGAGGGCACGCTGGAAGCGGAGTGCTCCCGGATCTTCCGGCTCAGAGAGTCCTCGGGACCCCCGACCGGCAGGTCGCTGGCCCTCTACCGGCACCAGGCCGACGCGATCGACATTGCCCGCCGAGGCGAGAGCTACGTGCTGACGACCGGCACCGGATCGGGCAAGTCGCTCGGCTACTTCATTCCGATCGTCGACGATGTCCTGCGCCGCCGGCGGCAAGGCGATCCCTGTAAGGGGATCACGGCGATCGTCGTCTATCCGATGAACGCCCTCTGCAACAGCCAACTCGAGGAGCTGACGAGATACCTGAATCTCGGCTATCCGGAAGGCGGCGAACCGGTCACCTTCGCCCGTTACACCGGTCAGGACTCCGAGGAGGACCGGGAGCGGATCGTGAAGAGCCCGCCCGACATCCTGCTGACGAACTACGTCATGCTCGAGCTGATCCTGACCAGAGCCATCGAGACGGACAAGGCGGTTCGCAAGCATGCGGCCGGGCTGCGGTTTCTGGTGCTCGACGAGCTCCACGCCTATCGGGGCCGACAGGGGGCCGACGTCGCCATGCTGGCGCGGCGGGTGCGCGAGCGGCTGGGCGGCGACCGCCTTCGCTTCGTCGGCACTTCCGCCACGGTTTCTTCCGAAGGCTTGGCGGCGGAACGGGACGTGGCGGTGGCGAACGTCGCGTCCCGCTTGTTCGGGGGCGAGGTGAAGCCCGAGCACGTGGTCACCGAGACTCTGCAACCCGCCACGGCATGGAGTACGCAGATCGATCCAATGGGTCTTCGGGTTGCCGTGGAAGCGGGCCCGCCGGTGGACCCGACCCATGAGGAACTCGCCCGGCATCCGGTCTCGGCCTGGGTCGAGAGAAACCTCGGCCTTGAAGAGGACGAAACCGGGAGACTCAGGCGGATTCAACGGCCGTTGACGATCGAGCAGGCGCCCGAGAGGCTTGCGCGAGACACCGACCTGGCCGTCGACAAGTGCCGGAGTTATCTCGAGAACTTCCTCCTCACGGCCCACGCAAGCCGCGGCGAGGACGGTCGCGGCTTCTTCGCGTTCCGGCTTCACCAGTTCCTGAGCGGCGGCGGTAGCGCCCACGCCACCCTGGAGGCGTCGGGCCAGCGGTACGTGACGCTGGAAGGTCAGCGGTTCAAGCCGGGCGATCGGCGGCGGCGACTGTTTCCGCTCCGCTTCTGCCGCCACTGCGGCCAGGAGTACCTGCCGGTCCGGGCGAAGATGGCCAACGAGGCGCCCATCGGGTTCGACCCTCGCGATCTGGCCGACCGCGGCGGCGACGACCAGACGACCCGGCACGGTTATCTCATGCCGGACGCCGGGGCGATGTTCAACCCGGAGGACGCCGAGGGTTCCTACCCGGACCCGTGGCTGGAAATGGTCTCGGGGAGGTTCCAGCTCAAGCCGTACTACCGGAAGTACGTACCCATCGGCGTCAACGTGGACGCGACGGGGCGTTGCAACGAGCAGGGATTGCCCGCGTGGTTCATCGCGGGCGACTTCCGGTTCTGCCTCAACCCGGAGTGCGATGCCTGGTACGACGGCAGGAAGGGCGAGTACTCGAAGCTCGCCAGCCTGTCGAGCGAGGGACGAAGTTCCGCCACGACCATGCTGGCGCTCGCCTCCTTGCGTCACCTGATCGGCACGGACCTCGACCCGCGAACGAAGAAGCTCCTCGCCTTCACCGACAATCGGCAGGACGCGAGCCTTCAGGCAGGCCACTTCAACGACTTCATCCAGATCCTTCAGCTTCGCGGCGCGCTGCTCGCGGCGGTCCGCGCCGCGCCGGAACGTCTGCTCACGGACGAAGTCCTGGCTCGACGCGTTCTCGATCGGCTTCGGCTGGAACCCGCCGACTACGCCGCCAATCCGAGCGCGAAGGGAGTCAAGGCCCAGAACACGAAGAGGGCGCTCCGCGACGTTCTGGGGTATCGCCTGTATCTCGATCTTCAGCGGGGTTGGCGGATCACGAGTCCGAATCTCGAGCAGTTGGCGTTGCTCAGAATCGGCTATCGCGACCTCGATGCCTGCTGCGAGGACGAAGAGAGCTGGCGCGAAGCGCATCCCCTGCTCGGCTCAACCTCGTCGGCGAAGCGGCTCGAGTTGGCGACGGATCTCTTGGACCACATGCGACGTTCTCTCTGCATCAAGACGATCTTCCTCGATCCGAACTTCCAGGAGCAGATCCGGAATCGCAGTTTCAACGAGCTGCGGGAGCCCTGGGGGTTGTCCGAGGAGGAGTACCTGACGTCCCATGCGTTCCTGCTGCCGCGGCCGAGCACGCGACGCGGGGGAGGGAAGGGCGCTTACCACCTGGTTCATCTGTCGCACCGTTCAGCGTTCGGCCGGCGGTTCAAGTCGCGCGGCGCGTGGGGCAAGAGCAACCCCCACTACCCGCCCGACTTCGGTGAGGCCGCCTACAACGAGGTGATCGACGCGCTTCTTGGCGTCCTGGCGACGTGGGGCTACGTCGAATCGGCCGAACTCGACCGGGGGCGCACCGTCTGGCGCGTGGACGCCTCGGCTCTGGAGTGGCGGCCCGGTGAAGATGGCGAGCAGGCGGAGGTCGGCGTCGCGAATCCGTTCTTCCGCGATCTCTACGGCAACGTCGCGGATCTGCTTGGCTCGGACGACAGGCACCTGCACCAGTTACAGGCGCGCGAGCACACGGCGCAGGTTGAGGCGGGGGTTCGGGAGGACCGCGAGAAGCGATTTCGCCGGGGGCTCGACGGCAGCGGGCTGCCCATCCTGTTCTGTACCCCGACGATGGAACTCGGCGTCGATATCGCCTCGCTGAACCAGGTCTACATGCGGAACGTGCCGCCGACGCCCGCGAACTACGCGCAGCGAAGCGGGCGCGCCGGCCGCGGCGGCCAGCCGGCCCTGGTGGTGACGTACTGCGCGGCCAGGTCGCCGCATGACCAGTACTTCTTCGCCGACCCGACCCGCATGGTGGCGGGCGGGGTCAATCCACCGAACATCGACCTGGCCAACGAGGATCTGATTCGGAGTCACGTTCAGGCCGTGTGGCTTGCCGAGACCGGCCTCCAGTTGGGCCGATCGGTCAAGGACGTGCTCGATCTGGACGGTGCTCCCGAACTGCCGCTTCACGAGGACATCGAGTCCGCGCTGCACAACGACAGGGCGCTGACGGAAGCGCGGCGGCGGGGCCGGCGCATTCTCGACACCATGTCCGCGGACCTGGCCGGCGGCGCCGCCCCCTGGTACACCGCTACCTGGCTCGACGGTGTCGTGAACGCGGCAAGCCGGACGTTCGCCGCCGCGTTCGAGCGCTGGCGGTCCCTGTTCCGTGCCACCGGGCGGCAGATGAGGCTGGCCCAGGACGTGCTGAACAACGCGGCGGCGAGCGAGAGGGAACGCAAGGAAGCGAAGCGTCGTCACGACGAGGCCTACGCTCAGCGAAACCTCCTGCTCGACAGCCGCCAGTCCATGAACTCCGACTTCTACACGTACCGTTATCTGGCCGCGGAGGGCTTCCTGCCCGGCTACAACTTCCCCCGGCTGCCGCTTCTGGCCTACATACCGGGGCGCCGGAAGAGCATCGGCCGCGACTCCTTCCTCAGTCGGCCGCGGTTTCTGGGGCTCTCCGAGTTCGGCCCGCAGTCGATCATCTACCACGAGGGCAGCACGTACCGCGTGGGCAGGGCCATCCTGACGGGTCGCGACGAGGAAGCCGCGACGGCAACGGCACGCCTGCCGGTCAGGGCGGCCCGCCTGTGCCCGTCCTGCGGCTACGGGCACTTTGGCTCGGAGGAAGGGCACGAGCGCTGCGTGAACTGCGGCGACTTGCTCGAAGGCGGGCGCCTGATCGGGAACCTGTATCGAATCGAACAGGTGTCGACTCGCCGGGCCCACCGGATCACGTCCGACGAGGAGGAGCGCCGACGCCAGGGCTACGAGATGGTGACGACGGTTCGGTTTGCCCGGGAGAGCGGCCGGCCCCGGGTCGAGACGGCCACGATCGCGGAAGGCGGGGACGTGCTGTTCGAGATGGCCTACGGCCCGGCATCGACGCTGTGGCGGATCAACCTGGGCTGGCGGCGCCGCGTGCGGAAGACGGTGTACGGCTTCAGCGTCGACGCCGCGACCGGCGTATGGACGAAGGACGAGCAGGCCCCGACCGAAACGGAAGACGACGGAGCGCCGGGCGGCAAGGTCGTCCAGCGGATCACGCCCTTCGTCGAGGACACGCGCAACGTGCTGCTTCTGCGGCCGCGGGTCGCGCTGGCGGCGCCGGCCTTCGTCTCGTTTCGGTACGCGCTCAAGCGCGGAATGGAGCAGGAGTTCCAGTTGGAGGAAGCGGAGCTGGCCGCGGAGCCCCTGCCCGACGCGGCAAACCGGCGGGCGATCCTCTTCTACGAGGCGTCCGAGGGCGGCGCCGGCGTCCTGACCCGCCTGATGGCGGACCGGGATGCGCTCGCGCGCGCCGTACGCCGCGCCTTGGAAGTGTGTCACTTCGACTCGCGGTCCGGCGACTGGACTGGCGCGGACGATCTCGTCAACCAGGAGAGCGAGTGCGAGGCCGGTTGCTATCGCTGCCTGTTGAGCTACACGAATCAGCCCGATCACGAACTGATCGACCGCCGGAACGAGGAGATGCTGGAGTTGCTCTGCCGGCTCGCTCTGGCCGACCGGCAGCCAGCCTCCATTCCGTCCTCGGCGGTCGACAGCTTCGAAGAGCTGCTGAACGCGGCCGGATCGGGCCTGGAGGAGGAGTGGCTGAAGTGGGTCAGGGGCAGGGGCCTGCGACTGCCGGACCGAGGCCAGCCTCTGCTCCGGGAGCACGGAACCCGGGCGGACTTCGCGTACAGCAACCGGCAGACGCTCGTCTACATCGACGGGCCGCACCACGGGGCTGCTCGGAGACGAGAGCACGATGAGGAGACGACGCGACGGCTTGAGGACGCCGGGTTCACCGTCGTTCGCTTCGAGACGGACCGCGCGACGTGGCCTCGGGTCGCCGCCGAGTACCCCTGGGTCTTCGGCTCTGGCGGCGAGTCGGCAGGGGAGCGGTAGATGGACTCGCAGGCGTCGTTCAGGCCGGGAAGCCTCGTCAGAGCCCGCGGCCGCGAGTGGGTCGTTCTCCCGGAGCGTCGGCGGCACGCGCTGCGATTGCGGCCCCTTGGCGGGGCGGAGGAGGACGCGACCGTCATCTACCTGCCCCTTGAACGCGAGCAACCGGCGCCGGCTGCCTTCGACCTCCCCGATCCCGACCGCCCGGGTTCCCGGGAGGAGGCGCTCCTGCTTCGCGACGCGATGCGGCTCAAGCTCCGGGCCGGCGCTGGACCGTTCCGGAGCTTCGGACATCTCAACGTCGAGCCGCGGGCCTATCAGTTGGCGCCGCTGCTCATGGCGCTCCGGCTCGACCCGGTACGTCTCCTCATCGCCGATGACGTCGGCATCGGCAAGACGATCGAGGCCGGCCTGATCGTCCGCGAGCTGCTCGACCGCGGCGAGATCGACCGTCTGGCCGTCATCTGCCCGCCGCATCTCTGCGAGCAGTGGCAACGCGAGCTCGCATCGAAGTTCAGCATCCGGGCGGAAGTCGTGCGGACCGGGACGGCCGCGCGCCTCGAGCGCGGCCTGCGGCCGGACGAGTCCATCTTCGAGGTCTATCCGTTCACCGTCGTTTCACTCGACTACATCAAGTCGGACCGCCGCCGCGACGACTTTCAGCGTGCCTGCCCCGAGTTCGTCATCGTGGACGAGGCGCACGCCTGCGTTCGCGCCAACACGAACACGCGCCATCAACGTTACGAGTTGCTCCGCGGCCTGGCCGAGAGAGAGCCGCGTCGAGGCATGGTGCTGCTCACTGCGACGCCTCATGCCGGTGACGACGTCGCCTTTCACAATCTGCTCGGTCTGCTGTCGCCGAAGTTCCAGCGCCTGGCCGAGCTTCCCGAGGGCGCCGAGCGGCGGGCCCTGCGTGACGATCTGGCCCTCCACTTCGTTCAGCGTCGCCGGGGCGACATCGCCGAGTGGCGGGATGAAGTGGGCTTCCCGGCGCGACAAAGCCGTGAAGCGACCTATCGGTTGACGGGCGCCTGGGGTCGCCTGTTCGACGACGTTCTGGCCTACGCGCGCACGCTCGTCCGGCGCGCCGAGGGTGGAACGAAGCTCGAGCAACGGATGTCCTGGTGGGCCGCCCTGGCTCTGCTCCGCTGCGTTTCGTCCAGTCCGGCCGCCGCCGCCGCGGCGCTCAGGACGCGGCTGCGCGCGGCGGAGGGCGAAACGGAGGCGGCCCGGATCGAGGAACTCGACCGGTTGGCCGGCGAGACGGTGATGGACGAAGCGGCCGACGACTCGCTGACCGTCAACGAGAGCGTTCCCGCCGGGACCGTCGAGTCCCGCGACGACGCTCCCGCGCTCCGGGATTTGATCGCCCACGCGAGCTCCTTGCGCGGACCCAGGGAGGATCCGAAACTCGGGGCCCTCGTTCGGGAACTCAAGGGGCTCCTCGGAAGCGGTTTCAAGCCGGTCGTCTTCTGCCGCTACATCGCGACCGCCCACTACGTTGGCGAAGAGTTGCGAGCGGCGCTGCCCCCACGAAGCACCGAAGTCCTGATGGTCACCGGCGAGTTGACGCCCGATCAACGGGAGGAGCGGGTGGAGGCTCTGGCGGAACTCGAAGCCGGGAAGGCGCCGGTTCTGGTCGCCACGGACTGTCTCTCGGAGGGGGTCAACCTGCAGAGTCACTTCGACGCGGTGGTCCACTACGACCTGACGTGGAACCCCACCCGGCACGAACAGCGGGAAGGGCGGGCCGACCGGTTCGGCCAGGCGTCGAAAGTCGTCCGTACGCTGATGCTCTACGGGCGAGACAACCCGGTTGACGGCGCCGTGTTGCGGGTCATCCTGCGCAAGGCCGAGAAGATCCGCAAGGAACTCGGCGTGGCGGTGCCTTTGCCCACCGACGGCAACCAGGTCGTCGATGCGATCATGCGGGCCGTTCTGCTTCACGGCGAGGGCGCCGCTCGCATCGCCCAGCGGACTCTCGACCTCGGGGAGGCCGCGCTTCCCGCCAGCGGCCTTGAGGAGACGGAAACGGCGGTGGACGAAGCCTGGGAGCGGGCGGCCGCCTCCACGAAGGAGAGCCGCACCGTGTTCGCCCAACGCCGTTTGCGGCCGGACGAGGTGCTGCCGGAATGGCGGAAGGCGGTGGAAGTGCTGGGTGGCGCCGGCGACGTGGCCCGTTTCGTCCGGCTGGCCGCGGAGCGGCTCGGCGCGCCGCTCGCGGTGGAGAACGGCTGCGGCGTTCTGCCGCTGGCCCACCTGCCGAAACCGCTGCGGGACCGGCTCGCCGCGGCGGGCCTGGGCGATTCGCCGCGGTTGTCTTTCGAGCCGATGGCCCCGGCGGGAGCGGAACACGTTCATCGGGCGCATCCGCTGGTGGCGACGCTCGCCGACTACGTCGCGGAGCGGGGGCTGGACGCGGACCAGCCCGCGGTCGGCGCGCGGTGCAGCGCCCTGTTCACCTCCGGGGTCTCCGTTCGCACCGTGCTCTACCTGCTGCGGCTGCGGAGCCAGATCGAGGTGGAGAAGCGAGGCGAGAATGGCCGTTTCGCTCTCCACCGGTCGCTGCTGGCCGAGGAGTGCGTCGGGCTTGCGCTGGCGGGCCGGGACGCGGCGGTCGTACCGGAGACCGATGCCCTGGCGCTGCTCTCGCTCGAACCCGGCCGCAACATGGCGCCCGGGCACAAGAGCCGGCTCATCCGCGAGGCGCTCGACGCGCTGCCCGCGCTTGTGGACAGGTTCGAGCGGACAGCTCGCGAACGGGCCGCCGCCCTGCTTGCCGACCACCGCCGCATTCGCGACGCGAGCGGCGCCCGCGGTCTGCGCTACGGCGTGACTCCCGCCCTGCCGGCGGACATTCTGGGCGTGTACGTCTTCCTCCCCATGGCGAGTCTGTAGGGCGGTGGCCAGGCGCGGCTTACGCGGGCGCGGCGGCTTCGTCGGCCTCACCCTTCAGGGCGGCGTGCTTCCGCCGGACTACCTGGAGCGCATCGCGGCACTGGATGCGCCGCGGCAGTCGGGCGCCGATTACGGCCTGTCGAAGTCGCTGACTCTCAAGGACGAGATCGGCCGCTACTGGTTGATCGCGAGCGACCTCTGGCGCCGGTATGCCGAACGACGGGCTCGCTCCGCCGCCTCCGCTTCCCGGGTCGGCGTGAACGAGTGGCTGGCGCCCCTTCTTCGGACGGTCTTCGGCTACGAGGACTTGAAGCCGACCTCGCCGCTTGCGGCTGGCGGCCGGGTGTTCCGGATCAGCCACCGGGCGTTCGAGGCCGCGGTTCCGGTCCTGCTCGCCACGAGGGACCACGACCTCGACCGGGCCCACGCCCGTTTCGGTCAGGAAGACCGGCGGCAGGCGCCGCACGGTCTCCTGCAGGAGTACCTCAACGCCGAGGACGCCGCGCTGTGGGGCCTGGCTTCGAACGGCGCGAGGCTCCGGCTCCTGCGGGACAACCCGAGCCTTGCCCGGCCGGCCTTCATCGAGGCGGATCTCGACCTGATCTTCCAGGACGAGCTGTACTCCGACTTCGCGGCGCTCTGGCTCGCCATCCACGCGAGCCGGCTCCGGCCCAGCAACGGGCTGGCCTCCGCCTGCATCATCGAGGAGTGGCGGGCGGAGGCGCACGACGCCGGCCAGCGGATCCGCGCCGACCTTCGCTTCGGCGTGACCGAGGCGCTCCGGCGCCTCGGCAATGGCTTCCTCATGCATCCGGGGAACGGGAATCTCCGGCGGGCGCTCGGCAGCGGGACCTTGTCCCGGGAAGGCTACTTCGAGCAGATCCTGCGCCTCGTCTACCGCCTGCTGTTCCTGTTTTCGGCGGAGGAGCGCGGTCTTCTCCACGGGCCGGAAGCTTCGGAGGAGGAGCGGGCCATCTTCGCTCAGGGCTACTCCGCGGCGCGGCTGCGCGAACGGGCGCTCCGGCGGCGGCACTACGACCGGCACGCCGACTTGTGGCTGGGCCTGGGGGTCACGTTCAGGGGCTTGGCGCGCGGCGCCGCCGCGCTCGGCCTGCCGCCGCTCGGCGGACTGTTCCGGGCGGACTGGTGCGCCGATATCGACGCCGCCCTGATCTCCAACCGGGATCTCCTGGAGGCGGTGCGCAACCTCTCCTGGTTCGAGACGGATGGCGTTCTGTCCAGGGTGAACTACCGGGATATGGACACCGAGGAACTCGGTTCCGTCTACGAGAGCCTGCTCGAACTGCAGCCGGCGATCGACGTGGACGCCGAGCCCTGGGCCTTCCACTTCGCGGGCGACGCCGGCAAGGGTTCGAAGAAGAAACTGACCGGCTCCTACTACACGCCGCCGGGCCTGGTCCACGAACTGGTGGAGTCGGCGCTCGTTCCGGTCATCGAGCGGGCGAAGGAGGAACGGCCCCAGGATCCGCGTTCGGCGCTGTTCGACCTGAAGGTCCTCGACCCGGCCTGCGGTTCGGGCCACTTCCTGCTCGCCGCCGCCCGGCGGCTCGCGGCGGAGATTGCCCGCATCGAGTCCGGCGCGGACTCGCCCGAGGAAGGGGACCGCCGGCGAGCGCTGCGCGAGGTTGTCCGGCGCTGCATTCACGGCGTCGACCGGAATCCGTTCGCGGTGGAACTCTGCAAGGCGGCGTTGTGGATGGAGACGGTCGAGCCCGGCAAGCCGCTCACCTTCCTCGACGCGCACGTCCGGCCGGGAGACAGTCTGGTCGGCGTCTTCGATCCGGCGGTGCTGGACGAAGGGATTCCCGCCGGCGCGTACAAGCCGTTGACCGGGGACGAGAAGGCCGCGTGCACCGATCTCAGGAAGACGAACCGCGAGTCGCGGCAGTTCCGCCTGCTGGACGACCCGGCGGCGTACGACCCGGCGAGCGCCGCCGCCGCGCTGGACGAGATGCCCGAAGGGACGCTCCGGGAGGTGGAACGCAAGGAAGAGGCGTGGAAGGCCGCGGAGCGAAGCGCAGCCCGCGCCCGGGAAGAGCTTCGCGCCAACCTGTTCGCCGGCGCCTTCTTCGCGCCGAAGACCGGCGCCGGGGGCGAGATCGTGCCGGTTGGCGCGGACATCCTGCGCGCGACGGCCGGCGAGGCGCCGCGGCCCGGCGTCGTCCGGCACGTGGGCGAGCTCGCGCGGCGGCACCGCTTCTTTCACTGGCCTCTGGCGTTCCCCGGGGCCGTGGAGCGGGGCGGCTTCGACGTCGTGCTGGGGAACCCGCCGTGGGGGCGGCTCAAGCTGCATGAGGAGAAGTTCTTCGAAGTCCGCGCTCCGAGCATTGCCGCCGCGCCGAACAAGGCGGCGCGGCGGCGGATGATCCGGAGGCTGATCGAGGCGGAAGACGCGACGCCGGCCGACGAGGCTCTGTTCCGGGAGTTCCAGGAGGCGAAGCGGGAAGCCGAAGCGACCAGCCAGTTCGCGCGGACGAGCGGCCGTTTCCCGCTCGCGGGAACGGGCGACGTGAACGCCTACGCCGTGTTCGCCGAGCTCATGCTGGGTCTGTTGAACCCATCGGGGCGCGCCGGGTTCATCGTGCCGACCGGCATCGCCACCGACCACTCGACCAGGGCGTTCTTCGAGCATCTCGTGGCGGGGCGGCGGCTGGTGAGCCTGCTCGACTTCGAGAACCGGGAAGGAGTGTTTCCGGGTGTCCACCGCTCGTACAAATTCAGTCTCGTCACGCTGACCGGCGCGGCCGACCCGAGCCCGCATGCGGAGTTCGCCTTCTACCTCCACCAGCCCGAGCAGTTGAAGGAGCGGGAACGGCGCTACGCGCTGAGTTCGGCGGACTTCGCGCTGTTCAACCCGAACACCCGGACCTGTCCCACTTTCCGCACCCGCCGCGACATGGAGGTGGCGCGCAAGCTCTACCGCCGCGCCGGCGTCTTCTGGCGCGAAGCGCGGGGAGAGGCGCCCGAGCGCAACCCGTGGGGCGTGAAGTTCTCGACGATGTTCCACATGTCGAACGATTCGGGGCTGTTCCGGACCCTCGAGGAACTTCAGGCCGACGGCTGGGAACTTGACGGGAACGTCTTCGTTCGCGACGACGAGCGCTGCCTGCCGCTCTACGAGGCGAAGCTGTTCCACCAGTACGACCACCGCTTCGCCACCTTCGAGGGCGCTTCCGCCAGGGACCTGAAGAACGGCAAGGCGCGAGCGATGACGACCGCCGAGAAGAGCGACCCCGAGACGGTCGTGCTGCCCCGGTACTGGGTCCCCGCCGGGGAGGTGGAGAGCCGACTCGTCAACCGTCAACCGTCAACCGTCA
>JAAXHG010000171.1 GCA_012270995.1 Vicinamibacteraceae bacterium | reverse complement strand
CGCTGATGCTGGTCCACCCCGGTCTTCTGACCGTGGATCGGCCGCCGGGGGAGTCGGCCGCGGAAGTCGGAGAGCGGGTCGTCGGGCGCCGCGGCGTCCACGGCCCGCTTCACCCGTTCCTGGATGTCTTGCACCGTGGCGACGAAGCTCGTGAAGACGATCGTCTTGCGCCGGTCGGAGGGGGCGATTCCCTCGCGGCTGATCGTCCGTGCCTCGGCGGCGACCTCGCGCAGGCGGGATACGAGCCGCTCGGACTTGGGCTCGCCCGCCCGGTCGGCAGCCGCCTCGGCCAGCGCCCGGAGCCGTTTCAGCAGGGCGAGGTCGGCCCGCGCGTCGGCGGCCAGTGCGTCCGCCCGGTACTCGGAAGCCTGGGCGGCGCCGGACTTCGAGCGNNATCGCCCGTCAGCACCCAGCCGGCGCCCAGGGCATCGAGGAACGCCTCGTGCGAGCGGACCAGCGTGCCCAAGGTCGAACGGAGAGCTGCCGCCGAAGACTCCAGGCACTTGAGCAGGGCGCATCGCAGCAGGCCGGCGTTCGAGAGCTGCGCCCGGTACTCGCCGTCGCCTTGTCGCCTGTAGGCGTCCGGCGTGTAGCGGGCGAGGATCAGGCGGTCCGGGTCGGTCGGAGCCTTCCTCCTCTCGGCGGGCTGCCCGTTCGCCCATGTCGCCTCAGCGTCGTCATCAACGACTTGCCGAACGATCTTCGCCGATTCGCCCGACTTTCCCTCCGCGAGCCCGTCCGGGGAGTCCAGCGCGCGGGTGACGGCGTCGAGCAGCGCTTCGCCCGCCGCGTCGAGCTCGTAGTCGAGCCGGTGCAGGGCGGGCGTGGGGAAGGAGATCGTCTGATCCGCGCCGTCCGGACCGACGAAGCGGTCGTCCCGGTAGTGCTCCTTGACGAAGCTCCGCGTTCTGCGGACGGTCGTGCGGTCGAGCAGATCGAACATGCGTTCGGGCGACAGCGACTCCGGGTCCATGCGCTCGGCCTCCGCGACGTAGCCGCGAATCGACGGGAATGCCGGCATGGGCGAAGAACGCGTCGTTGCGGATGAAGAGCGAGACCAGGGCGTGGAGGTCGCCCAGGCTGTTGTTGACCGGGGTGGCGGTGAGCAGGACGACCTGCTTCGGGTGCTCGCCGCCCACCAGCGCCGCGACCGTCTCGGTCCGCTGCGCCCGAGGGTTTCTCAGGTTGTGCGCCTCGTCGACGATGACCAGGGCGTAGTCGTCGAGCTTCCGGCGCGTGTCCTCCTCGTCGCGCCGCCAGGCGAGCCGGAGTTCGTCGTAGGACATGCACCGGACGCGGCGGGAAAAGCCGTGCCCATTGAGGAAGGGCTCCCACATGCTCTCCTTGAGCGCGGCCGGAGCAAGCACGAGCACCCGCTGCCGGTGCTCCTCGGTCGCCTTGCGGATCATCTCGGCGGCGATGTAGGTCTTGCCGAGCCCGACTTCGTCGGCGACCAGGACGCCGCCGTTCGCTTTGAGCAACCGCAGCGCGCGGGACACGCCGTCGCGCTGGAAGGCCGTCAGGCTGAGCTCCTGGGCTAGCGCCGCACGGTCGTCCGCTTCGAGGTCGTGGCCGTAGAACTCCCACAGCATGCGGAGGAAGACGATCCAGGGGGAATGAGGGTCCCAGCGCGAGGCGTAGAGGTCGGCGAGCGGAAAGGGCGCCGAACGCTCCCAGAAGTGCCCGAACCAGTCCTGCACGAGGTGGGTGTGATGGCCCGATGGATAGCCCAGGTTGAGTTCGGCGTTCGTCGTCAGTCCGGCGTGGGTCAGGTTCGAGGAACCCGCGAGCACGGCGGGCTCGAACTCGTGCTCCACGAGGAATGCCTTGCCGTGCAGAAAGCCGTCCTCGTAGCGGCGGACCTCGACTCCGTGTCCGTCGCCGGCATCGTTCGAGCGCAGCCACTCGACCAGCCTCCGCGCAGCGCCGTCCGCCTCGCGGGAGAAGCCCGTCAGGTCCCGTTCGGCGGCGAGCCAGGCCTCGTGCATACGGAGGGTCTGGTGGAGCTCTTCGAGGCTCAGCCCGGCCTTCGCCGGCCGCGCCGTTGCCCGGTCCGGTTCCGCGCCCAGCAGCAAACGGACCCGAGGCGCCCGCTCCAGTTCGTCGAGCAGCAGCGCGATGCCGGCCGGATTGACGTAGGCCGTCGCAATGGCGACGGGCTGCGGAGCGCGGTGAGACCTCCGCTTGCCCCGGAGCAACCGGTTGATCTCCGCCGCGACCGTTTCGCCCCGTTCCGGCCGGTTCGTGGCGAAGACGGGAGGGAAGATGGCGCGGGCGCCGCTCGGAGTCGTCGTCACGGTGCGTCGCCCGAACCCGGTTCGCCGACAGGCAATCCGAGGCGATTCCGCCAGACCCGCGCGTGGTCGATCACCCGCCGGCAGCGATCCGAGTAGTCCGCACCGGTGTGGAACGTGTCGTAGATGACGTGCTGGTCCGCGTCGTCGAGCCCGTAGAGCAGCGCTACGACGGCGTCGAGTTCTTCGATCAGGTCGTTCTTCTCGTCTTCCGAGCCGATGGAACCCGCCTCGACGCCGACTGCGGCGGCCCACTCGCGGAAGCCCGGGTGGTCCGGCTCGGCTGTGGCGAGGCGGCCGGCGATCTCGATAACGCGAGTGCGGAGCCGGACGCCTGGGGAGCCAGGGTCCGGGTCGTCGAGTTCGGGGCGGGGGATGGGGAGGGAGTTGAAGATGTGGAAGTTCAGGTTGAGTTCCACGACTCGGCGTGCGAACCAGTCGAGGATCATCGAGGAGAGAACCCCGAGAAGGTAGGCGCCGTCCGCCTCGGAGCCACGCGGCCACAGGAGGTACGGTCCTTTGTTGGTGATTACCCGATCGCCCGGTACCAATGCCGCGATGACCGTGCGGTTGTTGGTCCGATTCGTCACGTCGCGAAACGCGATACGCGGGCTCAGGCATGGCAGCGTGGCCCGGCTCTCAGTCCATTCCCGAGAGAACTCGCTGAACGCGGATCTCCGGTTCCTCTGGCCTCGGCGCCTCCGTTCTTCCAGGGCGTCGGCGATGGGTTGCGGGTCAGCCCAGGCGTAGTAGTCGCCGGTGTCCGGCTGCCAGAGGTTGAACGAACGCCCTCCGTACACTGGCCAGAGCAGGGAGTCGGCGCTCATCGCGACGAATCGCTTCTTGTCGTTCGTGGCGTCGAGTTCTCGGTGCGGCCGGGCGCGCCAAGCGGCGGGACGTCCAGGCGGAGCAGGTGCTTGTCGTTGGTGGCGTGAAGATCGGTGGCCGGTCTCGCCCTCCAGGACGCGCCGTTGCCACGAGGCGCCGCTTCCTCTTTCGCCTTGGGTGGTGCTGCCGAGGCCAAGTCGCTCGCCGCTCGTCCACGAGGCTTCGAGGCTTCGAGGCTTCTTGCGGGAGCTAGCAGATCCGGTCGTGGGGATCAAGTCGAGCCGACGGTGGTCCCTCATCTTGCGGAACACCCTCAGGGCCTCGTCGCCGGGGATCGACGGAAGGGCCGCTGAGTCGGTCCAACCCCGAAACTCGTCAACGGGGATTCGGGCGGGTTGCTCCTTCATGCCGGCTTCGTAGCTCCGGACACTGTCGTACGGACCCCTGAGCTGCAGGCTCCCGCGATACTGAAGGCCCTTGCGGTGAGTGACCAAGCCCACCGAGTACTGTGGATGCACGGTGTCGAACACCCACCGGCCTTTGTTCAGAAGCAGCGTTACGTCGGCGAAGGCGCCGCCATCGAGCACGGCCAGTCGCCACTCCGCGGACCCCTTGACGGACAGCGCCGACCGCGGGAGCACAACCCCACCGCATCCGCCTTCTCGCGCCAGATGCCAGTACCGCCAACAGAACGCCTTGTAGAGATCGGGATCGCCGGTCCCCATGCCAGGAAACGGTCCGGCCATCAGCGCTCGGCGTTGCGACTCAGCTCGAGCCAGTTCCGCCTCGTATTCGGCGAGAAGGTCCGACCGGTCCGTTCGAAGGAGCAGAATCTCGGCTCGTTGCTCCTTCTGCTTCAGGCTCTTCAGGCCCGGGTGCCGAACGGTCCAGAAGCCAAGCTCTTCCACCGTCGCCTCTTCCCAAGGCGGATTTCCGATCAGAACGTCGAACCCGGGAGACTCCCTCTCAAACACCTGCGGGAACGCCAGCGGCATGTGGGTCGGCCGCAGGCGCTCGATCTCCGCTGCGACCGCGGGCTGATTGGCGATTCCTGCGATCGTCTCGATGTCGCCCATGGCCTTCCTCTCGGCCAAGCCCAGCCGGACCGCGACCGCGGCGTTGAAAAGCCGGCGCGCCGGTGCGGCTCGGGTCTTCGCTTCCTCCAGCGCTTCGCGGTTCCGCAGGACCTCCGCCGTATCCGCTTCCTGGGCGGCGGCCACCTCTCGAAGCGCCTTGGCCGCTTCGGCCATGGCCTCCTCGATCGGCTGCGAGAACAGGGACCTCTGCGCGTCGCCCCGGTCCGGGTCCAGTACGCCGAGCGCCTCGTTGACGGTGCCGATGCCGGTCAGCGAATCGCCGCGGACGAGGTTGTGATCGAGCGTCGACATGGGCAGGCCGGGCACGAAGGTGTGGATCCAGACCGCGACCCGCGCCAGCTCGACGGCGGTCTCGTTCACGTCCACGCCATGGATGCAGCGGCGGGCGATCTGGCGGCGGAGCAGCGTCGAGGGCTCGAGTTCGGGACCGTCTCCGCCGGCGGTCGCCTGGGGAGACCCGAGCGCCTCGCGGGCCTTGCGCTCGAGCCGACGGAGTTCGTCCTTCACGCTGGCGAGCGGACGGTCCGCCAGGAAACTGCGCATCCCCCGCTCGATGCGGTCGACGGCGGCGATCAGGAAGTGGCCCGAGCCCATCGAGATGTCGGCCACCCGGAAGTCCCAGAAGGCCTCGGCGGCGCTCGCGTGGTCGCCCCGGTCGTGCAGTTCCTCCACGCGCTTCAGGTGCTCGGCGAGGACCGGCTCCAGCGCGTGGTCCAGCAGGTGCTCCACCGCGAACTCGGGCGTGAAGTAGGAGCCGGTCGCCTTGCGCTCGCCGGAGCGGTTGTGGAAGTAGACATCGCCAGCTTCGGCGACGACATCGTCCTTCCGCCGAGCCGGCACGTAGACGTTCTTCTTGTCGACCGTCAGGTCCATGTCGGCCCGGCTCAGCTCGGATTCGAGCAGCCCTTCGTAGATCGTCCCGAGCTCGCGCACGGAGAGTGACCGGAAGTCGACGGGACCGACGTCGCCGTCCGGAGTCTCGTCAACGAGCAGGTCGCGCAGGGCTGGCCCGATGCAGTCATCGCCGAGCTCGATGTCCGCGAGGTCCGTGCCCTCGCGCCGGAAGCCGGGGTCCGCGTCGAACAGGCCGCCGTTGTAGGCGGGGACGTCCAGGCCGCGGTCGCCCTTGTCGATCGCCTTCCAGATGGTCTGGAGGTCGCGCCACAAGGGTGGTGGCGCCGGCGTCGAACGTCGCGGCTGGGCTGTCGGAGGAGGAGAGCGTGACGGCGAGGCGCTTCAGGGAGTGGCGGTCGAAGCGATCGTTGCGGCCGTAGGGAAGGAGTCCGCGATCCTCGGCGTATGCCTGGAAGAGGAGCCGGAAGAAGATCCGCAGACTGAGCCGGTAGGCGTAGCTCAGATCGCCCGATCCCTCGCACCCCGGCAACCGGTCCAGCGCTTCCGCTACGCCGACGGCGAGGCCGGGAGTGACCCGCTCGTACACGCGCTGCCGGAGACGATCGCCGAGGTCGGTGGCGAACTGCCTCGATCTGGCGAGCAGGTCGGCGACGGCCCCCTCCGGCGAGAGGGCGGCGGCGGAGAAGACGAGATCCAGGTACCCGCCGTCCTCCGGGGCGAGCGCCGCGAGGTCTAGTTGGAACCAGGTGTCGACCGGGCTGCGGCTACCGACCCCCGTTCCCGGCTTCGTGGCGTAGAGGCGAATCTGATCGCCTCGGAGCAGGATGAGCCACTCCGCGCCACGCTTCGAAGCCCTGTCCAGGCCGTAGGCGGCCGGTGACATGCCGAGACGCCCGCTCCCGGCTTCGAAGGCCTCCGTTCGTTCGAGAAGGACGGCGACGGCGCGCTGTTCGCTGTGCTCCCCCAAGAGGACCAGGGCTTGATCGAGCCGATCGCCTATCCGGAAGCAGAGGCGGCGGATCAGGTCCATGCCGCGCCGGTCGAGCAGCGGCCGCGCGCGGCGCCGCGCCGCGGTCCAGCGTTCCTCGCCCGGCAGAGATCGGACCAGGTAGTGCCGTGAGAAGAGACCGGCGTTGTCCATGCCGGGGCGCGCGCCGGCGTCGTCTCCGGTTCCCGCCGACTGCCTGAGCAGGCCGACGATTCGCCGTCGGGCCGAAACCGCGGACGGTTCGTCGAGCGCGGCCTGGAGCATCCGCGCCGCCTGCTCCTCGGGAAGTCGCGCGGGGGCAACCTCCAGGTCCGGTCCCAACACGAGAACCCAGGGCGGCTCGCCGGTTGCACCCTCCCCGGAGGAACCCGCCCGTCCGCCGAGCCAGCGCTGGCGAAGCGATGCTTCGTCGCCGCGGTCGGTCAGCAGGCTCGGCTGGTCGGTTTCCGCGCCGCTCGCGGCGCCGGCGTCTCTGATCGTCCCGCTTCTTGCGTGCCGGGCCGGATCACCGTGACTAGCGGAAACGTCCTCTTGCCCCGCCGCCACCGGTGCAGCGCGCGGAGCTCCGGTATGGACGGATCGCCGGCTCCTCGGCGGTTCGCGATCAGGACCTGCAGCTCGCCGCCATGAGGGTCGTCGCCGAGGACGACTTCGGCGGCGGCGGCCAACGGCGGCGCTCGGCCGGCATCCAGGGGAACCGTGATCCTGCGCTTGCCGCGCAGCTCGCTGAGAGGCGAATCGGACATCTTCGGGCGTGGGCTGGCGACGGAGCCTACCGGAAGGATGCGGCGGAGCAGCACAGGCCGAGCGGGTCGGTTCGCACGGCTACGCTAGCGCGCCGTTTCCGGGACCATGATCGCGATCAACCTGAACCGACTCATGGTGAAGTTCGAATCAGGCCTGCAGTTCCCTGCCGATTTCCAGAACGCGGTCCAGGATCTGCATGACGTCGTCCTCGGTGGTGCGTGTGTTCAACACGCAGAACCTCAGTGAGAACCGGTCGCCGAGCCGCGTGGAAGCGATCATCGCGAATCCCGACTGGACGATGCGGTCCTGGATCTGGCGGTTCAGCTCGTCGAGGCGTTCGTCGGAAACGGGTGGCTCCGTGGTAGGGCCCCGGTAACGAAAACAGACCACGCCCAGGCTCGGCGGCGCCAGTAGTTCGAGTTCGTCCTCGCGTGCGATGCGATCCGCCGCCTTCGCGGCGATGCTCATGGCCGCGGCGATGGCTTGCCGGTGCGCGACAAGGCCGTAGCGCTGGAGCGACAGCCAGACGCGCAGGGCGCGAAAGGCGCGGGTGAGCTGGAGCCCGCGGTTACAGAAGTTCACCTGCTGGGTGCCGAGATCGGTGTCCTGCATGTAGTCGGGGAGGATGCGGAAGGCGGATTCCAGGCGGGTGACGTCGCGGGCCATGAGGCAGCCCGTCTCGTAGGGCTGCATGAGCCACTTGTGCGGGTCGAGCGTCACGCTGTCGGCCAGTTCCAGACCCTGGAGCAGAGGTCGGGCTTCGGGATCGAGGACGGCGAAGCCGCCGTACGCGGCGTCGACGTGGTTCCAGAGCCCTTCCGCCCGCGCGATCTCCGCCAGCTCCACCAGGGGATCGATGGCGCCGGTGTTCGTCGTGCCGGCGTTCGCCACGAGGCAGAACGGTTCCAGACCCGCCTCGCGGTCTCGACGTACGGCTTCCAGGAGGGTCGCCGGGACGATCCGGAACTCCTCGTCGGTGGCCAGGACCCGTATCCGGGCCGGATCGACTCCGGCAATCCGCGCGGCGCGCTCCACCGAGCCGTGGGCCTGGTCGGAGATGTAGACCACGCCGCGCCAGGGGTTGCCGGCGGCCTCGCGCGCCGCCACGACGGCCACCAGATTGGCGGCCGATCCGCCGCTCGTGAACAGACCGCCCGCGCCTTCCGGGTAGCCCAGCCAATCGCGAAACCAGTCGGTGACCGTGAGCTCGATCTGGGAAGGTCCCGCGGACGCCAGCCAGGTTCCCTGGAAGACGTTGTACCCGCTGATCAGGAAGCTGGCCAACACGGAGGCCCAGGAGGGGCTGGCCGGTACGAAGGCGAGAAAGCGCGGGTGGTCGATCCGCGCCGCGAGCGGCATCACGTCGCGAACCACGGTCTCGAGCAGCGGGTCGAGATCCCGCCCCTCCTCGGGAGGAGGTCCGTTGAGCAACGCCTCGGTGACATCGCGCGGCGCCGTCTGGAACGCCTTGTCGTCCCCAAGTTCGCTCAAGCGCTCGACGATCGCGTCCACGACCCGGTAGCCGGACCGGCGCATCTCCTCCGGATCTTCAAGGATCGACATGTCGATTCAGACTTTCCTGGCCGCCCCGGTCCTGGACCGACTCACAGCGCGGCAGCTATCGTACAGCCCTGAGATCCGCCGCCCTCAGCCTCCGCCCAGGGAGACGCCTTCTCCTCCTGGTGTTCGGCCTCTCCATGTTCTCCTCCCTCGTCTACGAGGTGGCTTGGTCGCGCTCGTTGTCGCTCGTGTTCGGGACGACGATCTACGCCTTCACGGCGGTCCTGACGGCGTTCATGGCGGGTCTGGCCCTGGGGGCGTACCGCTTCGGAAGAGTGGCCGATCAAACGAAGAAACCGGTTCTGCTCTTCGCGAAGCTCGAGTTCGCCCTCGCCGCCTGCGGTGTTTTTCTCATACCTCTCTTCGAGCTCACGTACGAGGTCCGGCTAGCTCTGTTCAGCCAGCTCCAGGGCTCGTCCGCGATGTTGTTCATCATGTTCGGCATCGTCTTTCTGCTCCTCATCGTGCCGGCGGGAATCATGGGTGCCACGTTCCCGCTGATGACGAAGATCTACTCCAGGAACTTTGACCGGGACATCTCGGACGTGTACGCGGTGGACACGATTTGCGCTGGCGCCGGCGCCATGGTGGGAGGGTTCCTCTTCTTGCCGTACCTGGGCCTCTCTCAGACGATCGTGCTGGCCGCCGCGCTCAACCTGATGGCCGGCCTCGTGCTCTACCGGGGGCGGGAACGATGAAGCTGAGGGCCCTGCTCCTGAGTGCCTTCTTCTTCTCGGGCTTCGCGGCACTCGTGTACGAGGTCATGTTCACGAAGGGGCTGATTCTCTTCGTCGGCGGCACGGTCTACGCGTACAGCCTGATCCTGACCGCCTTTCTCACGGGAATGGGCTTCGGCAGCCTGTTGGCGAAGCGTTTCCAAGAGACGGATCTCGCCACGCTGTTCGCGTACGTTCAGCTCGGGATCGGCGCTTACGGGCTCCTGTTCGTCCCGATCCTGAACAACCTGGATGTCGCGTACCTCGCGATCTACAACATCTCCGGCGGCAACTTCGGCGTCTTCCACTCGCTCCTGCTCCTCCTCGCGTACCTGGTCCTTCTGGTGCCGACCCTGCTCATGGGGATGACGCTTCCAGTCGTGAGCCGGTTGATCGCCCGTGCCGGGAGCATCGGCACGGATGTCGGGAAGCTGTTCTGCGTCAATACCCTGGGAGGGGTTGTCGGCGCCTTTGTCGGAGGTTTCGTGCTGCTGCCGGGCATCGGCTTGGAGCGAGCCATTCTCGTGGCCGTCGCGCTGAACCTTCTCATCTCAGTGGCGGTTTTTCTTGCTGCCGGCAAGGGCGGCAGGGTCGCTTACGGCGGCGCCCTTGGCGTCGTGGCTCTTCTTGCGGCGTCTCTGTTCGACACAAGAGTCGATCCCTACCGCTTTGGCATCTACCATCAGCATGGGAGGTTCGAGACCGGGAGCGAGTATCGACAGGCTCTCGCGCGAGAGCGAGCAGCCGCCCGAATCCCGTTCTCCGATTTCGGACTGTACGGCTCCGTCGTGGTGAAGGAAGAGGGCCCGGTGAAGGTGCTCATGATCGACGGCAAGGTCGACGCCGGAACGGGCCTGGACGTTCCCACCCAGCTTCTGCTGGGGTACATCCCTAGCCTTATGCACCCAGATCCGAAGGACGTTGCGATCGTCGGCCTGGGCAGCGGGATCACCCTGTCCGCGGTCGAGAGCTTCCCGTCGGTGGAGAGGATCGACGTGCTCGAGCTGAACCCGACGGTCGTCGAGGCGGTCGGGCTCTTCGAGGTCGAGAACCGGAACGCGCTGGCCGATGAGCGAGTCGAACTCACCGTAGGCGACGCGAGGGACGTTCTCTCCACGACGGATCGGACTTACGACGTCATCGTTTCCGAGCCTTCCAACCCGTGGATCGACGGCGAGGTCTTCCTCTTCACCAGGGAGTTCTACTCGGTCGTCGCCGAGCGCCTCAACGAGGGAGGACTGTTCCTGCAGTGGGTCGGCGCCTACGACTTCAATCCGGAGGATCTGAAGGTCTCCCTGCGCACCCTTGAGACCGCGTTCCCCCATGTCCAGGCGTGGGCCGACGCGAGAGGCGTCGATTTCTTCCTTCTGGCCTCGAAGGAGCCCATCGCCAGGGACTACGAAGGGATCGCCGCGGCGATGGAGGAGCCGGTCATCCGCTCCGACATGGAGGCGATCGCCGAGTTGTCGAACCGCGCGCCTTTCACGGGTCCGGACGTCTTCTTTTCGTTCTTCGTCGCGGACGACGAGGCTCTCGACTCCTACGCCGCAGGCGCGCCGGTCAACACGGACAACCGCCCGATCATCGAGTTCAGGACCGCGAGGAACAGGGTGGGGCGGACGGCGAGCAGCCTGGGCGCCATCCTCGCGCACACGAGCGGCGGCGGCGGCTCGACGACGGTTTCACCTCCCGTGACCGATCCCGTCTCGGGTGATGCTCTGTCCTTCCTGGGTCTTCGCGCGAGCATCGACATGCCCCTGGCGGAGGTCGAGTACGCCTACGAATACACCACTCGCGGCGAGGATCCCACCAGTCTCCGTCTGGCGCTCGAAGTGACGAAGCACGTCATCTTCACCGGCCGAGAGAGCCTGCTGGTCATCCGCGGACACCCGCGAGAGACGGAGCCGCCGGTCGAGGAGTTCGCCGAGATCGCAGGCTCGCTGGGCTCGGCTGTTCTCAGCACGGTCGAAGTCGAGGGGCAGACCCGCTACCTGACCCGAGGCGAGACGATCTCGGCGATGCTCTGGCACTGCAACCGGCACCTGTACGTGACGTACTTCGAGCATCCGCCGGGAGCATCGACGCCGTCGATGTTCGACACCCTGGCGGGTGTGAGTTGTGCTGTGACGACCCTGTAGCGGCTGTCGCTGTCCCTAGAAGCTGAAGGCGACGTTGAAGCGGTACTCGGACGGCCTCTGGTAGGCAATGTCGCCGCCGCCCCTGCCGGTGGGCAGGCCCGACACCGGATTCACGAACAACTGGGCGTCCCCGTTGAGCGCGTTGGCGAGTTCCGCGCCTACCTTGATCTCGTACTTGCCGTTGATCGGGGGGAAGATCCAACTGGCGTTGAGGTTCAACTCCGTAGCGGTGTCAAGCTGCTTGGAACCCTGGGGATTGAGAAACTCGATGACTCGTTCCCTTTGGCCGGACACCGGGTGGGAAACGAAGACGTACCGCTGAGACTCCCAGAGCCGGCCGGTTCGGAAGCGGTAGTGGGCGCTCGTGGTCAGCGTGTGCTTGCCGATCGGCCAGCGCTTGGCAGCGAGGAGGTTGAAGATCTCCGGAAACTCCGAGTTGTTGGCGATCGGGAGATTCCCCTTGTTGCGGGTGTTCACATCGCTACTTCCGTCGGCCCCAAGGCCGCCGATGGCCTGTATGTAGTTTCCGGCAGCCTCGGTGCCCTTCGCATCGCCTGCGTAGAAGTTGGCGCGCAGGGTCCAGTTGTTCCGGAAGTTGCGGTTGAGTTCGAGGATGAAACCCTCGTGCTCGCGCGTCAGCGGCAGGCGCGACGGCACTCCGTGCAGGGAGGACAGCCGGTTGACCTCGGCCTGGGTCCAGTTTGCCAATGCGAAGACCCGCCTTCCGTTCTCGTCGAACTGGATGGTCGTAGCCCAGATGTTGTCGTTCTCGCTCACGGTGTACATGGCCTTGGCGACCCAGTTGCGATGGAACTGCCAGTCGACGCCGAGGGTGTACGCGTCGGAGTACTCGGGTTCCAGGTTCCTGGTCGCCTCCCTGCCGGCGCTGGCCACGATGGAGCTGTTCAGGATGTCGTAGTCCTGGGTCACGGGATTCCAGTTGAATACCTGGCGGGTGTTCGTGCCATTCGAGCCCTGGTCGAAGTTCTGCGTTAGGCTCATGTTGAAGAGGTTCAGGTAGCGCCCGGCGGTACCGCGGACCAGCAGCCTGCCGTCGGCGTTCACGTCGTAGACGACACTCAACCTGGGCGCCAGCTCGTCGTAGTCGTTGACCTGGTCTCCGGTGTTGTTTTCCATCGACTGGCCCTCGAGCCGCAGACCGGCGGTGACGACCCACTTGTCTCCGATGTCGATGCGGTCCTGGATGAAGAGGGTGTTCAGCTCGCTCTCCCGGCGAAACAGGCCTCCATCCGGCGGCGCGTAGATCGTGACGGTCTCGGGAGTGGTGAAGCCGCCGGGAAAGTCGTAGCCGAAGCCGCGCCCGCTGTACTCCTTCTCGGGCCAGTTTCGGGTGTCGAGACCCATGATGTGGCGCTCGGCGCCGAGCCGGAGCTCGTGGTTGGCGCCCGCGAAGATCGTCGCGTAGGCGTTGATCTGCCGGCGGGGACCGTCCGTGAACCGGCCGGACAGGCCGCCGACGGTGCAGCCATTGAAGAAGAGCCGGGTGCCGAGGTCGTAGTAGCGGAAGTTGTTGCTACTCGGCGTGTTCGGGTCCCCGCCGGAGAGACTGTCCTTGCGGTGGATGCAGTTGTCGTTGCGAATGTCCTCGCTGTCGCCGACCTTGAGTTCCGTGAAGACCTTCGGCGTGGCGGCCCAGTTCCACAACGCGGTGTTCAACTCGGCCGTCTCCTGGCGCCCGTTGAGAGTGAAGAGGTCCCCCGTTCTGTTGCCTCCGCCTTCGCGGTAACCCGGCGTGCGCACATAGGTCGCGGCGAGCTGATGGTCGTCGCCAGGCTGGAAGTTGACCTTGCCGACCGTCGATGACCCCTTGTAACTCCAGTCGAAGACCGGATCCGCAATGACGTCCGGGTTCGAGTTGGTGCTGGCGCCCCGGATCCTGTTGTCCGATAGTTCGGCGTGGGCCGCGAAGAACCAGGCGCGGTCGCGGTTGATCGGACCGCCGAGAGCAGTCTCGTAGTTGTTGATGATCTTGTCGGGACCGTTGAGATCGGGGTAGTCCCGGAACTCGCCGACCCACGCCTGGTTCTGGGCAACGTAGTAGAAGTCGCCGTGGAACTCGTTGGTGCCCGACTTGATCACCGTGTTGATCGTCGCCGACTGGGTGCGCCCGTACTCGGCGCCGCGCCCCTGGGTGTGAACCTCCGTCGCGGCGACCTGCGTCGTCGCCATCTTGAACTTGAACACGCCGTAGTTGCTCGTGACCTGGCTGACATCGACGCCGTCGATGTTCACCGTGCCTCCGTCGCGGGGGCCGCCCATGAAGCTGTTGAGCCAGTCCTGCTGCTTGGAGCCGGAGTTGGCCGGCAGGACCGCCAGGCTGTTGACGTGGTGACGCGTGATGAACGTCGTCAACTCGGCCGTCTCCGCGTCGATCCTCGCCGTGGCCCCTGGCTCGTACTTGTTGATCATGGGCGCTTCGGCGACGACCTGGATTTCCTCCGCTTCCCCGCCCCGCAGGGTGAGGTCGACGGCGCGGCGCGCACCGGGATCGAGAGTGACCGCGACTTCGTCGCTCGAACCGAGGCCTTCCAGCTCGGCGCTGAGGGTGAAGACGCCGTCGAGCAGCAGGCTGAAGCGAAACTCCCCGGCCGCGTCGCTGATCGCGTCCCTGGTGTTTTGTTGTCCGGCGAGCGTCACGCTGGCGCCCGGGAGCGGGTCTCCCTGGGCGTCGAGCACGCGGCCTTCGATGATCCCGGTGCCCGGGCCGTCGGCCCATAGCGGCAGGGCCGCGCAGGCGACGACGCAGAGCATCCAGATGCTGCGCTTGAGGGCGGCGATCTTCATAGCTCCACCTCCATGAGTGTCCGACCCGGAGGTGGCAAAGGGGGCCTGGCCCTCTTCAACGGCCGGCTCAGCCCTTGGTCTCCCACACCATCGTGCGGATGATGTTTGTTGGGCGGCCGGCCGCTCGTCCTCGGGGCGGCTCCAACGTGGTTGGAATGTTCTTTCGACTGTAGCGGAAGAATCGAGTCGCGTCTACTACCATTCTTGACACCCCCGTCGAATGGCGGGCAAGATGGTGGTTCCCACGATGCAGGCATCCATCCGCCTCACGCTGCGCCTGGTCTTCGTCTGTGGGTTGGTGTCCGGCTCCGGCTTGGCCCAGCCGGGTGCGACCGGCGGCGACTGGCGTACCCACGCCGGCGACACCTGGGCCAGCAAGTACTCGCCGCTGGACCAGATCGACGCCGACAACTTCGGCGACCTGGAGATCGCCTGGCGCTGGAAGACGGCGGACACCCATCTCGTCGTGGCGGACGAGAGCGGTGCGTCGGTCGTTCCGTCGCGGGTGGTGTTCGACCGGGTGGTGGAGGAGCAGCCCGACCTGTGGCTGCGGCGTCCGGGGTTCGGCGCGATGTCCTCGACGGCGCTCGCGGTCGACGGTGTGCTGTACCTGATCACGAGCGTCGAGCAGGCGGCGGCGATCGACGGGCGCACCGGAGAGACGATCTGGGTTCACGACCCGCGCACGTACGAGAGCTCCGCGCTTCCGACCAGCAGAGGCCATCGGGGGGCGGCCTACTGGGAAGGAGACGGCGAGGCCCGCATCGTCTGGGGAACCGGCGCCGGCTATCTGATCGCCGTCGACGCCAGGACCGGCGTGCCGGCCGCGGACTTCGGAGACAACGGGCGGGTCGATTTCATCGCCGATCTGCCGCGGTCGCCCCGCGGCCAGCCCTTCCAGTTGCCGGTCGGCTCGCGCTCGGCGGCGCCGCTCATCGTCGGCGACACGATCGTCCTGGGAACGAACCACACCGACTTCATCATGTCCAGGGAGGCGGTGCCCGGATTCATCTTCGCCCACGACGTGCGCACGGGGGAGCGGCTGTGGGAGTTTCACATCGTGCCGCAGAGCGCTGACGCGTTCGGCGCCGACACCTGGGAAGACGAATCCTGGCGCACCACCGGCAACGGCAACGCCTGGGCCAATCTGAGCGCCGACCCGGAACTCGGCTACGTCTACGTGCCCACCTCGGCCGTGTCCCCGGACCACTACGGCGGTCACCGCCTGGGCGACAACCTGTTCTCCAACAGCATCGTCTGTCTCGACATCGAGACCGGCGAGCGGGTATGGCACTACCAGCTCATCCGTCACGAGGTCTGGGACTACGACATTCCGACGGCGCCGAATCTGCTCGACATCACCGTCGATGGACGCCGGATCAAGGCGCTAGCCCAGGTCACCAAGCAGGGATTCGTCTACACGTTCGATCGGGTGACCGGCGAGCCGGTTTGGCCGATCGAGGACCGCGCGGTGCCGACCGACACCGACCTGGAAGGGGAGGTCATGTCTCTCACCCAGCCGTTCCCGACCAGGCCGCCGCCGTTCGCGGTGCAGGGCGCCCGGATCGAGGACCTGGTGGACTTCACTCCCGAGATCCGCCAGATGGCGCTCGAAGCCGTCGGAGGGTTCAGGCTCGGGCCGCTCTACACGCCGCTGTCGCTACGCGGCACGATCTTCCGGCCGGCGGCCGGCGGCGGCGCCAACTGGTCGGGCGCCGCCGTCGATCCCGAAACCGGCGTGCTGTACGTCCCCACGACGAACGGCCACTCGGTGCTCCGCTTCCGCGACGGACGAGCCTCGACCGACCTGCGCTACATCGCCGATCGCACCGATCCGGTCGGTGGGATCATGCGCGGCCGCACGACGTCCTGGGGGCAGTTCGAGCCCGTGGCTCGAGGTGTCGCGTTTCTCGACGGAGGCAACCCGACCCGGCAGCCCACGATGCCGCGGGGGCTGCCGCTGTGGAAACCGCCCTACTCCGCGATGGTCGCCATCGACATGACTCGGGGCGAGCACCTGTGGACGACGCCGCTGGGCCGGGGCGCCCGCTATCAGGACCACCCTTTGCTGCGCGATCTCGATCTGCCGCCGCTCGGGGGCGATCACAGCCGCGCCGGTTCGCTGCTGACCAGGACGCTGCTGATCCACGCGCTGAACAGCGGTGGGACCGACGATGGACCACAGCTCGTGGCCTACGACAAGGCCACCGGCGAACCGCTGGCGGGGGTTGATCTACCCGGCCGCGGGCTCGGTTCACCGATGACCTACGAACTCGACGGCCGTCAGTACGTCGCCCTCACCGTCAGCGGCAGGGTGCCGGAACTGGTCGCCTACCGGCTGCCTTCGGAGAGTCGATGACGAAGGCGGCTTCTTCGGCTCTTTTCGCGGCGCTGCTCGTCCTTCCCGGCACGGTTGCCGCCCGTTCGCTCGAGGCCGACGTCGCGCGTCTTCTCGATGTCTCGTGTCTTCGCTGTCACGACGTCGAGACCGAGACGCCGCTCGATCTCGAGAACCTGGGCTACGACCTCGACGATCGGGGGACCTTCCGGAAGTGGGCGCGGGTTTTCGAGCGTCTCGAGGCGGGCGAGATGCCTCCTGCCGGGACGCGACGCCCCCCGAAGCGGGTCGTCGACGCGGCGCTCGATGCGCTGGCGCGAGATCTGGAGACGGCGGACCTGGCGGCTCGAGCCGCCGGACAGACGCCGCCGCGCCGTTTGACCGGGCTTGAGTACGAGTACACCGTCGAGGATCTGCTCCTGATCGAGGAGAACCTGGCCCGCCTCCTCCCGGCCGAGAGTGCCTCCGCCGGGTTCGACACGCTGGCGACGGAGCAGGGGATCTCGCCGCTTCACCTGCGCAGCTACCTGGAAGCGGCCGATCGTGCGCTCGATGCGGCGATCCGGCTTGGCGGGCGTCCGGCGAGCGCGTCGCACCTGATCGACTACCCGAGCAATCCAGCCTCGTACCACATGGTCCGCCAGAGCGTCAGCAAGAAGCTCGACGACGCCGTCGCGATGTTTGTCGATGAAGACCACCACAACACCAGCGGCTCCTTCTCGGCCAGCAACCTGAGGAGCGACAACCACGGCTTCCAGGTCGCGCATTCGGGTCTGTACAGGGTCAGCGTCGACGCCTATCCCTACCAGGCGTCGACGCCGGTGACGCTCCTTCTCGTTCGTGCCAACCCGAACGGCGACAGGACGTTGCTCGGTGCCTTTGACTTGCTGAACGGGGAGTCGGGCACGTTCGAAGCCACGACCTTCCTCCACCCGACCGACTACGTCTTTCCCGAAGTGGCCGACCTCGACTGGCACACGGACGTCGAAGGCTTCTACGCCCCCATCGAAGACTGGTCGGCAGAGGCCCAGGTCGTGGCTGCGGGGAGGGGCCTGGGCCGGCGGCTGCTCAACAATCGGGTCTATCACCCGATCTTCTACCACCCCACCGAGATCCTCGTGGACGGGGCCGCCACCTACAATGGCGAGGGCGTGGCGGTCCGGTCGCTTGCCATCGAAGGACCGCTCCTCGAGGGGTGGCCGCCGCCGTCGACGCGCCGGCTCTTCGACGGCATCGAGTTCGACGCCGCCGGCGATCTGAAGCTCACGAAGGATCCGTACGAGCACGTCCTGGACGTCGTCTCGCACCTCGTGCCGCTGGCGTTTCGACGGCCGGCCGAAGCAGGTGAGGTGGAGGCGTTCGCAAGCCTGGCCAGGCCTGCGATCGCCGCCGGACGGGAGTTCGTCGACGCCGTCCGGGTTCCGCTGCGCGCTGTCCTGAGCGCGCCGCAGTTTCTCTATCACGACGATCGGCCGGGCGAGCTGGACGACTTCGCGCTGGCGACCCGACTCTCGTACTTTCTGTGGAAGAGCCTGCCGGACGAGGAGCTCTTCGCGGCGGCACGGGAAGGCGCGTTGTCAGAGCCGGAGGTGATGGCCCGGCAGATCGAGAGGATGCTCGACGACGGGAAGGCGCAGCGCTTCATTGGGGACTTCGTCGGCCAGTGGCTGCGGCTCTACGAGATCGAGCTCACGAGTCCCGACGAGAGGCTCTATCCCGAGTACGACGACCTGCTGCATCACGCGCTCCAGGAAGAAACCAGGCTGTTCTTCACCGAGCTCGTGAAGAGCGACCTCGGCGTCCGGAACCTGATCGACTCCGACTTCACCTTTCTCAACCGCCGCCTGGCGGAGCACTACGGCATCCCCGGGGTGGAGGGGCAGCACATGCGCAAGGTGTCGCTGCCGGACGACAGTGTGCGCGGCGGCGTCCTGACGCAGGCCAGCGTGCTCAAGGTCACCGCCAACGGCACGACGACCTCGCCGGTCTTTCGCGGCAGTTTCGTTCTCTCGAATCTGCTCGGCCGGCCGCCGAACCCGCCGCCGGCGAACGCCGGCTCGGTCGAGCCCGACATCCGGGGCGCCACGACGATCCGCGAGATCCTCGCCAAACACCGCCGGGATCCGACTTGCAATGTATGTCACCGCGCCATCGACCCGCCGGGTTTCGCCCTGGAGGCCTTCGACCCGACCGGCGGCTTCCGGACGCGCTACCGCTCCAGCGGTGAAGGCGACACGCCCACGGGGACCCTCTACGGTCGCCCGATCCTCGAGTACAAGGACGGGCCGCCCGTGGATGCAGGCGGCGTTACACCGGAAGGCAGTTCCTTCTCGGGCATCGCCGAGTACAAGCGACTCCTGCTCGCGGAGGAACAGGACCAGGTGGCGCGCCACTTCATCTCGCAGCTCGTCGTCTATGCGACCGGCGCCGAGATCGGTTTCGCCGACCGCGACGAACTGTCGCGGCTCGTCGCGCAGAGCCGCGAGGGCGGCTACGGCGTGCGCACGATCATCCACAATGTCACCCAGAGCCCACTCTTCAGGGAGCGGCAACGATGAACCAACCCCTCGACCGACGCACGTTCCTCAGGACATCCGGGGTCGCCCTGGCGCTGCCCCTCCTCGAAGCGATGAGCCCGGCACTGGCCCGGGCGGCGAAGCCTCTGCCCCGGCGGATGGTGACCGTCTGCAACGCACTCGGCCTGCACCCGCCGTCGCTCTTTCCCGCCACTCCGGGCCGGGAGTACGAAACGACCGAGTACCTGGAGCTGCTCCGGGACCACCGGCGCGACTACACCCTGTTCTCGGGGCTCTCGCACCACGACCAGAACGGCCGCCAGGCCCATAGCAGCGAGGTCTCCTGGCTGACCGCCGCCCGCCACCCGGAGCTCGCCGGCTTCCGCAACACGATTTCGGTCGATCAGTTTGTCGCCGGGGAGCTCGGCTACGTCACCCGCTTCCCCTCACTCGTGCTGGGTACCGACACCACGGTGCAGAGGAGCGCCAAAGGGACGCAGAGCCAGTCCTTCACGAGTCGGGGCGTCATGGTGCCTTCGGAGACGAGTCCCGCCAATCTCTTCGCCCGGATGTTCCTGGCGGGGGATGCCGACGAGGTCGAGCGGCAGAAGCGGGACCTCGGCGACGGACGCAGCATCCTCGACGGCCTGAACTCGCAGAGAAAGGCACTCGACCGGCGCGCCAGCGCCACTGATCGAGGACGGCTCGACTCCTACTTCGAGGCCGTGCGCGCCGCCGAGAAGGGCATCACCGAGGCCCGGGCCTGGCTCGACCGGCCCAAGCCGCGCGTGGATCGCGAGCCCCCCGTCGATGTCCGGGAACGGCGTGACCTCATCGGCCGCGTCCAGTTGCTGATGGACCTCATCCCGCTGATCCTGCAGACGGACTCGACCCGCGTCGTCGCCGTGATGATCCAGGAACTGCGGGAAGTGCCGAAGATCCCGGGCGTCTCGGGGACGCACCACAACCTCTCGCACCACGGCCAGGACCCGGACAAGATCGTGCAACTGAGGAAGGTCGAGACGGAGATCGTCAAGTGCTTCGGCAGCCTTCTCGAGCAGCTCAAGGGGTGCACCGAGGGAGAGGGCACGCTGCTCGATCAGACGGCGGTTCTCTTCGGCAGCAACCTCGGCAACGGGAACTCCCACGACACCAGGAACCTGCCGATCTTCCTCGCCGGCGGCGGCTTCGACCACGGTCGCTATGTCGCTTACGACAGGAACGACAACGCGCCGCTCTCCAATCTCTACGTCACGATGCTGCAGCACATGGAGCTGGAGGCCGCGTCGTTTGGCCAGAGCACGGGTTCCTTGAGCTGGTAGCGGCTCCTACCGCCTTTCCGCCCACTCCTTCTCCAGCTGCCGCGCCCCGCGCATCGTCATTCCCATCGAGTAGTTGCCCTCGTGGCAGGCGTACTCGTAGATGCGCTGGTCGGTGGGCAGCCACGGGAACGAACCGCCCCAGGTCGCCTCGTAGTCGGGATCGTCGACGCTGAACTCGTAGAACAGGCTGCCGTCCTCCCGCGGCGTGAAGCGCTCGACGATGTGGAGCCCCTCGTGCGCCACGCCGATGGGACTTCGGGCGTTCTTGCGTCGCTCGTTCGCGCCCCTTGCCACGCCCTGGCGGCGGAAGTTCGTCGTGTCGACGACCAGGGTGTCGCCATCCCACCGGCCGATCGAGTCGCCGGCGTAGGAGAGCAGTTCTTTCGGCGGGTGCTCCGAGCCGAGGCGGACGATGCGTGCCTCGTGCATCAGTTCCGCCAGGATCACGACATGGGTTGCGGTCTGGGTGATGCGGTAGTAGGCGCCGTAGCCCCTTCGCAGGGTCGGGATCGTCGCCCGATCGGAGTAGATGCAACGCTCCCAGAGGCCGATCAGCTCCGGATCGTCGAAGATCCGGTGTTCCCCGTTCGTCGCCGGAATGACGCGGCCTCGTATGCCGGTGACTTCGTCCGCCCGCAGCCACCAGGCGCCGTCGGGATTTGGGGGTCCCATGCGATCGGCGATCGTGAATGCCGGCCGCCGCTTTCTTCCCGCCTCGGTCACGGTCGGCATGCGGCCGTTCGGAGGGTCGGTGAGGACGGAGTTCCGGTGCCTGCCGTCGACCGTGAAGACGATCGTGCCCATGTCGAGAAGTGAGAGGGCGTTGGCGCCGGTGACCCGCCCGCCGGCGTAGCCGCCATCCGGCGGCGGAGGACGATCGGGGTCACTTGGGAGGCCTTGCTGGACGGCCCTCGCGGCCGCGGACTCCTCGATCCTCCTGGCGTCATCGGCGCTCATGTAGGGGTCGTCGCCGTATCTCGGATGGCGCTCGAAGGGCGTCAGCGTGTTGACGGTGTACGTGCCGGAGAGATTCGGTTCCCCGCCCGGCATTCGCGGAATCTCGCTCTCCTCGGCCGGCGCGGCCGCTGCGAGGACGCTCGCGGCGAGCGCCAGAGCGGCCCTGGCGAGCCAGCGGGTCACTGGGATTGGCCGTTGCAACGCTCTCGTTCTTGCGATCACCGGGCGGCGTCTCCCTTCATCCCTCGACCTCGATGCGCTGCAGCGCGGCCCTGGTGAGGATCCGCAACTGATCCACGTCTTTGGCGCCGGCGTGGACGTCGATGACGATCGTGGTGCCGTCGGCGAGGATCTCCCAGCCGTCGGAGTCTGCGTCGCCGACGAGGGCGCCGCGATCGGCCGCGGCCCCGAATTCGGGATCGGCGAAGGCGAGGAAGTCGCTGGCGGTGAGACTGGCTGAACTGGCGGCGACGCCGAGAATGGGATCGTCGAACGCGATCTCGACTCCGCTGAGGTCGGTTGCGGTCGTGGGAGCGAAGTGCAGCAGGTAGCTGTGGACGACGGTACCCGCTGGCACGGTCGCCCCTTGAGGCGGATTGCCTGCGTCGTATGAGGCGGGGCTGCCGTCGCTCTCGACGGCGAGGTCCTCGTCGAGGGTGGCGAACTGGCGCTCGACCACCAGTTCGGGGCGATCGTTCTCCGTGCGGCGGCCGGCGGAGAGATCGTCGGGGACCGTGTCGTCGCCGACATCACCGAGAATCGAGAGACCGTCCGCCGCGGCGATCCGGGTGTCGTAGTCGGCGCCCTCGCGGCTCCGGGCCGCCTCCACTTCGAACCAGTTGGTGATGTCGTCCAGCAAGGACTGGAAGAGCCTTTGGATTTCCGCCGGCTTCGAGGCGATATCGGCGCTGGTCGCGACCGGCGTCTCTTCGCGCGGGTCCTCGATCAGGTTGTAGAGCTCCCACTCCCGGCCGCTGGTTTCGGAGATCAGCTTGTAGCGGTCGTCGACGATCGACCGCTCGCCGCCGACTCTCTGCAGCATGCGCGTACGCCGGCTGTCGCAGTCGGTGTCCTCGTCGTCGCCGCGCTCGAGAGTCGGGTCACCGCAGTCCTCCCACCGGATACGGCCACGGCGCGGCGCCGAGCGATCGCCGAAGAGGACCTCGGTCATCGACTCGCCGTCGAGCGGACGCGCGTCCGGCATCCCGATTCCCCAGATGTCCAGGAGGGTCGGCAGGTAGTCGCTGGTCGTCATCGGCGTCGAGGTCTCGCCGGGGGCGATCCGTCCCGGCCACTCGACGATGCCGGGCACCCGGACTCCGCCCTCCCAGAGGTTGCTCTTGGAACCCCGCAGGCCACCCTTGCCCTCGCTCTCGAACTCCATCCTGACGGAGCCCGACTGCCCGTTGTCGGAGGTGAAGGTCACGAGCGTCTCGCCTTCGATGCCGAGTTCGCGGAGATGCGTCCGCAGGCGGCCGATCTCTCGATCCATCGCCACGATGCTGGAGTAGTAGCGCGCCTCGTACTCGGTCCACTGCGCCTGCTCCTTCGACGTGTAGAACTCGTCGAGCGTCGCCTGGTTGAGGCGGTGCGGGCCGTGCGGTGCATGCAGCCAGACGACGGCGAGGAAGGGGCGCTCCGCCGCGACCGCGTCGTCGATGAAGCCCAGCGTCTCGCGGATGATGATCGCCGAGGCGTCGCCGCGCAGCTCGGGCGAGTCCGGATCCGCGTGCTTGCCGGGTCCGGTGTAGTAGCGGCCGCCGTGGAAGTTGCCCTCGCCGGGGAGCGGCCCCAGGGGATCCTCCTTCATCGGCTCGAAGGTCGGCAGCGCCTGCTCGCTTGCCCAGACGCGGTCGTAGCCGTGGTTCCAGGGCGGTGAGTAGAACTCGCCGCCGTTCCGGTCCCGCAGCGTCTTGGTGAGATCGCCGAGGTGCCACTTGCCGAAGTGTCCGGTCGTGTAGCCCTGGGTCTTTGCGAGCTCCGCCAGCGTCAGTTCGAGGTTGCGAAGGCCGTCGTTGTACGCAAAGTCGACGCTGTTGCGGCGCGGCGCCCGGCCCGTGACGAAGGAGGCCCGTGTCGGGCTGCACACCGAGCCACCCGAGTACATGCGATGGAATTGGAGCCCTGCCTCGGCCATCGACCGCAGGTTGGGCGTCCTGATCTCGGGATGGCCGGGAAAGACGTCTCCGGGTGCGAGTTGCTGCGGGTACTCGACGGCGCCCCATCCCTGGTCGTCGCTCATCATCTGAACGACGTTGGGCCGCGCCGGAGGAGGCTCGGGCGCGGCCGGCAGGGCGAAGGCGACGAGTTGAGCGGTCTCCGGGCCGCTGCGCGCGGTTCTCGAAACGACCTTGCCGCCGGCCGGCACGACGATGTACTGGCGACCCTGGTGCAGGTAGGTCATCGGCACGCCGTGCAGGGTGGCCTCCGTCTCCACCTCCGCCAGGAGCTTGCCGGTTGCCTTGTCGTAGGCCTGTAGGTAGCTGCCCCTGGCGGCGCGAGCGTCCCAGTTCGGCCAGTTCGGCACGTAGGTGATCAGCAGGCTCCTGGTGATCAGAAGTCCGCCCTCGCGGTTGCCGCTCGAAGGGCGGCTGCCGAGAGGGCCGAGATCGAGATGGCTGATCGCGGGGTGGTCGGTCGGTCCCTCGCCGAACGGCACCATCCAGGCGTGCTCGCCGGTGTTCAGGTCGATCGCCGTGATGCGCTGGTACGGAGGCTTGAGGAGCGGCAGTCCCTGGGGGCTCCCGACCCGACCGCCGCGGCTGACCCATTTCCACTCGCTGCGCGCGGGGTCCGGCGGCGCGACCGCCACCCCGGTTGGCTGGGTTCGCGACTGGACGTAGAGGAGGCCGGTCAACGGATCGAGCGAGGCTCCGGGATGGTTCGCTCCACCCGCCATCCCCGGCACCGCGAGCGTCGCCGTCTTTCCTCCCTCGCCCGCGACGATGGGGGGCGTGAACATCGGTCCCAGGAGGAACTCGTCGGCGATCTCGAGCGCCTCCTCTCGCAGTTCCGGCGTGAAATCGATCAGGTCGTCGACCGTCACGCCCTGGAGATCGAAGGCCGCCGGCTTGGTTGGAAAGGGCTGGGTCGGCGCCGTCCACTCCCCGGGCACCGTGGTCTGCGGCACCGGGCGCTCCTCGATCGGCCAGATCGGCTCGCCCGTGACCCGGTCGAAGACGTAGGTGAAGGCCGTCTTGGACACCTGGGCGACGATCTTCCGCAACCGGCCGTCGATCACGACGTCGGCGAGAACGGGGGCGGAGGCGATGTCCCAGTCCCAGATGCCGTGATGAACGGCCTGGAAGTGCCAGACGCGCTCGCCGGTTTCGGCGTCGAGGCAGAGCAGGCTCTCGGCGTAGACGTTCGCGCCGGGCCGGTGGCCGCCCCAGAGATTGCCGGTCGGCGTCGTGGTGGGGATGTAGACGTAGCCGAGCTCCTCGTCGCCGGCCATCGCTCCCCAGACGTTGGCGCCACCAACCCACTTCCAGGATTCGTTGTGCCACGTCTCGGTGAACTCCTCGCCCTCCCGCGGGATCGTGTGGAAGCGCCACTTCGGTTCGCCGGTACGGACGTCATAGGCACGCACGTGGCCCGGCGGAAGACCCTGCTTCGTCGCCGGCGCATCGGCGATTCGCGAGCCCACGATGAAGGTGTCGCGAATCACGATCCCGGGCGAGCCGGCGCTGATGTCGCGCTGGAAGACTTCCTCGCGGCCCAGACGGTCGTCCGACAGGTCGACGATGCCGTCTTTTCCGAAGGCGGGGTCGGGGCGTCCCGTGGCGAGGTCCAGCGAGATCAGTTGCTTGCCGCTGGTGATGAAGATGATGCGCTCGGCCTCGCCGTCGGTCCAGTACTCGAGACCTCGTGGAGTGGCGCCGTAGGCTCGCGGGAACTCGTAGCTCTTCGGGTCGTAGAGCCAGAGCTGCTCGCCGGTCGCGGCGTCCAGGGCGGCGATCTGCCAGAGGCTGGTCGCCATGTAGACCCGGCCGCCAGTCATCAGCGCCGAGCCCCGGAAGGTGCCCGGCTCCTCCCTCAGGTCGTGATCGGCCGACTTCCAGCGCCAGGCCACCTCCAGTTGCTCGAAGTTCGACGCATCGATCTGGTCGAGGGGCGAGTAGCGGGTGAAGGCGTGGTCGCGGCCATGGTGCCGCCACTCGGCGTTCTCCTCGCCGGACTCGGCGAGGGCGCCGGTTGCCATCGACGCGGCTGCCAGCAGCGCCAGCGCAAGGCAAGGCCGCCAGATCGTGCGGCGCCGGCGGACGTTCCTGTTCACTGCGCTCGCTGCAAGGCCGCTTCGGTGAGGATTCGCAACTGGTCGACGCCGCTGGCGCCCGCAGCCAGGTCGATGAGGATCGTCGTTCCGCCGGCGAGGATCTCCCAGCCGCCGGCGTCCGTCTCGTCGCCCAGGGTGCCGCGATCGGCCGTGGCGCCGAAGTCGGGGTTGGCGAAGGCGAGGTAGTCGCTGGCGGCGAGGCTCTCCGCACTCGCGGCGACACCGAGGATGGGGTCGTCGAACGCGATCTCGACGCCGGTGAGATCGGACGCGGCGGTAGGGGCGAAATGCAGCAGGTAACTGTGGACGACCGTGCCTGCTGGGACGATCGCTCCGGGCGGCGGGTTGCCGGCGTCATAGGAGGCGGGGGCGCCGCCACTCTCGACCGCCAGGTCCTCGCCGAGGGTGGCGAACTGGCGCTCGACGACCAGTTCGGGACGATCTGCTGAGGTCCGACGAGCGGCCGACAGGTCGCCGGGAACGGTCTCGTCGCCGACGTCGCCGAGGAGGTCGACGCTATCGGCGGCGGCGATGCGCGTGTCGTAGTCGGCGCCCTCGCGGCTAGCCGCCGAGTCCACGTCGTACCAGGTCGTGATCTCGTCCAGCAGCGAGGCGAAGATCGCCTGGATCTCCGGTGGCTTCGAGTCGACGTCGGCGCTGGTGGCGATCGGGGTCTGTTCTCGCGGGTCTTCGAGCAGGTCGAAGAGTTCCCACTCCCGGCCGCTGGTCACCGAGATCAGCTTGTAGCGGTCGTCGAGGATGGAACGCCCGCCGCCCACCCTCATCAGGCCCCGGCCACCGCGGCCCCGGCCGGCGCTGTCGCAGTCCTCGGGCTCGCCGGCGGCGCGTTCAGGAACGGGGTCGTCGCAGTCGTCGAAACGGAGGCGGCCCAGGCGCGGCGCCGAGCGATCGCCGAAGAGCACTCCGGACATCGACTCGCCGTCGAGCGGTCGCGCGTCCGGCAGGTCGACTTCCCAGATGTCCAGGAGCGTCGGCAGGTAGTCGCTGGTGATCATCGGCGTGGAGGTCTCGCCGGGAGCGATCCGTCCCGGCCACTCGACGATGCCCGGTACCCGGACCCCGCCCTCCCAGATGGAGCCCTTGAATCCGCGCAGACCTGCCTTGGCCTCGTCGCGGTCGTCGAGCCTCACGGACCCCGAAAGACCGTTGTCGGAAGTGAAGGTCACGAGCGTGTCGCCTTCGATGCCGAGGGTGCGCAGGTGGGCGCGCAGGCGGCCGATCTCCTTGTCCATCGCCGTGATGCCTGAGTAGTAGGCCTTCTCGTAGTCGTTCATCTCCGCCTGCTCTTCGGACGAGTAGAACTCGTCGAGAGTCGCCTGGTCGAGGCGATGGGGGCTGTGCGGCGGATGGAACCAGACGACGGCGAAGAAGGGGCGCTCGGCGGCAACGGCGTCGTCGATGAACCGCATCGTTTCCCGGACCAGGATCGCGGAGGCGTCGCCGGCGAGCGTGGGGGAGTCGATGTCGATGTGCTGCTCGTGGCCGGTCCAGTAGTGCGCCCCGATGTGGTTGCCTTCGCTCGGGAGGGGGCCCGCGGGGTCGATGCGCATCGGCTCGAAGGTCGGCAGCGCCTGCGGGGACGCCCAGGCGCGCTCGTACCCGTGGTGCCAAGGCGCGGAGTAGAAGTCGCCTCCGCTCCGGCCGAAGCAGCGGCCGCCGCAGCGCGCGAGGTCGTCCGCGTCGGGTTCGGGTGTCCGGTTCAGGTTGCCGAGGTGCCACTTGCCGAAGTGTCCGGTCATGTAGCCCTGCGTCTGGGCCAGTTCGGCGATCGTCAGTTCCAGGTTCCGGAGACCGTCGTTGTAGGCCATGTCGACGTGGTTGCGGCGCGGAGAGCGACCGGTGACGAAGGACGACCGGGTCGGACTGCAGTTCGAACCGTGCGAGTACATCCGGTGAAACTGGAGGCCGGCCGCCGCCATCTCGCGCAACTCGGGCGTCTTGACCTCGCTGTGGCCCGGAAAGACGTCGCCGGGAGCGAGCTGCTGTGGGTACTCGACGTCGCCCCAGCCCTGGTCGTCGCTCATCATCAGGATGATGTTCGGGCGTGGCGGACCCGATGACGGTCCGGTCTCCTCGCTCGAGGGAGCGGCGCAACCGCAGACTGCGAGGCCGAGGACGAGCGCGCCCGGCCGGCGGGAGAAGGAGCGTGCGACCTTCCTGATCATCTCGTGGACCTCCTCATCCCGCCGAGCGCGGTCGTCAGTCCTCCCGCGGCAGGGCGAAGGCCACCAGCTCCGCCGTCGCCGCCTGGACGTTCGCGTTCCTGCCCACGGCCCTGCCGCCCGGCCTGCCACCTGCCGGGACGACGATGTACTGGCGGCCCTGATGCCGGTAGGTGATGGGCACGCCGTGCAGCGCCGTGTCGGTCTCGACCTGGGCCAGCACCTTGCCGGTGGCCTTGTCGTAGGCGGTGAGGTAGCTGGCGGTCGCCGTCGGGGCGTCCCAGCTCTCCCGCTTGGGCGAGTGGGTGATCAGGAGCGTCCTGGTGACGAGAAGCCCGCCTTCGCGGGTGCCGCTCGAAGGGCGGCTGCCCAGAGGGCCGAGGTCGAGATGGCGGATCGCGGGGTGATCCGTCGGGCCTTCTCCCAGCGGCACCTGCCAGGCGTGCTCGCCGGTCTTCAGATCGACGGCCGTGATGCGCCGGTAGGGCGGTTTCGTCAGGGGCAGCCCCTGGGGGATCTTGAGTCCTCCCGCTCCTCCCGTCGACTGCTTGACGTAGCGGAACTCGCTGCGGGCGGGGTCCGGCTTCGCCAGCCCCCAGGCGCCGAGCTGGGTCGTCGACTGGACGTAGACGATCCCGGTCAGGGGATCGAACGAAGCGCCGGGATGATTGGCCCCGCCCCCTGGGCCGGGCGAGACGATCGTGCCGAGCTTGCCTCCCTCGCCGGCGACGATGGAGGGCGTGAAGATCGGTCCGGTGACAAACGACTCGATGACCTCGAGCGCCTCCTGGCGCAGCTCCGGAGTGAAGTCGACCAGATCGTCGACGGTCAGGCCCTGCAGATCGAATGCCGGCGGCCTGGTCGGAAACGGCTGGGTCGGCGAGAGCTTCTCGCCGGGCACCGTGGACGGGGGAACCGGCCGCTCCTCGATCGGCCACAGCGGCTCGCCGGTGACCCGATCGAAGACGTAGACGAAGGCGGTCTTCGACGCCATGGCCACGGCCTTGCGCAGCCGGCCTTCGACGACCACGTCGACCAGGTTCGGGGCCGAGGCGTTGTCGTAGTCCCAGATGCCGTGATGCACAGTCTGGAAGTGCCAGACGCGCTCGCCGGTCTCCGCGTCGGCGCATACCAGGCTCTCGCCGTACACGTTGTCGCCGTGGCGGTCGCCGCCGTAGTAGTCGCTCGACGGTGTCGACGTGGCGAAGTAGACGTAGCCGAGCTCCTCGTCGGCGGTGAGCGGTGCCCACACGTTCGTGTTGCCCATCCACTTCCAGGAGTCGTTCTCCCAGGTCTCGGTGAAGTCGTCGCCTTCCCGCGGAATCGTGTGGAAGCGCCACTTCTGCTCGCCGGTGCGCACGTCGTAGGCCCGCACGTGACCCGGCGGAATGCCCGTCTTCTTCGACGGCACGTCGAAGATGCGCGAGCCGACGATGTACGTGTCGCCGACGACGATCCCGGGCGAGCCGGCGCTGATGTCGCGCAGCCGGATCCCGGGGCGTCCGAGGTCGTCGAGCGCCATGTGGACGAAGCCCTCCTCGCCGAAGTCGGGATCGGGTTGGCCGGTCGCAAGGTCGATCGAGATCAGCAGCTTGCCGGAAGTGGCGAACAGGATGCGCTCCTCCTCGCCGTCCGTCCAGTACTCGATCCCCCGGGGACCCGAGTACGCGGCCCTGGGCGCCTCGTACGCTTCGGAGTCGAACACCCAGATCTCTTCGCCGGTGGCGGCATCGAGTGCCGCAAGCTGCCACAGTGTGGTCATCATGTAGACCCGGCCGCCGATCATGAGCGCCGAGCCGGAGAAGGCGCCGGGCACCTCCCTGACGCGGTGGTCGGCGGACTTCCAGCGCCAGGCCACCTCGAGCTGGGAGAAGTTGTCGCCGTCGATGTCCGCTAGCGGCGAGTAGCGGCTGAAGGCGTGGTCGCGGCCATGGTGCGGCCACTCGACGTCGGGCGTGCCGGATTCGCCGAAGGCGGCGGGGGCTGCCAGGACGGCCGCCACTGCCGCCAGTGCCGCGTATCCAGCCCTCATCGGTTCGGTGGCTCCGACGGGTCGGCCGAGTCTCTCGGCGCGCCGGTGCCGGAAGATCCTAGGAACAGCCTCTCCCCGTTGGTGTAGGTGACCGTGCGTCCCGCGCACTTGTTCGAGCGGTCCTTGGCCTGGAAGCCGTCGACGACGATCTCGGTGCCCGGCATCAGCGAGTCCTTGGTGAAGCCGCGCCGAAACAGGCTCGGGGGACTACCGCTCTCGACCATCCAGATCTCGGTCGAGCCGTCTTCCTTCACGACCTCCATGTGGATCCACGCATGCGGATTGATCCACTCCATCCGGGTCACCTTCCCGGTGAGCTTGACCGGGCGGTCGGCATCGAACTCGGCCGCGAAGGCGTGGTGCCCCATTGCCGGCGCGGCGCCAACGGCGAGGGTGAACGCGACTGCGGCCATGAGGACCTTGGTGGGCACCATGTTGACCTCCTTCCGGGTCATTCGGGTTCTTCGCCGTTCCAGACGCCCTTGCTCAGGTGGCGGTACATCAGCTCTTCCGCGAACACCACGCACTTGAAGTCGAGGAGCTGCATGTTCTTCTCGATCCGTCGATAGAGGGGAAAGCTCACCTTCCACGGGCGGGTGTAGGTCTTGGGGTCGGTGATCGTCGCCTCGTAGTGGAGATGGTCCGGTCCGGTCGCCGTGTAGCGCTCGAGGACGTGGATCTCCCCGCTGTGGTGATTGCCGGAGCTGTCGAGCCAGGTGTCGGGAACCTGGGCGGAGACATCGATCACCAGGGCCTCTCCCTCCCAGTGCCCGCGGGAGTGTCCCATCCAGTTGTCGCCGGGACTGTCGAAGTCGGGCCGGTTCATGTAGACGATCCGGCTGGCGCTGGCGAACTCGTAGGCGAAGATGACGTTCTCGGGGGTCTGGATGATCTGGAAGGGGAAGGGCATGTAGTTGGCGCGGGGGATGCCGGGCATGAAGCACTTGATCGCCGGGTCCAGCTCCCACCACCGCGCGAGGTTCTCCTGCTGCTTCGCCCTCGCCGCCGGGGTGTAGGGGATCTCGCCGCCTTCGACGATGCCCAGGCCCCCCGGCACGGCGCCGAGCGCGCCCAGTTCGACGATCGGGCCGCTGCGGGCGGCGTGGGCCTCGATGTCCCAGTGCGCCGACGTCAGGGCCTGCCAGATGCCGTTGAGATCCGGTTCGCCGTCACTGGTGCGCGGGGCCCGGTAGTCCTGCGCCTGGACCGGCGCCGCCGCCATCGCGGCAACGACGGCAGCGACCGTGGCGGAAAACCCTGCGCTCCACCTTCGGATTTGCACCTTCCCGCCTCTCATTCGGGGTCCGCTGCGGCTGCCGCGGCGGCCTCCTGCTCGCTGACCCGAGCGCCGCGCAGGATGTTCGCCATGTTGTAGTTGCCCTCATGGCAGGCGAACTCGAAGAGCGGCTCGTTCCGCTTGCCCATCGGCATCCTCACCGTCCATGGCCTGACCCAGATCGGCGGATCGTCGATCGTCACTTCGTACAGCATCACCTCGGGTCCGACCCGGGTGAAGCGCTCGGTCACCACCAGCTCTTCCGAGTTGAGGGAGTGGAACCAGGTCTGCGGGGTCCCTCGCTGGTGGGTGCCGGCGTACCCCTTGGGCAGGTAGTTCGCCGTCTCGACGACCAGCGAATCGCCTTCCCAGCGGCCCCGCGAGTCTCCGAGCCATAGCCCGATCCGGCGATCGGGGTGGGGCGAACCGTCGAGAGGGATGACGCGGGCCTCATGATACCACTCCATGACGATGACCACATGGTCCCTGTTCTGGACGAACTTGTAGTACTGGTTGAAGTTCGCGCGCACGGGCACCCCCAGGGTCACGCAGCGTTCACCCAGGGAACGGTCCTTCCAGGTGTCGGCCGGATGTTCCTCCAGGTATTGCTGGAGTTCGTCCCAGTCCGCCTGTGCCTGCTCGGTCAGAGCCGGAATCCCGCCTTCGGGCGGGTCGATGACGAGGTCGGACAGTCTGGCGCCGCCGCGGGTGCCGCCGATCTCCACCCACACTCCCCGCAGATCGGGGTGGCCGTCCACGGTGCGGGGTACGGTCCAGCCCTCGGGCGTCTCGGGCACCTCCACGGGCCCGCGCGCCCTTCTCTGGGCCGCAGCCAGGCCTGGCAGCAGCAGGAGCAGCACGACTCCGGCCGCCAGGCGTCGCGAAGACAATCTGCGCATCGAGCAGCCTCCCGCGGGTTCTCGGCCGGTGCTCCCCGTCGGAGGCGCACTCGAAGAACGGCGGTTCGGTTTCCGCGGCGGTGCGCCCTTGGTGCAGCCGACCAGCTATTGGATGGCGGTGAGTCCGCCTTCGAGACTATTGGACCTACCGGCTCCGGTCAAACGCCGTGTGGAGAACGTCGTGCCGAGCGTCGTCGTGCCGTCCACCCGCGCTATGCGCCGCCGGCCCTTACCGCCATCCAGGCGACGAGATGGACCTCTTCCTCGGCCACTTCGGGCAGCGGTTCGACCCGCGTCGGTCGCTTCAGACCGGTTCGAAGCGCGAAGTCCCGGAGGCGGCGGACCTTCGCCTCGTTCGTGTCGTCCGCGTTCAGAATGGCGCGCACGTCGCGCTGGACCCGCGCCGTGGGCACGGTCTGGAATCGAGGGATGAGCTTCTCGAGTTCGTCCGTGCCGAGCGCCTCCGCGCCATGACGGTGGAGCAGTTCCGCCGCGTCGCGGAACGCCTTCGGCAGGTCCGGTTGCAGGTTCGCCGGGTCGACGAGACGCATCCACTCCCCCCAGACGTCGCGTCGGGCGATGTCCCAGGCGTCGAATGCGCGGTCGTAGGCCGCGGCGGAGAGTTCGCGAGCCACGTCTTCCCGAATCGGGTCCGCGGCGATCAGCGCCTGGAGAGTGTCGCGCTCCACGATCGGGGCGCCCTTGCCGTCCCTGAGCGGCCGCCAGTCCGTAGAGGTGGGCACGAAGCGGAAGAACGGATCGCGGCGGCAGACCTCGCAGTCGGCCCTTCCGCAGTCGAGGCGTCGGCCTGAAGCGGTGGGACCGTTCGTGGAACCCGCCGCGGCGCGCGCCCGGCATTGGCCGACGCGGATGCAGAAGACAAGACCGGATTGCTTCGCGCCGGGATTGCGGAAGCCGGAACCGGAGGCCCAGGGGAGACCGAGGACCTCCGCGCGTTCCGCGTCCGGCTTCACCTGTTGCCGCAGGCGATGCCGATACTCCTCGCCGGAGAGGGCCCGGTGCTGCCCGCCGCGTTCCAGGATGGACGCGTCCCCGCGGTGGATCTCCATGATCTGGCGCCGCGTCGTGTCGCTGAAGACCTGGCCGACGCCGGAGTCGACTCCGGGCAGCACGTCGCCCGTGCCGACCGCGGCGTCCGCCAGGGCCAGCTTGCGGCGCAGGCGCTGTTCGAGGTCGAGCAGCTCTTCGAGCCTGCTGGCGGGGAAGAAGCAGTCGAGGACGATGCGTCTGTGGGAGGATCCGATGCGGTCGATGCGCCCGTGCCGCTGCACGACCCGCATCGGGTTCCACGGCAGGTCGTAGTTCACGATCCGTCCGGCCTGTTGGAGGTTGACGCCTTCGGAGAGAACGTCGGTCGCAAACAGGATGTCGTAGCGATCCTCTTCGCGCCCCGAGCCTGCGGTCCTTGGCGCGAAGCGGCCGAGGACCCGTGCTCGCTGATGCTGGTCCACCCCGGTCTT